>JBFLXM010000077.1:0-199305 GCA_040757175.1 Thermodesulfobacteriota bacterium
AGGTGAGAAGAAATTGCCAATCCTCCGCCTCTTCTGGAAAAATCAACTTTTTCATCGTCACCTCCTTGGGTGACGATTATAATGGGTTAAATAAATATATCAAGCACTAAGTTAGCGCTTATGGGGGTCAGGGGCCAGGGGTCAGGTAAAAAACCCAAGAAAAACTGGCCCCTGCTCCCTGGCCCCTGGCCCCTCCCATTCACCCCCCCAGGGCGATGGCCAGGGCGGTGGTGAGTTTGATCACGTCCTGATTGCTTTTGCGCAGGTGCCGGGAAAGCAGTTGGGCCAAGTTTAGCAGAATCTTCATGCCCATCTCCGGTTTTTCCCGGATCAGGGCCAGGAACTCCTGGCGGTGGAGTTCCATGAGGCTGCAATCGGAAAGAGCGGTGACGGTGGCCGAACGGGCCTCGTTTTCCAGCAGGGCCATCTCCCCGAAGCAGACCCCGTCCTCGGCCTTGAGGCGGATCATCACCTTTTCTTTGGGGGTGTCTTCCTCCAGGACCAGGGTCAGGACCTTGGTGATTTCCACCTCTCCCTGGCACATGATGAACAGGCTGTCCCCGGTTTCCCCTTCCTTCAGGATGGCGGCCCCCGCAGGGAAATTACGGGGATGCGTGTGATTCATCACTTGCTGGATTTCTTCCTCGTCCAGGTCCTGGAAGAGGAAGATTTTTTTAAATAAGTTGCACCGGGGGATCATAGTACCGGCCGCCGCAGGGCGATGACCACCAGGGTTTGGTGGGGCCCCAAAATAAAGGTGTCCGGGGGGTTGACCTGGCAGTCCACTTTGGTGCGGCCAAAAAGGTGGGTCATGCCGGTCTCGGTAAATTTGCGGCGGATAAATTCGTCAATGCCCGAAGGTTCCCCGGACAGCAAATCATCCAGGGCCAGGGCCTTACCTTCGGTGTAGACGGCAACCGGAAGCGCCTGGTAGCGTTCTTTTAAAAACGCGGCCATTTCTCCCAAGGGACGCCCATGGAAACGGGGGGGCACCGCCACCGGCCACAGATTCTGCCCTTCCGCGGTGAGCAAAGTGGCCAGGATATGATAAAGTCCCGGAGAGGCCAGGGCCCCGGCCAACAATAAGCTGTCGTATTGCCCCCGGACCAAAACCTCATCCACCCCGGCCCGTTCCAGGTGCGGCCGGTTTTCCGGCTGCAGCAGTTCCGCCAGGATGCGGATATTGCCGTTCAGGGACTTGAGGGTCAGGGAGGTGAGCAGGGTGCGCTGATCCACCTGGGCCGCGGTCTCTCCTTTTTGCCGGTCCGCCAGGATGATGGCCTTGTGGGCCATGCGCACGTTGGCCTTTTCGAGAATATCCTCCCGGCAGGGATCTCCCCAGAGATAAAGCACCTCGTAAGGGTGAAATCTGTCTTTCAGTCTTTCCAACTGTTCCGGGGGGAGCTTATTGACCAGCACCACCGGCACCGGCGCGGGCAGGCGCTTGAGCAGTTGGTCCAGAAGAACTTCCCCGTCATAATGCCAGCCCAGGATCAAAATGTGATTGATAGTCTTAATTGGTTCCAAACCTCTCTCCCGGCGAAACTTGCGTTCCACGAATACCGAGGCCACGGTGGCGGTGAGCAGAGAAAGGCTGAGCACCCCACCCAACATCAGACCCACCCCCACCAGGCGCCCCCCGAAGGATTGGGGCACCACGTCTCCATAACCCACGGTGGTGAGGGTGACCAAAGCCCACCAGATGCCGGTGCCGAAGCGGGCCATCCAGGACTCGCCCTGGGTTTCCAACAGGGAAAAGCCGAGCCCCCCCAAGAAGATCAACAGGGACACGGCCAGCAGCAGGTTGAAGACCCGCTCCCGGCGTAAAACCGCCACAAACCCGGAGATATAATCTTTGATCACAGCAGTTTTCAGGTAAAGCTCCGGCTGCAGCCCCGGGCGCAGCCGGGGAAAAGCCGGCGGCTCACCAGTTTCCGGAACCGCTGCCTCCGGGGGCCGTTCCAGATTTCCCGGCCAGGCCGGCGGGTGAGGTTCCCGGCCACCAGTGGCAAACAGGGAGATATGGTGCGGTCAGGCAAAATCCGGCACCCTTTCAACCAGTGCTGGCAGGCCTGGTTTAGGCCGGATTATTTGCCAGGCCCGGCCGGCCCAAGAGCCCCTGGACTTGTCTTTTGGAGCCATAGCCGGCCTCTCTTCCGGACTTAGCAGCATCCACACTCTCCCCTGCCGGGATGATCAGTCCTGGTAATATGAGGCGCAGGAAGTATCGGATTCCCAGACATTGACCCGGCTGACCTTCACGCCCTCGCGGTTCAAGATGGCAGCCAGGCGCTGAAACAGGAAGGAGGCCAGGTTTTCCGAAGATGGGTTCTGATGACTGAAGGCCGGAAGTTCATTCAGGTACTTATGGTCGATCTCCTCCAGCAACTCCCGGGTGCGGGCCTTAACCGCGCCGAAATCCAGGAGCAGCCCGGCTTCGTCCAGCTTTTTTCCCGCCAGGAAGACTTCCACCTTCCAGTTATGCCCATGCAGGGCCTCGCATTTGCCATAGAAGTTTTCCAGGCGATGGGCCGCGGAAAACGAAGTGATGATCTTTATTTCATACATAGGATGTCAGCTCAAACCTTCTTTGAGACGGCGCAGCCGGGTTTCTATCCGGCTGATAAAGGCCTTCAGGTCGCTTTGCAGGGCCGCCAGCTCCTTGTGGCGCTTGGCGTCGATGTTTTTCAACTCTTTGAACCAAAACTCCAGGATGGCCGTTTCCCGTTGGCGCAGTTCCTCTTCCACCCGTTGTTTTAACTGCTTTACCAGAGCTTCGTTCATGGGTCACCTTGCTATCTAACTACTCGAAAACCCTGTTCTTGTCAATCAGATGCGGGCTTTCCGCTCCTGCCTTCAAAAAGAGCGGATGGGCCACTGGTGTCTCCGGGCCTGGCGCTTCAGGCGCCAGGAGGGATTGACCGCCACCGGGAAGCCGATGCGGTGAAAGAGGTGGAGATCCTGGGAATGATCGCCGTATGCAAAGGAACGGGTAAGATCCAGATTATGGGAGCGGGACAACTCCAGGAGCAGGCGCAACTTATTCTCCCCCCGGGGGTGGAGGCCGGTGATCTCCCCGGTGAACAGACCCCCGTTCCGGAGCACCTCCGTGGCAATGAGCCAATCCGCGCCCAATTCCTCCTTCAGGGGCGCCAGCAGAAACGCCAGTGAGCCGGTGAGCAGGACGATCCCATGTCCCTGGGACTGGTGTTCCCGGACGCAGGCCAACCCCACGCTGCTCAGAAGAGGGGAAATATCTTCCTGGTAGCATTGCCGGGCCAGACGCAAGGTTTCTGCCACCGGCAGCCCCTGGAGGTAAGTCTTATCCCGGAAACGCTCCCTGGGGTTCCAGGCCAACCGCCCCAGGTAGCCCAAGGCCCGGGGCACCGGGAGCAGGCCCCGCCGCACCAGATGCCTGAAGAAAAGGCGCTCGGTGCACCCCTGAATAAGGGTCTGATCCACGTCAAAAATGGCGGCGATGCGACTCATATAAATTCCTGCGACCGGCAAGTGCGTTCAGGGACCCTCAGCCTGGAACTCACCCCTACTTTTTGCCGGGGGTAAAATAGATGCGGCCGTCCAGAACCACGGGTATCCCCCGTAAGATGCAAAGGCCCACAGCCAGGAAGATAAGACCTTGGTTCAGGGGTTGCAAGGTCACCAATATTTTCGGATTTTCCAGAGCCAGGATCTGGGTCAGGTAGAGCACGCAGAAAACCACGGCCTTGGCCAGACCGTAAAAGGCGCGCATAAATCGGGAAGCCACCAGAAACCTGCCCACCGGGGAGTGCATCATGCCGAAGCCCGATTTCCCCTGGGCCAGGGCCACACCCCTGATGCCGTCCACGATAAAAGAGCGGATCAGAAAGACAATGGGCACCCATAAGGGCACCATGTCCAGGTACATGAAGGTGATCCAGAGGATATTTTCCACGGCCCGGTCCAGGGCTATATCCAGAACCGCGCCCATCTCCGTGACCTCATTGCGGAGCCGGGCCACATAACCGTCGAACCAGTCCATCAGGTAGAGAATGATCAACAGCCCCAAGCCCAAGAGGCGCACCTGCCAGAAGGGCACGAAGAGGAAGGCCACCAGCAAGAGGAGCAGCGGCAGCCGGGCCAGGGTAATGGTATTAGCCAGGGACATCCGGTAGACCTAAAGAAACTTTAAATTTGACCTAAAATTATCAAAATAGTTAACCCGTTTCAATTTAATACCGCCAGGGAGCGGGATTAAGGCAAATCCCGGACCCAAGTTATGAACTTTGATGCAGCAGGCCAGGCTTGTCGGCTCCCCGCAAAAGGGCTTTTTTGTGCCGCAGTTCTATGCTATGTTTCTTGATAAAGCGGCCTGTTCCCAGGCCGATTTCCCCAGCCAAGGCGGGCTTTTGGATGACCAGCTCCAGGCAGGACGACCCTGAAACCTTAGAGGAACTCGGCCAGAGATTCGAGTTGCTGCACCAACTCCGGGAAGAACCCTGGGGTGAGGTGTGGCTGGCCACGGATCGCCTCTTACATACCGAAGTAGCCTTGAAACTCTACCCGCGCTCTGATCCGGATTGGGCCGAGGGTCAAAAGGTCCTGGCCCGGGAAGCGGCCTCATCTTTTATCTTGCGCCATCCCTTCATTCTCGGGGTTTCCTTCCTGGGAGAGGCGGAAGACGGGCTCTACCTGGTGGAGGAGCCCTTTGACGGCGAGAGCCTGATGGCCCACCTGGCCCAGAAGCAGCGTCTGCCTCTGCCCCAGACCCTGCGTCTGCTGGAGCAGGCAGGCCAAGCCCTGGCCTTTGCCCATCAACAGGGACTGGCGCACCAGTCCTTAAACCCCTTGCATATCCTTCTTAAAGGGGAGGAAGTGCGGGTGGCCAATTTCGCCTGCCCCCCGACGGACGGGGACAAGGCCATGCACCTGGAGCTCAAGGCCTACACCCCCCCGGAAGTCCTCCACGGTGAAGAGGTCTCCCCGGCTGGCAATGTCTTTTCCCTGGGGGTTTTGGGCTACCGTTTGCTGGCGGGCAGTCTGCCTTACCCCCTGACCTTTGACGAGCCTTTCCCCTACCGGCTGGAAACCATGCCCGTGGACCTGGAGGAGATTCCCCTGCCCTTGCAGAATCTGCTCCTCCAATGTTTGGCCCCGGAGCCTGAAGACCGCTTTGTCGACGCCGGGGCCTTTCTCACCCATCTCCGGCAGCTCCGGGAATTGGGGCCGGGAAAGGGCAAAGAGACCTGGATCCCGGAGGAGGTCCAAGGATCCGGAGCAGCCTGGCCGCGGTCCGGGTCTGGAGCCGCGGGCCTGCCGGGGAAGCTCTTGAAGGTCGCCAACCGCCTGGGGGAAAAGATTTATGCCGGCCTGGGCGGCCTTTCCCCCCGCCTGGCTTCGTCCTCCCGGCGTCTGTGGTGGGGTCTGGGCCTGGGCGGGTTATTAATTGTCCTCCTGGTCGTTGGCGTCCAGATGATGCGACATTCAGCCCCGCCTCCGGAACCACCCCCGGCCACCGTAGCCACCGTCACATCGACTCCAGGTCCCAGTCCCAGCCCCAGTGCCGGCCCTCCCCTGAAGGAAACGGATGAGCCCGGGGCCCCGGGAGAACCGCCCCCAGCCGTACAGCCCAGCCAGGTGCCTCCCGGGCTTCCGGCCCCCCCCGTGTCGGTGGCGGCCCCCCAGCCGGAGAAACCCAAACTCAAGGAGGAGAAATACCTGTTGATCGCCGCCACTTTCCCCCAACTGGACCAGGCCCGGACCCTGGCCCGGCGGCTGAAAGCCAAGAAATTCCAGGCCTATCTGGCCAAAACCAGCATCAAGGGAAAGCCCGCTTACCAGGTGCGCCTGGGCCCCTTTCCGGAAAAAAAGGCGGCCCAGGAAGCAGCCCAACGTCTGAAAAAGCAGGAGCATCTCAGCCCCCATCTGGTCAAATTGCAGCCTAAACCGGCCCAGGCCGCAGCCACCCCCAAGAGGCCCCGGTGAGCGCCCCGGTGTTGACCACGGCCTTGGACGGCCTGGGACCCCGCCACCAGGGCAAGGTCCGGGACATTTACGACCTGGGGGACCGTTTGCTCCTGGTGGCCACGGACCGCATTTCCGCGTTCGATGTGGTCATGGCCGAACCCATTCCGGACAAGGGCCGCATCCTCACCCGGCTTTCGGCCTTTTGGTTCCGGCATCTGGCGGACGTGGTGCCCAACCATC
Organism: Thermodesulfobacteriota bacterium; assembly: GCA_040757175.1. Taxonomy (GTDB): domain Bacteria; phylum Desulfobacterota; class Desulfobaccia; order Desulfobaccales; family 0-14-0-80-60-11; genus SURF-52. The sequence goes on from JBFLXM010000077.1 coordinate 6,187, forward strand.
TCCTGTCCCTCGAGGTGGATGATTTCCCCCCGGCCTGCCGGCCCCACCGGGAGATGCTCCGGGAGCGCACCATGCTGGTCAAAAAGACCCGGCCCCTGCCCGTGGAGTGCATCGTCCGGGGCTATCTCTCCGGCTCCGGCTGGGCGGAATACCGGGCCACCGGCGGCATCGGCGGCCTGATGCTGCCGCCGGGGCTGGAGGAATCCGCCCGCCTGCCCCAACCCCTCTTCACCCCCTCCACCAAGGCGGAGTTGGGGGAACATGACGAAAATATTTCCTTTGAGGCCATGGCGGCCAAGGTGGGCACGGACTTGGCGGTCAAGGTCAGAGAGGTCAGCCTGACCCTCTACCTCCGGGCCCAGGCCTGGGCCGAACCCCGGGGCATCATCCTGGCGGACACCAAGTTTGAATTCGGCCTGGCGGCCGGGGAACTGCTCCTCATCGACGAGGTCCTGACTCCGGACTCCTCCCGCTTCTGGCCTAAAGAAGACTACCGGCCCGGCGGCCCCCAGAAGAGCTATGACAAGCAGTACCTAAGGGACTATCTGGAATCCCTGGGCTGGAACAAAAAACCCCCGCCGCCGCCGCTCCCCCCGGAGGTCATCGCCAACACGAGGGCCAGATATGTGCAGGCGCTGAAGGTGTTGACGGGTGAGGAGTTGTGATCTGAGGGGGCCAGTGGTTTTTAGAGCACTGTAGGGCGGGAAAGCGCAGCGCATCCCGCCTTTTGTTATTTCTCCCAATTGGGAAGGCGGGATGCGTTTCACTTTCCCGCCCTACGAAAAAAGCCCGATGAGTAATAAAGGCGATAACTGTGCGGCAGCAACCCAAATAATCTTCTTCCCTGCCCCCCATCACCGGCCATAATTTACCGCATCGTGATCCTGCTGGTGACGCAGGCCCGGCAGGTGCCGGAACGGAAGCGGGCCACGTCGGACAGCGACAGGACTCCCACCAGGTTTTCCGGCTGTTCCTTAAAGACGAAGAGACGGTGGATATCCGCAAAGATCATCTGCTTCAAGGCGTCCAGCAATAATTCCTGGTAATCGCAGGCCTGCACCGGCGCGGTCATCACCGTTTGAGCCGGCGCGGCCACCGGCACCCCATGTTTATAAGCCAGGATCAGGTCGGTTTTGGAAACGACTCCCGCCGGCCCCTGGCCTTCCTCTCTGATCAACACGGCTCCCAGGCGGTGGGACGCCAATCCTTCCATCACTGTATACAAGTTATCGGTCTGGGCATAAGTCAGAATACCGGAGGTCATTACTTCCCGGACTTGCAGGGAGTCCAGCAACGCCGGGCCCGCCTCGGACGCGCCCGGGCGGTGCCGGGCCCGTTCGCACTTGTGGCAGAAGCGGTAGAGCAGTCCCATGATATCCGGGTAGGCCAGAACGCCCCCGGCTGGCCCCGGAACTTCTTCCACCACGTACAGACGGTGCACCCGGTTCGCCTGCATCACGTCCAGGGCCGCTTCCAGGGAGTCGTCCCCCCGGCAGAACAGCGGCGGTCCCACCATGACATCCTGGGCCGGGGTGGTGAGCGGCAGCCCGGCATAGTAAGCCCCCATGAGGTCGGTTTTGGACACCACCCCCAGGGCCTGCTGGGACTCATCCACCACGAGGAGGGCATTCACCTTATACTTGATGGTGTGGCGGATGACTTGTTCCAGCGCCGCCTGCCGGGGCAGTTGAATCACCTGCCGGCGCATGGCGTCTTTCACCCGCAAGCCCTTCAACACCCCCTGATGGTCGATGACCGGCATTTTTTGTCGTTTTCGGTTTTCGGTTTTTGGCTAAAAAAAATTTATTCTTGTTGCCAAAAGTTTTTTCCTACCCCCCCCTCACCCTAACCCTCTCCCCCCGCTGGGGGGAGAGGGAATATGAAGAAGAAACTTTTGGCAAAGGTTATAAATTAGTTTTGGTGCCCAAGAGGCACTTCCATTTCCATCTATTTGGCGTCTTGCTTTGCGCCTTTGCGTCTTTGCGTGAGATTTAATTAACCCGCGCGGTTAATCCCGCAGCCGCGCCAGCAAGGAGTTAAAAACCCGGGAGAAATAAACGATCCCCAAGATCTTCCCGCCTTCCAGGACCGGGAGGCGGCGGATGTGTTTCTTGATCATGATGTCAATGATCATCAGCAGGTGGGTATCCGGGGTGACGGTGATGACCTCGGTGGTCATGATGTCTCCCACCCGGAGGCCTTTGGCCCGGCGGCAGGCCTCATCCAGGAAACCGGAGATCTCCAGATCGTCCATCTCCCCCCAGATGTGAATGTGTTTGGGGCGGAGCAAGAGCAGGATATCGTAAAGGGAGAGCATCCCCACCAGCCGGTTTTCCCCGTCCGTGACCATCATCCCGAACACCGGCTGCCCCTGCTCCTTGCCGGCCCCTTGGAAAATCCCCACCGCCTCCGAGATGGACATCTGCGGCGTCAGGGCATAAAAGCGGTTGTCCATGATTTCCCGTGCTGTCAGTCCCACCATCAACCTCGATAATTCGGCTCCGGCAGATAAGCATCTGCAAAAGGGACTAAGGGTGCAGGGGCAAGATCCTGGTAAGTCGGGCCTCCACACCTGCGGCCAGACCCCTCACCTCCCCCACCAATCCTCTCAGTTATCCAGGTCTATCTCCCATTCGTATTTGATCTTCTTGTTGGAGAACACCACTTCGGCAAAGCCCGCGTCCCTAAGTTTCGGCAGCAGATCCGATTTTTCCACAAACACATAGACCAGGGGCCGGGAAAAGACCACGCTGTCCATCTTGATGACGGTTTTGTCCGGCCCGCTCAGGTCAATTTTCACGTCAAAACCCTTACTGAGGAAATCCCGGTCCAATTCCTTGGCCAGGGCCTGCCGCTTCTTGATCATTTCCTCCTTGCCGGCTTTTTCCATCACCTCTTTATAATTTTTCAGGTCCTTTTCCCGGCGTTCCACCTCTTGCAGCAGCTTCTTGGCCTCATCGGCCAAGTCCTTGATCTTCCGGTCGAAGGCCTCCAGGTGCCGGCGGGCCTCATCCAGGCGGCCATAGGTCCTTTGCTTGAGGTCCTTTTCATCGGGGTGCCCCGCGGCCAGGGCCTTTCCGGCGGCCTCGAGATGGGCCCCGGGCGCCAACGCCGCAAAGGTCTGCTGGGCCGCGGCCAGCCGGGTCAAGACCGGCAGGATGGCCTGCCGGTCCAGGAGGGCGATAATACGGTAGCCGGGTTTCTCCAATTTCTCCCAGGTGAGAGGGTCCATGGTGCAATATTTTTCTACGGTAAAGGCCTGCACCTGGTTCTCCAGCCAGTAGAGCTTCAGGCGGTATGGGTTTCCCTTGGTTTCCCGGGCCACCACCAGGACGGGGTTGCGATTGCTTTCCTGCACCCAGATTTCATCGTCAGCCACTTCCAGCCCGCTGGGGCCTTGCCGCATTAAGGCCTTGACCCGGGACGGCTCCTTACCCAGGAATTCCCGGTAACTTTGCCAGACCTTGAGGGAGGCCTTGCCCTTTTCCTTGATCTCCTTGGCCTTGTGAAAATTGCCAAAATCCGGAGAATTGCGGAGCACTTCTTTTTCCGTCGGCTGGGACCAGCCCGGGGCGGCCATGACCATGAGAGACAGCGTCATAACTATGATTATCTGCGCTTGGCGTATCATTTTGAATTATTACCAATCCTTTCCGAATTTTTGAGATTTGCGAATCTCTGGACCAGAGGGCCTGGCGTCCCCCGGCTACCTAAGCCGGTTGAGGCTGGCGGCAGCCGTTGCTTGGAAGCCATTTCAAAACCTCAATTCGCACCATATTGTCATTCTGAGCGAAGCGAAGAATCTAGTCTTTTCAAATACCTAGACCCTTCGCTTCGCTCAGGGTGACAAAAAAACCGGTTTTGAAATGGCTTCCAGGAACCCCAAGGCCGCGCCTTGCCGTTGATTATAAATCTTCTTGCAGAAATTGGAAATTCGAGAATGGACAACCGCGCCTTGTAGCCTCAGGGATTCTGGAAGGGGGCGCTTGGTCATACCATTTCGCAATCAAAAGGCATTTATGAAAAGGGAAATAGGGAATGCAGACTCTTACGTTGAGGCCCCAGGGAAATAAATTCTGCCGATATGCGGTTTGGGAAGGGAGGCGTGGGGGAGGGCCAGGGTCCCCAGGACCCTGGTCCCCCACCCCACCGTCACGGTCATCTTTACCAGCCGCTGCCCCCGCCGCCGCCGCCACCGCCCCCGGAGAAGCCGCCGCCGCCGCTGCCCGCAGAGGAGCCCGGCGGCGAGGCAGAGGAGGCAATAACCCCGGCGAAGGCCCCTCCCAGGTTGGAGACGAACCTGGTGTTGCCCACATCGTGATAGGAACCTCCGGAATACCAGACCGGGGCATAGCCCCGGCCGTCTTCCCCGGCCCGGGCCAGGACCGCGGCGAACTGCTCGCTCCATTCGTTCTCCACGTCCAGGGCCAGGGCATAGGGCAGGTATTTTTCGAAGAGCTCCGGGGTCTTCTCCGGCGGGTTGAGCAGGTTTAGCCGCTCTTTTTCCGCCACGGACAGATAGAGCTTAAACCCTTCTATCTGGTCCAGGACCTTGCGGCCCGTGAGAGTGGGAGCCTTAAGCAGGCGATAAAACAAAAAGTTGCAGAGAACCAGAATGGGTATGACGATGGCCGCGGCCAGGAAAAAAGTGAAATTGAAGAAAGAAGCAGTAAAAATTTTTACGATCACGAAGCCAAAACCCACCAGGCCCATGCCCAAGGCCCCAAGTTTCTTGACAAAACTGATGGCAGAGGAGGGCACGCCCCCCCAACTGTTAAAGGACCAAAACGCCAGAGCCCCGCAGCCCCCCGTCCAAATGGACAGCCAGAGCAGGGTCTGTGGGAGACTGGCCTGATTCAGGGAGACCAGGAGAACCGCGCCCAGGGTCAAGACGCTCAAGATCACCCCCACGGCGAAGTAGTTGGAATTGGCAAAGAAGTAGGCCTTCTCCAACTCCTTTTTCAGGGTATCTTTCAAGGCCTCCCGGGCCTCCTGAATCAGCGCATGGTTCTTATTCTTCATTTCCAGGGTGTCGCCCCCGGCGAAGAGTCCGCTCCCCAGGTTCTGTTCCCCCCGGGAGAGGGATTTGACCCCGCCCCCCTTTTTGTGGAGGATATATTCCTTGCCCACGTTTTCAATGGTCAGATATCCTTTGACCGCCATATCCACCAGGGCCGCGGCCACGGTGCGGTCGTCAAAGCCCATGCGCCGCAGATAACGCACGGCTGCCGGGGAAAACCCGGGAGGCGGGGCAAAAAGCGGAATAATGGTGCCTGGGGCCGGGTCCCGGCCCACCCGGTTCCAGGTGGCCAGGTAAAACCCCAGCACCAGGAGCAACCCCAGCCCTCCCACCACCAGGTTCAAATAGTCCCGGAGAAAGAAGCCCAGATGGTCCAGGTCCGAGGGGGGATGCACCACCCCCTTGGGCCAGCCCACGGCCACGGTCAGCCCCGAGCCGGGGGGCAGGTCCCGGGTGGCGGTAAAGACCATCTTCCCCGGTCCTGCTTCCCGGGCCTGGTAGTCCCTCCCCCGGTCCCCATAGCGGCCCGTATAAGCATGGTACTGCAAAATCTTGGCGCCCCGGGGCAGTTCGATCACCGCTTGGGCGCTGCTGATGGGCAAAGTCCAGCTATGGCCGGTGGCGTTCCAGGTGAGATCATCAAGATTCTGAAAGAAGCCAATCTGCCGGTCGGTGCGGTATTTGATGGTGTATTCGTACACCCCGGGGGGCAAGAGGACGTCTTTCTGGCCGATATAGACCTTGACCCCGTTGGTGGCGGATCCCAGATGGTAAGGCTCCTGTTTCCCATCCCGGAGCACCTCCAGGACCTCGAAGCCCACCTTCCGGGTCCTGCCCGATTTATCCCGGTAGATGGTGGGGAAATCCCGGACAATGCCCCGTTTGATCTGCACCCGGGCGCCTTGCACCTTGATGGTCTCGGTGACCGTCAGGGTGGCGTCCGGGTGCACCTGCACCAGGCTCTGGAAACGGAGGATCTTCTCCTGGGTGTACGCAGGAGGGGTCCAGGGGTTCCGGGCCGGCCGGGGCGGAGCCCCGGAGGCCGGCCAGGGGGCCAGACAGATGGCCACCAAGGCCAGAAAGAGGAGACGTCCCCAAATCTTCATGGCTGCAACTCTTTACGGAAAAGCCACCTTGGGCACGGCCCGGTCGCCCGCGTCCTCGATCTCAAAGTACTCCGCGGGGGTGAACTGGAACATATTGGCCACCAGGTTGCTGGGAAAGGAGGCCACGAGGATGTTCAGGTTCCGGGCCGCGCCGTTGTAATACCGCCGGGACAACTGGATCTGGTCCTCAATGTCCGCCAGGGATTGCTGCAGTTGGATAAAGTTCTGGGAGGCCTTCAGGTCCGGATAATTTTCGGCCACCGCCAAGAGGTTGCCCAGGGCCGCGCCCAGGGCCCCTTCCACCCGGGCCTTATCCCCTACCCCGCCGGCCTTGAGGCTCTGGGCCCGGAGTTCGGTGACCTTCTCCAGCACCCCTTTTTCATGGCCCATGTAGCCCTTCACCGCCTCGATGAGGTTGGGGATCAGGTCGGCCCGGCGCTTGAGCTGGACGTCGATGCCGGACCAGCCCTCCTGGACCATTTGCCGGTTGCGCACCAGGCGGTTGTAAATGGAAATCGCGCCGATAAGCGCGGCCACCAACAATCCCAACAGGACATAAAACCCGATCATAGGCTAACCTCGCGGGAAAAATGTGGGGAGGGAGGTCCACGGCGCACGGCCCCGCACCCATCCCCCTGGGGTTCATGAATTTACATCGGCTCAAAAGGGAGGGAACGTTAAGGAGGGGGGCATCCCCCCGAACACCAGGGATGCCCGCAATCTTCCCCCTCTTATACCATGTTCGCATTGTAGGGGCGGGTTTTAAACCCGCCCCTACAAGTGATATCAATATGTTAGCATGTTAGTTTGTTTCATTTCAAAGCGAACATGGTATTAATTCATCAGCAGCAGTAAGGGGGCTATGGGCCCTTTGGGTCCGCCGGTGCCGATGAAATCAACCCCCCAAACGTTCCCCATGGTCAGGGTGTCGTCCTGGGAGGTCCCCGTTGACACCGATCTTGGTGAAAAAGTGTAGTGCTTCTTGGAAACCACTATGGTGTAAGAGGAAGCCGAGAGAACCTTGGCCAGGGCATAGATGCCCCGGCTGTCGGTGGTGGCGGCATAACTGCCCCCGCCGCTGCGGGTGGCCAGAACCGCAGCCCCATTAACTGGTTTGCCGCCGGTATTGGTCACCCGGCCGCTGATAATCTCGCCGGCGCCGCTGGGGTAGATGTTATAACCGCACCGGAGGATGGTATTGTAATTATAGCCCCATTCCGGGATTGATATATCAGGCAGATTGTACCAGGCGTCTTTGGAACCGCTCCACCCCAGGTTGATATGATGATACATGGTGCCCAGATTGTAGCCGTAACCGTCGGCCAGCACCCCATGGCCCCCCCCGGGCCGCCTGATGTCGAAAGCCACCGGCAGCCGGGCGTCCATATTGGGATTGATCATAGGATAGAGTTTGTCCAGGGGGATAGTGGTTCCCGAGTTATAACCTCTCATGGCGTTGCTGTAGCCAAAGGTGTTCCGGAGGGAATTCATGGCCGCACTGAAAGTGGCCGCGGAACCATCGGACCGGTACGACATATTGACCGACACCCCGGCGTCATAGGTCAAGGCGCCGATGGCCTGTCTCTGGGCGTCGGTGGTGGAGGCGTCCGGGTCCAACACCATGTTGCCCCATTGATAAGCCCCACCGCTGCCATTGCCCCCCCGGAGGGGCACATTGGACACCAAGGCGCCGTCCACGTAAATATTGAAAGTGGGCGTTCCCACTCCCGCGGTGGGATGGAGGTGATAACGCATTAACTGGGCCATGAAGGTGGCGACGCAACCGCACACGTAATGGTTGGGAGTGTAATAATTATAGCAGTAGGTACCCTCACTTCCCTGGCCCCACTTGCTGAGGACGAAGGGCGCCACCCGGATATCCGAAATATCGGCGAGGCCGGCTGCCTCTGTTAAAGACTTGGCGGCATCTGCGGGCTGAGCCAATAACTGCCATTTTCTCCGGGCCTTATCATACGCGCTTTCGGGCGCCAGCAGTTCCTCCCGGGCCAGCCGTTCCATCTCCCGGGCCGCGGCCACCCGGCCCGCCAGGTCCTGGCTGACCAAGGCTCCCAGGGGAGTATCCAGGGAGGGGTCATACCGGCCCCGGGGGATAAAGGCGATGATCGGTTCAACCAGGTCATCCCCGGGAACCACCACGAAACCGCCGGGATCCAGGTAAACCACGAAATAATGCGGCTCTGCCGCATCTCCGGGAAAGGCCAGCACTTCCGCGACCTGGTCCCCCAACGCCACTCCCAGGGGCCGGGGGTCCAGGGAGAGCCAGGTCTTCACTACTCCCCGGGCCTGGGACGGGGTGGTGGGCCTGGCCCAGGCCTGGGCCCCCATCCCAACCCAGAAGAGCAGCAGACCAAGGGCCCAGCCGGTAATGAGCAGACGCGGTTTCCGAGAAATGCCATCAACCCGTTTATCCATGCGGCACCTCCTTCTCCCCTGAAGGGTGGTTCCTGATGGTGACGGTTGCGGGACCCGGCAGGTTCCCCTTCCTGATCAATCCGGGGAACCTGAAGTTATGGACTAGTTGGCACGTTTTCTGGATAACGGGACGCTAATTGGACAAAAAACCACTTGCACCAAGCGAATGAGAAATCGATCGAGGGGGCAGGAGATAATTAGCTATACTTAGATTTATCTTAGCCGCAAATGGAGAAATTTACAAGGGAAAATTCTCAAGGCTCCCCATGCCAGGATCCAACCCTTTATGATCCCGCATGGTTTTCAGAAAAGGCCGGGGTGGCGCCCCTCAGCAGGACTTACGGTTCTTCTCTGCCCCATCGTCCGCAGACGCCTGGCAGGGGCAGGCCGCGTTCTTGTGCACCAGCCGCCCCAGTTTGGCGCAGTGCAGGGCCGAAAAAGTCCGGCAGGACCCGGCCCCATCCACGGCCTGGACCTTAGGGAAGGAGGCGTGTTCGCAGGAGAGGTCGCACCATTTCATGGGAGTCGGTCTTTCCAATAATCAGGCTCACGATGCATGTGCATCACGGCAAGAATGAAGATGACACCCTCTTCGTGCGAATAGATGAGGCAGTAGGGAAAACGTCGAACCTGACACCGCCGCAGTTCACCTTCAATAATGGGCCAGGCATTCGGAAAACTGAGGATATTCTCTATGCTTGCATGAACTTCGATTGCAAAATCGGAGCCAAGGCCTGGTTCGCAATTTTCATAATACTCAATGGCAACAAAAAATTCTGCCCTGGCATCAGGATGAAAAGCGAACTTCATTTGCAAAGCCGCTTATTTATTTCTGAGAATACCGCTTCACCGGATATCGGTTTCACTTTACCGGAACGAAGTTCTTGCAACCTTTTCTTTGCCACTTCAGTCCACTTGGCATCAATGTCTGCATTTGGCACATTGAGACTGCGCAAGAGCGAATCAGCAATCAGCGCCCTTTCCTCCACCGGAAGGGAAAGAGCTTCTTCAATAAGCTTTTTGATTTCCATAATGGTATCTCCATATTAGGCTGATGGTGGGAAGGCGACTCATGCCATAATCTCAATCTGTTGCACGGCTTCAAAACTCATGGGCACGGGCTCTTCTTCCTGTAGACAAAGCTCGATGACCTCTTTTATCCTAGGCATAAGCTCTTCCATGGTTTTAGCCTGGGTATAACAACTCTTAAGGGCGGGAACCGTGGCTACCAAATAGCCGTCTTCATCCCTCTCAATCAGGACACTGAACCGATATTTTTTCATGGGTTCATCTACAAGTCTCTTCATAAGCCATTTTCATGGGAGACGTTCCCACCTATTTCACCTCAAGAATCAACGATAAATATCTCGCCGATGGCCTATATGCAGAATCAGAACCGATTGTTTTTTATCGTTGATTTCGTAAATTAGCCGGTAGTCGCCAACTCTCAACCGCCAGCCTGGGCGAGCCGTTAATTTGATGCATCCCGGCGGCCTTGGATTATGCGCCAGGTCTCTGATAACGTCCCGGACTTGTTCGTAGGCCCTACTAGGTAATTGGGCCAACTCCTTCTGAGCCCGGCGCAGAATGGAGATGGTATGGGCCATCAGCTAAGTGCGCTCTATCTCAGAGATTGCCTGTTCAAAAGGAATGGCTTCATCTCCCGAGGCTTTCGCCGCGTCGTAGGCGCGTATTGACTCCAACTCTTCGATTTCTTCCAAGAGCTTGCGATAATTGGCAATATCCAGAATAACGCCGATACGATTACCTTTTTCATCGATGACATAATTCTCTTCAAATTTGCCCATAAATATTGCCTCCAGCCGAAAGGCACATTTCCCTTTTAAAGGTCTTCTTCGCCAAAACTTTCCAAGAAAAGTTCCACGGCCTCCTTGAGGTTTGCCTGGGCTTCTTCGATGGTTTTGCCCTGGCTCACCACGCCTAATTCCACGCAATGAGCCACATACCAGTTTTCTTCCCGGGTTATGACCGCAGTGAATTTTTTGGACATAAATACCTCTACCATCCTGTTATTATTCTTGGCGTCCTATCGATGTCCAAATCTTTTGCCATACCGAGGTCGTCTAATTTCAATTTTGCCATTGGAGTAGTATGTAAAAATGGGTTCATGGCTTGTGTTTGCGTGCAGGAGTTGAAAAATATTCTCATAAGATGGATTATATTTAACAAGTCCCAAGCCTTCTTGTAGCATGATACTTGCGATAAATGATGCCGTTTCTATATATGGAAATAAAAATATCATTGATAATTCTGTACTACCATTCGGCAGTGAATATATACATGATTGATAATCTAGTATTTGAACAATAGCTTTACCAGGTTTTTCTTCAATATCAAATGAAGATTTAATTTCAACTCCAATACATCCAATTTCCCACCCCTTTTCTTCTAACAAAGCTGTCGGCTCTAAAATAAAGTCAATTACCCCTCTGACAGGAACTTTTTTATTATCCCAATCAGCGAATATTTTCTTTAGTTTCTTAACATAAATTGCCTCTCCTTTGCATTGCCTATGAACATAAAAATATTCAGCGGGAACACAATTAATAAATTGCTCCGTTGCTTGTTTTTCAGTGAGCATTCTATTTCGCATAACATTAATTGATCTAAAACCAACCTTTCCTATAATCTGGATCAAGATACAATTGCATAGAAACAAGAATGAAGCAATGTAAGGTGGGCAGTGCCCACCCTACATCTACCCCTTCGTCTTCCTCGCCACCACCTCATACGCCTGCTCCAAGGCTGCGCCGATTTTGTCCTTGTCCGGCCCTCCGGCCTGGGCCAGGTCGGGTTTGCCGCCGCCGCTGCCGCCGACGGTGGGGGCCAGTTCCTTGATGATCTCCCCCGCGGGGAAGCGTTTGGTGAGGTCCTTGGAAACCAGGGCGATGAGCATGGCTTTTTCGCCCGCGGCGCTGCCCAGGACGACGATGCCGCTCTGCAGGCGGTCCAGGAATTTCACCGCGTATTCCCTTAAGGATTTGGGGTCCGCGGCCTGGACTTCCAGGGCCAGGACCTTGATGCCCTCGATTTCCTTAACTTCCTCCATCAGGTCCTTGGCCTGGGCCGTGGCCAGGCGGCCTTTCAGGGCCTCCACCTCTTTTTCCAGTTCCTTCTGGCGTTTTAAGACCTTTTCCAGGCGGCTCAATAGGTCCCCCCGGCTCCCTTTCAGCAGGCCCGCGGCCTGGTCCAGTTCCCGGGCCATCTCCTGCATGAGAACGATGGCCGCAGGGCCGCACACCGCCTCCAGGCGGCGGATGCCCGCGGCCACCGAGGCCTCGGAGGTGATCTTGCACAGCCCCAGGTCCCCGGTGCGCTTGACGTGGGTGCCGCCGCAGAGCTCCCGGCTGAGCCCGGGGATGGCCACCACCCGGACTTCATCGCCGTATTTCTCCTCGAAGAGGGCCATGGTGCCGCTCTCCAGGGCCTGGGCCAGGGCCATGCGGCTGGTCTCCATGGCCATATTCCCGGCGATGGCGGCATTCAGGTCATGCTCTATGGCCTCCAATTCCGGGGCGCTGATGGCCTGGAAATGGCTGAAGTCGAAACGCAGCCGCTCCGGGGCCACCAGGGAGCCGGACTGCTTGACATGATCCCCCAGATGTTTCTGCAATACCGCCTGGAGGATATGGGTGGCGGTGTGGTGCCGCTCGATCTGGCGGCGCCGCTCTTCATCCACCTCCAGGTGGGCCGGGTCATTGACCTTCACCACCCCTTCCTCCACCTGGCCCTGGTGCACGATCAGGTCGTTGGGCAGGCGCTGGGTGTCGGTGACCCGGATTTTGTAACCGGGGCCGGAAATCCAGCCGGTGTCCCCCACCTGGCCGCCGGTCTCCCCGTAGAAAGGAGTGGCCGCGGTGACCACTTCCACTTCCTCTCCGGCCTTGGCCTGCTCGCCGTGGTCGTCATGGCGGATCAGGGCCAGGATGGCGCTGTCGGCTTTCAAAGTCTCATATCCTAGAAACTTGGTGGGTTCCCACCCCGCCAGTTCTTGGTAAACCGTGGGGATTTCTTCGCCCAGGCCCCCCCGCCAGGCCTGGCGGGAGGCCTCCCGCTGGCGGCGCATGTGCGCGTCGAAACCCTCCAGGTCCAGGCCCAGGCCCTCCTCCTTGAGCGCGTCCTGGACCAGGTCCAGGGGGAAACCGTAGGTGTCGTAGAGCTTGAAGGCCACTTCCCCGGGCAGCACTTCCTTCTTTTTGGCCCTCAAGGTTTCCAGTTCTTCGGCCAGGAGTTTCAGGCCATGGTCCAGGGTGTCCGCGAAGCGTTCTTCCTCGCCGCTCACCACCCGGTCCAGGAACTGGCGGGCGCTTCGCAGCTCCGGATAGACGTCCCCCATGAGTTCCACCACCTTATCCCCCACCCGGGTCAGGAAGGGGCTCTTGAGGTTCAGAACCCGGCCGAAGCGGATGGCCCGGCGCATGATGCGCCGCAGCACGTAGCCCCGGCCTTCGTTGGAGGGCAGCACCCCGTCGGCGATCAAGAAGGTGGTGGCCCGGGAATGGTCGGCGATCACCCGGAAGGCCACGTTTTCCTGGGCGTTGGGTCCATAAGCCCGGCCCGCCAACTCCTCCACCCGGGCGATGACCGGGCGGAGGAGATCGGAGTCAAAATTGCTCTTCACTCCCTGGATCACCGCGCATAGGCGCTCCAGGCCCATGCCCGTGTCGATGCTGGGTTTGGGCAGGGGATTTTGTTTGCCGTCCGCGGTGCGGTTGAACTGCATGAAGACGTTGTTCCAGATCTCCAGGTAGCGGTCGCACTCGCACTTGCCGATGCCGCAGTCCGGGCCGCAGGCCATGGCCTCGCCCTGGTCGATGAGGATCTCGGAGCAGGGGCCGCAGGGGCCGGTGTCTCCCATGGCCCAGAAATTGTCCTTCTCACCCAGGCCGACAATGCGGGCAGGGGGCAGGCCCGCGATCTTCTCCCAGAGGCGGGCCGCCTCCTCGTCCTCATGGTAGACCGTGGCCCAGAGGCGGTCCGGAGGGAGTTTGTAATCTTGGGTGAGGAGTTCCCAGGCCATCTCGATGGCCCCCTCCTTGAAATAATCCCCAAAGGAGAAGTTCCCCAGCATCTCGAAGAAGGTATGGTGCCGGGCGGTGAAACCCACGTTCTCCAGATCGTTGTGCTTGCCTCCGGCCCGCACGCACTTCTGGCAACTCGCGGCCCGGGTGTAGGGGCGCACCTCTTCCCCCAGGAAGGCTTTCTTGAACTGGTTCATCCCGGCGTTGGCGAAGAGCAGGGTGGGGTCCCCGTGGGGGATGAGAGAGGAACTGGCCACCCGGGTATGGCCGTGGCCTTCGAAAAACCGCAGAAAAGCTTCCCGGATGTCGCTGCTGGTCATGGAGCCTCTTCCTCCGTTAAGATGGGGGCTTTGGGGTTCAGGCCGCAGGCGGCGCGAATCTGGCGTTCCAGTTCTCCGGCAATTTCAGGATGTTCCCGGAGATAGGTCTTGGCGTTCTCCCGGCCCTGGGCCATGCGCTCGGAGCCGAGGCTGTACCAGGCGCCGCTCTTGGTGATCAGGCCCTGCTCCGCGGCTAGATCCAGGAGGTCCCCTTCCTTGGAGATGCCCACCCCGAAGACGATGTCGAATTCGGCCTCCCGGAAAGGGGCGGCCAGCTTGTTTTTCACCACCCGCACCCGGGTGTGGTAGCCCACCACGTCATTGCCCTCCTTGATGGCGCCGATGCGGCGGATGTCCATGCGCAGGGAGGCGTAGAACTTGAGGGCGTTGCCGCCGGTGGTGGTCTCGGGGTTCCCGAACATGACCCCGATCTTGTGGCGGATCTGGTTGATGAAGATCACCGAGGTCTTGGTCTTGCCGATAGTGCCCGTGAGTTTGCGCAGGGCCTGGGACATGAGGCGGGCTTGCGACCCCATCTGCGCGTCCCCCATCTCCCCTTCGATCTCCGAGCGGGGCACCAACGCGGCCACGGAGTCCACCACCACCATGTCCACGGCATTGGAGCGCACCAGGATTTCGGCGATCTCCAGGGCCTGTTCCCCGGAGTCCGGCTGGGAAATGAGCAGATCCTCGGTCCTCACCCCTAATTTCCGGGCGTACTGCACGTCCAGGGCGTGTTCCGCGTCCACGAAGGCCGCGACCCCACCCAGCTTCTGGGCCTCGGCAATGGCGTGCAAGGCTAACGTGGTCTTTCCCGAGGACTCGGGCCCGAAGATCTCAATGACCCTTCCTCTGGGGATGCCGCCGATCCCCAGGGCCAGGTCCAAAGAAATACAACCGGTGGGGATTACCGCCACATCGATCTTTTCGTCTGCGCCCAGGCGCATGATGGCCCCCTTGCCGTACGCCTTCTCAATCTGGCCCAGGGCTTGATCCAGGGCCTTGGCCTTCTCCGGTGCTCCTTGCTCTGCCATGTTTTATTCCTCTTCCTCTGAATTTGGATTTCGTGTTTAGCTGTCAGCGGTCAGCTTTCAGCAAAAACAAAAAAAATTTGTAGCGTAGGCTTCCCTGCTTGTTCATTTATGTAGCCCCAGGCCTTAACCTGCGTATTTTTCGAGACAACCCATTGTTTATATTTCTTTAACGAAATTATTAATTTTTAATCCAACTCCGATAACTTTGCTGATTATATGCTTTCTAAATTTCTCTATTATATCATCCCCCCATGTCTCAGGATAGGCTCTATTCCTATAATGAAATTCATTAAAAACTAATCCTAATTTATAATATTTATCTTTATACTCATTATTAAATTGAGATTTAATAATCCTTCTATGTTTAATGGTATTACAAAATGCATCCACATAACAAAACTCGTCACTACATATTAATTTATTTATTTCATCTACAATATTAGGAGCAATGTCATTCTTGATCATAAATTCAGTTACTTTAGATAGAGAAACTTGGTCTTCTGAAAAATGTTCTTCTAATATTATAATATTAATTATTTGACCAAGTATATCGCCCATTGAATGGAGAGATTGAATACATGCTTCAACATATGCTTCATATGATAATTCTGCCACGTTATACTTTTCATCGCCAAAAGTGAATGATTGGGCAAACAAATCTTTCCAAATTTTATCTGCCTGTTCACCATGAAATTTAGCACGAGCGTAACGCCAATCTAAAGAAGTCGCAAATTTGGAGAATTTAGAGATGATTTCCTCTGATAATCCTTTTTCCCTGCATAACTCCCTTAATTCTTCAAAACTCCAACTTTCCATATTTAGATGCCCTCCCTACCAACTCATCCTCGTTGCCAAGCTCCGGCATGGAAACGCCTTTGGCCCCGAAGCTCCTGCTTCAGGGGTATAATGTGGGGGCTGCTCGCTGCTTTCCCTGTGCTTCCTATGGTGGGCCATGCCCACCCTACACCTACTGCCCGCCCCGGGTGTCATAGGCTTATTTCACCGGGGTTATCCCCAGGTCTCGGCAAATTTTCTTTGCCAGCGAATCTTTTATTTCAGAATGCCTGGGCACGGCCGAGCGTTTATTGAGTTCGGGATTATGCCACCACGAATGGCGGCTTCCCTCTCTCAGCATCTTGCAGCCATGAGAGCGCAAATACTGGAGAAACTTACTGCGGTTCATACCGCGATTGTTTCTTCTCGAAACTCAGCGCCGGCAGCGGCGAGAGCCTCCTGCCGGTTGAACTCCAAAGCCTCCTGCAAGGTGAGTCGCAGAGTTTCCCGCAGTTCTTCCAGGGTGCGTTCCTGGCAATTCACCCCCGGCACTTCTTCTATCCAGCCAAGCCACCAATCATCTTCCTGTTTAATAACGGCAGTATATTCTCTTTTCATCTTTTTACCTTATTCATGATGAATTATCCCGGAACACGTCCTCATCGGTGAGATATCCCCTGGCCTCCGCGAAAGGCATGATCCTCCGGCGGAGGGCCTCGAACTGACTGACCCGGAGTTGGCGGCGCAACGCCTCCCGGGCAATCTCGCTCCGGTTCTTTCCCGCTTGCTTCGCCGCCTTGGTCAGGAGCTTATCCAACTCCTCGTCAAGCCTGATGGTCAAGGTGTTAGTCTTCATATCTTACAATGCATTACATTGTCCGGTTCTGGTCAAGCATTTAGTGGTGCGCAGGGCGCACCCCACATTTTATTTTGGTGGCCCAGGCGTTCCAGTCTGTGCAGGGCGGGCGAGACGCCCGCCCCTACCAACTTTTCCCTGCTCTGAAAATGTCCATCAGTAGGGCGCGTCGCACGCGCCAAAGTGGTGCGTAAGACGCACCCTACAATAATTTCATGGTTTGGGGTGTTCCCCTGGAACATGCATGGCTTGTTCCCAAGCTCCGGCTGGGGAACGCCCTTGGCCCGAAGCTCCCGCTTCAGGGGTGCGGGGCATGCCATGCCTACTGCCCGCTTATGGTGGGCCATGCCCACCCTACGTTTCCTGACCCCTGGCCCCCGACCCCCAACTGCTCACTGTTTACTGCTCACTGCTCACTTCCCCAAGGGAATCTTCTGCAACGGCGTATAAATCGACCCCTGGGCCGTCAGGGTGCTTTTGAACAAAATAATCTCGTGCACCTGGAAGGGCGGCCAGTTCAGGGGGGCCAGCTTTTCCAGGAGCTGCGCCAGCCGGTGCCGGTTGGCCGGGGATTTAACCCGGCCCAAAGTAAGGTGCGGGTTGAAGGGCCGTCCCTCCGGCAGGTGCCCCAGGGCCGCGAAGGCCTTCTCCAACTGGTGGTACATCTGGGCCAGGGGCAAAAGGTCCCCTCCCAGGCCCAGCCAGATGACCCGGGGACTTCTCGGGTTGGGAAAGGCCCCGGCCTGGGTGACCTGGAGCTGAAAAGGTTTTTGTATTGCCGCCACTTCCCGGGCCGCCTGGGTGAGGGGGTCTAACTCGTTGTCCGGCACGTTGCCGAAAAATTTCAGGGTCAGGTGGATGTTCCCCACCTGTACCCAGCGCACGTCCGCGTTGCTCCGTTTCAGCTCCCCCTGGACCAGGGCCAGTTGGGGGCGGAGGGCATCCGGCAGATCAAGGGCCAGAAAGCAGCGGATCATTTTTTTCGCTATTCGCTATTCGCTTTTAGCAAAAGATTAAATTATCTCTCGCAAAGACGCCAAGGCCGCAAAGTCGCAAGAATTATTTTAAAAAATAATATTAATGCGTCTTTTCTTGGCGCCCTTTGCGTCTTTGCGAGAAACTCTATCTTTTATTTCAACGCCCGGCGCAGCCAATCCAGCGCGGTTTGGGCCGTCAGGGCCTTGATCTCCTCCCGGGAGCCGTGGAAGTGGCAGTGCCGGGTTTCCACCCCGGCCGGGGTGGCCAGGCCCAGGTGGACGGTGCCCACCGGCTTGGCCGCGGTGCCGCCGCTGGGCCCGGCAATGCCGGTCACCGCCAATCCCAGGGGGGTATGGAAGATCTCCTTGACCCCCAGGGCCATGGCCCGGGCCGTGGCCGCGCTCACCGCCCCTTCCTTCTCCAGGGTTGCCCCGGGGACCCGGAGCAGGTCCAGCTTGGCTTGGTTGCCGTAGGTCACCACCCCGCCCTGGAAATAATCGGAGGACCCGGGCACATTGGTGAGGCGGTGGCAGATGAGGCCGCCGGTGCAGGATTCGGCCACGGCCAGGGTCAAGCCCTGCTCCCGGAGCTTCCGGCCCACTATCTCCTCCAGGGAGACCGCCTCCGGTCCTAGAAGCACCTCCCCCACCTCCCGGCCCAGGGCTGCGGTCAGGCGGTCCAGGTCATCCTCCAGGGCCTGGGGGTCCGACCCTCTCAAGGTAAGAGTGAGATGATTCTCCGGGAAGTTGGGGTATAAGCCCACACACACACCTTCCTGCCAATCCCCCAGTTTGTTGACCGACTCCTGGAGCTGGGTCTCGGAGATGCCGAAGAGTCGGAGGGTGCGCTGCCGCATGTATTTCCCGCCGCCGGCAAACCCCGCCAGGAAGGGCAGGACAAAGGAATCAAACAGGACCCGCATCTCCCGGGGAACGCCAGGGAGAAAAAAGAGCCAGGCCTCCTGGTGCCTCAAGGAAAAGCCGCAGGCCGAGCCGCCCGGGTCCAGGACCGTGGCCCCTTCCGGGATCACGGCCAGCCGGGCGTAGCGGTCTTCCCAAGGGAGACCCCGCTCCCCCAGACAACGGCGGATGCGGGCCAGAAGGGCTTCATCCTCAAAGAGCCGCAGATTGAGGGCCTGAGCCGCGGCGGCCACCGTGATGTCATCATCCGTGGGCCCCAGTCCCCCGGTGATGATGATGAACTGGGAGCGGGACAGGGCCTGGGCCAGGAGCGTCTGCAACAGGGGGGCCCGGTCTCCCAGCATGGTGATGCTCTGTATCTCTATGCCGGCCTCATGGAGGCGGCGGGCCGCATATCTGCCGTTAAAGTCCCCCACCCGCCCGGTGATCAACTCCGTGCCGGTGGTGATGATTTCACCTTGCATCAAGACTCCGATTTTTCTCGTTCCCAAGCTGTGCTTGGGAACGCCATAACCGCCAAGCTTAGCTTGGCATCAATTTTCGTTCCCAAGTGCAACTTGGGAACGAGAGTGAGAAGTGTAACTGGGAAACGAGGGAAATGATTTATTTTTGCCTCAGGACATTACTCTTATTATCACTTCCAACACCCCCCGGGCCATCACTCCCGCGGCCAGGTCGTCCAAAGTGACGCCCCAGCCCCCGGGAAGCCGTTCGCAATACTTGATGGGGAAAGGTTTCCAAATATCAAACAATCTGAAGAGGGTGAACCCCATCAGCACCCACTGCCATCTAAACGGCGCCCAGGCCAGGGCGGCCAGCAGGCCCACCACCTCATCCAGGACGATGCTGGGGTGGTCGGGCCCTAGGTATTCCTGGGCCCACCCGGTAATCCAGATGCTAACCGCCGTTAGCAGCACCAGAACCAGGCCATAGTCCCAGGCACCCAGATGCTGCAACAGCCACCACAGCGGCAAGGCCGCCAGCGCGCCCCAGGTGCCGGGCATCCAGGGGAGACGGCCCACTCCCCCCCAGGTAGCCAGGGCCAGGATGACCCGGCGCTGCCCGGGGCCGCCGTCAAATCGGTTTCTTCCTTTCCTTAACATCTCAAAAGTACACAGATTTAAAGTGCTTGTCAATAATTCCCCACCAGGTGGTTTCCCTTGTTTTTCTGGAAGCGAGGCAGGAGTTTAATCATTGCAAGATACATAACTTTCAGTTTTTTTTCAGCCCCTTCTCTCCGGGAATTTTGCAGTTTTGGGCAGAGGAAATAATTGGGGTTAAAAAATGAAGAAATATCGCTATAATACTCTTATGCGGATTGACGCCCCGGAATCGCCCGTGCCCCTGCCGCTGATCATCCCCCGGCCCCAACACAACCTCTCCCGCAAGGACGTGGAAGTGGAAGCCTTAAAGGTCCTCTACCGCCTCCATCATGCCGGGTACAAAGCCTATCTGGTGGGGGGCAGCGTCCGGGACTTGCTGCTGGGAAAGGAACCCAAGGACTTCGACATCGTTACCGATGCCCGCCCGGGGGAGATCCGCAAGCTGTTCCGCAACAGCCGCATCATCGGTCGCCGCTTCCGGCTGGTGCAGGTCTTCTTCCGGGGGGGGCATATCGTGGAAGTGTCCACCTTCAGGCGGCGCTCGGAGTTCGAAGAGCCTGAAGAAACCCCCTCGACCCGGGACAATACCTTTGGCACCCCCGCGGAGGACGCCCAACGCCGGGACCTGACCATCAACGGCCTGTTTTACAATATCGCTGATTTTTCCCTGGTGGATTATGTGGACGGGCTCCAGGATTTACAGAATCGCCTGATCCGGGTCATCGGCGATCCCGGGGTGCGCTTCGTCCGTGATCCGGTGCGGATGCTCAGGGTGCTGCGCCATGGAGCGCGCCTGGGCTTTGAGATCGATCCCCAGGCCTGGGAGGAGATCCAAGGCAAGGGCCATTTGATCCGGCTGTGCCCCGCGGCCCGGGTGCGGGACGAATTGCTCAAGGACTTCCGGAGCGGCGCATCCCGGCCCTTTCTGGAACTGATGCTGCGCTCCGGCCTTTTTTATGACATTTTTCCCGCCTGGGAACCGCGTTTGGGAAAGGGGGGCGAGACGCGCCTGCTGGATCTCTGCGCCCGGCTGGATCTCCTCATGCAGGCGGCGATACCCCTGCCGGACAGCTTATTGTGGGCGATTTTTCTGACTCCTTATCTGGAGCCGGAACTCCGGTCCCAAAACCCCAAGGAGTTGCGGGAATTTTTTCAGGCAGGGGCCCAGGAAGCCTTCCGGGGCAACGAAGTACCCCGGCAGCGGCAAGAAGAACTGGTGCAGATATTGGCCTTAACAGAAAAGCTGGCACCGCTGCTGCGGCAAAAACGCGCCATCCCGGCCCGCCTCTCCCGCCTGGCTGCTTATCCGGAAGCCTGGCTCTTCTGCCAGATAAAGGAGGCCCCCCTGGAGGAGCTGGTGGCCAGGTGCGGGCCGGAGGAAATTCCCACCCGGGCCCCCCAGCCTAAACGCCGCCGTCCCCGGCGCCGCCGCTCCCGGGGCCGCCGCGGGCCCAGGCGGCCTATGGAGCCTTAAAGGGCATTACTTTGGCTAAAACCAGGGGGTCCTGAATATCCGCCAGCAGCCAGGACCGCTGCCCCCGGGGCCGCTCAAAAATCCAGCATTCGTGTAATCCCTCCGGGTAGCTCATGCTGCCGGAAATCAACTTGAAACTCCGGCGATCCAGCACGTAATCCACCACCCGCCCATGAAATTGCACGGCAATCGTATCCCAGCCCTCTCCCTGGCCGGCCGTCTCCACCACTATCTGGCTCAGAGCCAAATCCTCCACCCGGCTGATTTCCCCCCGGAGGCCGATGATTTTCAACCCCACCCGCAGGGCATCCAGCAACGGCTCGGTGATCCTGTCTTTAATCTGGTCCAGGTCTTCATGGTTCCAGGCCTCATGGAGGTCGAAAATCATCTGCCGGGCGTATTCCACAAAAGCCTGCAGATCAAAGGCGGGATCGGTATGGGAAAATTTGGCCAGTGCGGACGCGGCCTCATTTTTGATGGTAAAGACCGCAGCCCCCATGATCTCCGTGATGGGGAAGCCCGGTATGGGTCTGGCCATGCCCCTGAAGGTCCCCGGCCGCAGCAGTCGGTATCCCACATAAACCGCGGTAGTAACGGCCACCAAGTCCAGAAGGCCCACGGGCCAGTTTCCCAGGCTCCAGTAAAGGGAGAGGGGGTATCCGAAAAGAAGGGCATACAAAATCCCTCCCAGGAGGCCTCCGGACAAAAATTTCAGTAGGCCTGACCTACCCTGATGGCGGTAATTAGTGCTGTGCGCCGGAGATTGATCCCGGGAATGGGATTGCTGCTGGCGGGGCGCTGACCACTGCCCGGCCTTGGCCGGAACGGCGCTGGCCTGCCGCTGGCTGATTTTGGCGAAGGCGTCGCCCGCGGGCCCCGCCCCTGCCAGCACCGGGGGAGAAAGCCCTAGCCAGAGGACCGCGAGACAAACTTTGATCAAAATGACCCGGTGCACCACACCTTCCCCAGGCATGGCCGTTCCTTCCCTGGCGGGGATATGGAATAATCAGGAAGCGCCCGGCCGGGAACCCATGGTCCGCGGCTTAGAGGCTTTTCTCCCAAGTCTTCTGCTCACCAACCCAACACTACGTATCTTATTTATCGGCAATCCGGGCCAACTCCTTAAAAAAGCAGGGCCTTGCGGGGGGCTTGGAAGAAGCAGTTGCAGACTGTACCCCCCTTACGCCAAGTCGCAATCAAACGCCAATTTTTTCGTAGGGGCGAATCTTGTATTCGCCCGGAGTGGTGGGCGAACATAAGGTTCGCCAGCTTGAACCCTTTTGATTGCGACTTGGTATTACCCTCTCCCCCCCCTCTCCCGTGTCAGTGGAAAAGATAAGCTGGTTGTCCGGGCTTTAACGGCCCGACCCAACCAGCCGGAAGAGTTAGTCATTGCCAAAAACCGGTGGCACATGCGTTTCGCCTGTGCGCTTTAATCTGAGAGGACCACCTTCTTAAAACGCCTTTTTCCCACTTTTAAAATGCGAGGTTCTCCCGGAGATAATTTAATGGCTAAATCGGTAGCTTTTTCCCCATCTATTTGCACTCCGCCTTGATTGATTAAGCGGCGGGCCTCTGAGGTGGTTGCAGCAGTGCCGGTTGTCACCATTAAATAGGGCAAGTCGACATCGATGCCCTTCTCGGGTTCAAGTGACCGAAACCTAATTGTGGGAATAGTATCTCTGTTAATTATTATTTCTTCGAGGTCCTCAGGGACCTCTTTTTCCCGCAAAACCCTGATAAACTCCCGGGCTTCATGTTCCGCCGCCTCCCGGCTGTGATAGCGGGTCACAATTTCTTTGGCCAAATCTTCTTTCACCTGGCGGGGGTGCTTATTGCCTCGGGCCAGGTCGCTCTTCAGCACGGCCAACTCATTAGGGGATATATCGGTTAAAAGCTCATAATAACGGAGCATCAAGTCATCGGAGATGGACATGAGCTTGCCGAACATCTCTTTGGCAGGCTCATCGATGCCCACGTAGTTCCCCAGGGATTTGCTCATCTTCTGGACCCCGTCCAGCCCTTCCAGCAGGGGCAGGGTCAGCACCACCTGGGGCTCCTGGCCGTATTCCCGTTGCAGGTCCCGGCCCACCAGGAGGTTGAAGGTCTGGTCCGTGCCCCCCAATTCCACGTCGGCTTTCAGGGCCACGGAATCATAACCCTGGATCAAAGGGTAGAGAAATTCGTGGATGCTGATAGGGGTTTGGGAAGTATAGCGCTTATGAAAATCCTCCCGCTCCAGCATGCGGGCCACGGTGTGGCGGGCCGCCAGGCGGATGAGGTCCTGGGCGGCCATGGGTTTCATCCAGCGGCTGTTGAAATCGATGCTGGTCTTTTCCGGGTCCAGGATTTTAAAAATCTGGCGTTCGTAAGTGGCGGCGTTGGCCTTCACTTCCTCCTCGGTCAGGGGCGGCCGGGTCTCGCTCTTGCCGGAAGGGTCGCCGATGAGGCCGGTGAAATCGCCGATCAAGAAGATCACCTGGTGGCCCAGATCCTGGAAGTGTTTCAGTTTCTGGATTAGCACGGTATGGCCCAAATGCAGGTCCGGCGCGGTGGGATCGAACCCGGCCTTCACCCGCAAAGGCTTACCGGTGGCCAGAGAGCGCTCCAGCCGCGTCTTTAATTCCTCTTCCCGGATGATCTCCTGACAGCCCTGTTTGATCAGGGCCAGTTGTTCTGCCACAGGTCTCACGCTTCGATAATCTCCTTGATTATGATCGTACCATCGGGGTCACTAACCCTGGGATTCTTTTAATGGCAAAAAGCCTTCCCCTGGACGGCTTCGAATTCGGGTTGGGGAAAGCCTTGGCCCTGCCTGGAGGTTACGGCCTTACCAGAATGCGGCCCGTCCCCTCCCCGGTCACTTCGCCGATGACGGCCGCGTCCTCCACGCCCCGTTCCTGCAGCCGCCGCATCAGGGTTTCGCCGTGTTGGGGGGCCATAGCGATGAACAACCCGCCGGAGGTCTGGGCGTCGCTCAACAGGTCCGCGTCTATCGGGTTCACCTGGGGATCGATCTGCAGGTGCTTTTCGCAGAAGCGCCGGTTGGCGTGGCTCCCTGCAGGCACCAGCCCCATGCCGGCATATTCTCTGGCCCAGGAAAGAACCGGCACCCGGCCGGCATGGATAGTGATCTCCACCTGGCTGGCCTGGGCCATCTCCAGGCCGTGGCCCAGGAGCCCGAAACCGGTGATATCGGTGAGGGCGTGGACTTCCAGGCCCTCCAGGGCCTCCGCCGCGGCCCGGTTGAGCGCGCTCATCACCTTGATGGCCGCGGCCTCCGCCTCCTGGGAAGCCAGGCGGCCTTTCAAAGCGGTGGCGATAATGCCGGTGCCCAGGGGCTTGGTGAGCACCAACCAATCCCCCAGCCTGGCCCCGCCGTTGGTGAGGACCCGCTCCGGGTGCACGATGCCGGTCACCGCCAGGCCGTACTTCAGCTCCGGGTCTTCCACGCTGTGGCCGCCCACCAGCAAGGCCCCGGCTTCATGCACCTTGTCCAGGCCCCCCTGGAGGATCTCCTTGAGGACCTCCACCGGGGTGGTTTTCAAGGGAAAACAGACGATATTCATGGCCGTGAGGGGCTTGCCCCCCATGGCGTAAACGTCGCTCAGGGCGTTGGCCGCGGCGATCTGTCCGAACTGATAGGGATCGTTGACGATGGGCGTAAAAAAATCCACCGTCTGGATGAGGGCGATTTCCGGGGTCAAACGAAACACCCCGGCGTCGTCCGCAGCCTCCAGTCCCACCAGGAGGTCGGCATGCGGCTTAAAAGGCAGGCTATGCAAGACTTCCTCCAGGACCCCTGGAGGTATCTTGGACGCTCAGCCCGCGGCCCGGACTTGTTCCACCAGGGGTATCTGCCTGTCTTTCGCCATTTCTGGTCTCTTATTCGTGGGGTTATGGTAAAAAGTTCAAGGTTGGTGTTCGGTGGGTCAGTCGTCTCTGCCCGCCCCACCAGCTTTTTCATGCTCTTGCCATTGCTCCATGAGAAACTGCTCACTGCTTACTGCTTCCTGCTCACTCCTCAAAACCCCAGCCAGCGCACTTCCCGGGCTTTGCGGGGCGGCACCGGCGGTTCTTTGGCGGAATAACCGATGGGGGTGATGGCCAGAAGCTGCTGCTCCGGTTTGCCCAGGTAGGCCAGGAGTTGCTTTTCCACAAAGAGCACCCCCGTCATCCAGCAGGTGCCCAGGCCCTCGGCATGGGCCGCGAGGAGGAGGTTCTGCATCAGCGCCGCGCCGCTTTGAATATTAGCCATCTGCATTTCCGGATCCGGGGCCTGGTAGATAGTCACCGCGATGACCACCGGCGCGCCCCCCAGGTTCTTGAAAAAACCCCGGACCATTTGCCGGCCTTTTTCCGGAACCCCGGCCTTTTCCAGGACGGGTTCCATATGGGGCAGGCAACCGCTGGCCAGAGCCACGAACTCATCTTTTACCTTGCCGGCCAGGACCGTGATCTCCCAGGCCTGGGCGTTGGTGCCCGAGGGGGCCCAGAGCCCGGCGTCGATGACCCGCTCCAGGACTTCCCGGGAGGGGAGGTCGGGCTTATACATCCGGTGGCTGCGGCGGCGGTGGATGGCTTCGTACAGGTCCATGGGTCCTCCTCCAATTGATGTAGGGTGGGCACCGCCCACCAATTCCTTAAAGCTGTTCCGAAAAGTCTTCTGTAGGGTGGGCAATGCCCACCATAACTCCGCTTTTCATGACTTACGGGTGTGCCAGTGGCTCATGAGGAACTATCCTGAAAAGTCCCTGGCGGTGGCACAGGCTTTCCAGCCTGTGCGGTTACCCGGGCGGGCGGGGACGCCCGCCCCTACGTTCCCCTTTTCATGCTTTGCGGGTGGGCCATACGGCCCATGGAGAACTGGTTAGAAAGTTCAAGATTCAAAGTTCAAGGTTAAGCCCCTGAACTCTCTTGAGTTTATCATGCCTTACGGGCGCACCGCAGGCTTTCCCGCCTGTGCCCTCGGCAGATTCTTCAGCCACGCTGGCGCCCAGGCCACGATAATGCCGGGATTCCGCAATTTTCCCCCGCTTCTCGCAGCCCTGGGCGTAGATGGCGCATTTCCGGATCAGGGTGCGGCGGGCCGCGTCCTGGAAGGGGAGGGGCAATTCCGGCTCCCCCAAAATTTTGCGCAAGGCCTGGAGGCGCCAGCGGTCCAGGCCCCACTGCCGGGAGAGCTGGTCTGCATGGCCGCCCCGCTTGATGACCAGGGGCTCGGGTATGAGTCCCACCTCGTAGCGCCAAGCCAGGCGCAGCCAGAGGTCGTAGTCCTCGGCTGCCGGCAGTTCTTCGTCAAAGCCACCGTGGGCGTCCAGCAATCGCCGGTGCAAAACCACCGCGGACGGGCTCACCAGGCAACGCTCCAGGGAGCGGAGAAAGATGTGCCCCCCTTCTTTCTTATGGGTGCGGGGCGGGTTCACTCTGACCCCCCGGCGCACCCAGGTCTCCTCGGTCTGGCTGATTAACAACCAGGGGTGGGCCGCCATAAAGGCCATTTGCCGGGCCAGCTTCTCCGGCAACCAGAGGTCGTCGGAGTCCAGGAAGGCCAGCCATTCCCCCCGGGCCGCGGCTATTCCTAAATTGCGGGCGGCGCTCACGCCCCGGCGGCGGGGGCTGCGCAACACCCGGATTGCCTCGCCGTACGCGGCCATGGTTTCTGAAGTGCCGTCCGTGGAGCCGTCGTCCACCACCAGGAGTTCCAAATCCCGGTAGGTCTGGGCCAGCACCGCGGCCACCGCCTCTTTAACCAGCGCGGCCCGGTTATAGGTGGGAATGATGACGCTTACCCTGGGCACAATAAAGGAAAGTTATCAGAAAGTCAGGAAAATTCAAGGTGAAAAGGCTGGTGGGGCGGGCCTCCGTGCAGTGGGGCGGGCGTCCCCGCCCACCAACCTCAAAAGCGGCCAGGAACGGCCGCCCCACCGACTCACTGCTGGTTTATTGGCTTTTTCGAAGCAGAATTACCAGGAAATAGCCTTTGGAATCTCCCTATTTTTTGCGATTATTCATTGGCATCCCGGGAAAATTCTGTGATAGATTTTATTGTTAAAATAATGATTACTTAGCATCGGAGTCCCGCATGTCATGGCGTTACGAACCCCGCCGCCTGGAAGAGAAATGGCAGAAAATCTGGGCCCAGCGGCGGCTCTATGAGGCCGGGGAGGACCCCGCCCGGCCCAAATACTATGTCCTGGAGATGTTTCCCTATCCCTCGGGCCGCATCCACATGGGCCACGTGCGCAACTACACCATCGGCGACGTGGTGGCCCGGTATAAGCGGATGCAGGGCTTCAACGTGCTGCACCCCATGGGCTGGGACGCGTTCGGGCTGCCCGCGGAAAACGCGGCCCTGGCCCGGGGCCTGCATCCCGCCATTTGGACCTACGACAATATCGAATATATGCGCAAGCAGTTGCAGGCCCTGGGCTACAGCTACGACTGGCCCCGGGAACTGGCCACCTGCGACCCGGAATACTACCGCTGGGAGCAGTTGATCTTCATCGCCATGTTCCGCCGGGGTCTGGCCTATAAAAAGAAGGCCCCGGTCAACTGGTGCCCCAAATGTGAGACCGTTCTGGCCAACGAACAGGTGGAAGGCGGCTGCTGCTGGCGCTGCGACTCCCCGGTCTCCCTGAAGGAACTGGAACAGTGGTTTTTTAAGATCACTGCCTACGCCGACGAACTGCTGGCCGACCTGGACGTTCTTACGCACTGGCCGGAGCGGGTCCTGACCATGCAGCGGAACTGGATCGGCAAATCCCTGGGCGCGGAAATCTTCTTCCCCTTGAAAGACGGGGGCGAGCCTCTTACCGTGTTCACCACCCGCCAGGACACCCTCTGGGGGGCCACCTTCATGAGCCTGGCCCCGGAGCACCCCCTGGCCCTGTCCCTGGCCCAGGGCACCCCCCAGGAAGCCGCGGTCCGCGATTTCGTTGACCACTGGCGGGCCCAGGACCGGAGCCGGGGCGTCCTGGAGGAACTCACCAAGGAAGGGGTGTTCACCGGCCGTTATTGCCTGAATCCGGTGACCGGCTGGGGAATGCCCATCTATGTGGCCAATTTCGTGCTCATGGAGTACGGCACCGGCGCGGTGATGGCGGTGCCGGCCCACGACCAGCGGGACTTTGAATTCGCCAAAAAATACAGTCTACCCATCAAAGTGGTGATTCAGCCGCCTGATGAAAAACTAGTTGATGCATTAATGCAGGCTGCGTATGAAGAAGAGGGGACGCTGGTAAATTCCGGGGATTTTAGCGGCCAGGCCAGCGCCCCGGCCCGGGAGGCCATTGCCAGGTTCCTGGAAGAAACCGGCCAAGGCCGTCAAGCCGTGCACTTCCGCCTCCGGGACTGGCTCATTTCCCGGCAGCGCTACTGGGGTGCGCCCATCCCTATTATTTACTGCGAAAAATGCGGCCTGGTGCCGGTGCCGGAGAAGGACTTGCCGGTCAAACTCCCCCTGGACGTGTCCCTCACCGGCGAAGGGGGCTCCCCATTGGCCCAGTTGACTTCCTTCACCAACGTCCCCTGCCCGGCCTGCGGCGGCCCGGGAAAACGGGAAGTGGACACCATGGACACCTTCGTGGAGTCCTCCTGGTATTTCCTGCGCTACGCCTGCGCCGACTACCGGGAAGGGGTGCTCGACCGCAAACGGGTGGATTACTGGCTGCCCGTGGACCAATACATCGGCGGCATCGAGCACGCGGTGCTGCACCTGTTGTATGCCCGGTTTTTCACCAAGGTCCTCCGGGACCTGGGCCTGGCCCGGCTGGATGAGCCTTTCACCCGGCTCCTCACCCAGGGCATGGTCCTCAAGGACGGGGCCAAGATGGCCAAATCCAAGGGCAACGTGGTGGACCCGGAGTACATGATCGACGCATACGGCACGGACACCACCCGGCTCTTCCTCCTCTTTGCCGCGCCCCCGGAACGGGACCTGGAGTGGAGCGACCAGGGCGTCCTGGGGGGGCATCGCTTCCTGCACCGGCTCTGGACCCTGGCGCACAATCTGCTGCCGGGCCTCAAAGAGGCGCAGCCGTATCAGGGCTCCGGCCGCGACCTCTCCCCCGGCCTGGGGGAGTTCCGCCAGAAGGTGCACCAGACCATCCAGAAGGTAACCGGGGATATTGAGGACCGCTTTCACTTTAACACCGCCATCGCTGCGGTCATGGAACTGATCAACGCCTTTTATCAGGCAGTGGAGGACCATGCCCCGGAGGACAAGGCCCTGCCCGTCTTCCGGGAGGCCCTGGAGGCGGTCCTGAAGCTGCTTTACCCCATGGTCCCTCACATTACGGAAGAATTATGGGAGAACTTGGGTTATAATACCTCGTTGCAACTGGCCGCCTGGCCCCAGGCCCAGGCCGAAGCGTTGGTGGAGGCGGCCCGGACGGTGGTCATTCAGGTCAACGGCAAGGTGAGGAGCCGCATCTCGGTTCCGGCCAGCCAAACGGACCAGCAGGTCCAGGACGCGGCCCTCAACGATCCGGTGATCCAAAAATGGCTCCAGGGCCGGCCCCCCAAAAGGGTGGTGGTGGCCCGGGGAAAGCTGGTGAACATTGTTATTTGAGGAAACGCCGTGACTCGCAGCCGGTTTTTCGCCATCGTCCTGCTCGCGGCCCTGGCGGGATGCGGCTATCGCCCCCTGGGCATGATGGAGCCACGCTCCCCGGAAGCGGCCCCTTCTCTGGCCATTCCCCTGTTCGCCAACCGCTCCACCGAGGTGGGCATGGAATCCATTCTGGCCAATGCCCTGATCCAGGCCTTTTCCCAGACCAAAGCGGTAAAGGTCATCACCCAACCCCAAAACGCGGAACTGGTGTTGGAAGGCAAAGTGGCCTCAGTGGAAAACAGCTCCGTGGCCTATAATGATATCCAGAACTCCACGGTGCGGCGGGTGACCATCAAAGTGGACCTGAACTTGAAAAGGCGCAACACCGGCAAATCCCTGTGGAAGGATACCACGGTCATCCAGCAAGATTATGTGGCGGACCCCAACTATCAAATCGGCGAGACCCTGAAGAATCAGGGCATCAGACAGGCCGCGGCCACCCTGGCCCAGAAGGTCCTGGACAAGGTCTTGCTGGTGATTTAGCGGCCACCTGCCCGGTGTAGGGCGGGCATTGCCCGCCAATGATTAACGCTCTCAAATTTTGGTGGGCCGTGCCCACCCTTCATCTTCCCCATGTCCCATCCCATCCTCGAACGCCATCTTAAGCGCCAGGCCCTCAAGCCCCTCTACCTTTTTTATGGGGATGAAGAGTTCCTCATGCTCCGGGCCTTGGAACGTCTGGAAAGGGCCCTGGCCGGCCCGGAGGGCGAGGCCCCGGTCAAGGTGGTCCTGGAGGCCCAGGAAGTGGCGCTGCCGGACTTTCTGGCCCAGGCGCGGATGACGCCTCTGTGGGGGGCCGGGCAACTCCTGGTGCTGCGCCGGGTGGAGGCTTACCCGGCCAATGTCTTGAAGGCGATTCTGCAATATCTCGAGCATCCGGCGCCCCGGGCCTGGTTGGTGCTGCTGGCCCCGGGACTGAAGGCCCGGGATCTGGGGAAAAGCGCAGTCTGGAAACGCCTGCAAGAAGACGACGCCACCCTCGGTTTCTTTCACTTGAAGGAAGGGGAACTGCAACAGTGGCTGGCCCGGGAGGCCCAGGCCCTGGGGAAGACTCTCAGCCTGGCCGCGGCCCGGCGCCTGACGGAGATGGTGGGGGACAACCTCTCGGAATTGGCCCAGGAACTGGAGAAACTGGCCCTTTTTGCGGGACGGGAAAAGACCATCACTCCCAACCTGGTAACCCAACTGGCCAGCCATAGCCGCACTTACAACATCTTCGCCCTGGTGGACGCCTTGGGGGACAAGGGGGCGCAAAAACGGCTTTCCGCCCTGGCCCACCTCCTGGACCTGGGGGAGCCGCCGGCCCGCATCCTGGGGATGCTGGCCCGGCAACTCCGTCTCCTCCTGCGCCTGAAAGACAGCCCCGCCGGCACTCCCCCCGAGGCCCTGGCCCGGGCCTTGGAATTACCCTCCTGGAATGTGAAGAAACTGTCCCAACAGGCCGCGCTCTTTACCGTCCCCACCCTCCAGACCCACCTCTGGCGCCTGCATCAAACCGACCGGCAACTGAAAACCAGCGCCGGCAATCCCAGGCTGTGGCTGGAATGGTGCCTGCTGCAGATGGGATCGGGATAGGAAAGATAAAAGATTCACCACAGAGACACAGAAAGCACAGAGGGCCACAGAGAAAGAAGATCATTTAATTGTTGGCGCTTCCAGCGCCAACAATTAAAAAAAACTGCTTTTCTCTGTGTAACTCTGTGTCCTCTGTGCCTCTGTGGTGAATTCTTTAGGCGCCTTGCAGGGCGTTGACCTGGCGGGTGAGGCGGGAGATTTTCCGGGCCGCGGCGCGCCAATGCAGGGTGCCTTTGCCCGCGACCTGGGCGATGACCGGCACGGCCTTGACCAGCGCGCTCTCGGCGCCGGCCGCGTCTTTCTGGGCCAAAGCCTGGCGCACTTCCCGCACCACGCCTTTCACCCGGGTCTTGCGGCTCTGGTTCCGCAGACGCCGCTTCTTATTCTGTCTGGCCCGTTTCAGGGCGGATATATGTCTGGCCAAATTATTCTCCTCCGGAAAAAATGTCCCTTTACTTTAACTTAAGAAATTCCGCCGGTCAAGATTGTTGCGCTTCCGGATATTGCCGGAAGAAGGTCAGGAAATAACCGACCCCGGAGGTCAGGGTGACGATCAGGGCCAGCCACAGCAGGCCCGTGCCCAACCGCTGAAAATCCAGGGCTTGGTAAGGGTAATGCAAAATCAAGGCGGTGAGCGCGGCCATCTGCAGCAAGGTCTTGGTCTTGCCCCAGCGGTCCGGGGCCAGGATAATGCCCTCCGCCGCGGCCAGGGCCCGGAGGCCGGTGACCGCCAGTTCCCGGCCGATGATGACGAAGGCTATCCAGGCCGGCACCCGGCCCAGGGGAATGAGCATGATCAGGGCCGCGGACACCAGCAGCTTATCGGCCAGGGGGTCCATGAATTTCCCGAAGCGGCTCACCAATTGTTGACGCCGGGCAATAAACCCGTCCAGAAAATCGGTGGCCCCCGCAGCCATGAAGAATAAGGCTCCCAAAAAGCTGGCCAGGGGCCCGGGAAAGCATAAAAGGACCATTACCACCGGAATGGCGACAATACGCGCCCCGGTGAGCAGGTTGGGCAAATTCCGGAAATTGGTGGGACTTGATTCCATATCAGCCGCGCACGCGCTCCCAATCCTCCAAAAACTTTTTCAACCCCGCGTCCGTCAGGGGATGCTTGATGAGTTGCATAATCACTCCGAAGGGCACGGTGGCGATGTCCGCGCCCGCCAGGGCCGACTCCAGGACGTGGACCGGGTTACGAATGCTGGCGACAATGATTTCCGTGTCAAACCCGTAATTCTCAAAGATGGTGAGGGTTTGCTCCACGATCTCCATGCCCCGTTGGGAGATGTCGTCCAGGCGGCCGATGAAGGGGCTGACAAAGGCCGCGCCCGCCTTGGCCGCCAGCATGGCCTGAAGGGGCTGGAAGATCAGGGTGACGTTCACCTTGATCCCCTCCTCCGCCAGGATGCGGGTGGCCTTCAGGCCGTCCGGAGTCATGGGGATTTTCACCGCCACCTGTTGGTGGATCTTGGCCAGATGCCGGCCCTGGGCCACCATGCCCGCCTCATCGGTGGCCGTCACCTCGGCGCTCACCGGCCCGTCCACCGATTCACAGATTTGCCGGATCAGCTCTTCAAACTGCTGGTCGGTCTTGATCCCCACCTTGGCGCACAGGCTGGGATTAGTGGTCACCCCATCCACCAGGCCCAATCCATGAGCCTCGCGAATCTCCTTTAGATCGGCAGTGTCAATGAAGAATTTCATAATGGCCTCTTATATATCATAGTTCATCTTGGCCCACTACGCCGGAAGCGTTGCAGGCAGCCTTCGGAGCAGAAAAAATAATCCTGGCCGTCCCGGCTCATCTTCAAGGCTTCCTTCCGGGGGATAAAAGTGCCGCAACTGGGGTCCTGCACCAGCACCTCCGGCTCATTTAACCGCGTCTCCGGGGACCCGGGGACCCCCGGATGGAAGAATTTCCGGATTTTCTTGAACAGGCTGTAGGCCAGATAACCCGCCAACAGCGCCAAAATTATACGCCAGGCCAAAGTCCCTCTCTTTTATCCCCGGGCGGGTTGCACGGCCTCCCGCTCTTTGGCATCCAACTCCGCCAAAAGTTCCCCTGCCGTCTTTTCCAGCAGCGGATGCCAGGCCTGGGGGGCAATCTCCGCCAGGGGCACTAAGACAAAGGCCCGGCGGTGCATCTCCGGGTGGGGCAGCACCAACTCCGGCCCGGACATGATCAAGCCGTCATACAATAACAGATCCAGGTCGATGACCCGGGGGCCCCAGCGCTCCCCCCGGACCCGGCCCAGGTCCTGCTCTACCCGCTGCAATAGCCGCAGCAACTCTTCCGGCTCCAGCCGGGTGCGCAACTGGGCCACGGCATTGACATACCAGGGCTGGTCCGGAGGCCCCAGGGGCGGGTTCAAGTAAAAGGCGGAGACCTTTAAGACCTCCACCTCCTCCGCGGCCGCCAATTTTGCCAGGGCCTCCTGCAATTGCCCCCGGGGGTCGCCCAGGTTGGCCCCCAGGCCCACATAGGCAAGGACCGGTTTCAACTCCGTGATCGCCGCAGGTCCCAGGGGCATGGCTTAATCTGCAAATCCGAAAAAGATCAATTGGTTTTAATCCAGAATGAGGCCCCGGGATTTCCCGGCGCCTGCATTTCCGGATTCAGAATAGGATTGAGAATCTGCATTAGCTCCGGATCATTGGCAATAAAAAAGTTCGGCTGAAGAATCTTGAACCTGTCGGTATTGGCCAAGAGATAGGCCGCGAGCAGATATTGTTCGGAAAAATATCTATCCTCCCATCCCGGCAGATAATCATAAGGCAGGAAGATATCGTGAAAATGCACTAAAACATTGGATTTGAGCCGGGGTAAAACATCCAAAAAAGCCACGGTGACGTCAGAGTTCATAAAGCAGCGATGGGAATTGTCGATAAAAAGGACGTCATTCTCCTCCAATTCCTCGAAAATCTGCAAATCCACCTCTTCCAGGCCTTGTCTAATAATATCATCGCAGATCTGATCTATTTCCGCCCGGGGGTGCGGGTCCAGGGAAATAATTTTGGTCTTTAGCCGATGATTATTTATTGCAGTTCTAGCAAATTTCGTGGAATTCCCCGACCCCACTTCCAGATAGGTCTTGGGCTCATAACGACAAAGGAATGCATATAAAGACATGGCGTCCAATGACGGCAACCATTCATTCAGCCAAAAAGGTGTAAGGGATGATTCTGAATCCAGTAGGGGAATTTTATAAAAATATTCCTTATATTGCAAAAAGGTTTCTAAGTTATTTTTATAAATATCTCTATTCTTATTTATTATCTCGTATAAAAAAGGGTGAGGAGGCTTTCCATATCCGTATCTTTGCTTAGAGGCCACCTTGTATTCTATAACGGCTGGGTATCCTTCCACTATTAAGGCATCTTTACAAATGGCAAGGTGTCTTCTGAGAAAATTTACGATTAATGATCTAATAATAGAATTAATTTTCTTCAATGTCTTTCAGCCTTGCGGGGTCATCCCAGCCGTCGCAGGCGCTCCAGGGCCTCCGCCATCCTCTCCTTCGGCACGGTGAGGGCCAGGCGCACATAGCCTTCGCCGGGAGCCCCCAGACCCATGCCGGGGATGGTGACGATGCCCGCCTGCTCCAGGAGGTGGGTGGTGAAGCCCATGGAGTCCATCCCCGGCGGCACCGCCAGCCAGACATAGAAGGTGGCCTTGGGAAACTCCACGTCGTAGCCCAACTGCCGCAGCCCTCCCACCAGCAGATCCCGGCGTTCCTGGAGGATGGCGCAGTTTTCCCGGACACAGCTCTGGTCCGAATCCAGGGCGGCGATGCCTGCCAACTGGATGGCGTCGAAGGCCCCGGAATCGATGTTGCTCTTGATTTTCCCCAACGCGGCCAACACGTCTTTATTGCCCACGGCCATGCCCAGCCGCCAGCCGGTCATGTTATAGGTCTTGGACAGCGAATGGAACTCGATGCCCACTTCCCGGGCCCCGGGAACTTCCAGGAAACTGGGAGGCGTAAACCCGTCAAAGGCCAACTCGGTATAAGCCGCGTCATGAACGGCAATAATCTGATATTCCCGGCAAAAATCCACCATCCGGGTGAAGAAATCCTTATCTGCCACAGCCGCGGTGGGGTTGTTGGGGTAGTTAAAAAAGAAGGCCTTGGCATCCCGGGCCGTCAGGGGATCGATGTCGTGGAAATCCGGGAGAAAGGCGTTTTCCCGAAGCAGCGGCACAAAATGGCTGTAGGCCCCGGCAAAGAGGCTGCCCATCTGGTAGACGGGATATCCCGGGCTGGTCATGAGATTGATGTCCTCGGGATTGTTGATGCCCAGGGGCAGGTGGGCGATGCCTTCTTTGGAGCCGATGAGGGTGAGGACTTCGGTCTCCGGGTCCAGCTTCACCCTGAAGCGCTTTTTATACCAGCGGGCCACGGCCTCCCGGAAACCCTTCATGCCGGAATAGGCCGGGTAGCGGTGGGTCCCGGGATCGGCCACCGCCTCCCGCATCTTCTCCACGATGAAGGCAGGCGTGGGCAGGTCAGGGTCCCCTACACCCAGGTCGATGATATCCACGCCTTTGGCCTTGACCTCGGCCTTCTTGGCGTCAATCGCCTTGAAAAGGTAGGGGGGAATCTGCTTCAGACGGTCCGCCGGCTCGAAAAACTGCGTCATGCCTTCACCCTTTCCGCGGTTACTTGATTGCGCAAAGTACCGATCTTTTCCACCTTGATCTCCACCACGTCGCCTATCCGCATGGGGCCGATGCCCGCGGGGGTGCCGGTGGCGATGACGTCCCCGGGCAGCAGGGTCATAATCCGGGAGATGAAGGAGATCAGGGTCTTCACGCCAAAAACCATATTATTGGTGTTGGAGTGCTGTTTCCTCTCCCCATTCAGGACCGCTTCCACCTCCAGGTTATCAGGGTCCCCGATATCCGTTTCGATCCAGGGGCCCAGGGCCGCAAAGGTGTCGAAGCCCTTGGCCCGGGTAAACTGGCCGTCCTTTTTCTGCAAGTCCCGGGCGGTGACGTCGTTGAAACAGGTATAGCCCAAGACGTATTCCAGGGCCTTTTCTTCCGGCACGTGCCGGGCCGTCTGGCCCATAACCACCGCCAACTCCGCCTCGTAGTCCACCCGCCGGGACATGGCGGGATAGACAATGGCCGCATCCGGGCCGATCACCGCGGTGCCGGGCTTCATAAAAATCAGGGGCTCATCCGGCACCGGGTTCCCGAACTCCGCGGCATGGTCCCGGTAATTCAAGCCCAGGGCGATGATTTTGCTGGGCTCACAGGGGGCCAGCAAGGTGACTTCCGGGAGAGACAGGACCTCCCCGGTGGTATTGACTAAGCCGTCATAGGGAGTGGCCCGGAGGACGGATATCTTTTCGCCTTCCAGGAGGCCGCAGGCCGTCCGGCCCTTCTGCTCAAAACGCACTAGCCGCATCTTATCTCAACAAACTTAGGGAAATAATACTGCCTTTTAATCCAGGAATTATTACCCCCCTTTTCTAAAGGAGGCAGAGGGGATTATCATGCCCCTAGATAACCCCCCTAAATCCCCCTTTAGGAAAGGGGGACTTAAAAACATCCTTTTTACCTAAGCTCTCTAAGGAATTGGTGGGCGGTGCCCACCCTACATTTTGTCATTCTGAACGGAGCGCAGCGGAGTGAAGAATCTCAATCTTTCCTCGAAGTTAGAGATTCTTCGGGCGCCTGCGGCTCCCTCAGAATGACAATTTCAATTCTTGGCTGAAGGCTGACCGCTGATAGCTGATGGCTGTCTTACTTTAACCCCAAAACGTCCTGCATGTCATAAAGCCCCGGCGTCTGCCCCACGATCCACAGCGCGGCCCGGACCGCGCCCCGGGCGAAATTGTCCCGGCTGTGGGCCCGGTGGATGATCTCCAAACGCTCCCCCATGCTTCCGAAGAGCACGGTGTGCTCGCCGACGATGTCTCCGGCTCTGACCGTCTGGATGCCGATTTCCTCCGGGGTGCGCTCGCCGATAATGCCTTTACGGGCATAGACCCCCACCCGGTCCAGGTCCCGGTTCAGGGCCTGGGCGATGACCTGGGCCAATTTGAGGGCCGTGCCGCTGGGCGCGTCCTTTTTCAGGCGGTGGTGGGCCTCCACGATCTCCACATCGTAGCCGGAACTCAAGACCCGGGCGATGTCCCCCACCACTTTGAACATCAGATTTACGCCCACGCTCATGTTGGGCGCGAAGACCAGCCGGGTGCGGGGGGCCAGGGCCCGGACTTCGGAGAGTTGCTCCGGGGAGCAGCCAGTGGTGCCCATCACCATAGCCTTCCCCGCGTCCGCCACCATCCTTAAATGACCCAAGGACGGCTCCGGATGGGTGAACTCGATGAGCACATCCCCCAGAGGCAGGACCTCGGCCAGGGAGCCGGAAATTTTGACGCCCTTGGCGGGAAGCCCCACCACCTCTCCCACTTCTTTACCCACCGCGGGGTGATCCGGGCGCTCCACCGCCCCGGCCAGGGCGATGCCTTCCACCCCTTCCAGCATGTGAATGATGCGGCCGCCCATGCGCCCGGCAGCCCCGGAAACGATGGCCCGTACCATAATGCCTCCCTTAAAACAGGGGTCAGGGACCAGGGGCCAGGGGCCGGTTTAAGCCCTCTGATCCCTGACCCCCGGCCCCTGGTCCCTATTTAATCAACCCGTACTTCTGCATCACCCCGCGCAGCTTATGGTCGTTGGCTTCGGACATGGGGCACAGGGGCTGCCGCACTTCACCGGTGATCATCCCCAGCATCTTCATGGCCGTCTTCACCGGCACGGGGTTGGTTTCAAAGAACATGGCCTCGGTCAGGGGCCACATCTTGTAATGCAGTTTCTTGGCCCCCTCCAGATCGCCCTTGAAGTAGGCGTCGCACATGCCCGCCATGTCCCCGGGCACCACGTTGGAGACCACCGAGATCACGCCTTTGCCGCCCACGCAGAGCAGCGGGAAGGTGGTGAAGTCGTCACCGGAGAGCACCGCGATCTTGTCGCCGCACAACTCCAGGGTCTTGGCCCCCTGCTTCAGGTCCCCGGTGGCGTCCTTGAGGCCGACGATGTTGGGAATCCCGGCCAGCCGGGCCATGGTTTCCGGCAGCAGGTTGACGCTGGTGCGGCCCGGGACGTTATAGACCACCATGGGGATCTTGGTGGCCCCGGCTATGGTCTTATAATGCTGAAAGAGTCCTTCCTGGGTCGGTTTGTTGTAGTAAGGAGTGATCAGCAGGGCATAATTGGCGCCCGCGGCCTCCGCGTGCTTGGTCAGCTCCACGGACTCGGCGGTGCTGTTGGAGCCCGCGCCCGCGATCACCGGTACCCGTTTTTTCACCTGGTCGAGACAGATCTCCACCACCCGTTTGTGCTCCGCATGGGACAGGGTGGGGGACTCGCCGGTGGTGCCGCAGGGCACGATGCCGTGGATGCCTCCCTCGATCTGGCGCTCGATCAGGGCCCGGTAGGCCTCTTCGTCGAGCTGACCGTTCTTGAAGGGAGTAACGATGGCGGTGAATGCTCCTTTTAACATAAAGTTACTCCTCCTTACTTGAGTTCATCAACCCAGAGTTCGCCCTGGCACACCACCAGGGCCTCGCCCTCCAGAAAGACGTCCTTAAAGGTCTCTCCCTGGAGTTGAAAATGCACGGTGAGGATTTCTCCTCCCCGGGTGTTGACCGCGACCGGGGACACCGCGTGTCCCAGGCGGGCGGCGATGAGGGCCGCGGCCACCGCGCCGGTGCCGCAGGCCAGGGTCTCGTCCTCCACCCCCCGTTCATAGGTGCGCACCTCCAGGGCCTGGGAGCCCTGGATATTGATGAAATTAACGTTGGTGCCCGCGGGTTGGAACATGGGATGGAAGCGCACGATCTTCCCCCAAAAAGTCACCGGCACCTGCTCCAGGTCCGGAACCGGCACCACCACGTGGGGCACCCCCACCTTGAGGAAGTGGCCGGTGAGGTTCTTGCCGTTGATGGGGATCTCCTGGTAGAGACGGAAATCCTCGATACCCGTCAGGGCCAGGCGCACCTCCCGGTCCTGGACCTGGGCGTGCATAATCCCGGCCAGGGTTTCAAAGCTCAATTTCGGGTGGGCGATCCCCAGCATCACCGCCAGGCGGGCGGCGCAGCGGCCGCCGTTGCCGCACATCTCCGCCTCGGAGCCGTCGGCGTTGTAAAAGCGCCAGCGGAAATCGGCCTGGGCCCCCGGCTCAATGAGGATCAGGCCGTCGGCCCCCACCCCCACCTGCCGGGCGCAGACCCGGCGGGCGAAGCGGGGTTGCTCGCCTTCCGGGATCAAGGCGCGGCGGTGGTCCACCAGGACAAAATCATTGCCGCCGCCGTGCATTTTGTAAAAGGGGATGCGCTTGGTTTCCAAGTTACCTACTTCAGGATTTCAGGGATACTCTCCCCCCGGATAAGCTGGCGGTAGGTTTCCCGTTTTCTGATAACATAAAACTCTTGATCTTGCACCAAAATTTCCGCTACCCGGGGCCGGGCGTTGTAATTGGAACTCATGGAAAAGCCGTAGGCCCCGGCGCTCATCACCGCTACCAACTCCCCGGGGGCAAAAGCGGGCATCTGCCGGTCCTTGGCCAGAAAATCCCCGGATTCGCAGATGGGCCCCACTAGGGAGGCCTTCACCCGGAGACGGGCCTTCTTGGCCACCGCCCAGACGCCGTGGTAGGAGCCGTAGAGGCTGGGGCGGGCCAGGTCGTTCATGCCTGCGTCGACGATGATGAAGTGCTTGACGCCGCTCTCCTTGGTGTAGAGCACCTTGGTGACCAGGATGCCGGCGTTGCCCACCAGCACCCGCCCCGGCTCCAGGATCAGGGTGACGTTCAGGCCCCGGAGCCTTTCCACGATTTTCCCCCCGTATTCGTGAGGGTGGGGGGGCTCCTCCTGGTCGTAGCGGATGCCCAGGCCGCCGCCCAGGTCCAGGTAGCGGATGGCGATCCCTAAGTCCTGGAGCCGGGCGATCAGCTCCTTGAGGCGCTCCAGGGCCTCCACGAAGGGGGAGACTTCGGTGATCTGGGAGCCGATGTGGCAGGCCACCCCCAGCACCTCCAGGTGAGGGAGTTCCCGGGCCCGGCGGTAATCCTCCAGGGCCTGCTCGATGTCGATGCCGAACTTGTTCTTCTTCAGGCCCGTGGAGATGTAGGGATGGGTCCGGGGGTCGATGTCCGGGTTGATGCGCAGGGCCACCGGCGCCTTTTTCCCCAGGCGGCCGGCGAGGCGGTTGATGGCTTCCAGTTCCTGGGAAGACTCCATGTTGAAGAGCAGAATCCCGGCCCGGAGCGCGGCCCGGATCTCCCGGGGACGCTTGCCCACCCCGGAGTAGACGATCTTTCCCGGGTCCACCCCGGCCGCAAGCGCCCGGTGCAGCTCGCCCCCGGAGACGATGTCCGCGCCGGACCCCTGGCGGGCCAGGAGCCGCAAGATGGCCAGGTTGCCGTTGGCCTTGACCGCGAAGCAGACGATATGGGGAAAACCCGCAAATGCGCCGTCAAAGACCCGGTAATGGTGGCTCAGGGTGGCGGCGCTGTAAAGATAAAAGGGGGTGCCCACCTTGGCGGCGATGGTTTTTACCGGCACTTGTTCACAGTACAATTCACCGTTCTGGTAGTGGAAATGGTGCATTCAATCAATCCTTGCCAGGCATTAATCCCAACTCTTCGTTAAACACATTAATTCCGTAGGGGCGAACCTTGTGTTCGCCCCGAATGCTGCTGGGCGAACACAAGGTTCGCCCCTACTAGTAGCTAATCCCCGCCTCCTCCGAAGGGATGCTCTCGTTGGCCCGCCGGGAATTGTCCACCGCGGTGACATAGTAATAATAAATCCGGCCCCGCCGCGCCTGGGTATCCAGATGCGCGGGCCGGGTCAGGAGCGCGGGGGTCAGGAGCAGGAATTTGACCTCCCCTTCCTGACGCCGGTAGAGCCGGTAACCCCCCAAGTCCGGCGCCGGGCTGGGGTCCCACCTGAGCTCCACGCCCTTCTCCCCGGCCACGGCCACCAGGTTGAGAATGGGGGGCGGGGGCGTGCGCTTCTCCGGCATGGCCGTCTGCCCGGAAGAATCGACGCTCTCCAGGAAATCCGGCCCCACCCGGCGCACGGTCCGCACCCGATAACTATATGCCACGTCGTTGAGAACGGCCAAATCCTGAAACGCGGGGCCGCTGACAGGCTGCGGGGTCAGGCGGATCCAGGGCTTATCTCCCGCCCGCCGGTAGAGATTATAGCCGGCCAGGTCCCGGAGCGGACGGCCGTCTTGCTCTTGGGTGACCGGCTGCCAGGAGAGGCGCACGATGCGGTCCCCGGGAACGGCCCGCAGGCCCTGGGGCGCCCGGGGGAGCAGCCCCCAGGCGTGACTCAGGGTCCGGGACCAGGCCCCCGCATACATCTCCTGGTCATAGGCGGCAACCCGGTAATAATAACGTTTTCCCGGGACCAGGTTCCGGTCCTGGCAGATCACCGCCTCGCCCCGCACTTCGGCCAGGCGGGGATAGGCCAGGTCGATATCCGCGAGGCGCACAAATTCCTCGGGATAAGGCAAAGCCGGCTCCACCCCCTTGGTTTCCGCGCGCAGCACCCGGCAGCCCTGAATCTGGGTCAAAGGCTGCCCCAGGAGGTTTTCCCGGGGGAGCAGCCAGGTCAATACCAGGGCGTCCCCTTCCTGGGCCAGGCGAAATTCCCGGACCGCCGCGGGCAATACGGCATCCGGAGGGATGGGGGCCAATTTTTTGCCGCAACCCCCGATCAAAAGGAGGAGGGCGAAGAGGAGAAAAAATTGAGTCCCGGTTTTCGGTTTTCGGTTTTCGGTTTTCGGCAGTCTATTCATGAAATCTCGGTTCCGGTGGCCCAGGCGTCCCGCCTGTGCCAGCCCCAGATTTTCCCTCAAAAAAGCCTTTATCCTCATTACCGCGATTCATAAATTCGGTCGCGTACTTAGGCAACCTTTTATCTCCCTCTCCCCCCAGGGGGGGAGAGGGTCGGGGTGAGGGGGGGATGGCAAATACGAAATCATAATTTTGAAATCACCTACTCATATCCCCAATTCCTCCTCCACCCGGGCCAGGGCCTCGGCCACCCGGGCCGGCGCGGTGCCGCCGGGAGAGGTGCGCCGGGCCACGGAGTTTTCGATCTGGAGCCAGTCGAACAGGTCCGCGTCCGCCTGGGGGGCGAAACGGCGCATCTCTTCCAGGGTCAACTCCCAGAGTTCCTTTTTCCGGGTTTCCGCATAAGCCACGGCCTGTCCCACTTGCTCATGGGCGGTGCGGAAGGGCACGCCTTTGGTCACCAGATAATCCGCCATGTCCGTGGCCGTGAGAAAGCCGCCGTAAAGGGCCGCGGCCATCCGCTCGGGCCGAATCTTAAGGTTGCCTAGCAAACCGGTCATAAGCCGCACCGCGGCCTTCACCGTATCCAGGGTGTCGAAGAGAGGCTCCTTGTCCTCCTGCAAATCCCGGTTATAGGCCAGGGGCAGGCCCTTCACGGTCATGAGCAGCCCCAGGAGGTGGCCGCAGACCCGGCCGCACTTGCCCCGGATGAGTTCCGGCACGTCCGGGTTCTTTTTCTGGGGCATGATGGAGGAGCCGGTGGCGTAAGCGTCCGGCAGGTCCACAAAACCGAATTCCGAGCTGGACCAGAGGATGAGCTCCTCGGCCAGGCGGCTCAAATGGACCATCATGATACTGGAATGGGCGAGAAACTCCAGCAGAAAATCCCGGTCGCTGACCGCGTCCAGACTGTTGCGGAAGATCTCCGGGAAGCCCAGTTGGGAAGCAGTGAAATGGGGGTCAATGGGAAAGGTAGTGCCCGCCAGGGCCGCGGCCCCTAAGGGAGAGACCCGGACGCGGGCCAGGGACTCGCTAAGGCGCGCCTGGTCCCGGCGCCACATCTCGTCATAGGCCAGGAGATGGTGGGAAAAAAGTACGGGCTGGGCCCGCTGCAGATGGGTATAGCCCGGCATCAGGACCCCCAGGTGACGCCGGGCCAGCCGGGCCCCGGCCCGGCGGAGTTTTTGTAAGTCTTCGAGCAGGCTTTCCACACCCGCAGCCAGAAAAAGGCGCACATCCAGGGCCACCTGGTCGTTGCGGCTCCGGGCCGTGTGCAGCTTGCGGCCCACCTCCCCGATCTTGGCGATGAGGCGGGACTCCACGGCCATGTGCACATCTTCCAGGGCCGGGTCCCAGGAGAACTCCCCGGCTTCCATCTCCCCCCGGATCTCTTCCAGGCCCCGGACCATGGCTTCGGCTTCCTCCGGGGCGATGATCCCCTGGCGGGCCAG
Source organism: Thermodesulfobacteriota bacterium (assembly GCA_040757175.1). Taxonomy (GTDB): domain Bacteria; phylum Desulfobacterota; class Desulfobaccia; order Desulfobaccales; family 0-14-0-80-60-11; genus SURF-52. The sequence goes on from JBFLXM010000077.1 coordinate 49,716, forward strand.
CATCCGGGCATGGGCCTGGGAGCCGGCGATGTCCTGGCGAAAAAGCCGCTGATCAAAATCCAGGGAGGAGGTGAAGGCCTCCACCTCCTGCTCCGTACCCCCCTGAAAACGTCCGCCCCAGGGTTTTTTAGCCATTCTTAACTCCGTTATTATTCTAGCTCTTCTTTAATCCAGAGTCCTTCCCTTTTAACCCATTCGATTATAGTGTCTTTATAATCATCCTTTATCTTGTAAAAATAGTCGTGCTCCGAAGAATCCCATTGGCCATCAATAATATCTTCTTTTTTCAATGATTTTCGCCTCATTTTAAGGCCAGCTCTCGCTCCAGCCAACTCTCTTCCAGTAATCTTTTTACTAATTCCTTCCGAAGACTTTCTTTTAGCAATTTCATTCATTAAAAATGTAACTTTTTTCATTGGTGCAGGCTCTTTGTCAATCTGGACCAATGCTGCCAGTAATAATCTTTGATAGGGTGTTGCCTCTTCAACATATGGAACTAATTCGCTTTTTGTCCATGGCTCATCTTTACCCTCTATTTCGTCCTCAGGGGGTTCTTCCTGCTCTATAGATCCTTCTACAGTTGATTTTTTTGTTGCAATATCAATAATCAATCTTATAATATTACCTAAATTAATACTCTCAATTGGCATTAAAATATTATGGATTTTGTTAATGGACTCATCTTTGCCAATAACAGGTTCTAACTCCTCTCTTAATCTTAATAATTCTACCAAATCTTCAAAAATTATAAGACGCATTCTATCTTTATATTTACTTCCAATTATCTGTTCAATTAAAGGTTGTATTTCCCCCTTTCCTATTACATAAAGGCCAAAAAAGTTTTCATTGCCTTCTTTTTTGGACAATTTATCAATATATTCTCCCAATTGGCTAACGCTTCCAATAGGCCAAGTGCTTGTTTTTGCCTCTAAAACTAAAACATCCCCATTAATTCTTTTCCAAATTCCATCGTAGTTGTCTTCTCCTGTTTTCCCGGCATATCTACCATAACTTATTTCAAATCCTATCTTTTTCCCTATAGATACAATTAAATCTTGAAAGGCGCGGTTATAAGGATCATGAGGACCTGAACCTTTGCTTATACATTCAGTAAGCCATTTGTTTATCTGCTCTGTAGTCCATTTGTCATTTTCAATAAATTCTCTGAATCTTTTGGATTCTTCGCTATTGTCTTTTAATTCTCTTCCGATAAGATTTAGTACGTCATTAATCTCGATCATTTTTTACTCCTTAATTGTAATTCTGAGGGATCGAAGCGACCTAAGAATCTCAAAAGACGAGATTCTTCACTCCGCTTCGCTCCGTTCAGAATGACAAATCATTAAACTTTCCAAAAAGTCTCAAGTATCTATCTCCTTTTCTTTTAACCGAAAACAGAAAACAGAAAACCGTCTTTAGGGCTTAAAAGATTCCAATTGATAGGTGGTGCTCTCCGTTTCTTCCTTTTTGTCTTCGCCCTTTTTCTTGATGGTAAACATGCTCTTGACCAGTCCCACGGCCGGAGCATACCATTCATAGGCGGTGAGGGAAAGACCGGTTTTGGCGTCCTGGGTTCCCCCCTCGTGTTTGACCTTGACGCACTCGTTATAAGTCCCCGCGGGCACCGTGACCTTCTCCCTGATGCCTTCGATGGTGACCGTGACCTTGAGGTCATTCTCCCCCATTTTGGTGGAGATATCCCAGTAAGTACCCTTGTCCACGGGATTTTTCAGATAATAGACCTTGGGAGTGACGACTTTGGGCTCCGCCGAGTCGGTCATTTGTTCCGCATAGCGATACACCCCGAAATCATCTTTGGCGATGAAATAAGTCCTGACGCTGGCGCCGACCTCCCATTTGCGGGGAGTGACGGTCTGGCCCTGGAGTTCCCGGGGCGCCAGGTTGGTGATCTTGATTTTTAGCGCTCCTGGTCTATCCGCGGTAACCCCATAAACCCAGGTCATGCCTTCCTTCAAGGGATAATATTTTTCCGCGGCTTCTCCGAAACAGGAAGAGCCGGGCAGCAAAAAAAACAGCGTCACGGCAACGGCGATAAATTTAATTTTCATGGCCTTACTCTCATTAAAAAGGTGTTGGGTTTACCCTTCCTGAAAAGGGTGGTGGCAGGACTCGCACCTGGCTTGGGCCAGGGCCCCAGCCTCCGGCAACCTTTGCCGATGCTGGCAGTGGCGGCAGCGGACCATGGGATGGTAGCCCAGCCAGCCCGTGTCTCTCCAGTAGCGCAGGGTCCCATATTTCCGCCAATACAAAAAAATCGGGTAAAGAATGCCCAGGATAAGCAGGTGCGCCAGGGCAATAAAAAAAAATGTCCGGGAGACCAGGGCCCCGATACCCATGCCCAAAAGGAAAATGGCTCCCAAATTCCAGGACTTGTCCCAGATCTGCCGGTCCGCGAAGGTCCAGGGCAGGCGCACCCCGATCCAACAATTGGGGCCGGGCCGCCACAAGAGCATCAACACTCCCAGCCCGCCGCAAACCGCGGCCAGCAAGTAACTTACACCCTTGGGCATCTAGCGCACCATCTCTATTCTGTATGGCGGTAGAGGGAACCGGGGCGGCAACCCCACCCTTTTGCCCTTAAGGCCCCGCCCCGGTCCTGCCCGCCTGCCAAGCTTTAATACAGTTTTCGGTTTTCCGTTTTCCGTTTTCCGTTTTTAGTAGCCAGTCGTTCGTTTCAGTTGCCAGCCAGTTAATCTCTTTCTGACCCCTGACCCCTGACCCCTGGCCCCTGACCCCTGGCCCCTGCCTTCTTTACTTCCCCTCCAGCTTCGCCCTGATCTTCAATCTCAAGGCGTTCAAGCGGATAAAGCCGGTGGCGTCCGCCTGCACGTAATCCCCCCCGGCCTCGAAGGTGGCCAGGTCAGGACGGTAGAGGGACTTGGGGGCCTTGCGGCCCACCACCGTAACGTTGCCCCGGTAGAGCTTGAGGCGGGCGGTGCCGGTCACCGGTTTTTGGGCTTCATCGATGAGGCTCTGGAGGGCATAGCGTTCCGGCGCGAACCAGTAGCCGTAATAAATCAGCTCCGCGTACCGGGGAATGAGGCTGTCCCTTAAGTGCATCACCTCCCGGTCCAGGGTGATGGACTCCACCGCCTGGTGCGCGGCCCGGAGTATGGTGCCCCCCGGGGTTTCGTAGACGCCCCGGGACTTCAGCCCCACGTAGCGGTTTTCCACCAGGTCCACCCGGCCGATGCCGTGTTCGCCCCCCAGATCGTTGAGGCGGGCCAGGAGTTGCGCGGGGCTGAGGCCCTCACCGTTCACCGCCACCGGGTCCCCGGCCTCAAAGTCCACCTCCACGTAGTGGGGATGCGCGGCCGCGGCCTCCGGGGGCCGGGTGAGCACGAACATATCCGGGGGGGGCTCGGCCCAGGGGTCCTCCAGGATGCCCCCTTCGTAGCTGATGTGCAAGAGATTCCGGTCCATGGAATAGGGCTTTTCCTTGGTCACCGGCACCGGGATGCCGTGGGCCTGGGCGTAGGCCACCAGGTCGGTTCGGGAGGCCATCCGCCACTCCCGCCAGGGCGCGATGATGAACAGGTCCGGGGCCAGGGCCTGGTAGGTGAGTTCGAAACGCACCTGGTCGTTGCCCTTGCCGGTGGCCCCGTGGCTCACCGCGTCGGCGCCCACTTTCCGGGCCACCTCCACCTGGGCCTGGGCGATCAGGGGCCTGGCAATGGAAGTGCCCAGCAAATAGCTCCCTTCGTAGAGGGCGTTGGCCCTAAACGCCGGAAAGACAAAATCCCGGACAAAGACCTCTTTCAGGTCCTCGATGAAGACCTGGTCCGCGCCGGTGCGCCGGGCTTTGTCCGCCACATCCGTTAGTTCGTCACCTTGCCCCAGGTCCGCGGCAAAGGCCACCACCTGGCACTTGTAGGTCTCCTTGAGCCACTTGAGGATCACCGAGGTATCCAGGCCGCCGGAGTAGGCGAGGACGATTTTTTTGATGTCCGCCATAATTCCTTCCTGAAAAAGAGTGGATCGTTTTACCAGGTCATATACCTGAGACCTTGAATTTTAGAACCTTTACGAGGTCCGTCCTTTTTCACCCGTTCAATTTGGGCGGAGATAAAATCTCTAAGAGGAGTAGATTGAGCCATCGGGTCCTGAAGAGCGGCCTCATAACTCTTAACCGCCCCCCCACCTTCACCCTGATGCTCCTGGGCTTCCGCCAGGATAAAATTGGCTACCAAATCGTTGGGTTTATAGACCAGGGCTTCTTGCGAGTATTCAATTATTCTGGCATATTCGTTGGCCTTAATACACTGCATTGCCAAGGTCATGAAAATCAGGAATTTCCTATCCTGATCAACCTCTCTTTCTGCTATTTTAAGGATCTTCTGGTTAAGCTCAGTCGGGTTGATAGCGAGAACTTCCCTACCTGTCGGGCCGCCGGCAACCGACCTTAAAATCTCTTTGGTGCGCTTTTTGAAAATGTCTTCCATGTAAGCGTACTCGAATTCTCCCCGCCGCTTGCCGTAAAAATATGTTGGTACTATGAACTGATAAAAAATCGTAACGCCCATCCCAAAAATGAGGAGAAAGACAAGCAAAGATTTTCCGCTCGAAATAAATTTCGCAAAAGGATAGGGAAACATGCTCAACGACACGTATCCCAGAAGCATCCCGCTGGCAAAAGCCCAAAGAGTATTTTTCCACCGAAAACTGAAATAAAAGCTATTCGGAATTTTCACACTGGTGCCATAAGAGTAAGGTGCTTTCTACGCACCTGTTTCAAGTTACTCGCCAAAAAGCGGTGCGTGAGACGCACCCTACACCTCCCGTTAATCGAACATCAGCCTTCTTTTATATTTCAGGGTCAAATTACCGCACTTGGGGCAGGGAATCCGGGCCACCCCGGAGCCGTCATAAATGGGTTGCAGCCGCTCTTTGCCCCCGGGGCAATTATGGGGTTTGCGGTAGTCTTCCCAGCTCTGGAGTTTGAGGCGCATAAATTTCTTGGTTTTGGCGCAGTACCCGGTGACCGCGGGGGAGTCCCTGCCTCCGCCGATTTTCAAATCGGTTTGATAACCGCAACCGGGCGCGGCGCAGGAGACCTTGCCGGATTCCCCGGCCAGGGCGTAATCAGCCAAAAGGAAGAGGCCGCAGATTATGGAGAAAAAGACTGATTTGCCCTTGGTTTTCAACAGCAAACCTCACAGCGGCGGGCCTTGCCCGCCCTGGATCAGCCACAGGTTGTAAAGCCTGCGCCACCAGGATTTTGGTGGATTACTCGTTCCCAAGCTTGGCTTGGGAACGCGTCCTTGCCCGCCAAGCTTTGCTTGGCAATCATTTTCCACAAATGGCGCACCCTTTGATTCTCAAAGGTGCCCAAGCTAAGCTTGGGCGAAAATCAGCCGTTCCCAAGTGCAACTTGGGAACGAGAAAAAAAAATTGCCAGGATGCCTAACTTGCACCAGGTTTTCATCAACTGACCACTAACTTAAGCAATTCGAAGGAATTGGTGGGCAGTGCCCACCCTACATCTCCTGGCCCCTGACCCCTGGTCCCTGGCCCCTATCCCAGAAGCCACTCCAACAACGCCTTTTGAAAATGCAGGCGGTTCTCCGCCTGGTCCCAGGCCGCGCTTTGGGGGCCGTCCAGGACTTCGGAGGTGATCTCTTCCTCCCGGTGGGCCGGGAGGCAATGGAGGACGATGGCTTCGGGCCGGGCCAGTTTCAGCATCTCCGAGTTGACCTGGTAAGGCTTAAAAATTTCCCGCCGGGCCGCGGCCTCCTCCTCCTGGCCCATGGAGGCCCAGACGTCGGTATTGATGACCTGGACGTCGGTGACCGCGGCCCGGGGGTCCTGGGTCAAATAAACCCGTTTCCCGGTCTTCTGGGCCTGCTGGAGCAGGGCGGTGTCGGGTTCATAGCCTTTGGGACAGGCCAGGTACAGAGAGAAATCCAGGTGCAGGGCCGCGGTGATCCAGGAGTTGGCCATGTTGTTGCCGTCCCCCACCCAGGCCACTTTCAGGTGCGACAGGTCCGGGAAGCGCTCCCGCACGGTCATCAAGTCGCTCAACACCTGGCAGGGGTGATGGGTGTCCGTGAGGCCGTTGATCACCGGAATGTCCGCGTGCCGGGCCAGCTCCTCCACGGTTTCCTGGGCAAAGGTGCGGATCACCACCCCGTTGACGTAGCGGGAGAGCACCCGGGCGGTGTCGGGGATGGGTTCGTTCCGGGCCATCTGCGTCTGCCCCGGGGCCAGGTAGATGGAGGTCCCCCCCAACTGGGCCATGCCCGCCTCGAAAGAGACCCGGGTGCGGGTGGAGGGCTTGTCGAAAATCATGGCCAAAATCTTCCCCGCCAGCGGGGTATGGCTCCGCGCCTGCCGCTGCCAGGCCTTCAACTCCTGGGCCCGGGCCAAGAGGCCCTCGATCTCCTCCCGGGTCAGATCCAGGATGGTCAACAGGTCCCGTTTCATGGGAAGACCGCCTCCAGGGCCGCGGCCAGGATCTCCAGGCCCCGGTCGATTTCTTCCTTGCTGACGGTTAACGGCGGCAGGAGCCGCAGGATATTGCCCTGGGTGCAGTTGATGAGCAGCCCCCGCTCCCGGCAGGCGTTAACCACGGCCCCGCCTTCCTGGGTCAGCTCCAGCCCCCAGATCAGCCCCAGGCCCCGCACCTCTTGGATCACCCGGAAGCGCTGATGCAGCGCCGCGGCTTTCTCTTCCAGATAATCCCCTTTGGCCCGCACCACCGCCAGAAACTCCGGATTGCTGAGAATGCCGAACGCGGTTTTGGCCGCGGCCGCGATCACCGGTCCGGCCCCGAAGGTGCTGGCATGGGTGCCGGGGACAAAGGCCTGGGCCACCTGTTCGGTGGCCAGGAGCGCGCCCATGGGCAGGCCGCCCGCCAGGGCCTTGGCCAGGGTCATGACGTCCGGTTTCACCCCGTAATGCTCATGGGCAAAGAGGCGGCCGGTGCGGCCCAGGCCGACCTGCACCTCGTCCAGGACCAGGAGCAGGCCCTTTTGGTCGCAGAGCTGGCGCACCCCGGTGAGAAAGCCCGGCTGCGGCAAGCAGACGCCCCCCTCCCCCTGGATGGGCTCCAGGAGCACGGCGCAGGCCCCCACCTCCGTGGCTTTATCCATTGCGGCCAGATCATTGAAAGGCACAAAGATAAACCCGGGGAGCAGGGGCTCGAAGCCCTGCCAGAACTTGTCCTGGCCCGTGGCCGACAATGACCCCATGGTGCGGCCGTGGAAGGAGTTGCGCATGGAGATGATATTATGCCGCCCCGGGCCGTACCGCTCCCGGGCGTATTTGCGGCAGAGCTTGATGGCCCCTTCGTTCACCTCCGCGCCGCTGTTGGCGAAAAAGACCCGGTCCGCAAAGGAATGGCGCACCAGTTCTTCCGCCAACTCCACCATGGGGGTGGTGTAATAGATATTGGAGGTGTGCACCAGTTGCTGCAACTGGGCCGCGGCCGCCCGGGCGACTTCCGGGTGCGCGTGCCCCAGGTTGCACACCGCCAGCCCGGCCACGAAATCCAGATACTCCCGGCCCGTATCATCCCAGACCCGGCAGCCTTCCCCCTTCACCAACACCAGGGGCTGGCGGCCGTAGGTCTGCATCACGACTTTATCTGCCCGTTCCATCCAGTTTTGACTAACCACGCATCCTCCGTTTCAGTTCCAAGTTCCAGGTTCCAAGTTCCAAGTTAAAAAACTGGTATTCGAGACCTCTAACTTGGAACCAGGAACTCGGAACTTATCCCACAATTTCCGTCCCAATTCCCGTATCGGTGAATATTTCCAACAGCACCGCATGGGGCAGCCGTCCGTCCAAAATATGGGCCTTGGCCACGCCCTCCTCCAGGGCCTCCAGGCAGCACTTGAGCTTGGGGATCATGCCCCCGGAGACGGCCCCTTCCTCCATCATGGTCAAGGCCTGGTAACGGCCGAGGCTGGAGACGAGACGGCCTTCCCGGTCCAGGACCCCGGGGACGTCGGTGAGGAGGATGAGCTTGGCCGCGTTCAGGGCCCCGGCCACCGCGCCGGCCACCGTGTCGGCGTTGATGTTGTAAGTTTCGCCTTGCCCCCCTACCCCCACCGGCGCGATCACCGGCATGAAATGCTGGGCCTGGAGGGTGCGGATCAACTCCACGTTGACCGCGGTCACTTCCCCCACCAGGCCGATATCGATGATTTCCGGGGGTTCGTCTTCCCGGGGCCGGTAAAACTCCAATTTCTGGGCCTGGAGAAGATTGCCGTCCTTGCCGGAGAGCCCCACGGCCCGGCCCCCCGCGGTATTGATGAGGTTGACGATCTCCTTGTTGATCTTCCCGGCCAGGACCATCTCCACCACGTCCATGGTGGGCGCATCCGTGACCCGGAGCCCCTCCACGAAGCGGGTGGGGATGTTCAGTTCCTTGAGGTACTGGCCGATCTGGGGGCCGCCGCCGTGGACCACCACCACATGAATCCCCAGGTGCTGGAAAAGAGCGATGTCCTGGGCGAACCCCCGCTTTAACTCCGGGTCCTGCTGGGCCGCGCCCCCGTATTTGACCACCAGGGTCTGGCCCTGGAAGCGGCGCAGGTAGGGCAGGGCCTCCAGCAGGATTTCGGCTTTTTTGATGTATTCCTGGGTCATTTTTAAGTTCCAGGTTCCAAGTTCCAAGTTCCAAGTCGAAAGCGAATTCCTAAACTTGGAACCTGGAACTTGGAACTTACAAAATATACCTGCTCAAATCCTCGTCTTCGATCAAATTCACCAGGCGTTCCCGGACGTAGGCGGCATTGATGGTGATTGTCTGCTCTTTCAAGTCCGGGGCGGTGAAGGAAATCTCCTCCAGGAGTTTTTCCATGATGGTATGGAGCCGCCGGGCGCCGATGTTTTCCGTGCGTTCGTTCACCCGGGTGGCCAGGGCCGCGATTTCCCGGACTGCGTCCGGGGTGAAGCTTAAAATGATGCCCTCCGTGGCCATCAAGGCCCGGTATTGCTTGATCAGGGCGTTCTCCGGCTCCGTGAGGATGCGTTCGAACTCTTTGGGGCCCAGGGACTGGAGTTCCACCCGGATGGGAAAGCGGCCCTGCATCTCCGGGATCAGATCCGAGGGCTTGGACATGTGGAAGGCCCCGGAGGCGATGAAGAGGACGTGGTCGGTGCGCACCATGCCGTACTTGGTGGTCACGGTGGTGCCTTCGACGATGGGGAGCAAATCCCGCTGCACCCCCTCCCGGGAGACATCCGGGCCCCGGCCGTGGTCCCGGCCCGCGATCTTGTCGATTTCGTCCAGGAAGATGATGCCGTTCTGCTCCACCTTGCGCCGGGCCTCCTCCACCACCCCGTCCATGTCGATGAGGCGCTGGGATTCCTCCTGGTAGAGGATTTCCCGGGCCTCCGCCACCTTGACCCGGCGCTGCTTGGTCCGGGCGGGCAGCAGATTGCTCATCATCTCCTTGAAGTTGAAATCCAGCTCTTCCAGACCGGCCGCGGAAAAGATCTCCACCACCGGCATACTCCGCTGGGACACCTCCAGGTCCACAAAGCGCTCTTCCAGGCGGCCGGCCCGGAGCATGGACCGCAATTTTTCCCGGGTCTGGTCCCTCTCGGGTTTGGCCTCGACAGGCAGATCTATTAACCCCTCTTCGACCCCGGCTTCCACACTTTTGGCGATGGAGCCGGGGAGGAGCAAGTCCAGCAGGCGCTCTTCCACCGCGGTCTGGGCCTTGGCCTTCACCTTTTCCCGCTCCTCGGACTTCACCATGCTTACCGCCAGTTCCATCAGGTCCCGGACCATGGATTCCACGTCCCGGCCCACGTAGCCCACTTCCGTGAACTTGGTGGCCTCGATCTTCAAGAAAGGCGATTGGGCCAGCTTGGCCAGCCGCCGGGCGATCTCGGTCTTGCCCACCCCGGTGGGGCCGATCATGATGATGTTCTTGGGCGCGATCTCGTCCCGGAGGGCTTCCGGAATCTGCTGGCGCCGCCAGCGGTTGCGCAGGGCCACGGCCACCGAGCGCTTGGCCTCCTCCTGGCCGACGATATATTTATCCAGCTCCGCCACGATCTCCCGGGGGGTCAACTGGCCCCCATTGGTGTTGGGGAGGGGTTTGAGGATCCATTCCATGTGTGCCTGTCCTTTTCATAAAGCTGTCAGCGATCAGCTTTCAGCTAAAAAATGTCGATAAGATTTAGGGTGGGCATTGCCCGCCATTCTTTTCAGGGCCATCCCCAATCGGCGGGCAATGCCCGCCCTACATCTACTGCGTTCATCGGCGTGCATCGGCGGTTGAATCTTAGCCGCTGATGAACGCCGATATACGCCGATTATATAAAATGTAGGGTGGGCACCGCCCACCTTTCCGTCTATTTCTCCAAAAAAATCACCCGGCGCCATTTTTTCTGTCCCCAGATCGCGTCCAGGAGCACGCCCGTCAGGTGCAGGGCCAGAAAAATGGGGATCAGAATCTTGCCGACTTCGTGCATCTCCTTAATCAACCACAGGAGGCCGTGGGCCCGGCGGCCCGGCTCCAGATAGGTGAAGAGCAGACTGCCGCTTAAGGCCATCCAGGAGAAAACCAGGAGGCCGAAGAGCTGCACCACCCCTTTCAAGCCCCAAAAGCGGGGGCGGTCCGGCAACTCCTGTTTCAGGAGCGACTGCACGTCTTCCGCCACCGAACCGAACCACGCCTTCAGGTCCATGGGGATGAGATTGCCCCAGCGGCACTTTTCCGGTCCCAGCAACCCGTAAAGGAGCCGGGCCAGGATAAACAGGGCCAGGCAGATCCCCAGCCCTTTATGCAGGGAAAAGCCCGGGTGGCTCAGCTTTTTATAATCCCCGGCCCATTCCCCGGTCAACCAGGCGCAGGTCCCGAAGATGGTGATCCCCAGGTGCAGCGCCAGGGTGGGAAAATCCAGTTTATCTTTTTCCGCGGAAGTGTTTGTCATTATATCTTTTCCAGGCAAAGGGATTTATCGGCGTGCATCGGCGGCCCAAATTAGCCGCAGATTAACGCCGATAAACGCAGATCATAATTCTTCTATCACGATCTCACTATTAGTATACACACACAGCGACCCGGCGATATTCATCGCCTCCTGACAAATATCCCTGGGGCTCATCTTCGTATGGGCCAGGAGCGCCCTCGCCGCGGCCAGGGCGTAGGGGCCCCCGGAGCCGATGGCCATCACTCCTTCGTCCGGCTCGATGACGTCCCCGGTGCCGGAGACGAGAAAGGAATTCTGCCCGTCCACCGCCAGGAGCAGGGCCTCCAGACGCCGGAGAATCTTGTCCGTGCGCCAGTCCTTGGCCAGCTCCACCACCGCCCGGGTGAGGTTGCCCTGGTGGGTCTCCAGCTTGGTCTCCAGGCGGTCGAAGAGGTGTAGGGCGTCCGCGGAGGCCCCGGCAAAGCCGACGATGATCTTGCCGTGGTAGAGGCGGCGCACCTTTTTGGCCCGGTGCTTCATCACCATCTCGCCCAGGGTGACCTGGCCGTCCCCGGCCACCGCCACCTTCTCGCCCCGGCGGACCATGAGGATGGTGGTGCCGCGGAATTTTTCTTTATCCATTAAGAAACCTCACGCAAAGACGTTAATATGGGGAAAAAGGGGAAGAGGGGAAACGGGGAAAAGGGAATACAAGCCCCATCCTCTCTTACCCTTTTATCCTAATTCTCGTCCCCAAGCTGTGCTTGGGGACGGGTTTAGGGGCCGAAGCTCAGCTTCGGCGTCACTTTCGTTCCCAAGTGCAACTTGGGAACGAGATCATAAAGCTTGGCGGCCAATCCCGTTCCCAAGTACAACTTGGGAACGAGATCAAAAACCCTTTTCCCCTCTTTCCCTTTTACCCTTTTCCCCTATTTACTCCGGGGATGGGCCTTGTCGTACTCCTCCATCAGATAATCCAGGTTCAGGTGCAGATACCGCTGGGTGCTGGAGATGTTCGCATGTCCCAGGAGTTCCTGGACCGCGCGCAGGTCCGCTTTCCCCTCCAGCAGATGGGTGGCGAAGCTGTGGCGCAGGCCGTGGGGCGTAAGGGCCTGGGACAGGCCCGCCAGCCGGGCCCACTTCTCCACCACCCGGGCCACGGAGCGGGTGCTGAGGCGGCCCCCCCGGAAATTGAGGAACAGGGCCTTCTCCCCCTGGCGGCCCAGTTGCTCCAGGAGCCCCTGCCGGTGGGGCAGATACGCGGCCAGGGCGGAGAGGGCCGCGTCCCCCAGGAAGGCCAGGCGCTCCTTGGCCCCTTTGCCCCAGACCCGCACCGTCCCTTCCTTGCGGTCCAGGTCCCCCAAGCTCAGGCCCGTCAACTCGGAAAGGCGCAGGCCCCCTGCATAAAAAACCTCCAGGATGGCCCGGTCCCGCCGGGGGCCGAACTCGTCCCCCTTGGCCCAGCCCAGGAGATGAAAGGCTTCGTCCACGGTAAGGAAATGGGGCAGGCTTTGGCCCACCTTGGGGCTGGGGGCCAGCTTCGCGGGATTCTGGGTCAAGACCCCCTGGCGCTGCAAATACTTGAAAAAAGTGCGCAGGGCCGAAAGTTTCCGGGCCACCGTGGTCTTGCTGCGGCCTTTCAGGGAATGGGCCAGAAAGGCGCGCACCTGCCGGTAATTCACCTCTTCCAGGGCCGGGGAATCCGGGCTGGTCTCCAAAAAATCCAGGAATTGGCTGAGGTCCAGGCCGTAGTTCCGCAGGGTGTGGGGCGACACCTGCCGCTCCACCTGCAGGTAGCGCAAGAAATCTTCCAGATAGGCCCAGCCGCTCATTTGATGCCGTTTTCGGTTTTCGGTTTTCGGTTAAAAAAATAGGTAATTGCCAATAAGTCACAAATTCTGTTGGTGAGGGCGCGACATCTATAAAATTTATACATGATATCATCAATTTAAGACAATGCAAAAGATATTGACCAGAAAGGTTAGGGAAAAGCGGGAGCCTAAAAGGTGCAGAAACCGGGCTCTGAAAGCAAGGGGTTGCGATTGCGGCTGGGTTAAGGGTTTCTTTTAACAGAAAACTAAAAACTGGAAACTAAAAACTGTATTAATGATGCAAGGCCCCGGCCACTTTTTGGGACAGGACATCCAGGGTGTAGGGCTTGGAGAGGTAGCCCACGTCCGGGGGCAAGGATTTGCTTTTACCATCCCCATAACCGCTGCACAGGATGATGGGCACCTGCGGGTGAAGATTGCGGATGCGTTCCATGGTCTGGATGCCGTTCATTCCGGGCATGATCATATCCATGAGCACCAGGTCGATGCCCGGGCTCCCATCCCGGAAGAGCTCCACCGCCTTTTCGCCGCCCGCGGCCTGGATCACCCGGTATCCCAATTTTTCCAGGAGCCTGGCGGCCACCCGCCGCAATGCGGGTTCATCATCCACCACCAGAATAGTGCCCCGTCCGTAAACAATCCTTCTATCTTTGGGGGCCAGAACCTCCGGCTGGGTCTGGGATACCGGCAGAAAAATGGAGAAAGTCGAGCCTTGGCCTTTGCCGCTCTGCACCTGAATGGCCCCCTGGTGGTATTTAATGATGTGATAGACCGAAGCCAGGCCCAGGCCGGTCCCCTGGCCCGGGGGTTTGGTGGTGAATAGGGGCTCGAAGATATGGTCCATGGTTTTTTCGTCCATGCCCACCCCGGTGTCGATCACCGCAAAGCTGGCATAGAGGCCAGGTTTCAGAGGCCAGACCGTATCCTGCCATTCCGCGACGGTCACCGCCTGGCTTATGATGCTGATGGTCCCCCCCTGGGGCATGGCCTGCCAGGCGTTAATCAAAAGATTCATTAAGGCTTGCTGCATCTGTCCCGGATCGGCTTCCACCGGCGGCAGGTCCGGGGCCAAATCCAAGGCCACCTGGATGTCCCGGCGGGTGCGGGCGAAGATAGCCACCGTGCCTTGAATCAGATCGTTCAGGGCCAGGGACTGGGTCTCGAATCTGGTATCCTGGGTGAAGGTCAGGAGATTTTCGGTAAGTTCCCGGCCGGCCCGCACCTGCAATTCTATTTCCCTTAAATCCGGATAAAAGGGATGGTCCGGGCCGATCTTGGACATCATCAGGTTGGTAAGGCCCATGATGACGGTGAGCAGGTTGTTGAAATTATGGGCCAGGCCCCCGGAGAGGGTGGCCACCGCCTCCAATTTTTGCACCTGCTCCATCTGGCGCTGCAAGTGGAGCTCATCGGCAATATTGCGCCCCATGGCCACGGAGCCCAGCAGTTCCCCATTGGCCCCCCAAAGATTACGGATGGAAATCCGGGTGGGCACGACGCGGCCGTCTTTGTGCTTCACCTGAGCCAGCCGGCTGAGAATTTCCCCATTTTCCCGAAGCTCCCGCATTAATTGGAGTCTTTCCTTTCTGCTGGCGTAGATCAGCCAGTAAGGTTGCTGGAGCACATCTTCCGGGACATAGCCGTATTCCGTTAAAAATTGCCGGTTGATTTGGGTATAGAGGCCCTGGGCGTTCACCACCGCCACGGCCAAGGGCGCGAATTCGATGATATGTTCCAGGAAATGGGAAGACTGGGCCAGATCCTCCTGCACCTTCTTAAAGATGGTGATATCCCGGGCCACGTGCACCGCGCCGATGATCTTCCCTTCCCGGTTCCGCAGGGGGTCCACGGTGACCAGGAAAGTGGAGCGATTGTCCAGGGAGCAGAATTCCATTTGGGAGCGGGTCCCATCCCGCAGGGTCTGGACAAAGCCGCAACTCACCGAGGGGGCCTGGGAGGGATGCATCAATTCGTAGCACTTGCGGCCCACCGCTTCTTCCGGGGAAATCCCCATATAGTCCGCGGCGGCCCGGTTGACTTTAATCACCCGTTGCTCCGCATCCAGGAGCATGATCTGGTCGGGAATGACATTAAAAGTATTTTCCCATTCCGCCCGGGACACCGTGTTTTCTTGCAAACTCGCAGCCATCAGGTTGAGGGTGTGGGCCAGTTGCCCCAGCTCATCCGGGCCCGGATCAGGGGTGCGGTAATCCAGGTCGCCGCGGTTATAGGCTTCCGCGGCCGCAGTCAGCGCCGCCACCTCCCGGGTCTGGCGCCGGGCCAGACTCAGACTAACCAACAGCCCCAGCAAACCTATGCCTCCCAAAAAAAGGAAAACCTCTTTTTGAAATTGGCTGATGCGGATGTCGATCAAAGCCTGGCTCAAATTCACCGCGGTCCGCAAAATCGAGGACGCGGCGTTGGTGCTGCGGTCCAGTTCTTTCAGGTCCGCCAAAACTCCCACCATCAAAGCCGGCCCCCCTGGGAGGCGGCGGGAAACCGGCACCAGGAAAGAATAGTAGTCTGACGCTGCGGTCCTAAAGAGCTTTATTTCAGTCAGGTTGGAGGTCCAAGGTCTCTTGGCGACCAGTTCCTCCAGGGCTTCTTCAAAATGCGCGCATTGCACCGGGCTTCCTCCATAGAGGCAGCAGGTGAGCACAATTTTATGGTTCTCAGGATCCAGGAGGAAGGTTTCCCCCATTACCCCTACCGGCTGGACCGCGATCTGGCGAAATTGCTGATCCCATAGCACCTCGGACCAAGGGCGGTTTTTTTTCAGGGTTAAATAGAGGGACAACTCCTGGGCCACATCCAGGGCCTTCTGGCGCATCTGGCTGGACACCAGGTTACGGTGCTGCTCCTGGAGCCGCATACCCTCCCGGGCCCTAATCTCTTCCAGAGAACGGTCAAAATCGCCTTTCAGATTGCGGGAGAAAAAACCTACCCCCAGCACAATGGTAATCAAAGGCAAGACCCAGCCCACGATGCCCAGCAGAAGAAATTGAAATTTGAAAGTCTTGGGAAAGGAAATCTTCATGACTAAGAGATTTTAAGAACTGCGATTCTCCTGACCTTACTGATATAAATGATAAGCCTGGCAAAGGAGCTGCCGGGACAGGTGCAGATTCAACCTCTGGGCCACTTTCAGGTTGATGGTCAGCCTCCTGATATCCGGAGATTCCGGCGGCACCTGCTCCATGGGGGTCCCATGCAACAGCCGCGCGGCCTGCCGCCCCGACTGCCGGCCCACGTCCGTAAAGTCGCAATGGTAAGACAAGAGAGCTCCGTAAGCCATAGAGGTTCCTTCCGGAACCATGACCGGGATACAGGCCCGCAAGGCCACGTCGCAAATAATCTGGAGATTCTTGGGCTTCCCGAGCACCGGATCAGTGGGGATGAACAAGGCGTCAATTTTTTCGGCGAGAAGACCGGCGAGGGTTTGTTCCAAGAGTTCCGGGCGCTCATCCGTGACTGTGCGCAGAATGGGTTTGAGGCTCAGACTGGAGCATAACTGCTCCGCTTTCTCTCCGGTGGCCACCGCCTGGGGGGTGGCGTTGCAGAAAAGAATCCCCAAGCGCTTGAGTCCGGGCCGGGCCAGGAGCAAAAACCGCAACTGCTCCTGAATGGGTACCTCCATGCTGGTGCCGGTGAAGCGCATGCTTTTGCCGGCGGCCGGGCGGGAGAGGCCGGTGGCATTGGGGGCGCCGACGGTGGTGTAGACGATGGGGATTTTAGTGGCCTCCAGGGCGATCAGCGTCGGCACTGTGCCCACTGTAACCAGTAAGCGGGCGCCTCTTTCCTGGAAATCCCGGGCCGCGGCCGCAACTTTATCCCTTTCCCCTGCCGCGTTCCTAAGTTCCAGGCGGATGTTAAGGCCGTCCTCATGCCCCTCCTCCCGCAGTCCCTCTATTACCCCTTGCAGGCTATCTTCAAAGGGTTTGATCTCCTTGGTCCACTGGATTATCCCCACCAAAGGCAGATCCGGGAAAAAAGCCCGATAGCCCGCATAAATCCCGCCCACCAAAAGGATCAGCGCCAAAACCATGCGGACAGGATATTGTGCCCAATTCTGCATCTACACTCAACCGTATTTTTTACAATTAAATCGATCCCTGAGAAGGTAAACTTTAATAGGTGAACACCCTTTCCACCGTGCGGGATTGCAGATAGGTGTCAATTTCTTCCTGTAATTTGCGCCGCTCCGGACTCTGGACCCAGGCCTGCCAATGGGCCAGTGACTCCCAGGTGCTGATTACCAGGTATAAGTTGGGATCATCCACCGCATGCAGGGTCTCCCCGGAGATATAGCCGGGTTGTTGCATGGCTTTGATGCGCATCTGCCTGAGCAGCCGCACAATTTCCCCCACATTTCTGCCCTTGATGACCCGCTCCAGCAATACCTTGACCATAACCTCCTCCCCACCCGGAAAAATCAGGCCTTCCCAGGGTTACGTTCCTCCCTAATTCCTCAACGGGAAGCGGTATAAACAAAATTATTAATAACTTCCACTATACCTTAAACCTTGAGGGGAAGCCAAGACTATGGTAAAATTTTTTCCGGGGGAGTTAAAGTCTTCGATGGTTAATTTGGGGGACCTGCGCCAGATTCTCGACCGCCAGGAGGAATCCTGGCTCTCCCTCTATGCCACCCGCAGCACCCAAGCCATCCGCCGGCGCTTTGAAGAGCGCATTGCCGAAGGCCACCGCCAGAACTTCGCGGTGGATGCCGACCGCATCCTCCATTCCCGGGCCTATACCCGTTATATCGACAAGACCCAGGTCTTTTATCTCATCGATCATGAGCACATCAGCCACCGGGTCCTGCACGTGCAGCTCCTCTCCAAGATCGCCCGCACCATCGGCCGCTTCCTGCGCCTGAACGAGGATTTGCTGGAGGCCATTGCCCTGGGCCACGATATCGGCCATCCTCCCTTCGGCCACGACGGGGAACGGATTCTCTCCGCCATCTGCGCATCCCAAGGCACCGGTCCCTTTCTCCACAGCCTCCAGGGGGTGCATTTCCTGGAAAAGGTGGAGAAAAACGGCCGGGGGCTCAATTTGACCCTCCAGGTCCTGGACGGCATTCTCGGTCACGATGGGGAAACGCACCTGGAACGTTTGGCCCCGGACCGGGAAAAGACCTTTGCCCATCTGGAGGAGGAGATGCGCCGCAAATCGGCCGATCCCCAGGCTTCCCTCAAACCCATGACCCTGGAAGGCTGCGTCGTGCGGTTGGCGGATACCATCAGTTACATCGGCCGGGACCTGGAAGACGCCATCACCCTCAATCTGGTGCAGCGGGAAGAACTGCCCCTGGCCGTGGCCCAACGCCTGGGCCGCACCAACGGGGCCATTGTCTACAGCCTGGTGGCCGATCTCATCGCCCACAGTTTTGAAAAAAATTACGTGGGTTACAGCCCGGAAGTGGGCCAGGCCTTAAAGACCTTGAAGGCCTTTAATTACGAAAGGATTTACAACAATCCCCGGATCAAGGCGGAGACCCCCAAGATCGAGGGCCTCTTTGCCGCCATGTGGACCCGGTTTCTCAAGGATGTCCGGGAACGCCGCCTTGATTCCCCCATCTGGAGGGATTATCTAGCCTATATGGAGCCGGTGTACCAGGAAAGCCACCAGCCCCCGGAGATTGTCCGGGACTTTATCGCCTCCATGACCGACGCTTATTTCCTGCGGCAGTGCGGGGAGCTTTTCTTCCCCCAAACCCTGCCCGGAAAGTTCCCCTGAGGCCGGATATGCGCCTGATGACCTTCAATCTCCGTTTTGCCACTCCCATTGACGGTCCCAATGCCTGGGAATATCGTAAAGAGTTGGTGGCGGAGATCATTCTGGCCCACGGACCCCATCTTCTGGGCACTCAGGAAGGCACCGTCCCCCAGTTGGAGTATCTGGCCCAGCATCTGCCTCAGTACCTGCCGCTGATCGGCCACCGCACCATTGACCGCACCTGCCAGTACCCCACAATTTTTTACCGGGAGGATCTGTTGCAGGTGGCCGAGTCCGGAGAATTTTGGCTATCCGAGACCCCCACGGTGCACCGCACTAAAAGCTGGGACAGCGCCTTTCCCCGCCTGGTCACCTACGGCCTCTTCCGGGAGCGGGGGCGAGACCTGTGGTTTTGGTTCATCGACACCCATCTGGACCACATCTCGGCCCAGGCCCGTCTGCAGGGAGCCCGGATGATCCGGGAGCATTTCTTTTCCCGGGAGAAGCCGCTAATTCTGGTGGGAGATTTCAATGAGCCCCCGGATTCGCCGGTTTACCGGCAATTCCTGGGCCCGGGCAGCCCTTTGCAGGATTCCTGGCGGGCCCTGCACCCTCCGGGAGAGGAAGCTACCACCCAGCACAGTTTCGACGGCTCCGCCTGGGGCAGCCGGATCGATTGGATTTTGCTGTCCTCCCCCTTCAGAGTCAAGGAAGCCTTTATGGTTACCGATAATTGGGATGGGCGTTACCCATCCGACCACTATCCTTACGCCGCGGAGGTAGAGTATTGAGATGAGGCGGCTGGTTTTGCTGCTAGGTTTCTGTTTGCTGGCGGGGGCGGCGGCTTGGGGCGCGGCCTCCGAAGGGGGAAATCCTTACCCTGATGTGGCCGGAGGACCAGAGGAGTACGTGGTGGAAAGCCGGGTCAGCCTGGTCCGCCTGGCCCAGGAGCGGGGCATTAAATGGACTGCCTTAGCCCGGCGCAATAAATTAAAACCCCCCTATCGCCTGAAAAAAGGGATGGTCCTGAAAATAGACACCACCCACATTGTGCCCAACGAACTGGCCCACGGTCTGCTCATCAACCTGCCGGAGTTGGCTCTCTACTACTTTAAGGATGGGGCTTATCAACGGCGCTATACCCTAGCCGTGGGCAAGCCCAGTTGGCCGACCCCCACCGGCAACTACAAGATTATCGACAAACGCAAGAACCCCACTTGGAATGTGCCGGAATCCATCCAAGAAGAGATGGAAGAAGAGGGTTTGGAAGTGGTGGAGCAGGTGCCGCCGGGCCCCAAGAATCCCCTGGGAAAATTTTTTATGCTCACCTCCGCCGAAGGGGTGGGCATCCATGCCACCAACCGCCCCTGGAGCGTGGGCTACTATGCGTCCCACGGCTGCATCCGCATGCTTCCCGATGAGATCGAGAAACTCTTCCCCCAGATTACCATGGGCACACCGGTGAAGATCATTTACCGGCCCTTGAAGATGGCCGTCACTCCCCAAGGGCGCATCTATCTCGAAACTCATCCCAACATCTATCAGAGGAAAATAGACTTCATGGCCCTGGTGAAGGACCTGGCCCAGAGAAACCAGTTGGTGGAGCGCATTGACTGGGAGCGGGTCCCCAAAATCCTGAAGGCCAAGGAAGGCATCGCCCAGGATATCACCCGGGACCTGCCGGCCGACAAACCCGCCACTGCCGCCGCGCCCGCCCCGCCCCCCCGGGAGACTACCCTTTTCCCTTTACAGAGGAAAGAGGCCAAGTTAGAATAGGACTTTGCCGATTTCCGCAGGAGAAGGCCGGTGCCGGAGAAAGAGGCCGAAGAGCGCCGCCGGGCCCTGAGGGAGGAGAACCGGAACCTGAGATTTCTCAAGTTTCTGGTGGATCTGGCCCTGATGGAGATCCGGGCCGGCCGCTTTACCCTGGAAGAAGCGGAAAAGGTGGTGGAGAATGTCCGCAGCCAGGCCCTGCAGCTTTTTCCCGGGAAAGAAAGGGCCTTTGATTGGATCTACCGGCCCCGGTTCCGACGGGCCATCACCGAAACCTTTCAACTCCACTGATGGAGGATGGGATTATGACTTTACCCCGCCTGCCCCGCGTCCTGATGCTACTAATCGCCATCGCCGCGCTCCTGTCCCTTTCCGGGCCGGTCTGGTCCCAGACCAAGTCCGCGCCTCAGCCCCCACCCGGCGCCACGCCCCCCACCAAATGCGGGCCGGATCACGCCATCCTGTACAAGAGGGCTGTGGGCCTGCTGGATAAGGCGGAGAAGAAACTGGCCGCCAAATACACCGCCGAAGCCAAGGCCCTCCTGAAAGAGTGCAATTCCCTCTTCACCATCCTCTTGAAGGAATGCGGTCCGGAGCAGAAAGAGCGGACTCTGACCCCCCAGGAGGAACAGCAGGAGGCAGTGAACAAAAAGCTGGCCGCGGATGAGCTGGACCAGGCTGCGCGCCTGGAAAAATCGGCTGCCGACAAACTAAAGAAGAGCGACCAGGTGGAGGCCACCCAGCGGGAGCTTTCCGTAAAATATGCCCGGGAGGCAAAGGCCGAATTCGAATTGGCCCAGGTCCGTTCCCTCAAAGCCGCAATCTATTCCCTGCGCAACCAGCAGATGATCTTCCGTTTCCTGGCCAGATGATTCTTAAATAAAGGGGAAAAGGGGAAAAGGGTGCCAATGCCATAAATTCCCTTTTTCCCTCTTCTCCTTTTGCCCTTTTTCCCCAGGATTTTCCAGGGAGGCTCCTTGCTTCTAAAAATCATCGCCGAGCGAGTAGGGCCCCTGGCGGTCCTTTCCTACCTGGTGGCCTGTCCTGACACCGGCGAGGCCCTGTTGATCGACCCCGGCGGCCCCGCGCCGGAGCTGGCCGTCCATATCCAGGAAAACGGCTGGCGGCTGCGCTGGATCGTCAACACCCATGGCCATGCGGATCATATCGCCGGCAACGGCCTCTGGGCCCATCAGACCGGGGCGCAGATCGTCATGCACCGCCTGGACTGGGAGTTCTTCAGCCGCCCGGAGATGCAGGCCGCGGCCCGGGCCGAAGGCTTTCCACCCCTGACCCGGGTGGACCTGCCGGTGGAGGACGGGACGCTCCTGCCCCTGGGCCGCCAGGAGGCCAAGGTTTTGCACACCCCGGGGCATACCCCCGGCGCCATCTGCCTTTACTTTCCCGGCCACTTGTTCACCGGCGACACCCTGTTCGTGGATGCGGCCGGGCGCACCGATCTGCCGGGGGGGTCCCTGGAAACCTTAATCCAATCCCTCCAGGACAAAATTATGCCTCTGCCGGATGAAACCCGCATCTGGCCCGGTCATGATTACGGGGAGACCACCGCCTCCACTCTGGCCCAGGAAAGAGCCACCAATCCCTATCTCACGGATTTTTTCTGAAATGACTGGGGGAAGGCATTACTCGCCCCAAGCCCTGGAGGGCCAGCAAAATTGATGGTAAATCCGGTGGGGCCTCCACCGCTGTCAACCCCTGCCTTTGCATTCCACCTACCCCCTACAGAGAGATAATTCTTCCCCCTTTTTCACAAGTTAGCCTTTCCCTGAAATTTTAATGGGTCCTTGGTTTCAACCGATAAGAAGATAGGAGCAATTCCTCAGGCAAGGCCCTAGAAGCCAGTCACAGCCTCGTTCGGGAGGCTGATAATCTGAGGACCTCCGCTCCTGACAGCCCCCTGGAGAAGCGGGATGCCGGAATGTCGTCAGAAAATGCCGCCTGGCGAGGGAAGCACGCCAAATCCAGGAGCATTATTTGGCTCTAATGACATGAAGCAACGCTCCCTGGAGCATCCCCTCGCGGTTGGGGAGGCACCCCTGCAGGGTTGCCCGCAACACCCCGGGACAAGGGTTTAGGTGCTATGGCCGGGTCTGAGGACCACCTTTCCATTCTTATCGCCGAAGATGATGAGACCCTGGCCGCGGCCCTGGATGAATTTCTGAGGGGAAAGGGCCACCAGGTGGACCTGGCCGCCCACGGCGGTGAGGCCCTGGCCTTATTAGAGAAAAAGACCTATTCTCTAGTCATCACCGATTTGGTGATGCCCGAGGCCGACGGCCTGACGGTGCTCAGGGCCGCCCGCCAACGGGACCCGGCCACCCTGGTGGTCATTATGACCGGTTACGCCTCCTTGGACAGCGCCATCGGCGCCATTCGGGAAGGGGCCTATGATTATCTATGTAAGCCGTTCAAATTACAAGAAATCGAGATTGCGGTGAATAACGCCACCCAGCTCATCAATTTGCATCGGGAAAATCAAAAACTGCTCCAGAGGCTTGATGACTTGACGGCCAAGCTGAAGGAGATGCAGCAATTACCCCAGATTCTCGGAGGCGACACGCGCCTCGAAAACCGGCCCCGGACCCTGTGGTCCCCAGGCCCCGTTCCCTTGAGGGACTATTCTCCTGAAGATCAGAACCAGCACTTCCTGACGGATTTGGAGCGCCTGCGGTCTCTCTACAAAGAAAGCATGCTGTCCAGAGAAGAGTACCAGAGGCTCAAGGAACGGCTCCTGATTTGAAACAAACCAAGGCGGCAAGTGTGTCAACCCAACCCAAACCCCCCCTGAAATTCGACCTGCGGCAGAAGCCTGCCGCCTGGGCGGAATCCTTCCAAATGGCCTTGCCGGGGGGCAACTTCACCTTGACTCTCACCCTGGAGCCATCGCCCCAGTCCAGTGCGCCACCCGCAGATCTCATTACCCTGAATGATCTGCCTGATCTCTTCTCACGCCTCCTGGATTCCCTTGCTCCAACCTATCGCCAGGATCTCAACCTGTCTCCGCCGCCGGCTCCGAGGCAAGAAAATCCTGCAGGTCTATTTTTTTGGGCTGCTTCCACTTTACAGCGTCTGGGCCGGGCCACTGGCGGTGAGGAATTCTTTATGCAGCTCCTCAAGCTGGTGGTCAAAATCACCAAAGTCCGCCGGGCTGCATTTATCACCAAAAACGGCAATAATGGGCGGCTGCGGCTCCTGGCCAGTTTGGACAACCAGAAGGTGCCTGAATATTATTGGGAAGCTGCCCGGGAAGTGGTCCAAAATGGCGCTCCCATCCTTTTTTCTCCCTCGAACCTGGATTACTCCTCCCCGGTACTGGCGGTGCCAGTGTCTCAAAGCGAGAACCTTTGCGGCGTCCTCGTGCTCAGCGACCACCCGCACCGGCCCTTGGACCGGGATGATCTTAACCTGGTGACCATGCTGGCGGAAAACCCCTCCCTGGTTTCGGACAATCTGGCGCATCACGAGAAAAACACCATCTCCCTGCTGGAATCCATCAAAGCCCTGGTGAGAAGCCTGGAAGCCCGGGACCCTTACACCGGCCAGCATTCCGCCCGGGTGACCGAAATCGTCTCCCACTTTGCGCGGCACCTGGGTCTGCCGGCCGATGAGCTGACATCCCTGAAAACCGCCAGCTACCTCCATGACATCGGCAAAGTGGGAATCAGCGACTTCATCCTCCTCAAAGATGGACCTCTAACTCCAGAGGAACGCACCGTCATCCAAACCCATCCCCTGATCGGCGGCAAGATTGTGGAGCCGTTGGGACTGCGGCCCCGGGAAAAGGATGTCATTCTCTACCATCATGAACGCTGGGATGGCCGGGGTTACCCCTATGGCCTGGCCGGGGAGACCATCCCCTTCTACTGCCGCCTGTTGGCCCTGGCGGATGTCTATGACGCCCTCACCACTGACCGCCCCTACCGGCGGCGCTGCAGCATTCCCGACGCCCTGGCGGAGATTCAAGCCCATGCCGGCACGCAGTTTGATCCGCAACTGGCCCGGGAATTCGTGGATATCTTCTCCTCCCAAACCGCCTGAGCAGCACACACTTTTATGACTTTTCCCCCGGGGCTCGCCAGGGCTGCCTGCCAGGAGGAGCAGAGCCTTGCTTTCCGGGAAGCATCCGGGTCTTATACCATGTTCTCTCTGAAATAAAACCAACTATAGAGTAGGGGCGGGTTTGAAACCCGCCCCTACAAAACAAACGGGGTCTTAAGGAGATCATGGCCAAGCAATTTTTGAGGATATTTGCCGAATTTAATGGTAAAATCCCGGCAGCGGCGGCGGCTTAATGCTTTGGAGGCCGGTTCTCGCCGTTTTCCCCCGGTCACCAGCATTAACCAACCCTGGGAAATGCCTCCCGGTCGTTTCCTGGCCGGGGCAGGGAGAAAGAGAGAGATTGTGACTGCCGCTGGACCCCCTCCTTTAGAGGAGATGCTGGATCGCTGCTGGCAAGAGCTGGTGCGTTATTACCGCCACTCTTCCGTGGGCCGTCTCTGCACCGGCATCGTCCATAATATGAACACCCCGCTGCAAGTCCTTTCTTTCCATCTGGAACTCCTGGAGCAGAAATGCCGGGAGGAAAATGATTGCTTGCAGGAATGTCCGGAAGAGCCAGGCGCCAAGCTAAGGGCGTTGTGCCAGTACCGGCAGGATAAGTTGCGGCAGTTTCATCAAGAGGTGCAAAATCTCCAGACTCAAGCCCGCCGCATTGTCAACCAGGGGGTGCACGAGGAAAACCAGGAGAGGCATTATCTGGACCTCAACCAGGTCTACCGGGAAGAGCTGGAGATGTTCCGGGCCAATCCCTTTTTTAAGCACCAGGTGGAAAAGGTTTTTCGCCTCCAGGAGGGCCTGCCCACTATCTTGGGCCACTATATCGATTTCAGCCAGAGCTTTCGTAACCTGGTGGACAATGCCCTGGAGGCCATGGAAGGAGTGGAATTCCGCAAATTAACGGTGGAAACCGCGTTTCAGGAGGGCTGCCGCCTTCTCCGGGTGGGGGATACCGGGGTGGGGATTCCCCCGGAGATCCGGCCCCGCCTTTTTGAGCCTTTTACCACCTCCAAGGCCGCTCTCAACCCGCCCCATGCCGGCCTGGGCCTGTTTATGGCCCGGCGCCTCCTGGCCCCCTACCAGGGACAGATCCAGGTGGAAAGCCGGCCGGGGGAGACTTGGGTCACCGTGGTTTTGCCCGTGGAAAAGTGATGGTTGTAAGGGGCGGGTTTAAAACCCGCCCCTACAGCGGTTGTCCTTACGGCGCGGGTTGGCGGTCCAGGCTGGCGGATTGGAGGAAGACCTCCGCGGCCCGCCCGGCCTGGAAGTACCGCCCGATCTTTTTCATCCGGGCCATGCGTTCCAGGGACGCGGGGTGGGAATCCAGAAAAGCGGAACGGTAAAAAGGGTCCTTCTCGACGACCACTGCCAGCCGTTCCATGACCGCCAGGGCTCCCGCAACATCATAGCCCGCCTGAAAGGCATACCACATCCCGTAGGCATCGGCCTCCCGCTCATCACCCCGGGAAAAGGCGCTCACCGTGGCTTTGGAGACCTCCAGGAAAAGATCTCTTTGGGAAACCGGGAGGTACCATAATCTCAGGAGAAAACCCAAGGCATAGGTGGTGAAGGCGTTGACCGTGTCTCCGGCCAGCCAGGCCAATTGGCTTTGGCCGGCCCGGCGGACCCGGTGACCCAAGACCTGGTGGGCCAGTTCATGGCCGACGATCAGGGCCAGTTCATCATCGGTGCGGCAGGAATTGACATAGCGGCGGGTAATAATGATTCTCCCGGGCGCGGCCCAGGCGTTGACTTCATTGGCGACCTTAGGGTGGTTGGCCACCAGGATGGCGTATTCCGCGGGCAGATGCTGGGGATAAAGGATGATTACCGGAAGCTTTTCCCCTTCCCGTTGCACCAGAAGTTCCACCGGGCCGCTGAAATACTGCTCTCTAAGATCCATGCGGATATGTTTGGCTTGCAGCAACAGGGACACCAGCAGTTCTCCGGGGATACTCTCCTGAAATACCCCCCGGATAACTTGCAGATGCCTATCCCAATCCACCATCCAGGGTTGCAGGGGCCAGTTGTGCGCGGCCAGGATCACGTCCCCGGGCTTAAGACCCGCGTCCTGGGCGGGAGAAGGCCGCCAGACCTGGTCGATGACAATTTGTTCCCTGGCGGTGACCCACCAGTTGAAGCCCAGGAAGGGATAGGTGCGGCCATGGACCTGGGGCACGGTGGCCAGGAGCCGGAGAAAGACCCGGGAGGTGCGCTCCAAGGCCCAGGTCTGGGGCGGGTGGCGCCGGGCGGCGGCCAGTTGGCTTTCCTCTTGCTCTCCAGCCGTGGGCCGGGGCCGGGTCACCTCGGCGCAGCCTGCCAGCAGCAAGAGGCCGAGAAAGACCAAGATGAGCCCTCTCTTCTCTATTTTAAGTTCCTGGGAAATGCCACCCACCATCGGGATAACCTCTTGATTATCCTCATTTAAACGAACACTCAGTGGCCTTCGGCGGATCGGAGTCGTAGGGGCGGGGTTACCCGCCCGCCATTCTCCGCCCCATCGCTATTCGGGCGGGGAGACCCCGCCCCTGCCTAATCGATGGTGCGTGAAACGCACCCTACGCAAAATCATTCTTTTCACCGAAAACTGAAAACCGAAAACCGAAAACCGCCCTAAAAGGCGTAGCGGCAAGACAGGCCCACTGACAGCAGGCGATAGTTGTCCACCCATTCCCGGAAATAAAAGATGTAGGGATTAAAGAAGAAGTTATGGGCCAGTTCCCATTCCAGCGCGGCCAGGCCGTGGAGGGCCGGGCCCCAATCGCCGTGCTGCCCCACTGCCTGGGCGGTGCCCTGGAGGATCAGGGTGGGCAGGCGAAAGATCTGGCGGTGGAAATCCAGGCCCAGGCCCAGGGCCAGGTATTTCCCGGGGCTGAAGTAGGCCTGCTGGCGGTCCCGGTAGGCCGCCAGGTAAACATGGGGCGCAAATTCCAGTTGCATGCGGGACTGCCTCAGGGCCTGCCAGGCCAGCCCCTGGTAGACAGTAAGGCGGCGGTTATGATCGGAGAAGAAGGCCCCCCCCAGGCTGCCCCGCCAGTCAAGCCCCGGCCGGAATTGGTGGCTGGAAGCCAAATCCACCTGGTGCACCCCGGTTATCCGGGCCTTTTCCAGGTTCAGCACCCCCTCCCCCTGGTAAAGACGGGGGTAGAGATGGGGGTCCTGGTCGAAGATGTCCCGGCGGCTGTAGGTCAGGGAGGCCTCGGTGCGGGCGCCCAGGGTGCTGCTTAGGGAGAGGGTCCCGAAAAGACGGTTCCGGTCTTCTTTTTCGGTAAAATCCAAGTTCGGGGGCACTTCCAGTGGACCAAAAGAAGAGATTGCCAGTTTGGTATGGTCACTCCGCCGCCAGTAGCGCCTGCCGATGATCTCCCCGCTGAGCCGCAAGCGGTCCCCCACCGCCAGGGGCCCCAGCCCCAAGGCCACTTCGCCCCGGCGCAGACGGTTGGCCACCCATTCGAAAATTTCCGTGGTCCTGAAGGAAATCCGGCCCCTTCCCTGGTTGGTGGTATTCTGATTATACTCCCGGTATTCCACCGCCAGTTGCATGGGCAGGACCTTGGTGATCCAGAAGCCCGCGGCCAGGCGGAAAATGCCGCCGTAAAGCTTGTTGCTGTCCGTGAAGCCCACGGCTTCCGGGAGGATCAGGATCTTGCCCTCCAGGGGCAACTGCATCAGGGAAGCCAGGGAGCGGCCCAGGTATTCCCGGTCGTAGCGGGAGAATTGATAGGGGCGGTCCCCTTCGTCCGGGCGCCGCTCCCCCCGGGCATAAGGAAAACTCCGGGAGAGCGCCTGGGGGCGCATCTGCTGGCGGATGTGCTCCAGCTCATTTAAGAGTTCGATGTCCTGGGGCGCGTGGCTCAGGGCCTGGGCATAGGCCCGGTAAGCCCCGGCCCAATTCTCCCGGCTCCGGGCCGCCCTGGCCCGGGCCACCATGGCTTCCTGGGAATCCGGGCGGCTGCGGATGATCTCCTCATAAAGGTCCCCGGCCCTTTTATCCCCCATCCCCTCCAGGGTGCGGGCCTTTTCCATCAACAGCTCTTCCCGGGGCAGGCGGCCGGCCAGCCGCTCCAGGGTCTGCAAGGCTTCTCCGTAGCTCCGTTGCAGCCGGCACGCCTGGGCCGCCAGCAGCAGGGCCTGGGGATAATCCTTATGCCCCGGGGGAATTTTTTGCACTGCCGCCTTGACCCCTTCGTATTGCCCCCGCCACAGATAAATACGGGCCATTTCCAAAGCCTGGTCCGGATTATGGGCCTGACCTTGCAAGGTCTTAAGGACCTGGCCCCAATCCTTCTTCTCCAACTGGCAATTAAGCTTCAGGGCCTGGATGCGCGCATCCCCGGGTCTGAGGGCCAAGGCCCGCTCATAATACTGGCCCCCGGCGTATTTGTCCCCCAACTCCCGGGCCAGCTCCGCCAGGGCCAGGAGTTCTCCGGGACTATCCGGCCGGCGGTGGTGCCGGTATTCCCGGAGCACATGGATGAGATAATCCAGCTTGCCCCCGTGGCGGCCCAGGTTGCCGTCGAAATAGGCCAGGGACGCCACATATTCCGGGCTGTCGGCCCGGATGCCGGGAATGCGGCGCACCAGGCGGGCCAGGTCTTCATAGCGGGGCAAGCGGGGTAAAAGATGGCTAAGAATGAGAAGAGAAGGATGATGATAGCGGTCCTTCTGGAGGTTGAGCACCACCAGGTCGCAGGCGGTGCGGCTGATCTCCCCGATCCGCTCCAGGTCCGGGTGGTGGCAGAGGGCCCGGGCCACCCAGGCCCGTTCTTCCAGGTCCAAGGCCCCGGGGATGGGCCCTTCTTGGAACCAGCGCCGGGCCTCCGTCCAATCCCGGGCCAGGCGGTGTTTCCCGGGGAACTGGGAGCAGAACAGCCGCAAGGCCCAGCGCTGGGCCTCCGGCCAGTCCCGCTGCGCCAGCGCGGCCTCGATATGGGCGGTAAGCAGGCCCCGGTCCCCCGGCTGGTCCAGGCGCACCCCCGCCTGGCCCACCCTTAAGGCCCGGAGCACCTCCAGGGCCTCCGGGGCGCGGCCTAAATAGATCAAGACCCGGGCCTGGTCCAAGGAGGCCTGCCGGTCTCCCGGTTCTTTTTCAAGGAAGCGCTGATAATGGGCCAGCGCCGCGTCCAGGTCCCCCAGCCACAAGGAGAGACGGGCCTGCTCCCTAATGAGCCGGGGTTCCTCCGTGGGGGGGCAATTTTGCAATTCCCGGGCCGCGGCTTCCCAGCGGCGGTTCTTAAGCAGGAGGGCGACGCGCTTGAGGCGGAGAACCGGGTCATCCTGGTGTTTCAGGACCGCGGCGTATTGCCCCAGGGCCTCCTCCTGGGTTTCCGGGCGGAGGGACAAAATCTCGGCCAGTTGCCCCCGCACCGCATCGTCTCCGGGTTTCTCCCGGAGATAGGCCCGGAGGTAATGGGCCGCCTGTCCCCGATCCTGTTGGTAAAAATGGAGCTGCCCCAGGAAGAGGAGGACCTTGGGGTTCTTGGGCTCCCGGCGGTGCAAAGGCCCCAATACTTCCAGGGCCGCGCCGTAACGCCGGGCATAGGAGTAGGTCAAGGCCGCTTCCCAGGCCAGGTCTCCCTGCAGCAGTTGCCGCCGGGAGGCCTCGTCCCAAAAGGCTGCGGCCTTGGCAAAATGCCCCTTCCGGCCATAGAGGCGGGCCAGATTGATGACGGTTTCCTGGTGGGTGTCCCCGGCCTGCCAGGCGGCCTCGTAGGCCTGGAGGGACTTGGCGAAATCCCGGGTCAACAGCAGTTCCAGGGCATACCAACGCCGCATCTCCACCTCGGGGTTATCCTGCATCAGGGGGCCCAGGACCGCGGCCGCTTCGGCGTGGCAGCCTTTCTTGGCCCAGAGGCGGGCCAGGGCCAGGGCGTATTCCCTTTGACCCTGATGCTTCCCGTAAAGCCAGAGGTAATGGCCCAGGGCCTGGTCCACCTGCCCGCCCGCGTCCGCGGCCTGGGCCGCTTCCCGGCGCAGGGCCGCATTCTGGGCGGCCCGCTCCAGGAGGCGCTGATAGACCTGGGACGCGGCCTGGTAATCCCGCTGCCAGTAGTGGAGCAGGGCCAGGCGGTGCAGGGCCTCCTGGTCCTCCGGGAACTGCCCGGCTTCCTCTTCCTGGAGGGGAATGGCCTCCCTAAACCTTTCCATGGCGATCAACAGGTCCAGCAACTGGCGGCGCACCTGGGGATCCCGGGTATCCTGGTAGAGACGCTGGTAATAGGTAATGGCCACTGCCCGATCGGCGGCGCCACGCGCGGCAAACTCGGCCGCGAACCGGCATATCTCCAGATCCTGGGGATGTTGCTCAAGATACCCCCCCAGCAGGGATAGGGCCGCAGCCCTGTCCCCCAAACGCTCCAGGGCCAGGGCCTGGCCCTGGAGGGCCCCGGTGATCCTGTGGTCCCGGTCCCAAACCTGGCGGAAGACCTCCAGCCCCGCCTGCACCTGGCCGGACTCCAGGCAGAGCCAGCCCAGAAAGACCCCGTATGGGCCGTTGCCCGGCTCTTGGGCCCAGGCCTTCCGGGCCAGCTCCAGGGCCCGGGGGATTTCTCCCTGGCTGGACAATAGCCGGGCTTCTTGATAGAGGGAGGCGGTGGAGCGCCAGAAGTCCCGATCCCGGCGCCAGACGGACCATAGGATCAGGCCCAAGAAAATAAGGGGCAGAAACCACGCCAGCCAGCGGACTTTAGGCGCCATAGACCAGCCTCGGGTCCCGGGCCGGACTCCAGCGGGCCTTGCCCCCCGCGGCCAGCGCCAGGTCCGCCAGCACCCAGATAATTACCGCCGAAAAGACGGCATTGAAGGCGATGAGCCGGGGCAGGGCCCATCCCAGCCACAGGGAGAGGAAAGGCAGGGTAAGATGCAGCATAATAAACCCCAGAGGCGGGGCCAGGGGCCACCAGGGCCCGGACGCGGCAAAGGGCTGGCGGTTGTTGACCCGGTACCGGGGCTTGCGCCCCGGGGGATAGAACAAGGCCGCGACTATGGCGGCCCCGTACACCGGGAAAAGACCGCACATAATCTTGAATTGTTTGAGTGGCCGGTGGCGGGAAAAGAGGGCCCGGAACATCAGGATGGTGGCCAGCAGATACCCTCCCCGGAGGGCCCAATAAATCATGTCCTGGCCCAATATGCTGTGGCAGCCCCGCCAATAGACGAGCAGGGGAATTACGCAAAAAACGGGAACCACCAGGCCGCTCACCAGATAGCTCAACATGACCAGCAAAAAATGGCGGCGCTGCTGGAAGCTGAGGCCGGATTTTAAGAGGGGGTTGTCCCAGAAGAACAGCCGCATGGTGTCCAGGCTCCACTGAAACCGCTGGCGGTAGACCCCGGCCAGGGTGTGGGGCGCCAGGCCCTGGGTCAGGGCATAGGGGAAGTAAATCCCCTTCCAGCCCCGGCTCAACAATTCATAGGAAGTGGTGACGTCTTCCAGGATATTCCAGGTGGCAAAGCCGCCCATCTCCTCCAGGGCCCGGCGGCGGTACAGTACGCCGGAGCCGCAGGAAAGCACGGCGTTGGCCTGGTCGTTGCTCGGTTGCATCACCTCATAAAAAACCTCGTCCGCGTTGTAGAAGGGATCGCCATCCGGCAGAAAAAAGGCTTGCTTGGTCTGGACATAAGCCAGGCGGGAAAGACGGAAAAAACCCGCCAGACGGGTAAGGATCTCCGGAGCCGGCACTTGGTCGGCGTCCAGGACCAGGATCAGCTCGCCTTGGCTCCGGCTCAAGCCAAAATT
The DNA here is from genome assembly GCA_040757175.1 of Thermodesulfobacteriota bacterium. Lineage (GTDB taxonomy): Bacteria > Desulfobacterota > Desulfobaccia > Desulfobaccales > 0-14-0-80-60-11 > SURF-52. The sequence continues at coordinate 81,750 of JBFLXM010000077.1, forward strand.
GAGGTTGCCGCTCTTGGAATCCTCTAAAGGCAGGCCGGCCCGGGGACGGGAGAGATAATGGCAGCCCAGGGATTGGGCCAGGTCCGCCACCTGCTCCGAGCCTTCGTCATCCAGGACATAGACCTGAAAAGGGGTGTAAGAGATCCTGGCCGCCGCCCGGAGGGTGGTGCGGATCACCTCCAGGGGTTCGCCGCAACAGGGAACAAAGATATCCACCGGGTAAGCGGCGGTGGGCTCCAGGCCCCGGGGCTGGTGGAAGCGCAGATCCCAGGCATCGCTGGCCAAAAGAGCCAGGAGGAGAAAGGCCAGGATCTCCGCGGCCAGGAAGAAAACATCCTGCCAGCGGGGATTTCTGCACACCAGCCAGGCCACCCACAGGAGATAGGCCGCTCCCAGGGTAAGAGTCAGGAGGGAGAAAAACAGGCCCCGGAGGCGCCGGGAGCGGTGCTCCCGGTCCCGGTAACGCCGGTAAGGAAGGCCGCCTCGCCAATCCGCCCATAAAAAAGCAAAAGGATTCTTACTCACATAAGAATCCTCCGGGCGCCCAGGGATACCACCACCTGTAGGAAGCAGGGCCAGAGAGATTAGCCAAAATCGCCTCCCGGTAAATCCAGTCAAGTTGTCAATGGCAGGGATCCAAGCTGAAAAGAACACTATCCTTTTACCACCCTTGCCAAGAGGGTGTAAATAGTTTTGTAAAAAATTTTAAATATTAGTTGGAGATATAATTAGATATTTACAGATTATTATTATTTCAGCTTAAAAATACTATTATGTCAATATAATAACTATATTCTATCCGTAGCACCTATGATTTATCGGCAAGGGGATAATTCTGAACTAATCTGCAGACGCGGCGGGGAGTCCGTGATACTCCTTGAACCACCGAATAAAGCGGGGAATACCGACAGTAATGGGGGTAGTGGGCTGAAAGCCCAGCTTCTCCTGGGCCCGGCGAATATCCGCAAAAGTGGCGGGCACGTCCCCGGGTTGGATAGGCTGCAGTTCTTTTTGGGCCGCCACTCCCAATTCCTGTTCTAAAATGGCGATTACCCGGGTCAACTCCTCGGAGCGGTGATTGCCCAGATTAATAATTTCGTAGGGGGCCAGGCCCGGGACCATGAGCGCGGCCACGGTGCCCTGGATGATGTCATCGATATAAGTGAAATCCCGCCGCATCTCTCCGTAGTTAAATACCTTGATGGGCTTCCCCTGGAGCATGGCCGCGGTGAAGAGCCACATGGCCATATCCGGCCGCCCCCAGGGGCCATAGACGGTAAAATAGCGCAAACCGACGGTGGGCAGGCCGAAGAGGTGGGTATAGGAGTGGGCCATCAGCTCGTCCGCCTTTTTGGTGGCGGCATAGAGGCTGATGGGCGTGTCCACCCGCTGTTCCTCAGAAAAAGGCAGTTCCGTCAGCCCGCCGTAGACACTGGAGCTGGAGGCGTACACGAACCGCTCCACCCCGGCGCGTTTGGCCACCTCCAGGAGATTGAGGAAGCCTTCCAGATTGGCTCTCTGATAGGAGAAGGGGTTGATGAGGGAGTAGCGCACCCCGGCCTGGGCCGCCAGGTGGCAGATCTTTTGGGGCCCATGCCCGGCAAAAAGGCGCTCCAGCCCGGCCAGATCCACGAGATCCCCCTCGACGGAGGTGAACCGGGAAAAATGCCTTAATTCCCGGTCCCGGTCCCGTTTTAACTCCGGGGCATAATAGTCGTTGAAGTTGTCCAGGCCCACCACCCGGGCGCCCGCGGCCAGCAAGGCCCGGGACAGGTGGTAACCGATGAAACCGGCGCTGCCGGTGACCAGGAAGGTGTAATCCTTTATTTGGGAGGTCCAGGAAGACATGGCTCCAATTATAGTAAATGCCCGGGGCAACCACAATCGGCAAATGCTTTGGAGATTAGAGAGATCCCCAATTGCCAGGGACCCGGGCAGTGATTATCTTCAAGACAAAAATCAAGGAAGGGAGGCCCGTCATGTCCGTGCTGCTTGCCCTTAAGGAAAACGTGGCAGACCTTGATCCGGTCATCACTAAATTGGTGGCCGGCACCGGGGCAGCCCGAGACGCGTTTAACCGCCATAGCCGCTCCAGCATGGAGGAAATGAGAAATTTGGCCCGGACCGCGGCCCAGGAGATTGAGGTTGCGCTTACGAAGCTGGAAGGGGCGAAAACCCGGACTGCGGCCGCGGAGCAGCCGGTGTTTCTGGGGCTCTCCGGCATTTACGCACATCTGCGGATCATCTCCCAAAAACTGGGCGCCCTGGCGGACCCCATCCAAAAAAAGATCAAAGACGGGGTGCTGTTTTCCGATAAGGCCGTCTCCCAAACCAACTACCTGTTTGATATGCAAGCAGGATTGTTGCGTTCCATGTTGGATATCGTCAAAACCAACAACGAGTTTCTGAAAAGATACACCGAAACGGAAGCCCGGAACCTGATCCAGGCCTGCAGCAACTTTGCCACGGAACACGAAACCCGATTGATTGAAGGACTTTGCCAGCCCCAGGCCGCGCCCCTGTTTCTGGCGATCCTCGACAGCATGCGGACGATGGGGCAGCAGGAGATGGAAATCGTCCAACTCCTGGCCTGAAACTGCAGGGGCGGGTTTTACACCCGCCCCCAGGCATCCTCCTCTAACACGCCCTCCTACTTCTCCATCACGGTGGCCTTGATGATGGTCACCGGCTCCACGGGCACGTTTTGGTGCATACCCTGGTTGGCGGTGGCCACGGCCTTGATCTTATCCACCACCTCCTGGCCTTTGACGACCTTGCCGAACACGGCATAGCCCCAGCCCGGGAGGGTCTGGTCCCGGTGATTGAGCATCTTGTTGTCCGCCACGTTAATGAAAAACTGGGCGGTGGCCGAATGGGGGTCCTGGGTCCTGGCCATGGCAATGGTGTAAGGGGCGTTGGCCAAGCCGTTATTGGCTTCATTATTAATGGGGGCCCGGGTGGCCTTCTGGTTCATCTGGGCGTCAAAGCCGCCGCCTTGGATCATGAAGCCGCTAATGACCCGGTGAAAAATAGTGCCGTTATAAAAACCGTCTTTGACGTATTGGAGAAAATTGGCCACCGTGGCCGGCGCCTTCTCAGAGTTTAGTTCCAGGACGATCTCCCCCATGCTGGTTTCCAGTTTGACCAAAGTCTTGCTCCTTTTAGCCCCCGCGGCCGATCCCGGAGCGGGGATGAAGATGAGAAACAGGCTGACCATGAGGATCAGGGCATAAAAGAACCGCGGTTGACAACGCTCCATCCTTTCCTCCTCTATATGCAAGTTAATATTCATGTCGTTTTTCTGACCCCCAAATACTAAAACCCTCTCGGCCCCCTGTCAAGGAAGCACTCCCCCTCCCGGCTGAGGATGCCACGGCGCGGCCGCTTGACAGGGCCAGATGGGTTGTTATTTTTTTAATCAATCCCCTTGGCCGCCGCCCTAGGCCGGTCCGGGGCGCAGATGAGCTTTCCGCGGCGCGAGGATGAAGCACCTCTATGAACTTGGAACCTTGAACTTGGAACTTTGAACTTACCCACAGGAGGCGCCACCGCCATGTCCGTGCCGGAGAAAATGGCCCAGTTAAAAAAAATAGCCACCCTGATCCGCTATTACATCCTGGCGGCCACCACCGAGGCCGGCTCCGGCCATCCCACCTCCTCGTTGTCGGCCACGGAGCTGATGACCGCGCTCTGCTTCGGGGGCTTCTTCCGGTTCGACGTGAACCGGCCGGAGCATCCCAACAATGACCGCCTGATCTTTTCCAAGGGGCACGCCTCCCCCCTCTTCTATGCCCTCTGGGTGGCGGCCGGGAGACTCCCGGGGGAGGAGTTGATCCAGACCTACCGGAAGTTCGGCAGCCCCCTGGAAGGCCACCCCACCGTCAGCTTCCCCTATACCGAGGCGGCCACCGGCTCCCTGGGCCAGGGCCTGTCCATCGGCTTGGGCATGGCCCTGAACGCCAAGTACCTGGATAAGCTCCCTTACCTGACCTACGTCCTCCTGGGGGACAGCGAAATGGCGGAGGGCTCCCAATGGGAGGCCTTGCAATTGGCCGCGCACTACGAACTGGACAATCTCATCGGCATCCTGGACGTCAACCGCCTGGGCCAGCGGGGGGAAACAATGTACGGCCACGACCTCCAGGCTTACGAACAACGCATCGCCGCGTTCGGCTGGGAGACCATTTTGGTGAACGGCCACTCTTTCGAGGAGATCTTGCCCGCGTATCAGCAGGCCGCGCTGGTCAGCGGCAAACCGGCGATGATCATCGCCAGGACCATCAAGGGCAAGGGCGTCTCCTTCCTGGAGGATAAAAACGGCTGGCACGGCAAGGCCCTGAACCGGGAGGAATTCCAGCGGGCCCTGTTGGAATTGGGGGCCATGGACCTGTCCGTGCGGGGGGAGATTCCCAAGCCCCACGACCAGAAACCCCTGGCGCCCCAGCCCCGGAAGGCCGCGCCCCTCTCCTATCCCCCGGACAGGCCCGTGGCCACCCGGGTTGCCTATGGTAATGCCCTGAAGCGGATTTACCCGGAATTTCCCTTGATCGTCAGCCTGGACGGGGAGGTGAGCAATTCCACCATGGCCGAGATCTTCCAAAAGGCCTATCCCCAACGCTTCTTTGAGGTTTATATTGCCGAGCAGAACATGGTGGGTATGGGCTTGGGGCTGGCCCGGCGGGGAAAAATTCCTTTCGTGTCCACCTTCGCGGCCTTTTTCAGCCGGGCCTTTGACCAGATTCGCATGAGCCAGTATGCCGAGCCCCATCTCAAATTCGTGGGCTCCCACGCGGGGGTGTCCATCGGCGAAGACGGCCCCTCCCAGATGGGCCTGGAAGACCTTGCCATGTTCCGGGCGGTGTTGCATAGCGTGGTGCTTTACCCCTGTGACGCGGTCTCCACGGAAAAGCTGGTGGAGGCCGCGGCCCGGCACTATGGCATTGTCTATCTCCGCACCACCCGCAAAGCCACTCCCATCGTTTACGATCCGGAGGAAAATTTTGTCATCGGCGGCAGTAAGGTTTTGCGCCGCCGCGATCAGGACCGGGCCACGGTCATCACCGCGGGCATCACCGTCTTTGAAGCGCTTGCCGCCTACGAGGAATTGCAGAAAGAAGGGATTTCCCTGCGAGTCATTGACCTTTACAGCATTAAGCCCCTGGATTTGGCGGCGCTCCAGGACGCGGCCCGGGAGACGAAAGTCCTCATTACCGTGGAAGATCATTACCCGGAAGGGGGCCTGGGGGAGGCGGTGCTCAGCGCCCTGGCCTCTTCTCCCGCTCCGGTCCACTCCCTGGCGGTGCGCCGGACACCTAAAAGCGGCAAGCCCGAAGAACTCCTGGACTACGAGGAAATATCGGCCGGGGCCATCATCCGCAAGGTTAGGGAACTCTTGTAAGGCCGTTTTCTCGTAGAGGCGCACCCGTGTGTGCGCCCCAAGCCAGGGCGGACACCTGGGTCCGCCCCTGATATGCCATAATGACCAAATGAAGAAAAGGAAGGGATAAACTATGCGTCTGGGCATCGCTGCCGACCACGGCGGTTTTGAGCTCAAAGAGCAGTTGGCTGAGGAACTCCGGGGCATTGGGCATGAGGTGGTGGATTTCGGCCCCCAGGAGTATGACCCCCATGACGACTACCCCGATTACGTGGTGCCTCTGGCCCGGGCCGTGGCCCAAGGCGAGGTGGAGCGGGGGGTGGCCATCTGCGGCAGCGGCGTGGGGGCCTGCGTGGTGGCCAACAAGGTGCCCGGGGTGCGGGCCGCGTTGATCCACGAGGTCTTTTCCGCCCACCAGGGGGTGGAGGATGACAACATGAATATTATGTGCCTGGGGGGAAGGGTAACCTGCTATGCCCTGGCCTGGGACCTGGTGCAGACCTTCTTGCAGGCCCGGTTCAAGGAAGGGGAGCGTTTCCAGCGCCGCCTGGACAAAGTGGCCCGGTTGGAGAGGCTGGAAGAACAGGACTGGTAGATAATCATGATCCTGAGGGAGACAAGGGATAACCTAGAAAGGGGAAAAGGGGAAAAGGGCAAGAGGGGAAAAGTTATTACCCCTTTCCCCTTTTGACCTTTTTTCCTTTTGCCCCCGAGTATGTTTCCCGATTTCTCAAAAAGATTGATCAACTGATGGCCTCATCCACCACTGCTCCGGTGATCCTCACCATCGGCCACTCCACCCATCCCCTGGAGACCTTTATCCGGTTGCTTAAAGCCCAGGAGGTGACCCTGGTGGCGGATGTGCGCACCGTGCCCCGCTCCCGGCACAACCCCCAGTTCAACCGGGAGACCCTGCCGGAGCAACTTAAGCTCGCGGGCATTGGTTACCTGCACCTGCCGGGGCTGGGGGGCCTGCGGCGTCCCCGGCCCGATTCCCCCAACCAGGGCTGGCGGCATGAGGCCTTCCGGGGTTTCGCCGACTACATGCAGACCCCGGAATTCACCGAAAATCTGGAGGCCCTGATCCGGCTGGCCCAAAGGGAGCGGCTCGCCTTGATGTGCGCGGAAGCGGTGCCCTGGCGCTGCCACCGCTCCCTCATCGCCGACGCCCTCGCGGTCCGGGGCCTGGCGGTGGAACATATCCTGGGCTTAAGGGGCCGCCAGCCCCACCGGCTCACCGGCTTTGCCCGGGTTCAGGATGAAAACCTGACTTACCCTGAGCCCGAAATCGTGGATGAAGATTAAGTGGCCGCGCTGAACTTCGGCCGGTGGCATCCATATTCTCCTGCCCTTTGTAATTAAAACTGATAGAATATGCCCAATTTAACAGAGGAATGCCTGCAGATGACGCCGTCCCCTGCCCATGACTGCCAGGATGCCGGGGAAACCGCTTATTGCGGCTACCGCCGGGTGGCGGCCGCGGAGAAGGGCCTCCTGGTTGCCAAACATTTCGATACCGTGGCCGCGCGCTACGACCTGATGAATACCCTCCTGAGCTTCGGCCTCCACCACCTGTGGAAACGCACCGCGGTGAAGATGCTGGGGCTCAAGGCCGGTGACCGGGTTTTGGATGTGTGCGGGGGGACCGGGGACCTGGCCCTCCTGGCGGCCCGGGCGGTGGGCCCCCGGGGCCGCGTCTGCATTTATGACATCAACCGGGCCATGCTGGAAGCGGGCCGCCCCAAAGTGACCCGGGCTCCCAGGGGCGGGAAAATCTTCTATCTCCAGGGAGACGCGGAGCGCCTCTCCTGTCCGGACCAGGCCTTTGACGCGGCCATGGTGGGTTTCGGCATCCGCAACCTGACCCATCCGGAAAAGGGTTTTCGGGAAATGCACCGGGTCCTGAAGCCCGGGGGCTCTCTGATGTGCCTGGAGTTCTCCCAGCCCACCTGGTCCTGGTTCCGCTGGCTCTACGACCTCTATTCTTTTTATGGCCTGCCCCTGGCCGGGCGCATCATGGTGGGGTCCTGGCAGGCCTACACTTATCTGCCCGAGTCCATCCGCATGTTCGCCCGGCCCCGGGAAGTGAGCGCGGTTTTGGAGGAAATCGGCTTTTCCCGGGTGCGGTGCCGCCGCCTGACCAACGGCATCGCCGCGGTGCATGTGGGGGTCAAGACCCCATGAAGCTCAATGGGGCCGCAGGCCTGGTGGTCAATCGCCCGGTCCGGGGCCTGGGGGTGGCCGTCAAGAATAATTGAAGCTGTGGGAATTGGGGCCTAACCCGGTGGAGCGGGCTTCCGGACCCGCCTTTTTAACCCCCTGGCCGCCTTCTCCCCTACCCTGCCAATTTGCTTTCCCAATTTGAGTTTTTCCCTAGCCTATGGACGGCCTGGTGAGGAGTTCCTATATTCTAGGCAGCCCCAGGCCGGATACCCCGTTAATACGGCCAGTGAGGAAGAACGCGCCGGCGCATGTAAGCCTGGTTTGACCATCTGTTTCTCTCCCGGCTGCAGTCTGCCCTGACCGCCGGGTTGCACATTATCCGGCCCGGCTCTGCATCGGCCTTCTTCACAGCCTGGGGCCGCGCCGGGGTAAAACCCGGAAGGGCCGATAGGGATCTAGGGAAGGAATTGCGCAAAGTCTTGGTGGGGGAGGCCAGGGACTAAAGGCGGGCGGGGGACGCCCGCCCTACGGGTCCTTGGCCTTCTCCCCCCAATAACCATGAGACCTCTGCGAAAGTCTCAGGTGTAACCACCGCCCTCGGCTGTCCACCCTTCATTTAGTAGCAGGCGAGGGCGCCTGCTCCACATTTTGATTAAAAAGACGGTCAATTGAGACTTTCGCAGAGGTCTCACCATCTTTAAGAGGTCCTCTTGTGGGTAACCGAGATTGCCATATCGGCCTGGTGGGCCTGGGCACCATGGGCCGCAACCTGGTTTTGAACCTGGCGGACCAAGGCTTCACAGTGGCCGTTTATAACCGCACCGCGAGCCAGACCCAGGAATTTATGGCCCAGGAGGCGGGGGCCAGGGCTATCCGGGCGGGCTATACCCTGGCGGATTTTGCCGCCCTTCTGCAGCCGCCCCGGGCCATCATTATCCTGGTCGCCGCCGGGCCGCCGGTGGATGCGGTGATCGACGCACTTTTGCCCTTTCTGGCCCCGGGGGACCTGATCATCGACGGCGGCAACTCTTATTTTCAGGATACCAACCGCCGGGGCCAGGCCCTGGCGGCCAAGGGCCTGCTTTTTCTGGGCCTGGGCGTTTCCGGCGGCGCCAAGGGGGCCCGCTATGGACCCAGCCTGATGCCCGGCGGTCCCCCCGAGGCTTATGCCCGGGTGCAGCCCATTTTGGAGGCCGCGGCTGCCAAAGTCCGGGGGGAGCCCTGCGTCGCCTATCTGGGGAGCGGCTCCGCCGGCCATTATGTGAAAATGGTGCATAACGGCATCGAGTATGCGTTGATGGAACTGCTGGCCGAGGCCTATGACCTGCTGCGCCGGGGCCTGGGTCTAAGCCTGGGAGAACTGGCCGGGATTTATGAAGAGTGGCGGCAAGGGGAACTGGCCTCCTACCTGGTGGAAATCACCCCGCCCATCTTGCGCCGGGTGGAAGAAAGGACCGGTCAACCTTTAGTGGACCTGATTCAGGACCAGGCCCGGCAGAAAGGCACGGGCCTGTGGACTTCCCAGGAAGCCATGGACCTGCAGGTCCCCACCCCCGCCATCGACGCCGCGGTGATGATGCGGGCTCTCTCCGGCCAGAAGGCCGCACGGGAGGCGGCCAGCCGGGTGCTCCGGGGACCATCCCCGGACTTCCAGGGGGACCGCCGGGCCTTTATCCGGCAGTTGGGCCGCAGCCTCTTTAACGGTATGGTGCTGGCCTTTGCCCAGGGCCTGGCTTTGCTGCAACGGGCTTCCCAGGCGTATGACTACCATCTGGAACTCTCGGAGGTGGCCCGCATCTGGCGGGGGGGGTGCATCATCAGGGCGGCAGTGCTGGAGGACATCCGGGCCGCGTACCGGGCCCAACCGGATTTGCCGCACCTGCTCCTGGACCCCCACCTGGGCCGGGAAGTCACGGCCCGGATGCCGGACCTGCGGGCCATGGCCGCGGCGGCCGCGGCCCTGGGGCTGCCCGCGCCGGGCTTGATGGCCTCCCTGGCCTATTATGACGCTCTGCGCAGCGCCCGGCTGCCCGCCAACCTGATCCAGGCGCAACGCGACTATTTCGGGGCCCACACTTACCGGCGCACGAATCTGCCCGGCGCCTTCCACACCCATTGGGAGGAAGATTGAGGAGGACTTATGACTACCCCGGCGACCCCGCAGCCCACGGTTTTCGTCATTTTCGGAGCAGGGGGCGACCTGGCCTGGCGCAAGCTGATACCCGCGCTCTATAACCTCTTCCTGGACCAGTGGCTGCCGGAGAAATTCCTGATTTTGGGCCAGGGCCACCGGCATCTGGGCGACGCGGAATTCTACCTGCACCTGCGCCAGGGAGTGGACAAGTTCTCCCGCCGGGGGCGGACCGAGGACGAGAAATGGCGCCTCTTTTCCTCCCACCTGTCCTTTATTGGCTGCGAACTGGACGATTCCCAGGCTTACGCGCAGCTCGCCAAGCGGCTGGCAGCCCAGGATAAAGAGTGGCATGTCCGGGCCCACCGCGTCTTTTACCTGGCGGTGCCGCCCCCCCTCATCGGCGTCATCACCCGGGAACTGGGCCGGGTGCGCCTCAACCTGGAGCGGCCGCGTTCCCGGCTGGTGGTGGAGAAGCCTTTCGGCCATGACCTGGCTTCCGCCCGGGCATTGAACCTCACCATTGCCGCAGCCTTTGACGAGTCCCAGGTCTTTCGCATCGACCATTACCTAGGCAAGGAGACGGTGCAGAATATCCTGGCTTTCCGCTTTGCCAACACCCTCTTTGAGCCGGTTTGGAACCGGCGCTACATCGATCACGTGCAGATCACCGTGGCCGAGCAGGTGGGCGTGGAAAACCGGGGATATTACTACGAAAAGTCCGGGGCTCTCCGGGATATGATCCAAAATCATCTGCTCCAGATTCTCTGCCTCATGGCCATGGAGCCGCCCATTTCCTTCAATGCCGATGAAGTGCGCAACAAAAAAGTGGACGTGCTCCGAGCCCTCCGCCCCATCCTCCCGGAAGAGGTGCACCGCTTCGCGGTTCGAGGCCAATACGGCGGGGGTTGGATCGGCAGCCAACAGATCCCGGGGTATCGGGGGGAGCCTAAGGTGGCCCCGGACTCCGCGGTTGAGACCTATGCCGCGGTCAAGCTGCTGGTGGACAACTGGCGCTGGCAAGGGGTGCCCTTCTATCTGCGCACCGGCAAACGCCTGCAGGCCCGGATCTCGGAGGTGTCCATCCATTTCCGGCCGGTGCCCCACCACGCTTTCCCCACCAGTGCGGTCCTGGATTGGCGGCCCAACCGGCTGATCATCGCCATCCAACCCGAAGAGGGAATCCTGCTGCGCTTTGAGGCCAAGTACCCGGGCCCCGCCATGCGCTTGTCCCCGGTGATCATGCAGTTCTACTACCGTGAGGCCTTTCGCATCATTCCTCCGGAAGCCTATGAAACCCTGCTCCTGGATGTGATGCGGGGTGATGCCACCCTCTTTATGCGGTCCGACCAGGACCTGGCTGCCTGGGCGGCCATTACGCCGGTGTTGGAGACCTGGGAGAATAGCCGGCCCACCGATTTTCCCAACTATCAGGCCGGCACCTGGGGACCGGAGGCCGCGGACGCGCTGCTTGCCCAGGATGGGCGCAGTTGGGCAATGCCCACTTTCCTGCAATGCCATGAAGACCTGGCAATCTGCCGGGTCACCATGGAGCCTGCGTCCTAGAATAGGTTTAGCGGGGGGAGAGCCAGGGACTAAAGGCGCGCGGGGACGCCCGCCCTACGGGTCCCCGCCCCCAACCACTGCCGCCAGGGGCTAATCATTACCCACAAGTCTTTCCAAGCGGTAGCACAGCCTTTCCAGGCTGTGCCGGAGAAGTTCTGCCTCGCACAGGCTGGAAAGCCTGTGCTACCGCTCTTTTCCCAAGTTATGAGAAAGCGGGATTTCCTGCATAACTCCCTTATTGAAACTCCTTACTGACTTGTGGGTAATGATAAGCTGGGGGGAGAGGGGACAAGAGGAAAGGACTTTTGGCAAATGCTATAAGAAAGCGGCAGGAACAGAGATAAGGAAAATATCTTTTTAATGAGACCCTGGGCGCGGCCATGATCATGCAGACCTATCCCGACCTGGAAACCTTGAGCCGGGCTGCGGCCCAGCTTTTTGCCCGGCAGGCGGAACAAGCGGTAAAAGTCCGGGCGCGCTTCAGCGTGGCCCTCTCCGGGGGGCAAACTCCCAGGCGCACCTATGAAATCCTGGCCCAACCCCCTTTCCGGGATCAGGTCCCCTGGGAGCAAACCCACGTCTTTTGGGGAGATGAGCGCTGCGTGGCCCCGGATGACCCCCGGAGCAACGCCCGCCTGGCCCGGGAAGCCTTTCTGGAGCGGGTGCCCCTCCCCCCGGCCCAGATTCATCCAATATCTTGTATTGGCTCCCCGGCAACCGCAGCCAGGGAATATGCGGCCTTGCTCCGGCAGTTCTTTGAGGCAGGCCCGCCCCGCTTTGACCTGATCTTCCTGGGCCTGGGAGAAGACGGCCACACCGCCTCTCTTTTCCCCTATGACAGGGCCTTGGAGGAACGGCGGCGCTGGACCGCGGCCGTTTACGTTCCCGCCCAGGACCTGCACCGGGTAACCTTAACCGCGACCGTAATCAATCAGGCCAGGGTGGTGGCCTTTTTGGTGGCGGGCGGGGCCAAAGCCGGGGTGCTCCGGGAAGTAATGCAAAAGCCCCGGGACCCCTGGCGTCTCCCCGCCCAACTGATTAAGCCGGAACCCGGTGAATTATATTGGCTGGTGGACCGGGAAGCCGCGGGGCAGTTGCGTTAAGGCTTCCCAACAGCCCTGGGGCCAAGCGCCGGCTGGTGTCTACCTGATCTCCGCCAGCCAGTGCCTGCCGTGGCTTTTCCTTAACCCTCACCTCCTGGGACTGCAGGCCACTACCTTCCTCCCCCAGAGGCCATCCCCAACCCGGGGCCGGCTTGCGAAAGTCGACAGTCAACCCGCAAACCCAGGCCGTCTTCCTGGGGGGCCATTCTCCCGCACCCTCACCTACCGGGCGCTCCCATTATACTCATGGCCAAAAGTTTTTTCCTACCCCCCTCACCCTACCCCCACGGGGGGGAGAGGGAAATATACGGAATATCCATAAGAAACAAACTTATGGGTAATGATGAGCCCCCCGCTGGGGGAGAGGGAAAAAGGGAAAAAAGTTTTGGCAGTCGCTGGAAACCAGCCGCTGCTCTTTCTTTTTACACTTTGTCAAAATAATTGACACTTATGGATAGATCAACAAGAGCGCAAGTAGAAATTGGGCTTTTAATTACCTGGTACATATATTGCACGCAATACGATTAGGCTTTAAACCAATGGATCTCCTTTTTATTTGCTCTTGGTTAATTATTAAACTATTTTGATAAAATTATAATATGGTTAAAAACTTTAAATTAATGAGGCTTTACCAATATTAATTGTTACAGATTATTTAATTAAATTACCAACTGCTTTAACTTTACTACAGGTCCAACAGTCAGAGGGGAAACGATATGTTCCGGAATATGAAACTAAACACCAAGATCCTTAGCTTGGTTGGCGGATTTGCTCTGGTCCTTCTATTTATCGCTACTGTTGGTTGGATCAGTATGCAAGAAATTATCGAAATGTTTGCAAGAGTTGAGGATACGGAAAATATCTATAAAGATCTCTTGCAAGCACGCAGGCACGAAAAGAATTTTTTAATACGCTACGATAAGCAATGGCTAGACTTGGTGGGAAAGTCCACCGGTGAAATAAAAGAAAAAGCCGGAAATGTCAAGGCCCGACTTGACGATCCTCGCAGCAAGCAACAGATTGATGAGGTCATGAGGGCCATTGCCGGTTATGAAAAGGCCATGGAACGTCTGGCAGAATGGGTGGACAAGAAACAGGCCGCGGGGAAACAAGATCAGGATAACGAAATTGAGGCCATGGATCAGGAGCTGTTGAAGACGGGAAGGGGCGTTGGCAATCATCTCAACGCCATTATCTCCGACCAAAAGGAGAAGATGAAATCTCAGATAACCTGGATTAACCGGACGTTGATCGGTGTTCCTCTAGTCGGTATTTTGTTGGGATCATTGATCGGATTTTTAATTGCCAGGAGTATTATCAGACCGATTAACCGGGTTATTGAAGACCTGTCTGAAGGAGCCGACCAAGTCGCCAGTGCCTCTTCCCAGGTTGCCTCCTCCAGTCATTATCTGGCCCAGGGCTCCACGGAACAGGCTGCGAACTTGGAGGAGACCTCCGGCTCACTAGCCCAGATGTCTTCTTCCAGCCGCAAGAGCGCGGATAATGCCCATGAAGCCAATGTCCTGGTCAGCGAGGGCCATCAGGTGGTGGAGCGCTCCAACCGGGCCATGACCGATCTCATCCAGGCCATGAGGGAAATCGTCCATGCCTGTGAGGAAACCGGCAAGATTAACAAGACCATCGATGAAATTGCCTTCCAGACCAACCTATTGGCCCTGAATGCGGCAGTGGAGGCGGCCCGGGCGGGAGAGGCGGGCGCGGGCTTTGCCGTGGTGGCGGACGAGGTGCGTTCTCTGGCCATGCGAGCCGGAGAGGCTTCCCAAAATACCACCGACTTGATTGAAAGGACCATCAATAAAGCCAAAGAGGGCTCGGATTTGGTGAGCAGAACGGCCGAGGCTTTCTCCTTGGTAGCTCAAAGCAGCAGCAAGATCAAAGATCTGGTGGCGGAGATCGCCACCGCCTCCCATGAGCAGTCTCAAGGGGTGAATCAAATCAACCAAGCGGTCGCGGAAATGGACCAAGTAGTACAGAAGAATGCAGCCGTAGCTGAGGAAGGAGCCAGTGCTGCTGAGGAGCTAACCGCACAGTCCCGGCAGATGAAAGTCATGGTCAGCGAACTGGTGGCCCTGGCGGGCAATCGGAGCAAAGGTGCAGACAAGCCTCAAGAAAGCCTGGTGCTCAATAATATCCGATATCTGGCTCCAGCCAAGAAAAACCACCAAAGGATGCTGAGGGGGCCGGCGGCTCAGGAAATCTCCGCGTCACCTTATCTTGGCATCGAGGGAGAATTCAAAGAATTCTGATTAATTAATCCACCTTCTCCAGCCGATCCATCCCTAACTCAAGTGAGCTTATGCCTCCCGTTCAAGCCGCGAGACACTATCGCACCCTGGTGGAAACTTCCCCCAATGCCATCCTGGCCATGGACCTTAAAGGCCAAATCTTCGCCGTAAATAATCGGGCCGCGTTGTTGACCGGCTATAGTACCGAAGAAATAATCAACCGCCGGGCCGCGGATTTTATTCCCTTAGGGGAACGAGTCGTAGCTCTGCGCGCCTTACGGGAAATCAGAGAAACCGGGAGCATTAGAAATCGCCGTTTCACCCTGCTGAAAAAAGACGGCGCTCCTTTACCCGTGGAGGCAAGCGCCGCCTTGATCTTGGATGCCCAGGGGCAGCCCAAGTCCGTGATGACGATATTTAGGGACATCACCGACCGTCTGCAAGCGGAGAAAGCCCTAAAGGACAGCGAGGAGAAATACCGACTGCTGGTCAACCAGATTCCGGCGGTGGTGTATAAGGCCTATGCCGACTGTACGATAGATTTCTTTGATCATCAAGTTGAGGCCTTGACCGGTTATCCCAAAGAATACTTCGATTCCCGCAGGCTGCTCTGGAAGGACCTGATCCTGCCGGAAGACCTCCCGGAAGCCCGAAAACACTTTATTCACGCCCTGAAGACCAACAAGGCCTATATCCGGGAATATCGCATCCACAGGAAAGATGGGGAGATCCGCTGGATTCACAATCGGGGGAACATAATCTGCGATGCCAAGGGCAAGATTGACTATGTCAGCGGCGTTTTGTTCGACATTACTGACCGCAAAAAGGCGGAGGAAAGGCTTTACCGGGTTAGCCGGGCGCTCCGGGCCTTGGGAGAATGCAATCAGGCCCTGGTGCACGCCAAGGAAGAATCGGCCTTTCTGCAGGATGTTTGCCGGATCATTGTGGAAGTAACCGGTTATCGACTAGCCTGGGTAGGTGTGCCCCAGCACGACCCCGGGAAGATCATCCTCCCGGTAGCCCACGTCATTCGTAATGGTGGGAGCGCCAACTGGATTAAGAATACCTGGGCGGACGAGGATATTAGAGGAGGGGGTCCTGGGGGCCAGGCCATGCGCACTGGGAAAACCCAGGTCATCCGCGACATTCTCAAAGACCCGGCCCTCGCTCCCTGGCATGAAGAGGCGCGACGCTGCCATTATAATTCTGACATTGTTCTGCCGCTAACCATAGAAGGGGAAACCAGTGCCATCTTGGATATCCTTTCTGAAGAAGTCAACCCCTTTGACGCCGAGGAAATCCAACTTCTGGAGGAATTGGCCAAGAGCGTCAGCCAGGGCATGGCCATCTTGAGAGAGCGGGCCCAGCGTCGGCAGGCGATGGCGGAAAAGGCAGGGCTGGAGATGCAACTCCGTCAGGCCCATAAGATGGAAGCCATAGGCACCCTGGCCGGAGGCATTGCCCATGACTTCAACAACATTCTCTCAGCCATCAATGGTTATTCTGAATTAATCTTGATGAACCTGGACCAGAAGCAAGACCTCCAATTTATCGGGAACCACGTGCGGGGAGTGCTGCAAGCAGGTAAGCGGGCCAAGGCTCTGGTCCAGCAAATTCTCACCTTCAGCCGCAGGCAGGAGCAGGGCCAACAACCGGTGCAGGTAAGCCTGATCATTCAGGAAGCGGTGAACCTGCTGCGGGCCTCTTTGCCCACCACCATTGAGATTCGCTCCAGCATCGACTCCCAGTGCGGGGCGGTCTTGGCCGACCCCACCCAGATCCATCAAATCATGATGAACCTGGGCACCAATTCCTACCATGCCATGCGCGAGAACGGGGGAGTCCTAAAGATAAGCCTGGACCCAGTGGAGGTAGACCTAGCCTTGGCCAAGACCCATCCCCACCTGCACCCCGGCTCTTACCTGCGGCTAAGCGTTCGGGATACCGGACACGGCATGGAACCGGAAGTCTTGGAACGCATTTTTGAGCCGTACTTTACCACCAAGGGGCAAGCCGAAGGCACCGGCCTGGGCCTGGCCGTGGTGCACGGCCTCGTCTCCGGCTTGGGCGGCGCCATCCTGGTGGACAGCCAGGCAGGGAGAGGAACTACCTTCCAGGTCTATTTCCCTCGCCTTGACGGCAATGGTCAGAAAGAAATCACGGAAGTAACCATGGCCGAGCCGCTTACCGCTTCCGCCAGAGGAGAACATATCTTATTAATTGACGATGAACCGGTTCTCGCCCATATCGGCGAAAAGATCCTCAGGCACCTGGGCTACCGCGTCACCATGCGGACCAGCAGCCTGGAGGCCCTGGAATTGTTCTCCGCCCACCCTGATAGTTTTGATCTGGTCATCTCCGACCAGACCATGCCCCAATTAACCGGCAGCCAATTGGCCCGGAAAATTTTCCGCCTGCGGCCGGCAATGCCCTTCATCCTCTGTACCGGTTCCAGCGAAACCGTCGCGGCCACAAAAGCCAACGATAATGCCATCCGGGAGTATCTGCTCAAGCCTTTCAATGTCGGCGATCTGGCCCGGGCTATTCAGCGGGCGCTGCATCCTGAGGAAAACGCAGCCTCAGAAAAGGACCTGGAACTAGCCTCCTAACCTGCCTTTATCCCTGGTATTCCCTGGCTGCCTGTTTATCTCCTCCTGAGAACTTGCGCCGGGTTCATGCCCGACACCCGCCAAATCCGGAAAAAATTCCCAAGAAAATGCCTTTATTGAGAATTAGAAGCTGTTTTAAAGCCTGAACTTCACATAAAATGTCTTATGGAGCGCCGCAAGAATCTCGTCTCTTCAAGCAATTGAGACTATTCATGGCGCTGGGGATGATAGGTTTTTTGCGCCAGCTTTAGGGGAAGCTATTATTTTGCCAGGGTTATGACGCCCAGGAAAAGGAAATGACAGAAAAAGAAAACGACCAGAGTCAAGGGACGCAGGTATTCCGGCCTTGCGGCCGGGCCTTTTTCGTCTACTACGTGGCCATGGCCATCTGTTTTCTGGGCCCCCAGATCAACCCCGGGGCGGGGCTGCCCCCCTGGCTGGGCCTGATCTTGGGGCTCATCCTGGTGGCCGCAGTGGTTTATCTGCGCTGGGGCCAGGAGTATCGGCTCACTCCCCAGGGGGTTCGCAAGGTCTGGCCCTGGACCGGCAGGCAGGTGGAGATACTATGGGATAATGTGGGGGAGGTGCTGGTGCGCCGGGGCCTCACCCAGACCCTTCTCCGGGTGGGGAACCTCCTCATCCGGGATAAGTCCGGGGGACCGGGGTTGTTCTGGTTCGGGCTGCCGGACCCCAAGGCCGTTAAGGACCTGATCGACAGGAGGGGCCAGTGACCCCACCGGGGCGGGAACCGGAAGGCGGGCCACCCCCTCCCAAACAGGAGCCGGAAGCCGCCGCCGCTCCCCTCCCGGGACCGGAGGCCGCGCCCGGGGCCCCCAGTCCCGTTCCCTGGGAGGATGCAGGGCTAAGCCGGCTGCAGGGCCTGGTCCGGACTCTGGCGCGGGTGCTGTTCCACTCCCGGGATTTTTTCCGGAATCTGCCCCGGGAAGGCTGGGCGGAGGCCCTGTCCTTCGGCCTGATAGTGGGGACCGCCGGGCTCCTGGCCTGCCTTTACTGGCAACTGCTCTTTTATCTGGGACTCAGCCGCAGTCTGGGGGAGTTGCCGGCCCTGGCCCGGCAGTGGCTCAGCCTGGGAGCAGGGGCGATAATGGCCACGATGCTGCTGGCGCCGTTAGTTATGCTGGCTAATTTAACCATCAGCAGCCTGGGGTTGTGGGGAGCGGTGGGGCTGACCGGAGGGCCCTGGCCGGAATTCGCCGCGGTCTGGCGGCTCACCTGCTACGCCCAGGGGGCCCTGGTGGCGGGCTTCCTGCCCATCCTGGGAGGACCGGTGGCCGGCATGTGGAACCTGGTCCTCACATACCAGGGATTGCGGGGGGTCTTGGGACTCAGTCCTTGGCGGGCCCTGGGGACCGTGTGCCTGTCTCTGGGCCTCCAGGTTTTACTGTTACTCTTGCTCCTGGGGAGCCTGGCGGGGTTCTGCTTTTTCGGCAGCTAAGGCCGCGGCCCGTTTCTGCCTTTTAACCTTGAGGACATGCACCAGCCAACCGCTGAGGAAGCCGATGCCAAAACTGCCGTAAACGATCGCGAACATGGGCAGTTTCCCCAATTCGAACTTAATCAGTTTGAAAACCGGGGAAGGAAGGGCGTTTTCCACGGCAAAATCCACCAGGAGTGCGCCCAACAGCAGTAAAAATAAACCCTTGAGTTTAGTCATGCCCCACCCTGGAAGAGGTCATTCTTTCAGATAACGTTTTACCGCGGATTTTAAGTCCTCCAGGTCGGAGGATTTGACCAGGTATTCATCAGAAGCCCAGGTGGCAAAATCCTGGCGGTATTCCCCGTAAGCAGTGCTGAGGAGCACCGGCAAATCTGGCTGCTTTTCCTTGATCTGCCTGAGGGCTTCAATACCGTCCATCTCCGGCATTTTGATGTCCAGGATGACCAGATCCAGAGGGATCTTGTCCACGATTTCCAGGGCTTCCCGGCCGTTGGCGGCCAGATAGACTTCGTAGCCTTCCTCTTTGAGTTCTTCGCTATAAAGGAGGCGAATGCTCATTTCGTCGTCTGCCACCAGGATCTTCTTCATCAACCTCCTCCTTTGGGAGCCTTCAACGTGCTGGCCAGGGCTGCGACTTGGCCAGTCTCCTTCACCAGACAATATTTGGCCACCGGCAAAGAGACGATAAAGGTCACCCCTTTGCCCAATTCGTTGTTTACTTCCACCTGCCCATAGTGGCGGGAGACGATGCGTTGGGCAATGGCTAGCCCCAGGCCGGTGCCGTAATCTTTGGTGGAGAAAAACGGGTTGAAAATATTGTGCAAGACCTCCAAGGGGATGCCGCCGCCGGTATCGGTGATGGCTACCGCCTCATAGAGGCCGTCCTCCCTTTCCACCGGATAAGTGCGGATGGTGAGGGTGCCTCCCAAGGGCATGGCCTGGCAGGCGTTTTGAAAAAGGTTGTAAAAGACCTGCTTGACCTGACGGTCGTCGCAATGGAGACGGGGCATGGAGGAGATTTCTTTGACCACTTTGATTCGACAGGCCTCCAGATCCCGCTGCACCAGGAGGAGGGTATCATCGATGAGTTTGTTCAGGTCGTGGTCGCCGTAAAAACTAAGGTTTTCTCCAGTAAAGTCGAGGATTTCCCGGAGAAGTTTTTCCAGGCGGGTCACCTCTTCCTGGATTACTTCCACATAGCCCCGTAAAGGAGATTTTTCATCCACCAACTTGGCGATGCGCCGGGCAAAGCCGCCGATGGACACCAGGGGGTTGCGAATTTCGTGGGCCATACCGGAGGCCAGGCTGCTCAGGGCCGCCAGGCGGTCGGACTCCAGCATCCTTTCCCGGATGAGCAGCAGCTCCCGGTTGTTGGCTTCGATGGTGGAATAGAGGTGGGCGTTTTCCACCACCAACCCGGTCTGGGTGGAAAACATCCGCAGGACGTGGAGGGGCTCCTCCTCCAGGGGGCGGCCACTGGCCTGGTTATCCACCATGATGGCGCCGATGGCCCGGTCTTTGGCCACCAGGGGCGCCACGAAAAACTCCGACGTGCCGAATCCCGGGGGCGCGGCCAGGGACCGGCCTGCTTCCTTGGCAGGCTCCCGTATATGGTAGGGACGCTTCTGGAGCACCGTTTGGGCCAAAGCCCCCTGGTCCGGCCGCAGGGGAATCTGCCATTCCTCCACTTTCACCTCCCCGGCCAAAGGTGACAGCAGGGCCTCGAACAGGGGCAGATCTTTGAGCTCGGCGGAGCGCTGCGCGCCTTTAACCCCCTTTAAAACCTGATTGTCTTCATCCACCAACAATACCACGCCCCGGTCGAACCCCAATCCCTGGTCCAGGGTGAGGCCCTGGAGGATGATTTCCAGGAGCCGCCCTTCCTGCACGGTGGTCAACAGGGCCCGGGATAAAACCTGGACAACGGTGAGATTCCGCACCATGCGCTCGTTTCTTGCCGCCAAAGACTCCACCTGCTTAAAGGTGAGGGCATTTTCCATGGCGTTGACGATCAGTCCGGCCATGGTGTACAGGAGTTGGCGGTTTTCCGGGTCAAAGGGCAGGTACTGGCCTTCCGCGGCAAACTTATCATAGACGCAGATGGTCCCCTGCAGTTGACCTTTGAAGGTGAGGGGCACGGCCAGAAAATAGTGGGTCTGGCCCGCGGCGTTGGTCTCCTGGCCCTGCAAATGGGGAAGCTCCCCGGCAGGAGGAGTGGTGGCCATGATCTCCCCGGGGGAGGGGCAGGCCAGGGGGATTTCCCCATATTTAGAAGAGACGCGCACCTCTTTGGTGCCCGCATCGATGATCTGCAGAGCCGCGCCCCGGGCGGTGATCACCTTGGCGGTGGTGGTGACCACCCTTTCTAACAGCTCATCCAACTCCACCGTGGCGCTGAGGGCCTTGCCCACCTCGAAGAGCACGGAGAGTTCGGCGATGCGCTTTTTGGCTTCTTCCTGGAGGAGCGCCTGCCGCAGGGTGCCGGCCAGCATCAGGGTGGCCAGATGCACGTTCTGGCGTTCCGCCGGGGTTAGTTGCCGCTCTTGCCGGTCCACCAGGATGAGGACGCCGTAGAGGAAATTATCGTCAGCCACTGGAAAGCCGGCCAGGGTGGCAAACGCGGGATGCAGCTTTTCCAGGGCCCGGTTGGCGGCCAACACCCCCGGCTGGGAACGTTTGACGGTTTTGGCTTTCCGGGCGCTGGCCACCTCCCCCACCAACCCCTGGCCCAGGGCGAACTCCACCCGCATATGGGACGGCACGTGCCCCCGGCTGCTGAGATTGAGAATGAGGGTCTCCTTGGCCTTGTCCAGTCCGAAATAAAGGGCGAGATCCACCTTCAGGTACCGGGCCAGAAGATGGACCATGTTGTTGAGGCGCTCCCCGAAGCTGATGGTGGAGGTGAGGACCTCCACCATTTGCGTCAGGAAACCAATGCGCTCCGTGGCCATTAACGGTCATCCCCCCAGGAGGCTCAGCCTCTTGGCCTGGGCCCCCTGGTATAGTTCCACATATTTGGGGGCCACGGTGTCCCAAGAAAAATCCAGGGCCATGTTCTGGCGCATCAGAGCCTGCCAGACGGCCTGATGCTGATAGACCCCCAGAACGCGTTGCACCGCGCCCAGAAGTTCCACCGGAGTATATCCCGTAAACTTGAAGCCATTGCCCTGGCCGGTGTCGGGGTTAAATTCCTGGATGGTTTCATCCAAGCCGCCGGTGGCCCGCACCACGGGCAGCGTCCCGTAACGCAGACAGTAAAGCTGGTCGAGACCGCAAGGCTCATAGCGGGAGGGCATGAGGAAGATATCCGCGCCGGCGATGATCTGGTGGGCCAATTCATCCGTGTAACCGACACTCAGGCCCAGGCGCGAGGTGTGGCGCTGGCCGATTTCCTGGAGCAGATATTGGTGGCGCTCCTCCCCGGTGCCCTGGAGCACGAAACCTACCCCCAGCCCCATAAGGTCATCCAGGCTGTTCTCCAACAGGTCGATGCCCTTGCGTTCGAAAAACCGGGTGGTCAGGCCGATGAGGGGGCTTTCCAGGGGCAGGTTTAAACCGAAACGGCGGATGAGCGCGGCCTTACATTCCTTTTTGCCGTCCAGGCGGTCCGGGCCGTAAGCAGCCGGCAGATAGGGGTCATGAGACGGATCCCAGCGATTATAATCCACTCCCTCCAGGATGCCGTACAACTCCTGAGCCCTTTCCTGGAAGAGTCCTTCCAGGCCGAAGCCGTACTCCGGAGTCAGGATCTCTTCCCGGTATTTGGCGCTCACCGTGCTGAGCAAATCCGCATAGACCAGGCCGCCTTTCATCAAGTTCATTTTGCCGTAAAATTCCAGACCCTTGGGGGAGAGAAGCTCCCAGCCCAGGCCGGTTAAGGGCATGTCAAAGGAGGAAAACAGGCCCTGATAGCCCACGTTGTGGACGGTATAAACCACGGGCAACTTTTGCAAGCGCGGGCGGTCGTTATACAGGGTGCGGAGATAGACGGGCACCAGGCCCGTCTGCCATTCATGGCAGTGACAGATGTCGGCGCTCAACCCCAGGGCCTCCACCATTTCCACCACCGCCCGGCTGAAGAAGATAAAACGCTCGGCGTTATCTTCAAAAGCCCCGTAGGCGGTGCCGTAGAGACCATCCCGGTTGAAGAGTGCGTCCTGGCCGATGAAATAAAAATCGAGGCCCGGATCGATCATGGAGCGATGGATTTCCGCGGGCAGGTTCTTCCAGGACAGGGGAATGGAAAGGGTCTGGCCGGTAAAGGAGATGGGGAGATTGGACTCCCGCACCTGGCGGTATAAAGGCAGGACCACGGTTACTTGATGTCCCAATCGCACCAGGGCCCAGGCCAGAGCATTAATCCCTTCCGCCAACCCGCCGCTGCGGGCAAAGGGATTGGCTTCCGGAGTCACCATCAGGATGTGCATAGCTTTCCCTTCTTGGGACTAGAGTTGCACCTCCCGGAGATATTGGGCCGCATCCTCCGGCGGGGTGGGGTTGATGAAGAAGCCTGAGCCCCATTCAAAACCAGCCATCAACGTGAGCTTGGGCATGATTTCGAAATGCCAGTGATAATATGGTAAATCCGGCTCCCGGAAAGGAGCGGTATGGAGAATGAAATTATAGGGGGCCTGGCCGATGACCTTTTCCAGGCGCTTCATGGTTTCCGAAAAGAGCTGGGCCAGAAGGCGGCAGGATTCCGTGGTCAGGTCCACGTAAGAAGAATAATGGTTTTTGGGAAGAATCCAGACTTCAAAAGGAGAGCGGGGTGCGAAGGGACAGATGGCCAAAAATTCCTCGTTTTCCAAAAGCACCCGCACCTGCTGCTGCAGTTCCTGGCGGATCATATCGCAAAAAACGCAACGCTCTTTATAATTGTAGTAAAACTTGGACCCGGCCAGCTCTTCCTGGACCAGCTCCGGGACGATGGGCAGGCCGATGAGCTGGCTGTGGGTGTGCTCCAGAGACGCGCCCGCAGCCCGGCCCCAGTTTTTGAAGACCAGGACGTATTTGAATCTGGGGTCCTGGGACAGGGCGATGATACGGTCCCGGTAGGCCGAGAGCACATCCATGAAACCTTCCACCGTAATGGTGGCGAGACTGGCGTGATGATCCGGGCTTTCGATGATCACCTCATGGGCGCCGATGCCGTTCATCTTGTCATACATGCCTTCGCCCTGGCGGTCCAACTGGCCCGCCATGACCAGGGCCGGAAACTTGTTGGCCACCACCCGCAGGCGCCAGCCCGGGGAATTGGGCGCGGTGCCCGGCTCCCGGTAGGCCATGATCTCCGGCGGGGTGGTATGTTCATTTCCCGGGTCAAAGGGGCAGAAGCCCCCTTTACTCGCTTCCGGCTCCACCACAAAGTCGTGGGGGCGCTTGCCCCTTTCCGTGGAGATGATCACCCAGCGGCCGATGATGGGGTCCTTACGCAATTCCGGCATCTGTTCTCCTTCCCTGTCTCCGGGATACCAATACCAAATCGCAAACAAACGACAATTTTCTTGCAGGGGCGGACCCATGTGTCCGCCCTGAGAGGGCGCACACGCGGGTGCGCCCCTACAATTCCGTGCCTTTTGATTGCAGCCTGGTATAAGGCCCCGGGCTCCAGGCCCGGCCGCGCATGAAGACGGGCGGATGGCACCAGTATATTTTTACCAGGTATATTATGCAAGAGATTTACCATACATGGGATTTGGCAGGGAGGTGTTTCAGTTATAAAAGACGGTAGGCGAAATTTGGGGAAATGGGGAATAGGAGGGGGAAAAGGGGGAAAAGGAAAAGCGATTCAGGAACATCTTCTTTCCCTCTTCCCCTTTTACCCTTTTACCCCTCACACCGCGGCTATTTTCGAAAAAAATAGAGTATCAAACTCAAGATAACGCTTAGGAGAATGCAGGTCCCCAAGGGGAAGTAAAAAGTAAAATTATCCCGTTTGTAGGTAATGTCTCCCGGCAGCTTTCCCAGCCAGGGGATCTTCGGGCCCAGCCATAAGACCAGACCCAGGAGCAGCAATATCCCTCCGACAATAACTAAAAAGCGGCCCAAGTCGGACATGAATATCCTCTACTGATGAAGCTTGTAAGGGGTAAAGATGTGGAGCAGGCGCCCCCGCCTGCTCCGGAACAGCCGAGGGCGGCTGTTCCACATTTCTCCCAGAACCTCAACCCCCTTAAAATTATTTTCCAGACTACAGCAAGCGCAAAACTTGCGCCTCCTTAAGCAAATCGTCCCGGAAGCGGGGGTGGGCCAGGCTGATGATATCCAGGGCCCGGTCCCGGGTGGATTTGCCCTTCAGGTTGACCACCCCGTATTCGGTGGCCAGGTAGTGGGTGTCCATCCGGGGCGTGGTGACCACCGTGCCCGCCTGGAAGCGGGGCACCACCCGGGAGACCTCGCCCTGATGGGCCGTGGCGTAAAAAGCGATGATGGATTTGCCTTCCCGGGAATTAAACGCCCCCCGCACGTAATCCAATTGGCCGCCGGTGCCGCTGAATTCCGCGCCCTCCAGGTATTCGGAGTTGCACTGGCCCAGGAGGTCCACCTCGATGGTGGAGTTGATGGAGATCATGCGGTCGTTTTTGGCGATGATCTCCGGGGCATTGGTATAGGAAACCGGATAGCTTTCCATACTGGGGTTGTCGTGCATGAACTCGTACATCTCCCGGTCGCCGATGGCGTTGGTGAAGACGTGCTTTCGGGGGTGCAGGGTCTTTTGCCGGCCGGTGACCGCCCCCTTCTTGATGAGATGCACCATGCCGGGACACATGAGCTCGGTGTGGATGCCCAAATCCTGGTGGTTTTCCAGGAAGAGGCAGACCGCGTTAGGGATGCCGCCGATGCCCAACTGCAGGGTGGCGCCGTCGGGGATCATCCCGGCGAGGAGACGGCCGATGGTTTCGGCCTCGGGCTTGGGCGGCGTGGGGGTGAGCTCCAGGAGGGGCACCGCGTTTTCCACGAGGGCGTCCACTTCGGATATATGGAGGAGAGAGTCTCCAAAGACCCGGGGCATGTGGGGATTGACTTCCACGATCATCTGTTTACAGTGCCGGGCCGCGGTGGAGATATAATCGTTCACCACCCCGAAACTGAAAAAGCCGGCCTGATCCATGGGGCTGACGGTGGTGATGGTGACGTCGATTTCCATGAAGTCCCGGATGAGCCGGGGGATCTGGTGAAATTCGTTGGGCACGAAATAATTTAAGCCTTTTTTGACCAAATCCCGGTCATAGGCGGTGAGAAACCAGCAAAAGGGATGGATCTTGTCCAGCAGGTGCGGGGCCAGGATGGTCCGGGAGGCGTGCTGCATGGGCAAAAGGGAAAAAACCTTGAGGTCCTCCAGGTCCCCGACCCGGACCCGCTGGGCAATAGCCGCCAGCAAGGCCGGAGGCTCGCCGATGGCCATGCCGTGCACCAGGGTGGCCCCCTGATCGATCCTCACGGCCGCCTGCTCCGGGGTAATCAACTTGCGGCGGTATTCATCCAAGTAAATGCTCATTATTTCCTTCCAATCTCTCACCCTCGTTCCCAAGCTGCGCTTGGGAACGAAATTTTAGCCCAAGCTCTGCTTGGGCAACCTCGAAAAATCAGGGTGTATTTATCCTCGGGGGGCAGGCTGGCAAAGCAAAGCTTTGCACATATAAAAGGGTTCCCAAGCGCAGCTTGGGAACCAGCTAAGTTACTAAGGCATTCATTCATCTTTTCGAGAACTCCCTGGATATTCTTAAACCACTCGGATGCATTAATTATTAATACCGACAACCCTCTGAAATTTCAAGTGGATTAGCCGATAGCCCGAATTAACCCCAGGTGGGGATTGTCAGATACCCCATTCTTGGATAAACTTTTTAATATTATGCTGATTTTTCCTGCGATTGACCTGAAGGGCGGCAAGTGCGTGCGGCTGCGCCAGGGGCGGAAGGAAGACGAGACCGTGTTCAGCGACGACCCGGTGGCCATGGGCTTGAAGTGGCAGGAGTTGGGCGCGCAATGGCTCCATGTGGTGGACCTGGACGGCGCGTTCAGCTCCCGCCCCCAAAACCTGGAGGCCATCCGCGGCCTGCGCCGGGCCCTCACCATCCCCATGCAGTTGGGGGGGGGCTTACGCACTCTAGAAACCCTGGCCTTATATATCGACCTGGGCCTCGACCGCCTGATTCTGGGCACCGCGGTGCTCAAAGACCCGGCCCTGGTGGCTCAGGCCTGCGCCGCCTACCCCGGCCGCATCGCCGTGGGCCTGGACGCCCGGGACGGCCTCCTCGCCGTGGAGGGTTGGACGGAGACCAGCAGCCAAAAGGTGCTGGAAGTGGCGCAAAAACTTGTTCCCTTAAAGCCCGCGGCCCTGATCTACACCGACATCTCCCGGGACGGGGTGAAGAAGGGCGTCAATATCGAAGCCACCAGGGCCCTGGCCCAGGCCGTGGACCTGCCGGTGATCGCCTCCGGGGGGGTGAGCTCCCTGGCGGATATCGAGGCCCTCCTGCCCCTGGAGCCCCTGGGGGTGGTGGGGGTGATCATCGGCCGGGCCTTATACGACGGCATTTTCCAGTTGCCCGAGGCATTGAGGCTGGCACATAACGGTTAACAGATTGATGTTTCATTAAAATCTGCTGTAATTCCTGGGTTGCCCGGGCGGGCGGGGACGCCCGCCCCTACGTTCAACTTTTCATGCTGCGCGGGTGGGCCATGCGGCCTATGATGAAATGTTCCTAAAATGCCTGCATAAGCAGGACGGTCTTTTCTCCCTCCCCCTTGAAGGGGGGAGGGCTGGGGTGGGGGTGGCGTCTTTTGGCGGATTGCTACTACTTGGCCAATTCGCCCCCCTCACCCTGCCCCTCTCCCTCGAGGGGAGAGGGCGCTAACTTAAACATTGTTGTCATTCTGAACGAAGCAAAGCTTCGTTGTGAATCTCTCTTTTTGCCGACGAAATGAGAGATTCTTGGCTACGCTCAGAATGACAAAAAAAGCCTTATGTTAGCGCTTATCCCCCCGGGGGGAGAGGGAAATAATATAAGGGTTAGCCTTGACTGACCTCTCCTATCTCAGCCGCGTACAACGGCCCGCCCGCTACGGGGGCCGGGAAATCAACGCGGTCTATAAAGACCCCAGGGCCGTGGCCCTGCGGGTGGCCCTCCTCTTCCCGGACCTCTACGAAGTGGGCATGTCCCACCTGGGGTTGAGCCTCCTTTACGATATTCTCAACCAGCAGGAAGACATCTGGGCGGAGCGGGCCTATGCCCCGGCTCCGGACCTGGAGGCGGAGCTGCGCCGCCGGGGGCTGCCCCTGACCACCCTGGAATCCGGCGCGGCCTTGAGGGATTTTGACCTGGTGGGCATCAGCCTGCAGTACGAGTTGAGCTATACCAATCTCCTGAACCTGCTGGACCTGGGGGGCATTCCCCTGCTGGCCGCAGACCGCGCCCCCATAGACCCGGTGGTCATCGGCGGCGGTCCGGCCGCCTGCAACCCGGAGCCGGTGGCCCCCTTTTTCGACGCCCTGGTCCTGGGGGACGGGGAAGAGGTGATCCTGGAGCTGGCCGCGGCCATCAAGGCCTGGAAGGCCGCCAGGGGCAGCCGCGGGGAATTGTGGCAGGCCCTGGAGGAGATCGAGGGGGTCTATGTCCCCGCCTTGTTTGAGCCCGTCTTCGATGGGAGCGGACGCCTCCGGGAGATCATCCCCCGGGGCCGCCGCCGGGTCATCCGCAAACGGATTCTGAGTGACCTTAATGGCATCAGCATCTCCCCCCGGCAGGTGGTGCCCTACTGCCAGATCGTCCATGACCGGGTGCAGGTGGAGATTGCCCGGGGATGCAGCCGGGGCTGCCGTTATTGCCAGGCGGGGATGCTCTACCGGCCGGTGAGGGAGCGGGACCCGGCCCAGGTGCTGGCCTGGCTGGAGGAAGCCCTGGACGCCACCGGTTATGAAGACGTCTCCCTGCTCTCTTTGAGCGCCGGGGATTACGGCCCCCTTTCCTGGCTGCTCACCCAACTCATGGACCGTTTGTCCCCCCGGCGGGTAGCCCTGTCTCTGCCGTCGCTCCGGGCCGACACCCTGACCCCGGAGATGATGGACCAGATTAAACGGGTGCGGCGCACCGGCCTGACCCTGGCCCCGGAGGCGGGCAGCGAGCGCCTGCGCCGGGTAATCAACAAGAACCTGACCGAAGAGGCCGTCATCCAGGCCGCGGCCCGGGCCTTCCGGTCCGGCTGGCAGCTCTTGAAGCTCTATTTTATGATCGGCCTCCCCGGGGAAACCCCGGCAGACCTGGAGGCCATCGAGGCGCTGGCCCGGCGGATTCTCCAGGCTGCGCCCCGGGGCCGCCGGGGCCGCCTGAACCTGACCCTCTCCAGCTTTATTCCCAAGCCCCATACCCCTTTCCAGTGGGAGGGCATGGCCGGCCTGGAAGAGAGCCGGGGCCGCCTCCACGGGGTCAAGGACCGGCTGCGCCACCCCCAGATGCAGGCCAAATGGAACTCCGCGGCCCAAAGCTGGCTGGAGGGGGTCTTTGCCCGGGGGGACCGCCGCCTGGCCCCGGTGCTCCTGGCCGCGCACCGCCGGGGCTGCCGCCTGGACGCCTGGAGCGAACACCTGCGCCTGGAACCCTGGAAAGAAGCCTTTAAGGAAGCGGGCGTGGACCCGGATTTCTACCTCCGGGAAAGGGCAATGGAGGAAGTGCTGCCTTGGGACCACCTGGATTCCGGGGTCAGCCGGGAGTTCCTGGCCTTAGAAAGGGACCGGGCCTATCAGGAGGTGGAGACCCCGGACTGCCGCCAGGCGGACTGCCAGGACTGCGGGGTATGCGACCAGCAAGAGGCGGCCTTGCGCCTCCATGACGCTCCCTTAACCATCCCTGCCTCCCCGGGCCGCCGGGAGGACCGCAGCCTCCAGCCGTTCTGGTACCGCCTCTTCTACAGCAAAGTGGATGAGGCCCGCTGGCTCAGCCATCTGGAGTTGATCTCCGCGTTTTACCGCAGCCTGCGCCGCTCCCGGCTGCCCCTGTCCTTCAGCGACGGCTTCCATCCTCTGCCCCGGGTGGCCTTTCATGGGGCCCTGCCCGTGGGGGTGGAGAGCCTGGCCGAAACCCTGGACCTGGAATTGGCTCAATCCCTGGACGCCGGTAAGGTCGTGGAGATTTTGAACGCAGTCCTGCCCCAGGGCCTAAAGATTCTCCATGTCCAATCCCTGCCCCGGCGGCTGCCGCCGCCCCGGCCGGAGTCCGCGGTCTACCAGGTGACCACTCCTGAGCCCCTTTTCTCTCCCCAGGCAGCCGCGGATTTCCTGCACCAGGAAGAGGTTTTGGTGACCCGGCAGCGCCCCAAGAAGGCGGAAAAAATCGTCAATTTGCGTCTGCTGGTGGCCCGCCTGGAAGTGGTGGACCCTTATAATTTACAGTTGGCCATGCGTTTTCAGGAAAAAGACAACTTAAAAATAACCGATACCCTGGCCCACATCTTCCACCTCAACCCCGACCAAACCAAGGACTTGCAAATTTTGAAATTAAGGAGTAGTTGAGGGTAGGGACGAAGGATGTGGACCGGGCGCCCTCGCCTGCTAAAGAACAGCCGGGGGCGGCTGTTCCACATTCCCCCCCTGATCACCCAATCTCCCATGGCCAATTTATTGCTCATCAGCGTGGCGGAGTGTGACACCCGGGTGGCCCTGGTGGAAGAGGGCCGGTTGGCGGAATTTTTTCTCGAACGCCATCCCCAGAGCGATCCCACCGGTAGTATCTACCAGGGCCGGGTGTCCAAGGTGCTTCCGGGTCTGGGTGCGGCCTTTGTGGAGGTGGGGCTGAGCCGTCCCGGTTATCTCTTTGTGGAAGAAGTCTCCGACCGCTATGATGATTTTTTCAATTTTTGGTTGAAAGATGAGCCCCAGGAGCCTGAGGAATTCCCGGGATCTCCTCCCCGGCGGCTGCCTCCGGCCCCCATCCAAGACCTCCTCCATGAGGGCCAAGAGGTCCTGGTGCAGGTATATCGCGGGCCTTTGGGAGATAAAGGGGCGCGGCTGACTACCCATATTAGCCTGCCCGGACACTTCCTGGTTTTTATGCCTAACTTTGCCCACCTGGGGGTCTCCCGGCGGATCCCGGA
Organism: Thermodesulfobacteriota bacterium; assembly: GCA_040757175.1. Classification (GTDB taxonomy): domain Bacteria; phylum Desulfobacterota; class Desulfobaccia; order Desulfobaccales; family 0-14-0-80-60-11; genus SURF-52. Next base: position 112,497 of record JBFLXM010000077.1, read on the forward strand.
TGAAGGGGAGCGGGCCCGTCTCAAAGCGGTCCTGGAAGAGCTGAAAACTCCGGAAGGCGGGCTCATCGCCCGCACCGCCAGCCAGGGGCAAAGTGCGGCAAAGCTGGCCGCGGAACGGGATTATCTTCTCCAGCGGTGGCAATCCATCAAAAAGAAGACCGGGAACTCCTCCCCTCCGGTCCTGCTGCACCAGGATTACGAAGCAGCCCGGCGGGTGGTCCGGGAATTGTTCGGACCGGAGATCGACCGCATCGTGGTGGATGATGCGGCCACTTATGAGCGGATCCGGCAATATCTGGAATCATGGGGTCCCCTTTATCAAAACCGCCTGGAATTTTATGACCAGCCGGATTCGATTTTCAGCCACTTCGGCCTGGAGATCGATTGGAAGAAGCTGCTGGCCCCCCGGGTCTGGCTCAAAAGCGGCGGCTACCTGATGTTCGACACCACCGAGGCCTTGACCACCATCGACGTCAACACCGGCAGGTTCGTGGGCCGGCACCAGTTCCAGGAAACCGTCTTGAAAACCGATCTGGAGGCCGCCAAAGAGGTTGCCCGGCAACTCCGGCTGCGCAATATCGGGGGTCTCATCGTCATTGATTTCATCGATCTGGAAAATGCCGCCCACCGGGAGCAGGTGCAGCAAACCCTGGTGGAGGCCTGCAAACGGGACCGGGCCAAAACCACCATCCTGCCCATGTCCAGCCTGGGATTGGTGGAGATGACCCGGCAAAGGATGCGGGAAAGCCTGGTGCAGATGGCCACCGAGCTTTGCGGCTGCTGCGGCGGCCTGGGGAGAGTGTTCACCTCCGTGACCGTGGCCCATGATATCATGCGCCAATTAATGGGGGAGGCGAAGGAGTTCCCCGGCGCCCACCTCCTGGTCACCGTCCATCCCCAGGTGGCCGCCTCCCTGAAAGCGGAAGGACAACGCCTGATCAACCGCCTGACCGCGGCCCACCAGGTCAAGATCGCCATCTCCCAGCAACCCCTCTTCCCCCGGGACTACTTCGAAATCCAGAGAGAATGGCCCGGGGAAGGAAGGGAAGCTTAGAAATGTGGAGCAGGCGCCCTCGCCTGCAAAGGAACAGCTGGGGGCGGCTGTTCCACATTTTCCCCTGCCCCCAAAACAAATAAGGTAGCCCCCCATGACCCATGCGCCCGTTATTTTAGGTACCGCCGGCCACATCGACCACGGCAAGAGTTCCCTGATCAAGGCCCTCACCGGGATTGACCCGGACCGCTTGAAGGAGGAGAAGCTCCGGGGCATCACCATCGAGTTGGGGTTTGCCTATCTCACCCTCCCCAGCGGCCAGCGCCTGGGGATCGTGGACGTGCCCGGACATGAGCGCTTCGTGCGCCACATGGTGGCCGGGGCCAGCGGCATGGACCTGGTGGCCCTGGTCATTGCCGCGGACGAAGGGGTCATGCCCCAGACCCGGGAGCATCTGGAGATCTGCGAACTCCTGCACGTGAAGAAGGGCCTGGTGGTCCTCACCAAGGCGGACTTGGTGGAAGAGGACTGGCTGGACCTGGTGGCCGAAGAGACCCGGGAGGCCCTGAAGGGTACCTTCTTGGAAGGCGCGCCCATTCTGCACTTCTCCGCGGTTACCGGCAAAGGCCAGGAGGAATTATTGGCTGCGCTCTCCGACCTGGCCGGGCAAGTGGCCACCAAGCCTGGGCGGGGAATTTTCCGCCTGCCCATCGACCGGGTCTTCACCATCAAGGGCTTCGGCACGGTGGTCACCGGCACCGCGGGCTCCGGGTCGCTCAAGGTGGGGGACGCAGTGGCGGTCTATCCCCCGGCATACAAGGCCCGGGTGCGGGGGCTCCAGGTTCACGGCGAGTCTGTGGAAGAGGCCCTGGCGGGCAACCGCGCCGCGGTCAACCTCCAGGGGCTGGAAAAAGAAGAGGTGGAACGGGGTATGGTGGTGGCCCCTCCGGGGGCATTAATTCCCAGCCGCCGTTTGGACGCGTTCCTGGAGATTTTGTCCAGCGCACCCCGGGCCCTGAAACACCGTCAGGCAGTGCGGCTGCACACCGGGACGAGTGAATCCGTGGCCATGCCGCTGCTTTTAGACGCGGACGAGCTACCTCCGGGTGGCGGGGGCTACGTGCAGTTTTTCCTCCGGGAACCCCTGGCGCTCAAACCCGGGGACCGCTTCGTGATCCGCAGTTTTTCCCCGGCCTTCACCTGGGGGGGCGGCCAGTTCCTCCACGTGCAGCCGCCCCGGCACAAACGCAATCAGGCCGCGGTTTTGGCAGGATTGAAAGTTTTGCAGCAGGGTTCGCCGGAAGATACGCTCCGCTTCCATCTGGCGGAAGCCGGGGCCGCGGGCCGCTCCCGGGCGGAACTGCTGGCGCTGCTGCCCTGGGACGGCCAAGAATTGGACGGCCTGATTAACGGTCTCAAGGGCAAGGGTGAATGCCTGCCTTACGATCCGGAGAACCAGCGCTTTTTGCTGACCAGCACGGCCAAGGAACTGGAGGAGGAAATCTGCCGCCAGTTGTCGGCCTACCATAAGCAAAATCCGCTCAAATCCGGCCTGTCCAAGGAGGAACTGCGCCGCAAGCTCCCCCCCCAGATGGAGGTGCGCCTCTTCAATTACCTCCTGAACCGCCTGGTGCAGGCCAAACGTATTGTGCTGGAGCAGGACCTGGTGCGCCTGGCCGCGCATAAAGTGCAATTGGCCGGGGCCCAGGAAGACCTGTCCCAGAAACTGGAAGAGCTCTACCGCCGGGGCCGACTCTCACCGCCGACGCTGAAAGAAGTGGAGGCCGCGCTGCACACGCCCCTCAAACAACTCCAGGCCCTCTTACAGATGCTCACCCGCCAGGGCTCCCTGGTGAAGGTCAAAGAGGACCTCTATTTCCACCAGGAGGCCATCAATGGGATCAAGGCCGCGTTAGTGGATTTCTTGAAGAAAAACAAAGAAATCACCGTGGTCCAGTTCAAAGACCTGACGCAAGTCTCCCGGAAATTCACCATCCCGCTCCTGGAATATTTTGACACCGCCCGGACCACGGTGCGGGTGGGTGATGCCCGGCGGTTGCGGGAGGGGGCGTAGAGGCAGGGACCAGGGTTTAGGGTTTAGGGGCCATTATCCCCCTCGTTCCCAAGCTTTGCTTGGGAACGTAAAATTTCAGTCCAAGCTCTGCTTGGACACCTTTAAATTGCCGCCAATCTCTGGCGGGCACGGAGGCCCGCCCCACTACCAGACCTGGTGGCACAGGCTTTCCAGCCTGTGCCTTCACCCGCAGCAGACCATCATAATTCCGAAGCTGCCTTTTCACGAATTTTGGGCCAGTATCCTTCCGACTTCGGAATATAACCCTTGGTATCTGCGCTCCACTTCTCAAGGATCGTGGGATTCAGATTGAAATAGAGTTTCCCGTCCACAATGCGCCAGGATCCGGGATCGATGTCAAACTTCTTCCCCATGGCCACCCCGAAAGCACAATAGCCACCATACTGGGGTAAGTATTTTTCGGGATTTGCCTTGAACGCCTCGCGATTCGCAGGAGAGGCGAAAAGATACTTGCCACCTTGGTATTCCATCTCGAGATCGGCACGGCCGGGAATCGGGCGTCCTTCCGTGAAGTATGCCACCGGGTCGTACCCTCGAATCACCAAACCGGTGGCGTCGGTATTAACCGCGGGAGTCGACATTGTTAATTCCTTTCTTTCCAGGATTTCTACTCAAAGTAAGCACCAGCTCGCCACTGTCAACTTGCCCCCAAGCTGGACCTGGGGTCCAGATAATCGGGATTCGCTCAGGAATCTGCTGGCGCAGGCGTCTCGCCTGTTTGGTCTCTGCATCAATTCCAGCCGTTAAGAAGCCTACCGATGCCTTTTTCCCGCCAACAGGTGGACACCCGCCCATAAAAAATATAAAATATATCAAGGAAATACCTATCCTTTATAATTTATAAAAAACTAAGGGGTTGGGGGATGGGATTTGGGGAAGGTCTGAGATCCCCAGGCGAGACGCCCGGGCTACGGACCTCTGGCCCCCTTCCCTAAAAAACCAGTCTCAAACCATATGCCACACATACGCAACTTCAGCATCATCGCCCATATCGACCATGGCAAGTCCACGCTGGCGGACCGCCTCATCCAGTGGACCGGCATGGTGGGGGAGCGCCAGTTCCGGGACCAGTTGCTGGACACCATGGACATCGAGCGGGAGCGGGGCATCACCATCAAGAGCAACACCATCACCCTGCCCTATACCGCGGACGACGGCGGAGAATACGAACTCAACCTCATCGACACCCCGGGGCACGTGGATTTTTCCTATGAGGTCTCCCGGGCCCTGGCTTCCTGCGAAGGCGTGCTGCTCCTGGTGGACGCGTCCCAGGGGGTGGAGGCCCAGACCGTGGCCAACCTCTATCTGGCCATGGAGCACGACCTGACCATCATCCCGGTGATCAACAAGATCGACCTGCCCCAGGCGGACGTGGAGGGAACCAAGGCCCAGATCGAACGGGAACTGGGGCTGGACCCGGACCAGGCGATTTTGTGTTCTGCCAAAGAAGGGATCGGGGTGGACGAGGTCTTGGAGGCTATTGTCCAGCACATTCCGCCGCCCAAAGGCAGCGTGGCACAGCCGCTGTCCGCCCTGATCTTCGACGCCCAGTACGATTCGTTTAGGGGGGCCATCATCTCCTGCCGGGTCTTTGACGGGGAAGTGAAGCCCGGGGACCAGATCCGCTTTATGTACAACCACTCCACCCATAAGGTGGAAGAGGTGGGCATCTTCGGGCTGCAGCGGGAGGTGCGGAAGAAGCTGAGCGCGGGCATGGTGGGCTATATCATCGCCGGCATCAAGACCGTGAGCGACACCCGCATCGGCGACACCATCACCCTGGAGGAGCGGCCCGCGGCGCAACCCTTGCCGGGTTTTAAGGAAGTCCTGCCCGTGGTCTTCGCGTCCATCTACCCGGTGTCCGCGGACGATTACCAGGCGTTGGCCGAGGCCCTGGAAAAATACAAACTCAACGACGCGGCCCTGATTTACCAGAAAGATTCTTCCGCGGCCCTGGGCCAGGGGTTCCGCTGCGGTTTTCTGGGGCTGCTGCACCTGGAGATCGTCACGGAGAGATTAGAGCGGGAGTTCGGGCAAAGCATCATCACCACCGTCCCTGGCGTGCAGTACCGCTTCACCCTGGCGGACGGCCAGACCATCACCGTGGACAACCCCATGCACTACCCCGACCCCACCCGCATTAAGGGCTCTCAAGAACCTTATATCCGGGCCTCAATCCTGGTGCCGGAGCGCTACCTGGGCGCGGTCCTGAAGATGTGCATGGAGCGCCGGGGGGTCAATTCCCGCTTCAGCTACCCCACCCCGGGGCGGGTGGAAGTCACCTTTGAAATTCCCCTGGCCGAAGTGATCATCGACTTCTACGACCGCCTGAAAACCATCACCCAGGGCTACGGCTCCTTTGATTACGAGTTGCTGGACTACCGGGACAGCGACCTGGTGAAGCTGGACATCCTGGTGAACGGCGAGAAACTGGACGCCCTGTCCATGATCGTCTACCGCACCCGGGCCCGGGATTGGGGGGTCAGGGTCTGTGAGCGCCTCAAAGACGAGATCCCCCGGCAGATGTTCAAGATCGCCATCCAGGGGGCCATCGGCGGCCAGATCATCTCCCGCTCCACCATCAACGCCTTTAGAAAAGACGTCACCGCCAAGTGCTACGGCGGGGACATCACCCGGAAACGCAAACTCCTGGAAAAACAAAGGGCCGGAAAAAAGCGCATGAAGATGGTGGGCGCGGTGGAAATCCCCCAGAGCGCGTTCGTGGCGGTGTTGAAGACGGAGAATGAGTAGTAGCCAGTAGTCAGTTGTCAGTCAGACCTAGGGTGGCCAGTGGCCACAAAAAGTTGATCAGCGCCAGGACAAAGGAGGGGCTGACGGCGGCCAGGGCAAAAGGGGCGCAGCTTGGCAGGCCCAAGGTAAGGGCAAGTAGAAGCTGGACCAATACCAACCGGAGATAGAGGCCCTGCTGAAGAACGGGTCCATAAAGACCTTCATTGCCAAGAGGTACAACGTGACCCCGGCCACGCTGTCAAACTGGCTCAAGCGCACTGGCCTGGACAAGCTGGAGGCCAAGCAATGAAAGTAATTTGGGAACAATTTGAGTGTCAGCGATGTGGTAGATGCTGCGATGAGTTTCATTGGGAGAGCGCAGAAAGGATTTCCGAGATTGCCCAATTCCTTAATCTAACTGACGAGCAGTTTCTTAAGAGATACTATGGCCGGATTGTGGTGGATGAGGATGTCCGAATTTGGGAGGAAGATCACGGAGAGATTGCAGAGATTTTTGGGGAAGAGGCTTATTCGCTCCAAAAGAAAGAGGTTGGACGCGAATATTGGGAGCCAGAAGACCACAAAATAAAGCCCTGCCCTTTTCTCAGCTCAGAAGCTGATGGGAAAACAACTTGCATAATCTATGAGGTGCGTCCGCTGGGTTGCAGGATATATCCTTTCGAAAGTAATGGCGGTCGATGTGGTGACGATTGTCCCGGAGCGCGAATCGTTTATGAAAGGCTTGAGCGGGAAGGAGAATAGGATTGGACAAGCTGGACGCGAAGCCATGAAAGAGCTTTGGAAGAAGTTTTCTAAGATAGAAAACAAGATTATGGACAAGATTGCTTATCCAGTCTTGGCTCTCCTTATTCTACTCTTCATTTATAGCCAGTGGGGACATTGGAAGACCTGGCTATGGGAGGTTTCCTCTCTCCTACTATATGTAGCGTTGGCCTGTGGCATCGTTGTCTCTGTGGTTTTCGCACTATTGTATCCTGCGGAACGGAAAAAGAGGGAGCAGCTGGAACAGGAATTGGAATTGCTTAAGCAAAAACAGAGACAGGAAAGGGACGAGCCATGACCACAATACCACAGAAAAAAGCCGCCGCTTACGTCAGGGTATCAACCACAGCCCAGGCACAGGAAGCGAATCTCTGCAAACCCAGGCCATAGGGCGGCCTGTGGCCGCCAAAGATCGGCGGGCGCAGCCCGCACTATAAAATTACATGATTAAATCGCATATTTTGTCCCCCGGCCTTTATGTGCATGTACCCTTCTGTCTCAGCAAATGCGCATACTGCGACTTTTATTCCCTCACCGACCACGCCTTGATTCCGGACTGGCTGGCGGCTCTGGAAAAAGAAGCCTTCCTCTACCAAGACCGGTTCGGCGTCTTCGACACCCTCTACCTGGGGGGCGGCACCCCCAGCCTCCTGGACACCGGGCGATTCGCCGTTTTAATGCAATCCTTGCGGCGCCATTTTTCCTTCTCCCGGGATATCGAAGTCACCCTGGAAGCCAATCCCGATGATTTGACTTCGGAAAAGATAAAGCTGTATAAAGACCTGGGCGTTAACCGCCTGAGCCTGGGCGTTCAATCATTTGATGACAGGGAACTATCCTTCCTGGGGAGAAGGCATAACACCCGGCAGACGCTGGAGGCCCTTGAGGCCCTTAGGAATGCGGGCTTTGCCAACCTCAGCCTGGACCTCATCTACGGCCTGCCTGGGCAGAGCCTGGCAGACTGGAGGCAGACCCTGGAGCAGGCCCTGGCCTTTGCTCCAGAGCATCTATCCTGCTACCAACTGACCTATGAACCGGGGACCCCCTTAGGCCGGAAAAGTGCTCGGGGCGAAGTGATCCCAGCCACGGAGGAGGAGGAGCGGGACTCTTTCCTCTTCACCTCCCACTTCCTGGAAACAAGAGGCTATTTCCACTACGAAATCTCCAATTTCGCCCGGCTGCGAGAGCCGGAGAACGAAACTATTTACCACATCAATCTAGACGCAGACAGAAATCTAATTCATTCAATCCCCCCTCCCCACGGGGGGAGGGGGTTAGGGGGAGGGGATTCTTCGGTCGCTTCGCTCCCTCATAAGGCACAATTCTTGGCAAACGAAGAATGTTCCACGGGGCTAACTGATAACCAAGAATCTTCTAACCGAAAACCGAAAACCGAAAACCGAAAACGGTATTATTATTCCCGCCACAATCGCAAGTACTGGCGCCACGCCCCCTACCTGGGGCTGGGGCCCGGGGCTCATTCCTTTCAGGACGGGAGGCGCTGGTGGAACATCCCTTCCGTGGGGCAGTATTGCCAAGCCCTGGCCCAAGGCCGGGCGCCGGTGGCGCAGCGGGAGGTCCTTTCGCCGCCGCAGCTCCGGCTGGAGGCCCTCTACCTGGGTCTGAGAACCAAAGACGGCGTCCCCTTGGACCTGCTCCGCCAGACCCCGGGATGGCGGCAGATCCTGAAGGCACTCCAAAAAGCAGGGCTTATTGAGGTGATCCGGGACCGCGCGATCCCTACCCGCCGGGGTTTTCTCCTGGCCGACAGCTTGCCCCTCCGGTTTATGGATGGAGGCTTGGGGAATAAGGATATGGATTACCCCCGGGGAAAAGCCGGTACACCTGGCCCCTGGCCCCTGACCCCTGCCCCCTGCCGCAATGCCTTGCAGGACGATAACAGGCGAGGAACATGATACAGGCGGAGAAAGGGAAGATATCCACCATTGTCATCTCCACGGCCCTGGGGCCGGGGGGCCGGGGCATCTTTCCCTACACCCTCCTGCCCGCGTACCGGCGGCTGCTGGATGCGGTGAGGGAGACCGGGACCACGGTTTTTACCAAGTCCGCCACCAGGTTTGCCAGAAAGGGAAATTTCATCGCCTGGAATCCCCTGACCTGGAAGTATATCCGCAGGCTCCCCGACGGGGGCATGCTCAACGCCTACGGCCTCACCAACCCCGGGGTGGCGGCCTGCGCCCGGGAGATCAAGGCTGCCGGGGACCAGGGCTTCCAGGTCATCCCCAACCTTTATCCGGAGTTTGCCAAGGGCACGGCCCTGGCCATCAAGGACACCCTGGAAGCCCTGGAGATTTATCAGCAAACTCTTGGTGCCCCATTTTGGGCCCTGGAACTCAACTTTTCCTGCCCCAATTCCCAGGAGGCCATCCGGGAAAACGTGGCCCAGGGGCTCAAGTGTACCTGGGAAGTGAAGGGGAAATACCCCGACATTTTCTTGATCGCCAAAATCAGTATCTGCCACCCCTACGAGTTTGCCCAGGAACTGGAAAATCTGGGGGTGGGCGCCCTCCATGCCGTCAACACCATCCCCTTTGATATGGTCTATCCCCAGAAGCGCTCACCCCTGTGGCGGGTGGGAGGCGGGGGCGTCTCCGGGGGGCCGGCCTTTGCCGCAGCCTTGGAGTATAATACCGGCTTGCGGAAAAAAGTTGGCCTTCCCTTAATCATGGGCTGCGGCGTGCGTCACCGGGAGGATGTGCAGATGTACCTGGACGCGGGCGCGGACGCGGTCAGCCTTTGCACCCTGGCTTTACGCAACCCTGGGGAGGCCGCGGAGATTATCGACAGGTTCCATAAGGATTCCACCTAATGGCCTATCCCCTTTATGTGGCCGTCATCGGGGCGGGCGAGGCGTCGCCGGACCTTCTCGGTTTAGCCCGGGAGGTGGGCCGGGAGGTGGCCCGGCGGGGCGCGGTGCTCTTGTGCGGCGGTTTGGGAGGAGTGATGGCGGCCGCGGCCCAGGGGGCCAAGGATGAGGGCGGGGTGAGCATCGGCATCCTCCCCGACCCGGACCGCATCCGGGCCAATCCCTACCTGACCTACTCTCTCCCCACCAACCTGGGCCACGCCCGGAACGTCCTTATCGCCCACGCCGCGGACGCGCTCATCGCCGTGGACGGGAGCCATGGGACCATTTCGGAGGCGGCCATCGCCCTCAAGCTGGGGAAACCGGTGGTGGGGCTGCAGGTTGCCTGGGATATGCCGGGCTTGAGGCGCGCGGCCACCCCCGGGGAAGCGGTGGCCGCGGCCATTAAGGCCCTGGGGAGATAAGGCTCAGGTTATCTGCCGACAGGGTGAAACGGCAGATGTTTATCTTCATCCCCATCCCCTTATCCCCCCTTGAGGAGAGTGGGCCGGGGGGGGAACCTTCATGGTCAAAATTTCCTGGGAGGAGCCACTTGCCCTTTTCTTACCCACCTTGGTTTTTATGAACTTGATGGCAAAAAAAGCGGCTAAACGCCGGATGGGGTTTAGCCGCTTACTTGGCTAGGCAGGGGACTGGTTAGACTTCCAGCCAGGAATCGGAAAACAGGACCTGGCCCATGATGACCCGGGCGGTCTTGGCGTAATCCTGCAGATCCTTGGAGAGGGACGGGATGTTCACGGGCTTGCCGTCCATGATATCGTAAATAATTTTGTTAACTTCCGGTTTCTTGCCGTCCACCAAGTCCCAGAGCTCGTCATCGAAGGCGTCGACAATGGCCGAAACCATGCCGTAGCGCTGGATCATGATCACGTAGGTGCGGTTGATGATGGGCCGCAGCTCATCCGGCACGCCGTTGGAGGCGTTGGAAAGGCCGCAGGTGGACAGGGCTCCGGGGGCCATGTCCTGAAGCATCTTCATGTACTCCAGATCGGCCATGAGCTGGTTTTGCTGGATGTTCAAGGGTGCGATGATGGGATCGAACCAAATATCTTCGTTGGCGATGTTATATTCCGCGGCTTTGGCCAGGATCTCGGCGGTGAGCATGCCTCTTTCGTGCTCATCCCGGGGCATGCCTTCCGGACCCCACAGCAAACCGATCATGTAAGCATCATATTTTCTGACCAAGGGCATCATGCCGTCCATGCGCTCCGGACGGGCCATGATGGAATTGATGATGGCCTTGCCTTTGTGGACTTTGAGGCCGGCCTCAATGGCCGCGATGTTGGAGGAATCCAGGGCCAGGGGGATGTCCGGCACCACTTCCTGGACGATCTTGACGACCCATTCCATCAATTCTTCCCCGCCTTTGCGGGCCGGGCCGATATTGACGTCAATGTAGTCCACCTTTTTTTCAGCCTCTTTAATGGCCAACTCCTGGAGAGGCTTAGGGTTCCGCTCCTTCATGGCCTGACCATAAACCTTGGTCACCACGTTCAGGTTTTCGCCGATACGGTAAAATTTGCTCATCAGGTGACCCCCTTCTTAAAGTGTTCTGTATGGAGGGGGAGAAAGCCTCCATGGCTTTCTCCCCGATTATTTAAGGAGCTTCCCAAACACAGACTACAGAGATTTCAAAAATGCCGGAATATGGGAGGCTTCCCGGGGTCCGATGAGGACCTTCCAGTCTGGCAGTTCCTCTTCCAAGTCGCCGCTGATGCCCGCGGAGTAGCCCGGAATGATGATGGTGCGCGTCTTGACTTTGTCCATGATCCCGCATTTCTTGACGAAATGGGCCACCGTATCCCCGGAGAATTTCCCGGCGGCCCAGGCGGTCAGCACCGACAGACCCTCGGTGTCCTGGATAAGCAGCCAGCAGGGGACCTTGCTCCCTTCGATTTCGCCGGAGACGATAAAGTAGGTGAGCGCGAAATTGGTGGTCACGGCCACCGGGGAGTCGGGGCCGGGGTTGCCGATTTCGTAAATGCCCTGGCTGATGATCATGGGCTTCTGGGGGTCGGTGTAAATATTCAACCGCTCCAGCAGCAAGGGGAAGACTACTGCGGCGTCTAAATCCGACAGGACCACAATGCCGCCATATTTAGCAATAAAGACTGCGGCGTAGAGGGCCTCCATCATAGGATCATCGGTCATCTGGCAGGGGCAGGTAATCGTGGGAAAGCCGAAGGGGCGGAACTTAGGCCCCAACGCCGCCCGGCGAATGACTATTTGGTCCTGCAGGGCCTGTTTCAAGGAGCGACTGCCGGAATCGAGGACCAGGTCTTTGAGGCCCATGCCGGTGAGCTTGGTGGCCAGGTCCGCCAGGGCCTCATAACCCTCGGCCTTGGCGATGAGGGGCAATCCCGTTTCTTTGGCCAGGGCGCCAAAGGCATCGGCATTGTCCGGAGTGGCTACGCCGATCAAAGGCTTGCGCTCTTTGGCCGCCTCAGCCCCGGCCTTGACCACGTCCGCCTTATCGCTGCACAGGATCAAACCGGCGTCGGTCTTGTCCAATACCTTTTTGACCAGAGCCGCGAATTTGCCGGCATCACCGTTGGCGTCCTGGACCGCGATCAATTCCGGACGCAGCAGGAGGCCCACCCGGTCGTACTGGAGCTTCATAAAAGTGTCCAGTTTCTTGTCCACGGCCCCGTCCGCCTCGGCAGTGGTAACCAGGCCGGCAATGAGAGTGGGATTGAAGAAGGTCTTTTCATGGCGGAACATGACGGTTTCACCGCCCACAGTTTTGACCCCTTCCTTCATGCCGATCTTCACCGGACGGATGGGCGGGGCTGAGGCCTCAGCCAGCTTTTCCCGCACCTCATCCGAGACATACGGGCATTTATCCAATTCCGCCTTCCCGCTGGCCAGGGCCATGGCAAAAGCCAAACAGGTGGGAAATCCGCATTCCTTACAGTTAGTCTTGGCGAGGAGTTTGAAAATTTCAATTCCCGTTAAAGCCATCGTCTCTCTCCTTATCCATGGCTGGCGGCCCAAGCAAGAGTAATCGGGGTCGGCCCCCTACCCGCCGGGACCCAGTATCAGAAGGGCCAGGAGGCGCCCACCTCCTGGCCCCGTTGGGGTTAGCCGATAATCGGTTCCATTTCCAAAGCCGGATGCTGCTTCTCCGTCAGGAAGTTGAGGATCTCGTCTTCGGTGACGCCCACGGTCTCATCGGCGATGCGGTCGATGAGGTCGGGGACTCCCAATTCCTCACCCCGTTTGAGGAGCCGTTCCCGGAGTTCTTCTTTGAGCATTTTGGGCATCCACACCACCCTTTTCAAGCCGCCGTCGCCGGCGACGAATTTCCGCTGGCAGACGTTATACTTGCTGTGGCCCACGAAGCCCGGAGTTACCTGGCCGCCACCGATGACGCCGGCCAAGGTGGTGAACTTCATGCCGCAGGGGGTTTCCCCGGTGTAATCCCGGTTGACGGTCATGATGCCGTTGCACATGGGCAGGATGGCGCTGATAGCCTCGCAGCAGCCGCAGGTGGTCATGGGGTCATAGACCAGGCTGTAGAAGTTGTATTTTTCCACCTTCTGGCGGGAGGCTTTGAAGACGAAGTCGTTGACTCCCTGCCACATGCCGTACCGCTCATCAATGGTCTCGCCCTTCTGAATAGGCTGGTTGGGGCCGGTGGGGTTGATTTCAAAGGAGGCCTTACAGTCCATCCAGTTGTAAGCGCCGCAGAGGCCGGTCCGTTCCGGGCTGACCACGCAGACGTGGTTGGGAGCAAAGGACTGGCACAGGGTGCAGGAGTAGTAGGTTTCGGTGGTTTCGTCGGTCATGCCTTCCACCCGGGCGTCACGCTCGTGATAGACCTTCCGGGCCTGGGCGGTGATCTCGTCCACCTTGTCTTTTTCGGTGTATAGCTTAATCTGGCATTTATCGAAGATGGCGCCGAAGTCCTGGTGGAACTTGGCATGGAGGATGGTGCCGATATGTTTCAGGCTGAAGCCCTTTTCCACCGCGGCCTTGCCGATACGGTACCAGGCGATGTCCCGCTGCCCGATGTGCATGACCCCCGAAGCGTAGTTCACCAGATGGTGAATCTGCCGCTCCAGGATGGGTTCGAAATCCGCCTGGAAATTGCGGCCGGCCACTTCCACCACCACCGCCAGGGGCAAGCGCATGGGGATTTTGTCCTGGGGCAGGTCGGGGAGGTCGGGACCGATGACTTCCACCTTGCCGTCTTCCACTTCGTCCATGCGTTTGCTGGTAACCCATTCCACGGCCTGGGTCTTGCCGCCGCCGCACTCCGCGTAGAGGTCGTCTTTCCGGACCCGCTCGCCTTCGAACGCGGCGCCGAAGTTCACCGGGATGTCGATCTCGGTGACCGCCACCTTGAGGCCCCGGACTTCGATGGATTTCTGGCCCAACTCCGCCATGGGCACATTGGAGACCACGTGCTCATAGGTGCAGATACCGGTGGGCAGCACCTGGGGGATATCCTGGTTGGTGATGGTGGGGAAGCCCCAGTTGATACAACCCGCGGCGTTGGCGTACCATTCGTCGGAGATTTCGGACACGGCGTTGACAAAGGCGAAGATCCGGTCCTTGTTGTAAATGAGCATCTTCAAGGCCGCGCCGGGTTTGACGCCGCCGAAGGCCATGGCCGCCCGGTTGGCGAACCCCAGGGCGAAGACCGCGCCGGAGATGTCCGGGCTGAAGGGCACGATACGGGTGGGCCAGCCGATCTGCACGCCGCCTTCCAGCAACTGTTCCGGTACGGAGGTCTTGCCGTCAATGGATTTGGCGGCGCAGAAGATGTAGAGGTTCTTTTTCTGATATTCCGTTACCAGGTCCACGGCTTCCTGGACCGAGGGGGCGGCGCCGACGATGGCGGCAAACCCCGGGGCGGAGCCGTCCACGAACTCGATGCCCCGTTTCCGGAAGATGGTGTCTTCCGCAGCGCCCAGCCAAATCTTGGTGTCGCCTTTGCTATAGACTTCTTCTCCACCCACGTAGTAATCCGGCTCGGTAACATAACGGACGGCCTCGAAGATTTCCTCCGCCATCAGGGTGGCCAGACCGGCGTCCAGACCGGGTCCTAAGTAGGGCAGGTGGTGCTTTTCCGCGGGGACCGGCGGGAGCAGTTGTTTGCACCGCTCCATCACCGGCACCGCGTCTTTAATTTTCTCGATCTTAGTGCCCATCAAAGAATAAATGATGGGGAGGTAGTAAGCCGTGTTGGGAAAACCGATGTCCTGATTTTCGCCATACTTATCCCGGGCAGCAGAGAGTGCTTCGGCACATTTATTGACAATCTTATGGGCGCCGCGAATGGCAGCGGAGATGATGATTTTAGACACGTTGGCGTCCTCCTTCCTTTTTCATAAAGGAAATTTTCTACAAGGAGGCTGCCGGCGCCGGCAGCCTCCTTCATTTTTAATGCTCTTCGCCGGCGGCGGCTTCCAGTTGACGGCGCATTTCCATATCCATGAGCACCCGCTCCCGGGCCTTGTCGATGCCCAGGGCCTTCCGTTTCAGGTCGATGTGGGCGATCATTTTCTTGGCCATCATAACCGGATCCTGCTCAAAATCCCATTTGCCGCCCAGCTCTTCTTCGATGCCCTTGAAGAGGTAGTCAGTAAGGATTTCGGAGCCGGTGGTGGGGAAGGTCACCCCGAAGAGGGTGTACACCCCCGAGGCCACGAAGTACTGGCCGATGGCGATGGCCTTCTCAGACATCCACTCCGGGGCCGCGCCCGCGGCGGGGAGGTCGCTGATGTCCGTGCCCAGGCCCCCGGCCTTGACGCAGGCGGTGGCCGCCATGAGGATGCGGGAGTTGTCCACGCAGGAGCCCATGTGCAGGACCGGGGGGATGCCCACGGTCTCGCAGACCTCCGCCAGACCTTCGCCGCAGTACTGGGAGGCCGATTCCGGCGTCAACAGCCCGTATTTGCCGGCGCACATGGCGGAGCAGCCGGTGGAAAGCACGATGACGTCGTTCTTCAGCAGCTCCTTGATCAGGGTGAGGTGGGCGTTATCGTGCATGGTGCGGCAGTTGTTGCAGCCCACCACGCCGGCCACGCCCCGGATGCGGCCGCCGATGACGTTGTCGTTCAGGGTGTAGTAAGTGCCCCGGATGGAGCCGCCCAGGAGGTACTGAATGGTCTCGTAAGAGAAACCGACGATGGTGGGGCAGGACTCTTTGGGGATCAGCACCTGGGCGCGGCGGTTGGGGAAGTTGTCGATGGCTTCCCGCACCACCTGCCGGGCGATGTCCAGGGCATGATGATCGTCAAAGGGGATGTGCATCGTTTCGCCCGTTATCCGCGCCCGGGGGTCGGTGGTGATGAGCTTGGTGTGGTAACACTTGGCCACGTTGGCCAGAGATTCCATGATGCACTGGACGTCCACCACCATGGCGTCCACCGCGCCGGTGGTGATGGCCAGCTCCTGCTGGAGGTAGTTGCCGGCAATGGGAATGCCGTGGCGCATGAGGATCTCGTTGGCGGAGCAGCACATGCCCGCCAACTGGATGCCCTTGGCGCCCTTGTTCTTGGCGTATTCCAAAAGCTCGGGCTCTTGGGCGGCCACATAGATCATCTCCGGCAACACCGGCTCATGGCCGTGGATGATGATATTAACGTGATCCTCTTTCAGGACCCCCAGATTGATTTCTCCAGCCACCGGCACCGGGCAGCCGAAGATGACGTCCTGGAGGTCGGTGGAGATCATGCTTCCGCCCCAACCGTCGGAGAGAGCGGTGCGGCTGCACTGCTTGATGATATTGTGGTAGTCCTGGTCCA
Organism: Thermodesulfobacteriota bacterium; assembly: GCA_040757175.1. Lineage (GTDB taxonomy): Bacteria > Desulfobacterota > Desulfobaccia > Desulfobaccales > 0-14-0-80-60-11 > SURF-52. Next base: position 128,741 of record JBFLXM010000077.1, read on the forward strand.
CGCCCATGTGGGTGCGGTGCATCAGTTCCACGATTTCGATGTCGCAGCCCCGGGGTACGATCCCGTACTTCCGCCACAGCTCCTGGCGTTTCTTGGGGGCCCGCTTAATGTTGGTGAGTTCGCCTTCTTGCTGGCCGAACTCCAATAAAATTTTATCCGCCATTTCCAGGGCGATGGCTTCCTTGGTGCGGGGTTTGGCATCCTCGCCTTCGCCCTCGGTGATGGCCACACCCCAATCCTTGGCCAGCCGTTTCAACTTGGCCACATCTTTAATCTGGTAACCCTGGGCCTGCCCCAAAGCCGTTTCCTTGAAGAGTTTGGCTACGCCCCGGGAATGGTCGTTGTGGGAAGCGGACCCTGAGCAGACCATGCGTGCGAAGTTCCGGGCGACGATGGTTTCGGCGGTGGCGCCGCACAGACCCATGCGCTGCTTCTTCTCTTCGGGCTTCTCCCCTTCCTTCTTCTTAGGCGGGGGCACCCGGCAGGGTCCCTGGGCGCAGATGCGGCAGCAGGCGCCCTCCGCCCCGATGGGGCAGGGCTTCATGGTATTGGCCCGGTCCCAGATGGTTTCAATACCGTCCGCCTTGGCCTTTTTCATCATTTCTTTGGTGGCGGGATCAATAGTGAGTTTGTCAAAATCTAGCTCTGCCATTAACATATCCTCCAGTTTCGTACTTTAAGGGGCGGCCTTCATGGCCCCCCTCGGGAGACAGAGCCCCACACCCGTAGTTAACATCCAGACAGGCGCAACAATATTAAGGGCCGGGCTCTGGGTGCAATGGAAAATCTACTCCAGGTTACCGGGGGCGCCTTAGCCGGCCAGTTCCTGGATAAGGGATTTGGTCAGTTTCACTGCTTCCGGATGCCGCATGATGAGCAGGTCGCCGCCGGCCAGGAGCAGGTCTACCGCGGTGATGGCTTCCATGAGGATGCCCCGCTTGGTCTGGTCGCCCAGTTGGGGGGCTTCCTCGTTAGTCTGCTTGCACTCTTTGACCTTCCAGACTTCCTGTCCCAGGTAGTTGAGGATGGGCAGCTGCAGCTTATCGTCTTCCTGGGTGAGGGCGGCCATGCGGTCCCGCTCCATGACGGAGTAAGAATATTCCATGCCGTAGCCCAGACCGCCGGTGGTGGGATCCACCAGAATCTGGGAGTCCTTGACCCCTAACTGTCCCAACAGGATGTTCAGTTGTTTGGCCAGGTTGACGTCGATGGGACTGTTGGCGATGAGGGTGTGATTATAAGCCAGGGCGCCGGCCCCGATCTGTTTGTAATTCTTGTCCTGCACCGGGCCGATGGTCAGTTGGAAGCCTTCGCAGGCCTCGGCCACCGCCCGCAACACATCGGCGTCCTTTTCCACGTTACCGGTGCCGTAAACGATCAGGGGCACGTCAATGGCTGCCGCCACCTTCTTGGCAGTGGCCGCCGCGGCCTCCGGGGGGGCATCCTGTCCGTTGGGATCGGTGCTCACCAGAATCAGGGCAATGGCCTCGGCGCCATAATCCTTGATGCATTTCTGGGCCCAGGCTACGGGGTCCCCGGCCACATCCTTGAAGGGTTCCAGGGCTGGTGCGGCCCAATCCTCACCAGGGTTCGTGTCCCATACTTCCATGGCCACCCGAGGTTTGTTAGGCATCACTCCTTCAAAAAGATAAAAGGGATAGGATGTCTCACCCCCTAAAGTGATGGCCTTTGCGCCTTTGCCGATGGTGACAGGTTTAATCGCGCCAGAATAAATCTGTTTGGGGATTTCAAAAGCCAAGGTTGTTCCCTCCTTATATTTCCGGAATCTCCGGCCTCATACTCCCTATGGAGGTCTAAACATTGTGAAAATAATCTTTAATTGGCAAATAAGTCAAGCAAAAAATTCATCCCGGTTCCCAGGAATTTTGCACTTAAGATAACAATCGGCCGAAGATTTCGTAAGCTGCTTGTAATGCTAAAGAATCCGCAGGCAAGGTGTAAGTGGGGCGGCCCATCCCATCGAATTCCGCGATCAACGGGTCTTCAGGAATCAAGCCGGCCAGTTCCAGGCCTTGGGTGGCAATTTCTTCCTGGGCTTTGGGGGAGAGGCCGTTGGTCGCCCGGTTGACGATGAGTACGGCACGGCCGATGACGATTTTCAAATTCCGGGCCAGGTCCTGGAGCCGCCTGGCTGCCTGAATCCCGCGCCAGGAGGGGTCCGAAACCAGCACAAAGAGGTTGACGTTATTGGTGATGAGGCGGCTGACATGCTCCATACCCGCCTCGTTGTCCATTACAATATAAGGATAATTCTTGGACAGGACCCCCATAAAGTGGGCCACCAGGTTGTTGGCGGCGCAGTAGCATCCGGGCCCTTCCGGCTGGCCCATGGCAATGAGATCGAAGCCGTCGGCCTCCACCAGGCACTGATTGATGCGCATCTCGATGAGCTGGTCTTTGGTGATGTCCACCAGGCCGCCGCCCTTTTTCATTTCCTCCCGGGCCGACCCCACGTTGGCTTCCACTTCCAGCCCCAGGACCTCGTTGAGATTGCTGTTGGCGTCGGCATCCACCGCCAACACCGGGGTCTTCCCATGCTCCACCAGGTAGCGGAGCAGCATGCCGGCCACCGTGGTCTTCCCCGTGCCGCCTTTTCCGGCCATGGCAATTACGAAACTCAAAGATTTTCCTCCCGGTTGTCTCTGCCTTCTGGGAAACTAATATATGCAGTTTTTAGAGGGGCGTCAACTTCTGGAGATAGGGTCGGCAGGGAGAACGGCTATCCTTCTTCTCCCAGGAGCAGGTCATTAATTTTTTAGGAGACCAGGCGCAAAAACTCCTCAATGGTTTCCCGATCAGCCGGTTTTCCGGTTTCCTGAAACCGGTCGTAAAGCAACGAAATCAGATGCGCCTTGCGCACCGGATTAATGGTTTTGTTCTTCTTTAACAGGGCTCCTTCCACCCCGGAGATGATCTGGGCCAAGACCGAAGTATCCACTGCCGCAAACAGGTAGGGATCGGCTATCTCCGCCGCACCTGCTCCCGGTTTTCTGAAATCTTCGGAGCCTTCCTGCAATTCTCCTTGCATGCCCCCCCACAAGAGCCATTGCCTGGTTTTGTTTCCCAGGGAGGCTATTTTATCAATAGTTGCCGATAAAGGAAATGCCTTCCCTGACTCATATTTAGAGACCTGGGCCTTACTGATTCCCAGCAATTTGCCAAATTTCTCCTGGCTGAGACGGCCGCGGATTTCTTTTATCCGCTCAGCCAAACCGGGGAAAGTTTCATGGGAGAATAACAAATTTCTTGACATTAGCCTAAATGTTAATTTATAAGGAAATTATTTGTTTCCGATGGTAAACAAACATACTGAAGAAGGCACTATTAATCAAGCAATTAGTGCGGCTGGGAAGAGGCCCAAATGGGGGCCAGGAACCGAAAAGAGCAAAATGGCTGAGGTGGCTGTCAAACAGCCGACGGCTGGGAATACTTTGATTACTCCCTGAATATCCTAAAGCCGTCTGATTTATTAAATTGTTGAGAAGATGTCTTCCATTGGCAATCCAAGAACGCATTGAAAGGTCAGGGTATCTTAAGTCCCCCTTTGGAAAAGGGGGATTTAGGGGGATTTCAGGCGCTTACAAAATCCCCCCTAACCCCCCTTTTTCAAAGGGGGGGATAAAAACTGCTTCTAATCCAGTCCAAAGAATATTATGCAACAGCTTTTGGGGGGAAAAGCGTGCGAGGGAGAGGGCAAAGGGCCCTCGCTCCAAATCCATGCTTCTGGAGCAGAACTTATCCTATCCGCACCCGGGCGTCCAGGGCCAGGAGGCCCGGCCTGCCGGGAAAGGCCCGCACCGGGTTCAGGTCAACTTCCTGGACCTGGGGAAAGGCGAGCATGAATTGGGAGAGAACGGCCAGGGCCCGGCTCAGGGCCTCCAGGTCGCCGGGGGGCTGGCCCCGAAGACCTGCCAGCATTCGGCCGCTACGGGTGGCCGCGATCTGCTCCCGGGCCTGGGCCGGATCAAGGGGCGCGATCCTGAGGGAGATGTCATCCAGCACCTCGGTGCCCACGCCCCCGGCGCCGAAGGCCAACACCGGCCCAAACGCGGGGTCCAGGCGGGCTCCCAGCAACAGCTCCAGCCCGCCCTGCACCTGGGCCATAACCACCACCTGCCAATCTTCTCCTGCCGGCAAAGAATCCCGGGCGATGCGGGCCAAGCTGGCGAACGCCCCGGCCACCGCGCCGGCTTCTTCCAGGTCCAGGATCACGGCCCCGGCTTCCGTTTTGTGGACCAGAGAGGCCGCAGCCAGTTTCAGGCAAACAGGAAAGCCCAGTTGCCCGGCCAACCCCACCGCCTCTCCCGGGGAAGCGGCTACACCCCAGGGAGCCACGGCAATTCCCAAGGCACCGATGAGAGAAAGGGCCTGGGAGAGGGACAAAAAACCCGGCTGCCGCGGCAGGATGGCGGCCACCTTTTCCCTGGCGAAAAGAGGGGGGGCCTCTGCTGCCTTGAGTTCCACCGGGTTGACCTGATGGAGATTGGCGGCCAGGGCCTCCACGGCCTCCTCGGGAAAGTGGAAGACCGGCATTCCCAGGGTTTCCCGGAAATACTCCTCTTCCTCCAGGGTGACCAGGATGGTGACCGCCAGGGGTTTTGGGGCAGCCCGGGCCTGCTCCACACAGCGCCGGGCCATCTCCCGGCCCCGGGCCAATTCAAAATCCGCCAGGGGGCCGTAATTCAACAAAATGGCATCCACCTCCGGGTCCCGGCAGAGCGCGGCCACGATCTCTTCATAGACCGCAAAATCAAAGATATCCCCCAGGTCGATGGGGTTGGTAGGACGAATGACCCCGGCCCGGGAGCGTTGCCGGAGGAGTTCCGCCAATCCCGGGGAAAGGGGCGGCAGTGCAAACCCCCATTGGCGGCAGGCATAGGCGGTGACTACCGCCTCGCCGCCGGTGCGGGAGAGGACCACCACCCGGCGGCCTTTTACCGGAGGTTGGTCCACAAGTTTGGCCGCGGCCAGAAATTCCCTCTGGCGTTTAATGGGCAGCATGCCGCTTTGCCGGCACGCCGCGTCCACCACCCGCTCATCCGTAGCCAGGGAAGCAGTATGGGAATGGGCGATGACCGCGGTTTCCTCCCCCACATTGGGGACATGGAGATAGATGGGCTTATCCGCCCTCTGGGCCAGGGACATCAGTTCCCGGCCATCCGCCACCCCCTCCAGGTAAAGGTAGACCGCCTGGGTGCCGGGGTCCTCCAGGAAATAGGCCAAGACCTCATTTTCCGCCACGTCCAGACGGTTTCCCAGGCTCAGGAATTTGCTCAAGCCCAGGCCCTCTTTGGCCATCCAGGCAAAGAGGTGGGAGCCTACGCCGCCGCTCTGGGAGATAATGGCGATCCGGCCCTTCCGGGGCGGGGGGGTCAAGGAAGCAAAGGGCAGAGCCAGGCCGGTCTCCAGGTTGATGAGGCCCAGGCCATTGGGCCCCACCAGGCGCAAGCGGTAGCGTTGGAGCAAGCCTCTAATCTCTTCTTCCATGACCCGTCCCGCCTCGTCGAGCTCGGAGAAACCCGCGGATTCCACCACCAGCCGGGTGATGCCCAGTCGTCCGCAAATCTCCACCACTTGCGGCACCACCCGGGCGGGGGTGAGGATGGCCGCCAAGTCCACGGGCTGGGGCAAGTCTTCCAGGCTGGGCAGGATGGGCAATCCGAAGATCTCACCTCCCCGGGGCCCCACCGGGAAGATCCGCCCCTGATAGCCGAATTTCAGAAGATTGGCGACGATGCCCTGGGCCAGATTGACGGGGTTATCGGAAACCCCGACCACCGCTACACTTTGGGGATAGAAGAATCTATGCATATTGAAGCAAATATAAGGATTTTCCGGAAAAAGGGGTAGTATAAAATTTTTTGCTGAACAGGCAAATGGGGTTAAACCTCAAAAAACTATGGGGAAAAGGGCCAGGGAAGGGGGAACCGGGGAGCGCCCCCCGGGGAGATAAGGACAACTGGCAAGTAAGAGTATCTGCGGCTTTCTGCAGATTTAGGGAACAGACAGATCTTTTAAACTTGTCAATTTGGTTGCCTAGGTGTATTATATATAATTTTTTTATGTATAATATTTTAGACAGAATTATTGGCTAATTAATTCATGAGCCGGTTCCCCCACCCTCTGCTTTTTATGGGTTACTAAACTATCAAGGCAGGATAGTTCTGTGGGTGATCCAGGAAATGGTGGGGGCAAGTATCTTGGAAAAAAAGAGCGGCCTGCAGCTTTGTCCAATTTCTTGAACAGATTAATGTTAATTAAATTAAACATATTTAATAAGTTAAACAAGCAATGGACAGATGTATAACATTTTTATTTCAGTAATCGATTTCTATCCGAATGTTTTGGGGGGAGCAACTTAATTAAGAAGCGAAGAAATATGAAGAAGAAGACTGGAAGAAGGCCGAAGATAAATTCTTTACCAAATTTTTGGATGTCCAGAAAATTGGAACGATATAACTAATTAAAATAGAACTATTTTTTTATTTTGTCCAAATAGATGGACAATATCATCAAATGAACTGCCCTGAATATTCCAGTTTCTCCTTTCTATCAATGGGTAACATATTGGAATTTTTATTTATTATCTTTGGTAAAATTTATGGCCCGATTTTTGCTTGGTTTATATAGGTTAAATTCACATGGAGTATCTATGCAATATCCTCCAGTGCTGCCAAAACATAAAGAAATACTCTCTATATTTGGTTAGATTCAGGACATGGTGAATTAACAAAAATAAATTTTCAAAGGCTAATTAACTAAATGAAATTAATAATAAATAACTGCGGCTGCTATGTAATACCCACCAAATTTTTTCTTGCAAAATTCTCCAATAGCGGTTCTATATCAACGTTTCCTTTTAACTGTTGACAAGGTTCACACATGGCGCACCTTTATAAAAAGGTAAAGAAAGGGCGGGAATACTTTTATATCCGTGAAACCCAGCGGGTTTATGGTAAGCCCACCACTATCAATCAGGTTTACCTGGGCACTGCTGATAAGGTCCAGGCGCTTCTCGCCGGGCAGGATGAAAAGGCCCAACAGGGATTCTCTTCCAAGGAATTCGGCTCGGTATTTATCCTTAATGAAATCGACCGGACTGTGGATTTGGCCGGCCTGGTGGATGAGCTTTTACCTCCCAAGAAACGGACCAGAGGGCCCAGCTTAGGGGAGCTCTTCTTCTATGCTGCTTTAAATCGGGCCATTGACCCCACGAGCAAGAGAAAATTGGCGGCTTGGTACGAAGCTACTGATATTCAGCGCATCCGGCCGGTGCGCCTGGAGTCCCTGAGCTCCCAGAATTTCTGGAATCATTGGGATCGGGTGGGCGAGGAGGATCTGGAAGAAATTATCACCCAGTTTTTTCAAAGGGTGCACGCCTTTTTGCCAACCCGTAAGAACCATTTATTGTTGGAGATCAGTAGTTATTCCTCCACTTCCTCCGCTGCTGCTGAGTCGGCCCCGGCGGGGCGGAATAAAGGGGCTAAAGCTCCGCATCAGTTCTGGCTGGCTTTAATTACGGAGCGAAGCAGCAACATACCTGTCTATTATGAGATTTCCACCCAGGCGCTTCACCAAAATGCATCCTTGGAGCAGCTCCTCAATAATCTCCTGGCCAAAGTCACAACTATGGGGGTAGAGGTCGACGATCTGACCGTCATCTTGGGGAAGGGGATGGACTCTCCGGCTCTCATCGACCTGATTGATTCCCAAGAGAAGCTGCATTTTATCGCCCCTTACACCATTGATATCCTCCCGGAACTGGCCACAGTGCCGGTCCAGGATTTTCGCCCTCTTCCTTGCAAGTACAACAGCCGCCTCCTTAGGGATGGCGCAGCCGAGGATCAAATCCTGTTTTTTGAAACCCGGGCCTCCGTCTGGGGCCGCTCCAGGAAGATCATGGCCCTCTTTGACCCCCGGGCCTTTGAGAGGCAGTACCAGGAATTCCAGGACAAAATTCAAAGAGTGCGCCAGGAATTTGTCAGTCTGCAGCGGAAGTGGCGGCAAGGGGAACTGGTGGATTATTCGCCCGAGTCCTTCCAAGCTCACCTGATCCACATCTGCCAGCTACTCCAATTGCCGCCGGACCTCTTTCAGTTGACCCTTGGCTCTGAAGGGGGCAGCCCCTCCCTGTCCTTGGAACTCCGGGAGCCAAAAGTGGAGGAGAAGGTTCAGCGCCTTGGCAAGATCGTACTGATCACCGATCACGAAGATTGGACCGAAGCAGAAATGGCCGAGGCCAATATCGATCGCTGCATTGTCAGCGAACCGCTCCGGGAGACCGGCTTCACCTTGCAAGAGGTTCTTCTGCCCCAATACCACTGGACGAATTCCAAGCTGCGGGTCAATATTTTCGTCTGCATGGTGGCCCTGACTTATCTCATCCTCTTCTGCCAGCGCCTGGCCCAGGCGGGCCTGCTTATTGCCCCCAGGGAGGCCCTGGAAGAATTGAAAACCTTGCGCACCGCCGTCTTCTGGGAACCAGGAGAGGAAAAACTCAAACGTAAGCTGGCCTCCCCCAACGATCTGCAACTGGCCATACTCCAGGCCCTGGGCCTTCAAGTGGAGGAAGGCAGGGTTATCCCCAAAAAATAATTTTTAGGAGTGTTCTCCTAAAATAGATGGAGCATTTTTTCTGCCCTTGCCAACATGGCAGGGGCTCGAGATAGGCCCTCATAAGGGCCTATCTTTTTTCCCGGCCGTGAAGCTGTTGCCAAACCCTCTTTTTCTGCCACCCGTGCGCCGCCCAGGGAGTAGGTAATGGGAAATAAGGTTTCCCATTAGCTTCTAGTAACTGCTTTGGCCCCCGGCTGCCACGAGCCACTTAACCGCGCCTGCCGGCGCTATCATTTCGAAGGCCTGAGTGCCCTTCACCACCTTCTGTGCGGATGGAATCCTGCCGGCATAAACAACCCCCTGATCGAGGCAGCCTGCGCATCCAGGAGGAGCCGGGGGGGTTTACAAAACCCCCAGGATGACCACCGCCAGCCACAATTCAGGGGACACGTCGCCGTGCGTCACCAGCATGGGGTTTTCACAGCCAACGCTGGTTCTTTTTACCTGAAGAAGATGACAAAAATCATCTAGTTCCATCTCCCTGATTTCTCCCATTATTTCTGACTGTGAAGGCGCGGAAGCCTGGCGCACCCATTTATACGCGCTTACCGCGGAGATGCCCAGCAGTTTCCCCAGCTTTCGGAAACTGAATCTTCCGGATCTGTAAAGAATAATAGCCAAGGCCTTAATAACTATCGAGCGCCCGCGTTTCGGGGTGGCGGTAAAGTTACACCCACATTTCTTGCAACGATATCGCTGGAGCCTCCGCACGAAACCATTCTTTACAAATTGAGTGCCGCCGCATTGCTTGCAAGAAAATTCCATTAGCTTACCTCCTAACTGATTTCAGGCGGCATTTTAATATCATGAAGACAGCATTTCAACATATATATTAACAATATTCTAACAATATTATCTATGCAATCTATCTTAAGGTAACAGAATTCATAATATTATAGTTTTATTTATTTTTATCCTAAAGTTATGCACTACAAAATCGATAATATCTTACATGGTGGAACACCAAGAAATTACCTTATGTGAGCAATATTATTTTGGTAATATTCTTTACAATTTATTAATTATCGGAAGAGTTTCTATGTTACCAAATATACTAACGTCATATTAATCCCCAGTAGGACACCATAAAAATATGAAAATAGGGACCAGCATCGACTTGAGGGACAGTATCAGCCTGATTCCACAGCCTGCCATCCCTCCAACCATGTCCCCGGGCCAGCGCTTGCGGCCCCGTTACTTAACCAACATCCACCCCAATTGTCTGGATGTTGCCGGGGTGTGGAATAAAAGGCCGGCGTTGCCGGAGTTCCAAATAGAGTAGGTCCCCCATCTTCTAACCGAAAGGAGGTATTTTCCATGTCCCACGCGGCCCCTCAAATCGGGGAGGCACCTCACGGCCCGCCCCAGAGAAAGGACGACAAGTATCTCACCTTCACCCTGGACGAAGAAGACTACGGCATTGGACTTCTCAAGGTCCGGGAAATCATCGGCATTATGACCATCACCCCTTTGCCCCATTCACCGCCCTACGTCAAAGGGGTAATCAACCTGCGGGGCCGGATCATCCCGGTGGTGGACCTGCGCCAAAAGTTCGGCCTGGAGTGGACGGCATACACCCACCGCACCTGCATCATCGTGGTGGAAGTGAGCAGCCGCTCCGGCCCTTTGCAGATAGGAGTGGTGGTGGATTTTGTTTCCGAGGTCCTGCCGATTCAGGCTGCGGACATCGACCCCCCGCCTTCTTTCGGAAACGGCATGGAGACTCGCTACATCTTGGGTATAGGCAAAGCCAAGGGCGGGGTCAAAATCCTCCTGGATATCGACCAGGTACTGGCCGGGGAGGAAACGTGGTGCCTGGAGGCAGCCGCGGCCTGAAGGAGAAAAGGCTTTTACTTGGCAAAGAAGCTCAGGACCCGTCCCCCTTTAAGGGTGGCGGCAGGAAATCCTGATACAGGCAAGGACACCTTTGGGATTGCTTGCCAGACCATGAGGTCTGAGGAAGCAGCAACTATTATGCAAGGAGGAATAGCCAACATGAAAAACATGACATTGGGAACCAAGATTGCCTTGGGCTTCGGCATCATCCTGATCATCGCCGTGGCCGTGGGCGTGGTGGCGGTATGGAACATGCGGGGCGTTAAGGGGGAGTCCGCGATTCTGGCCCAGGAATATGTGCCGGAGGTGGACGTGGCTTTCCGGGTGGAAAAGCTGATGCTCAGCACCATGTATCACGTGCGGGGATACAACTATACCGAAAGGCCCCAGTTAATGGAGAACGCCAAGAAAACCCTGGGGGAGATGAAAAAGACCTTACAAGAAGCCAAAGACCTGGCCGCCAAATCCCCCCATCTGGTCAAACTGCGGGAAGCAGTGGGCCAGGCGGAAACAGCCGTAAGCGAATATGAGGCGCTGCTTAATGAAGGCATTGCCAAGGTCAATGCCTCCGGCACCATTCGCCAGGCCATGGACGAGGCGGCTCAGAAGTTCATCAAGAACTGCGGTGATTATCTCCAGGACCAGAATGACAGACTCAAACAGGAGATCCAGGCCGGGGCCGACCAGGCCAAGCTGGCGGAGCGTCTGGAAAAGAATATCCTGGTCAACGATATCATTGGCTTGGGCAATAATACCAGAATCGCCAACTTTAAAGCCCAGGCCCTGCGGGACCCCAAAATCATCAGGGACCAAATGGGCAACTTTGCCCAAATGGAGCAGAAGATAGGGTCGATATGGGCCAAAACCCACCTGGAGGTGAACAAGAGGCAGCTTACCGAGCTCAAAAATGCCGGGGCGGCCTACCAGGCCAATATTGAGGCCATGCTCAGCAACTGGGAGACGATAAAAGATCTCACGGAAAAAAGGCGGGGCAAAGGGGCCATAATTAGCAATCTCACCGCGGAAATAGCCAAAACCGGCATGGAGCAGGTGGTCAGGAAAGCCAATGAGGGGGTGGCCTCCCTCACTTCCGCCTCCACGACGACGATGTTCGGATTAGGCCTGGCGGTGCTCCTGGGGGTGATCCTGGCTTTCTGCATTGTCAAGGGCATCACCAAAGTAGTTACCCGCATTGTGGCGGCCTTGGGCGAGGGTTCGGAACAGGTGGCCTCGGCCTCCACCCAGGTCTCTTCGTCCAGCCAATCCCTGGCCCAAGGGTCTTCCCAGCAAGCTGCGTCTTTGGAGGAGACCACTTCCTCCTTGCAGGAAATGGCGTCCATGACCCGGTCCAACGCCGAGAGCGCCAGGCAGGCCGATGTGCTGATGGGGGAAACGGCGCGGATAGTGGATACGGCCAATTCTTCCATGGGGGATTTGACCAGGTCCATGAAAGAAGTGTCCACCGCCAGTGAAGAGACCGCCAAGATCATCAAGACCATTGATGAAATCGCTTTCCAGACCAACCTCCTGGCCCTGAACGCGGCGGTGGAAGCAGCCCGGGCCGGCGAGGCGGGAGCCGGTTTCGCGGTGGTGGCCGATGAAGTCCGGAACCTGGCCATGCGGGCCGCGGACGCGGCCAAAAATACCGCCAACCTCATTGAAGGCACGGTAAGCAAGGTCAAAGAAGGCTCGGACGTGGTGGCCAAAACCGCGGAGGCTTTCACCCAGGTGGCCGGGAGCACCATCAAGGTCAAGGAATTGGTGGCGGAAATCGCCGCGGCCTCCAATGAACAGGCCACCGGGGTGGACCAAATCAATCGGGCCGTGGAGGAGATGAACACCGTCACCCAACAGGTGGCGGCCAATGCCGAGGAAAGCGCCAGCGCCTCCGAGGAACTCAATGCCCAATCCGAGCAAATGAAAGGGGTGGTCTCGGAGTTGGTGGCCCTGGTGGGCAGCCGGACAAATGGCCATAATGGCCATCAGGTCCTGCCGCCAAAGGGCAATGACCGGGGGCTCATCCGGGCCGGGGTGGAAGGAATGCGCCAGGCCATCACCCGCCCCCGTAAAGACGCGAAACTCCTGGCCCATCATCAAGGGAAAGCGGTCACTCCGGATCAGGTCATCCCCCTGGAGGATAAGGCTGGCTCATTTAAAGATTTTTAAGATATTAGGAGGCCCATATCTGTCCTGGCCTCTTTAATCCCTAGATTTGCAAAAGTATGGCTTAATGGGGGCGGACCCTGGGTGCGCCCCCATTTCCCCTTCTTTGCCGGCGACCTGGCATTGCGCGGTCCTCTGGCCTATCTTCCGGACACAGATTGGCAAACTTCTGACCCCCTCTCTGGGAAGACCGGGGGGCCCCTACATTATATGCATAATTGTTGTTATACAAATTACTTATTATCATCTTTGTCATATATTAGTTTTTATTAATTGCATTTATGTAATTAATCACAAGCACCTCAATGACAAAGACGCAGTTGTCACCATTGTAACACCATGAAATTGTTGTTAATAATATATTTTCCAGCCACGGCCGGGCAAAAAGGCTGATGGTATATAAGTTGCTATCCTCTGAAAGTAAAAAGTCATTACTATGAAGGAGATAGCTCATGTCACTCTTCCGCGCCAAGACTCTCTCCTCCTTCCAAAGGTTTATTAAGCCCTTAGAGATGATGACCAGAGGAGACTGGGACTTATCAGTAGAACTGGAGCCGCCCAGACGCCGGCACCTCCGTCAGTTGGCCGGCATTTTCCAGCATCTTTTCCACAAGCTGCGGGCCATCATCACCAAGATCGCGGTGACCACGGTCAATCTCTCCCGGGTTGCTCCAGATCTGGCGTCAATGGCTCAAGACCTGGAAAAGGGCGCCCATGACCAGGTGCGGCAGGTGGAGCAGATCACCCAAGCCAGCCGGAAAATGGCGGCCATGGTCCAGGAGGTGGGACGCTATACCGAAGACGCCGCGGCTTTTTATCGGGAAGTGATCGAGGTAATCAAGGTTCTACAGGAACGTTCTGAAAATATTATCCTAGTGGTCAATCTCATTGAGAAGGTAACTTTCCAGACCAGATTGCTGGCGCTGAACGCGGCCGTGGAAGCGGCCCGGGCCGGGGAAGCGGGAGTGGGGTTCGCGGTGGTAGCCCAGGAAATTCGCCAACTGGCCGATCGGACCGGGGAGGCCACCCAACGGGTGGGAGGGATTTTAGCCACCATCCAGGAGAGCATTGCCCGCTTGGCCGCCAGAATGGGTATGGGTGGACAGAGCAATTCCACCGATGGCACCTTCCATAACTTGCTCGAAGAGATGGCTCAGGCCGGGGAGTCGCAGGATGTCCAAGTGCAAAGGGTTATCCGGGAGGTCACCGAAGATTTGCAGGCCGTGGGGGAAATTGCCGAAAACCAGCTCAATAACGCTTCGCTTCTGACGCATTTGGGAGAACAGATTAAACAACAATGTGACGACCTGCTCCTGGGAGTGGGAGTCTTTCGCTTGCCTGGGCACCAGAAAGCCAAAGAAATTATTGAATATATTTCCCATGATACTGACCTGATTTCCTTGAACCGGTCCCGGCAGGAAGCCTTTCTCCGGAGGGTAATCAGGAATTATCCATTTTTCGAGCTCTTTTATGTCACCAACGCCAGTGGCTTGCAGGTTACCGACAATATTTCCGCCAACGGCTTTCAGACAGCCTATGGCGATACGGGTTTCGGCAAAAGTTGGTCCAAGCGCCCTTGGTTCATGGAGGCGATCAATCGACGCAGCACTTATATCTCCGATATTTACCGCTCCGTAGCCACTGATAGTTTCTGCTTTACCGTGTCCACCCCTTTGTGGAGTGCCGCCGGGGACCTATTGGGGGTTTTGGGAGCGGACATTAATTTCACCGATATCCTGGATATCTAAGGAAAGTTACAGGTTCAAAGTTCCAAGTTCGCAGTTAAGACTCTGACATCCTTGTATTTTTCATAATTTGCGGGTGTGCCGACGCCCAATGAGCGACTGTTCTAAAAAGTCCTAAGTGGCAGCATAGGCTTTCCAGCCCGTGCGGATTAACGGAGCGGGCGAGACGCCCGCCCTGCATGCCCCTTTTCGTGCTTTGCAGATGGGCCGAAGGCCCATGAGGAATTATCCCGAAAAGTCCTCCCCGGCACAGGTTCGAAAGCCCGTGCTCCGCTTGTTTCCTGATCTCCCAGGAAGTCGCCGGCTCATGGGCGACGGTGTCATCTCTCCTCTGTCCTCTTTTCACCGTCAACCACCACGCCCGAAAACCGAGATAAATTTTGCGGGGTTAAGTTTCCCCAAATATATTATATTTAAACTAACCAAAGGAATTCCTTCATAACTTTATGCAGCCCTCCCGACCCTACCCCCAGGGGACCAGAATCGGCCTGACCACCACCATTCCGGTGGAGGCGGTGCTGGCCGCGGGCCTGATCCCGGTGGACCTGAATAACCTGTTCGTCTCCTCTCCCGGGGCCCTGGGCCGGGTGAGCGCCGCGGAGGCCGCGGGCTTTCCCCGCACCATCTGCGCCTGGGTCAAAGGCATTTACGCCACTCTGGAGGCCCACCCGGAAATTCCCGCGGTCATCGTCGCCTGCCAGGGGGATTGCTCCTATACCCAGGCACTGGGGGAGATCCTGGAGGCCCAGTCCCGGGAGGTGATCCATTTCAAGTACCCCTATCCCCGGGACCGGGGCCAGTTGCAGCAGGAATTGGAGCATCTGCTGGCCCGCCTGGGAACCACCGCGGCCGCGGCGGCCCGGATGCAGGCCCGGCTTGCGCCCCTGCGCCGGCATCTGCGCCGCCTGGACCGCCTCACCTGGGAAACCGGCCAGGTGCGGGGAGAAGAGAATTTTTCGTATTTAATCGGCAGCTCCGATTTTGAGTCCGATCCCCAGGCTTATGCCCGGAAGGTGGCCGGGGTGATACGCCAGGCGGAGAAGCGGCCTCACACCTCCGCCCCGGTGCGCCTGGGCCTGGTGGGCATCCCCCCCATCTTCACCGACCTCTGGGATTACCTGGAGGAATTGGGGGCCGGGGTGGTCTTCAACGAAATGCCCCGGCAATTCAGTATGCCCTATCCCGGCCTGGACCTGGTGGAGCAGTATCTCAGGTATACCTACCCTTATGATATCTTCTCCCGTCTGGCGGACCTGGAGGAAGCCGTCAAGGAGCGGGGCCTGGACGGCCTGGTGCACTATACCCAAAGCTTTTGTTTTCGCCAGATGTTCGATCAGCTCATCCGGGAACGGTTGGCTCTCCCCGTGCTGACCATCGAAGGGGACCGGCCCACCCCCCTGGACTCCCGCACCCGCATGCGCCTGGAGGCCTTCGTCGATGTCCTGCGGCCTTAGAATGAGGGAAGTGCTTTTGGGAGAGGTGGCCAGGGGTCACAGACCCCTGCCCCCTCCCCCAGACCCCCTCCCCCAACCCCATACATTTATGGTGGGGCGGGCCTCCGTGCCCGCCTTAACGGTTGGCGGGCATGGAGGTCCGCCCCACCGCATTCAGGCGTTGGCAGAAAGGGGGGCGGCTGGTGGGAAAGTTTCTCTTCATCCCCAAAGTCCCTCTCCTTCCCTCTCTGCCTCGCACACCGCCTTGGGACTGGATTTCGGCAGCCGCTTCGTCAAGCTGGTTTACTGGCGGGGGAAAGGGGGATGGGGGCGGAAAAAAATAGACAGCCTCGCCTTTTTCCGGGATTATTTAAACCGGCAGGGGGGGCAGTTGGCCGTGGATTGGGAGCGCCTGGGCCTGGCTCCCCCCGGAGCCCTGGTGGTCACGGGTTACGGCAAGAACCTCCTGAAGGAGCATTTCCCCACCATCACCGAGATCCGGGCCCACTTCCTGGGAGCCCGCCGGGCCACCGGCCTGGACCACTTCATCCTCCTGGAAGTGGGGGGGCAGGACACCAAGGTGCTTTATGTCCAAAACGGCCGGGTCTTCGATTTTCTCACCAACGACCGCTGCGCCGCGGGCACGGGCCGCTACCTGGAAAATATGGCCCGCTTCCTGAAGATGCCCCTCCAGGATTTTGCTGGGGCCTGGGAGGAGCCGGCGGAGATTTCCCACACCTGCGCCATCTTTGGAGAAAGCGAGCTCATCGGCCACCTCCTGGCCGGGACGCCACCGGCGCGTATCGCCGCCGGAGTCAACGCCTCCGTGGCCCGGCGGGCCCTGCTGCTGGTGCGCCGCTACTCCTGCCCCACCCTGGTCTTTGTAGGGGGAGTGGCCCGGAACCGGGGGGTGGTGCAGATTCTCCGGGGACAGGGTGATTACCGGGTGATAGTGCCCTCTTTTCCCCAATTCAACGGCGCCCTGGGGTGCTGCCTGGAAGCCCGCCGGCTTCTCTCCCGGGGGGAGCCATGAGCTTGTTGCCGGGGGGACATCCCCTCTCCCGGGCCCTCAGGGAACTCCTGCCGGCAGACGCCACCTGGCCCGAGTTGGCAGACGTGCGCCTGGAACCCTTGCCCTCTTCCCGGCAGGTCGTGCGTTTTTCGGTGGCGGGCGGCAACGCGGCCGCGGTGGGCAAGTTTTTTTCCGCCTATCCTCCGGCCACAGAGCCGGACCGCAGTCTCGACCGGGAGTACGGCAATTATCTTTGGGCCGCGGCCCTGGGCCTGACCCAGGGGCCTGGTCTGATCCCCCGGCTGCTGGGACGCCATCCTCAAACCCGGCTGGGTCTGGTGTTGGCCGCGGTTCCCGGCCCGGACCTGGACCGGGTCCAGGCCCGGGCCTGCCAGCAGGGAGATCATGATCAGCTCCATCGCCGTCTGGAAAAGCTGGCCGGGCTGTTGGCAGTCTTTCACACCCGGCCGCTCCCGGAGGAACCGGTGTCCCCTGAGCCGGCCCTGGGGTACCTGGCCAAGCTGCGGTGTCAGCTTCAGGGCTTGGGTCTTTTAACCTCTGATGATGAGCTGGCCTTGGAGGAGGAAAGCAGGACCTGGGCCGGGAGACTGTCCCGGCTCCCTGACCGCCTGGTGCTGGTGCACGGCGACGCCACCCCCACCAACTTCCTCTTTCCGGACGGCCGGGTGGTGGCCCTGGACCTGGAGCGGCTGCGGGCCGCGGACCGGCTCTGGGACCTCTCCTGGGTGGCCGGGGAGCTTAAACACGCCTGGGGCTTACGTACCGAATATATGGATGGGGCCGAGCCGGCCATCCGGCATTTTTTCGGGGCCTATCTAACGGCTCTGCCCGCGGCTGCCCCCCTGATTCGCCGCATTTTCGCGCTTAACCCTTTTTATATGGCCCTGGCGGAGCTGCGCATTGCCCGGAACCCCTATCTCCCCTGGGAACACCGCCGGGCCCTGGTGGCCGAAGCCAGGCGCTGCCTGGCCGGCGGCAGGAGCCTTGATTTATGAAAACCGTGCTGATCATTGCCGGCTCCGATCCCGGGGCCGGCGCCGGCCTGCAGCAGGATTTGAAAGTCGCCACCCTGTTGGGGACTTACGGGTTAACGGTGGTGACGGCCCTGACTATCCAGAATTCCCGGGGGGTCCAGGCCGTGCATCCGGTGGCCCCGGAGGTGGTGGACGCCCAGTTGGCCGCGGTCTTCAGCGATTTCCCGGTGGACGCGGTGAAAGTGGGCATGCTGGCCACCGGGGATATCGTCCGGGTCGTGGCCCGGCGCCTTAAGGAGCATCAGCCCCCATACCTGGTGGCGGACCCGGTGCTGGCGGCCAGCTCCGGCGCGCCGCTTCTGGAGGCCGAGGGGATAACGGCCCTTAAAGAAGAGATATTTCCCCTGACCCATCTGCTTACCCCCAATGCCCCGGAAGCGGCCCTATTGACGGGCATGGAGGTCAGCACCCCCGCCCATCTGGAGGACGCGGCCCGGCGTCTTCAGAAGCTGGGACCCCGGTGGGTCCTGGCCAAAGGCGGCCACCTGCCGGGAGAGCCGGTGGACGTCCTCACCGACGGCGCCAACGCCTATCATCTGCCCGGCCCCCGCCTGGACGCGCCCCACAGCCACGGCTCCGGCTGCGCCCTGGCCGCGGCCTGCGCCGCGGCCCTGGCCCAGGGCCTGTCCCTGCCGGAAGCGGTGAACCAGGCCCGGACCCTGGTGGCCCAGGCCCTGCGCTGGGGCCTGCCCCTGGGAAGCGGCCGGGGGCCGGTTAATCCTTATGCGCCTTTTGCCCGGGACGCAGCCCGCTACCAGGTTATCGAATCCCTCCAGGAGGCCGCGGCCAGGCTGCAAAAAGAGGATATCAGCCCCCTCATCCCCGCAGTGATGAGCAATCTGGGCTACGCCGCGCCTTATGCGGAGGGTCCCCAGGACGTGGCCGCGTTTCCCGGCCGGCTGGTGGGCAGCCCCCAAGGCTTGCTGATTCCCGCGCCGCCCGCGTTTGGGGTCTCCGGTCCGCTGGCCGCGGTGATTCTCGCCGCGCTCAACACCCATCCCCAACTGCGGTCAGCCATGAACATCAAATATTTTGCCGGTCTGGAGGAAATAGCCCCGCTGCTCTCCCTCAAGGTGGCCACTCTCCCAGGGTCTCCGGAAGCTATGGAAACCGCGGGCAGGGCCGAAGGAAGCCTGGCCTTGCGGGTGGCCGCGGTGCTCCGGCCCGGGGAGCCGCCTGCGGATGTGCTCCATGACCCGGGCGCAGGGGGCAGGGAACCCTTGAGCTATATCCTGGGGTCCGACCCCCAGGCAGTGGCGGCAAAGGTCCTGGCCCTGAAGAACGCCGGGGCCGCGGCGGGGAAGTGGGGGTGATCTGAGGGGGGGGAGTGCCGGGAAAAGACTGAGGTGAGAGCAGGGGAAGCCGAACCGGTTAAAAATTGCTGCAGCGCTTCTCCTCTTCCCTTTTCTTATTTCTTACCGCAGATGAGGGGAGACGATAGGTTAAGGTCCGACTTTGCGGCAACCGGGAGACTTGCCGACAGAGATCCATAATTTCGTGGAAGTCGCCCCGGTGATATTCGGGCAGGGGACCATACTGCACCAATTCATAATCATTGATCTTGGGACCCCGGAATCTGAGAACCAGCATTTCCCAGGCAGGATCATCTTCTGCCGGAAAAACCGGGAGAACAGCCACTCCGTAACCATTAACGAAACGGATGAGGCATTGGGTTTCTTCTAAGTCTTGCCGGTGATGGATTAAAACAATTTGCGGCCCCAGGGTCTGGAAAAGCGCCTGATAATTTCCAGAAAGGGGCGGGCCGCCGTAATTCAGCCCTTCCATATTTTCCCTCCATAACTTTATCTGGGTTAAATTTCGTGGCGGTAGCCTGAACCCATCCAGTCCGTCCCTTAGCGGCGCCGGGGATCTACCAATTATCCCTGGCATCTCTAAAGTTCACGAAGGCCACCAATAATCCCATAATTATGCTGCCGCATAAAACCCCGGCTGCAAAAAACATCAGGTATGAGATCATGCTTGCTCCTTGATTAACTGCCTGGGCGAAGTTTCTTTAACATTACCTGTGCCGGTCACTTACACCATATACCTTAATTGTTAAATCCAAATTAATTCTTGGTTAGTTTTTGATGACCGCAAATTTTTACTGTCACTGGAAAGTATTGCCAAGTCGAAATCAAAAGGCTGCCGACTGTAGGGGCGAACCTGGTGTTCGCCCGCCACTCGGGGCGAATACAAGATTCGCCCCTACGGAAAAATTATCGTTTGGTTGTGGCTTGTTATTAAAATAGGAGCGGAAGGGAAGATGGGAGAAGGACAGGACACCGTGGTCCCCGGCCCCCTCCCTGAGAAGCACGAAACCGGTATTACAGGTCCGCGGGGGGGGCGTCCGCGCCTACGGGCACCGGGGCCTCTTCCGGCCCCCGGCTGCGGTCCCCCCCGAAGGCGCGGATGGCCAGGATGGACAGTTCATACATGCAGTAAATGGGAATGGCCACCGCGGTCATGGTCACTATATCCGCGTGGAACGCAGCCACCACGGCGCTGAGAAGGATGGCCACCCGGCGGTTCCGCCTCAAGAAATCCAGATGGACTATCCCGGCCCGGGCCAGGATGAGGAGGATCAGGGGCAGCTCAAAGACCACCCCGAACAGCAACAAGAGGCGCAGGCAAAAGTTGATGAACTGGGTGAGATTGAGCATGGAGAAGAGGATATCGCTCTCATAGGCCAGGGAAAAGGAGATGATCAGCGGCCAAACCAGATTGAGAAAAAACAAATCCCCCAGGATAAAGGCCAGGGTGCCCAAAGGAATAAAATAATAGACATATTTTTTTTCCTGGGGGTAGAGCGCGGGCGCGAAGAAGAGCCAAATCTGATAGAGAATCACCGGAAAGGCCAGGGCCAGGCCGGTGATCATGGAGATCTTCATCTGCACAAAAAAGGGTTCCAGGGGCGCCATGTAATTGAGCTTGTGGGGCGTGACCTGGGGAGGTCGGGGCTCTAAACCTAAGCTCTTGAGGGTGGGGAATTTTTTGGTGGCCCAGGCGGTCACTTCATATTGCCATTTTTGGGTGAGGGACGGCTCCCGGAGGGGCTTTTGGATAAAGCGTTGCACCGTGGGGGCCAAAGGCCAGGCCACGGCCATGCCGATGAACATGGCGATGAGAATAACGATCAGGCGCTGGCGCAGTTCCTGGAGATGATCTAAAAAAGACATCTCGGTCAAGAGGGCAAATCCTCCCGGGCGGGCTTGCTTAATTGTAATGCATTGAACCGGGAAAGGCAATGACGGTGAAGGCAGGGGGGAGTGGGTGGGCCTTGGTTTTGAGGCTCTTATCTCTCTTCTTCAAGAGGCATTTCGGAGAGAGAGTCATTGGCCGCGGCCTCGTCCAGGAGTTGCCGCACCCGCTGTAGTAAGCCGATGGTTTCAAACGGCTTCTGCAGATAACAGATTTCCTGGCCTTCCAGGTGTTGGTGCAGAGGGGCGTTTTCCGCGTAGCCGGAGATGTATAGGAACTTGGCCTCGGGATATAAGGGCTTCAGCCGCTGGGCCAATTCCAGGCCTCCCATTTCCGGCATTACCACGTCGGTGAGAACCAGATGAATCGGTCCCTCGTGTTGGGCGCTGAGATCCAGGGCGTCAGCGCCATGCCTGGCTTCCAAGACCTTAAACCCCTGGCGCTTAAGGATTGAGCTAAGCAGTTGGCGCAGCCCGTCTTCATCTTCCACCAACAAGATGGTCTCCTGTCCCCCATAATCCTCAAGGGATTGGGAGGTCAGGGAATCCGGCTCCATGGCCTCATCGATGCGGGGGAGATAGATCTTGAAGGTCGCGCCCTTCCCCCGTTTGCTGTGCACCGTGATATGGCCGCCGCTTTGCTTGATGATCCCGTAGACCGTGGAGAGGCCCAAGCCGGTCCCTTTGCCCATTTCCTTGGTGGTAAAAAAGGGCTCGAAGATGCGGGACTTGGTCTCCGGGTCCATGCCGCTGCCATTATCGCTCACCGTCACCAGGACGTAGGGCCCTGGCTGCGTCTCCATGTGGCGTCGGCAATAAGATTCTTCCAGGTCCACATTGGCGGTGGCAATGGTCAGCCGCCCCCCCCCGGGCATGGCATCCCGGGCATTGATGGCCAGGTTGAGAATTACCTGTTCTATTTGTCCCGGGTCGGCCATTACCCGGCCCAGAGCGGAATCCAGGTTGATGGCCAGTTCGATATCCGAACCGATCAGGCGCTCCAGCATCTTGCCCATGTTTTCCATCACCTGGTTCAGGTCCAGCACCTTGGGCTGCAGCATTTGTTTACGGCTGAAAGCCAGGAGCTGGCGGGTCAGGGACGCGGCCCGGTCCCCGGCCTTTCTGATCTCCGCCACGTCTTGACGCAGGGGGTTATCCGGCTCCATGAAATTGAGCACCAGCTCGCTGTAACCGTTGATGGCGGTCAGGAGATTGTTGAAGTCGTGGGCCACACCGCCGGCCAGACGGCCCACCACTTCCATTTTCTGGGCCTGAAGCAACTGCTCTTTGAGCCTTTTGCTCTCGGTGAAGTCGGTATTCATGACCACGATGCCGGTGATCCGCCCGGCCGCGTCAAGAAGCGGGGCGGTAAAGACGCTGACCTCAATGGGGGAGCCGTCTTTCTGGTGGCGGCGCATCTCAACTCCATTCAGAGATTCGCCGTTGAGAATCCGTTTGAGCAGCGCCTGGGACTCCTCCGTTTGGTCCTGGGGCGCCATGGGGACCAGCCGGTCCAAAACCTCTGCTTCTTGCCAGCCGAACATCCGCGCGGCCGCAGGGTTCCACATGCGCACGCGCCCCTGGGGGTCCATGACGTAGATGGCCAGGGGTGAAGCTTGAATCAGGGCCTCCTGGGTCTGGTGCGCCTGTCGCAGGGCCTCTTCCCTAGCCTTGCGGGCACTGATGTCCCGGTCAAAGGCCAGGATATATTTACGGTTCTCCATTTCCATCAAGCCCGCGTGGATTTCCACCGGGAACATGGTGCCGTCTTTACGCTGGTGGGTAATTTCTTCAGTAATCCATTCTCCGGCCATGATGTGGGACATCCCGCCGTTATAGGGAGTCAAGCTGGATGCGGGGTCCAAGGCGGTGATATTGAGGTCCAGGATCTCCGGCACCGTGTAGCCGTGCAGGGCCGCGGCCGCCGGGTTGGCGGCGACAATCTGGCCGACCTCCTCCCCTTCTGCTTCCATGATCAAAATGGCGTCAGGCGCGCTGTCGAACAGCATGGTGTAACGTTCTTCGCTTTCCCGGAGCCGGGCTTCGGCCTTGGTCCGGGCCGTGATGTCGATGCCGGTGCTGATGATGTACTCCACCGCCCCCTGTTTATTAAATAAGGTGGTATCCGACCAGGCGATGAGACGGCGTTCCCCGTCCTTGGTTGCCAGGTATTTCTGGCCCTTCACCGGGAAGCGATGGGTTTGCGGGTCCTGGAAGCGGGCCTTGGCTTTTTCCAGGTCCTCCGGAATCACCAGATAATCCCAGAAATGCCGGCCCTTCACCTCTGGGAGGGTATAGCCGGTAATGGCCTCGAAGGCCTGGTTGAGACGGACGATGCGCCCCTGGGGGTCGAGAACCAACACCAGGGCGCCAATGGTATCGAAAAGCGCGGTAACAAAGTCCTTTTCCCGGAGCAAGGACTCCTCGGCCCGTTTCCAGGCAGTGATGTCCCGGATATATTTAATTACTCCTTTGACCTTGCCGGTATCCGTATCCAGGAGAGGAAAGGAGTAAAGATCCAGCCACCCCACCGCCTTGCCGCCGGCTCCCAATTTCGGGATGATTTTCCCGGCTGCCTCCCCGGTCTCCAAGGTACGGCAGCCGGAACACTCCACACACGGCACGGTCCGGCCCAAAAAGGCCTCGTAACATTTTTTTCCCACCAGAGGCAGGGCATGGGCAAACCATTTTTCCAGGGCGGGATTGACCTTCAAGATCTGGAGATTCTTGCCCAGAATACAGATGCCGTCCTGGATACTGGCAAAAAGACTGGCCTGGAAGTGCTCTCCCTTTTCCTTTTCTTTGCGGCCGATTTGTTCAAAGTAGCAATAAATGAACCCTCCCAGGGCAATGATGGTGAGCAGGAGGGCCATCCGGGAATATAGTTTGTATCTGGGAATAAAAACTAGAAAGGCATCCCATAGCGACCCCTCTTGAAAAAATAAAATCTCTCCGGCCACATCTATGGCTAAAGATATGAGGCCTATCAGGATCACTACGAAGACGACTTTATACTTGCTGACGAACATTTAAATTCCAGTCAGTATTCCTCTTCCAGCAAGTGAATGATGCTTCCGGGGCAAGATCAACATACTCCAACAACTTTACCATCGGCAAATGGCCGCAGAACCTGAAAACCTTTCAAATAAAAGATGGGGGGAACCGCGGGCAATTTAAGAAATTTTTTAGCGAAGGAACCGCTTCCCGGCAAACGGGATAGGGCATTATACCATGTTCGCAGGGCAGGGGCGGGTTTTAAACCCGCCCTTTCGTGTGATATTAATATGTTAACCTGTTAGTTGGTTTCATTTCCCAGCGAACTTGGCATTACTGGGAGTTTTCAGGTTTAGTACAGCCGGCTCACCAGTCTGCCGTGGCGGTAAAGAGAGATGTGGCCGTCCTGGGAAACGCAGATACCCAGAACCGCGGGACTCCAGGCGGTAAATTCCCGGGTGACCTGATGGCGGATGCCACTGCCCAAATCGTCTCTTTCCGGGGGCAGATTGACGCTGGTGGCTTTGAGCCGGGCTCGAAACTGGCAAGCTTCCAGGTGGTCGTCAAATAGCAGGGCCCCGTCGGATTTGGCCAGCCCCAGCAGGTGGCGCAACCAGCGCTCCTGGAGGGGCACGGGTTTCTCCAGGCGCACCTGGTTTTCAATGGGAGTGTCCGCGGCCTCCAATTGCGCCCCGCTCAGTCCCAGGAGCAGGATGCTCCCATGGCCGGCCCGGGCCACCATGGTCAACAAAGTTTTCAGTCTGGAGACCTCCCCCGCATGCCTGCCGGGGCAAACCTCCTTCACCTGGCGCTCCAACTCCTGCCAGAAGATATCCTGAAACAGGGGGATATGGAGATGGCCGTGGCGGTACTCCAGCAAGGAGAGGGGGATGCGGGGGCTTTGCCGGCCCTTTAAGGCCAGCCAGAAGCTGATCCGGCCGCGGTAGGAGACCGTGGCCAGGGGCAGCACCGTACGCCAGGATCTCGACGTAGTCAGTTGCTGGTGTTTGCCCTGGGTAAGCTGCATCAGGCCGATGATCCGCCCCCGGTAGAGGGCCAGAAAGGTGGTGCGGCCATCGGCGTTCAACAAAAATTGCTTGATGGATTGCACCCCCTCGTCCAGGGAGGCGTAATTGTCTTCCTGGTACAGAAGCAGGCTGGGCCAGCGGCGCTGGTGGTATTCCAGGGGCCGGGCCCCGGAGAGGATGGCAAAGCCGGTGTACAGGCGCTCCCCTTCGATGGAGTAATACAGCAACCGCTTGAACAGGCGCCAGGCCCGGATGACCGCCTCTTCCCTGCCGCTGCCGGGATAATCGCAACGCCGCAGATCTGCGGGGCTGTGGAGCATGGAGCCGATATAGGGGTTGTCCTGGGCGTCCAGTTTGATGGTGGCGCAGGGGGCCCACTCCAGGCTTTGCAGATATCCGGCCACCACCTGTTCCTCCAGGGAATAAGGGGTAAAGCCCAGGGCATTTAAGTTGCCCCCAGGGGTCAGGGACAATTGGTGGAGCGCCAGGCGTCCGAAAAGGATGCTGAGGAAGCGGATGTGAAAGGGAGAAAGCAAAAAAGTCCCCTGGGGGGTGCGCAGCCAGAAATCCACCGGCAGGCCCCCCAATTCCAGGCGGATCAGGTGGGACAACCCTTCCACCTCCCGGATGGAAAGGTTGGGATAGATGCTCCCTTTGATCTCCACCGGCTGGCGCTGGAAGTACATGGCAAAACAGGGGAAAAGCTCCAGCCCCTTGGCCTGGTGGGGCACCGCGTCCCGGGGCTGCTCCTCCCCCAGGATCACCTCGCAAGTGGTGATGTCATGGATCAGGCGCTGCACTTCACCGGTGGTCACCAAAGACCGGAGACGCTCCGCAAAGGAGGCTGGCGGCTGCAATCGAACTCTGGCCATAAAGCTCCCGGTAAATGAAAGTGATCGGTAATCAGTTATCAGTTATCAGTAAATGATCATGGCCTGTTCTCTCAATACTGATCACTGGTTACTGATTACTGATTACTTTTTACTTTTTAACCCGCCTTCCCCGCAATTCACCTAAAAATATTATACACCATTTTACCAGGTTAAGAGCGGCCCAGTTTCCTGCTGCCCCTGCGGATGTAGCCGGCGATTTCCGGCCAGTTGAGGGTTATAAGGTTCCGATCTTTAAGCAGCCAGCGCCCGGCCACCATCACGTGGCGCACGTCCGCGGCCCGGGCCGCATAGACCAGGTGGGAGTATGGATCAAACAAGGGAGTGAGGTGGGCCTGCTGCACGTCCACGACGATCAGGTCCGCTTCCTTGCCGGGCGCGAGGGTGCCGGTCCTCTCTTCCAGGCCCAGGACCCTGGCCCCTTCCCGGGTGGCCAGGGCCACGGTCCGGGCCGCGGGCAGAACGGTGGGGTCGCGCCGCCAAACCTTGTGCAGCCGGGCCGCCAGGCTCATTTCTCCGAAGAGATCCAGGTTGTTGTTGGATGCGGCCCCGTCGGTCCCCAGGCCCACCGTCACCCCCCGGGCCAGGAGGTCCGGAACGGGGGCCACGCCCGCGGCCAGTTTCAGATTGCTTTCCGGGCAATGGCTCACCTTTACCTGCCGCCGGGCCAGGAGGTCCTGGTCCTGGGGGGTGAGCCATACCCCGTGCGCCGCCACGGTGAGTTCATCCAGCACTCCCAGGCGTTCCAGGTAAACCGCGGGGGTACACCCCTTTTGCCGCTGCATGGCCTCCACCTCCTGGCGGGTTTCCGCCAGGTGGATGAACAGGGACAGACCCCGCTCCCGGGTCATGGCCTTGGCCCGCTGCAAGGTTTCCGGGCCGCAGGTGTAGGGGGAATGGCAAAAGATGGTGGAGGTGATTCTGCGGGGGGCGCAGTCTCCCCCGGAATCCAGAAACTCCGCGGCCACCCGCAGGTTGTCCCGGGGCTCGGGGACGCCCGGCGCGGGGAAGTCCACCACCCCCTGGGCCGCCACCGCCCGCAGGCCGGCAACCCCTAAGGCCCGCCGCGCCTCCGTTTCATAGAAATAGCTTTCCGCTGCGGTGGTAATGCCGCCCCTAATCATCTCCGCCGCGGCCAACAGGGTTCCCCAGAACACCTTGTCCCCATCGAGCCAGCCTGCCTCCAGGGGGAAGATAAAATCATTGAGCCAGGTTTGCAGGGCCAGATCGTCGGCCAGGCCCCGGAACCAGACCATGGCCGCGTGGACGTGGGTGTTCACCAGACCGGGGAGCACCAGGCCGCCCCGGGCGTTGAGGCACTGGCGGGCAGAGGGTAAAGATTGGCAAGGGGGGCCCGGGCAAGAGGCGCTCCCCACCGCGGCAATCTTGCTGCCCTTGATGGCCACATAGCCGTCGGGGATGGGAGGCGCGCCGGGCTCCAGGGTGAGCACCAGGGCGTTATGGATCAGCAGATCCGCCGCACCGGGAGGGTTGGCGGTGGAGCCGGGCCTGGGGGAATTCAAGGCGAGCCCTCTGCGAAAGTCTCAGGGGGAACAGCCGCCCCCGGTTGTTCACCTGCATTTCGCAGCAGGTGAGGGCGCCTCCTCCACATCTTGATTAAATATGAGGATAAATGAGACTTTCGTAGAGGTCTCAAGGTGTTATCCGGCAATAGAGCGGCAGGGTCGATTCTTCCTGGTACTTGCCTTTGATGGCGGCAATCACCTCATGGATGCCAAAAAACGCGGCCACCACCTCCGGGTCAAAGTGCTTGCCCTCCTCTTCCCGGATAAAGGCCAGGGCCTCTTCCTCGGGAAGGGGTTCTTTATAGACCCGTTTGGAGACCAGGGCGTCGTAAACGTCGGCCAGGGCGACGATGCGGGCGGGCAGAGGTATTTCTTCTCCTTCTTTGCCCGGGCCAAACTGGACGGAGTCGGCGAAGATATCGCCGATTATGCCGGGATAGCCGGTGCCGTCCCACCGTTCATGATGATTCAGGGCGATTTCCGCGCTCATGACGTCCAGATCGGAGCCGGGGTTTTCAAAGAGCCGGGCGCCGTAAATGGTGTGGTATTTCATGATGGTAAATTCATCGTGTGCCAACTCCCCGGGTTTCTTCAAAATCAGGTCGGAAATGGCGATCTTCCCCAGATCGTGGAGCATGGCCGCGATCCGGATCAGGTCCCGGGTCTTCTTGATTTCCGGCTCGGGGATTTCCCGGCTCTGAGCCCATTGGTGATAGATCTCCGCGGCAATGGCTCCCACCCGGTTGGCATGGGCCCCGGTCTCCCCGGGGTCCCGCAGCTCGCACATCCTGATCATGCGCAGGATCACCTCCCGGGTCAGTTGGGCCCGTTCCACCGCGGCCGCGGCATTGTTGGCAAAATAACCCGCCACCATCTGGTCCCGTTCATTAAAAGGGATGGTTTCCCCATGATGATCCTGGGCGTTAATGATCTGCATCACTCCCGCCACCTTGTTCCGGCTGGTTTTCAGGGGCAGTACCAGAAGGGACTTGGTCCGGTAGCCGGAGGCGTCATCGAAGAAACGATTAAAGGAATACGGCCGGGACTTGGGAATCTCATAGACATCCTCAATCACCAAAGGCTGGCCCGTGCAGGCGACATAGCCGGCGATGGACCGGTGGTCCAGGGGCAGGGTGTGGCTGGCGTAAATGTGTTTGGTCCGGGCGGAGCTGAACAGCCGGTCGTTGTGGAGATAACTGAAATTCAGCAAGCCGTTTTCCACCAGGTAGATGGAACCCGCGTCCGCGGCCGTGAGGCGCCTGGCCTCCAACAAAACGGCATCCAGCAGGGCGTCCAGGTCCTTGAGGTGATGCAGCTCCTCTATGATGCTCAGGAGCTCCTGGAAGTTGTATTCGTGATTCCGGGCCAAGTTCCTGGCTCCCCTGGATGGTCATAGGTTTGCAAGAAGGGGCCCGGGGGCCGGTGGCCCCTCGAGCCTGCCCTAAAATTTCTCATTTACTGATATCCACCGGCGCGCCGCTCTCTTCTTCCACGGCCTGGAGAAACTTGGTCCAGTTGATCCGGCCCTCCAGACCCCGCTTCTGGAGGCGGTCCAAGGCATATTTCAGCATATTCGGGGTCTTGAAGTAGATGTCCTCGTGAACTTCTATAAAGATGCGGCCTTTGAGGAATCCGAATTTCACCGGCTCATAAATGACGTCCACGGTGGTGCCCACCGGGGTCATATCAAACAATTTTTCAATGTCTTCGGGATAGTGGCGGATGCAGCCGTGGCTCACCAGGCGGCCCACCCCCATGGGCGCGTGGGTGCCGTGGAGACCGTAGTGGGACAGCCCCAGCCAGCGGCTGCCCACGGGATTGTCATCGCCCGGGGGCATGAAGGACATGCCGTATTTGGCCTGGAGACCTTTGGGGATGCGCCAGCCGGGGTTGACGGATTTGCTCTGCACCCGGAAGCTCTTGCCGATGGGGGTCTTATAATCCAAAACGCCGATGCCGATGGGGAAGGTGTAAACCTCATTTTTCCCGGGGAAAAAACGGTAGCCCCGCAGTTCCGCCACGTTCAGCAGGTAGCCCGGATAAGAGGAGCGCTCGGGAATGACCCACTGGGTGGGGATGACGATGTCCGTTTCCCAGGGCAGGTAGAAATGGTCCAGACTCCGTTGGTAGCGGGCCAGTTCCCAAAACCCCAGATCGTATTGCCGGGCGATCTGGTAGAGATTTTCATAACGCACGATGTGGTGCTCCTGGGGCTGCCCCACCACGGTGACGGCCTCCGGGTCCACCCCCGGACCCCGGGGCAGGCGGTAGGGGAAAGGCCCCGCGGCCCAGGTCGCGGACGCGGCGTTCACGGCTCCGGCCAGCAACAAACAGCCGAGAATTCTGAGAGCTATTGACATCACCGGCATTTTATATGAAAAAGGAGGGCAGAGAAAGGGAAAAGGGGTGGTAAGAGGCTGACTTATAAGAACCGGGTAAATGATTGCCGAAAATGGCAACGTGCTGCCACCCCCCCTCACCCCAGTCCTCTCCCCCCACGGGGGGAGAGGGAGTTGTTGGTTTGCCTTCTCTAGATACTTGCGTCTTTCTTTGCGCCTTTGCGTCTTTGCGTGAGGCCAATCTTTTCTGAGGCAGTAATGAGATGATCATTTTGGACGCCCACACCCATATCTTTCCGGAAGAAGTCTGCCGCCGGCGGGAAGATTTCTTTGCCGATGAGCCGGCCTTCCGCCTCCTGTACGAATCCCCCAAGTCCAAAATGGTGGGGCCGGAGGAAATGCTCCAGGCCCTGGAAGAGCAAGGGGTGGAGGCCGCGGTGGTCCTGGGCTTCCCCTGGCGCCAGGAGCGGCTCTGGCGCCGCCACCACGAAGTCATCCTGGAGGCCCAGCGCCGCTGGCCCCAAAGGCTCATGGGCTTTTGCGCGGTCCATCCCCTGGAGCCCGGCGCCCCCCGGGAAGTGGAGCGCTGCCTGGCCGCGGGTTTCCGGGGCGTGGGGGAGCTGGCCTGGTACCTGGAGGACTTAGGCGAGGACTTGGCCGCGTATCTCGCCCCCATTGCCGAGCTCTGCCGGCACTACCGCGTGCCCCTGATGCTCCATATCAACGACCCGGTGGGCCACGATTATCCGGGCAAAGGGAGAATTTCCCTGCCCGCGGTCTACCGGCTCATCCGGGACTTTCCGGAGGTGGACTGGATTCTGGCCCACTGGGGCGGCGGCCTCCCCTTCTACGGCCTGATGAAAAAAGAGGCCCCGGAGGTCTTTTCCCGGGTCTATTTCGACACCGCGGCCTCGCCCTACCTCTACCGCCCGGCCATCTACCGCCTGGCCGGGGAGATGGTGGGCCCGGAGAAGATCCTCTTCGGCAGCGATTATCCCTTGTTGCCCCCCAGCCGCTATATCAAGGAAATGGCGGACGCGGGGCTGCCAGAGGAATGGCAGGAGATGATTTTGGGGAAGAATCTGGCGGGGTTGTTGGGGATTTAGCTGTCAGCGAGCAGCGGTCAGCTTGCAGCGATCAGCAAAAAATGGTGCGTGAGACGCACCCTACTTCTCGTTCCCAAGTTGCACTTGGGAACGGAAATGTTCGCCAAGCTTAGCTTGGCGGGCAAGGCGTTCCCAAGCTTAGCTTGGGAACGAGCAAAATAGGGGAGTTTTAACCCTAGTGGAACGTAACCTTCCGGATAATCCGTTAGCATTCATCCGCAGATGCGTGAAGCAGGGGAAGGTTTTATGGACCTATCATGTGAACATGCGCATGAAAAGACGCTTTATTATGCGGCAGGCTATTCTTCAGTCTCATGAAAGCTACGAAATTATAGAAGAAAATCCAAAGGACAAATATCTTCCCAGCTATCTTGTCTATTCAGAGCATGAGGGCGATATCTTCCATATTCTCTTTGCGGTAGACCTTGAAGGAGGAAATGTGCGGGTTGTCACTGCCTACCGCCCAGACCCGGAGGAATGGGAAGCGGGGTTCAAGGTGAGGAGGGAAATTCCATGAGATGCAGTGTGTGTGGTGCGAAATTAAGTCCCTTGACTACAGACTTGCCTTTCAAGGTAAGTGAGATGACCATTGTGATCTTGAAAGGCTTGCCGGTGCTGCAATGCGATAATTGTAGTGAATACCTGCTGGAAGATTTGGTGATGAGCCGCGTGGAAGAAATCCTGCAACGAGCAGACACCGCTGCAGAATTGGAGATCATTCGCTACGCTGCTTAGGAAAAGAGGGAAGACAATATTTTAGACTCGTTCCCAAGTTGCACTTGGGAACGGGAATATATGCCAAGCTGAGCTTGGCGGGCCAGGCGTTCCCAAGCACAGCTTGGGAACGAGAAAAAGAGCCGTTCATGTTACAAGAAAACACCCAAAACCATGAAAATTATTGTAGGGTGCGTCTCACGCACCATTGTCTCACGCACCATTTAGGGCGCGTAAGACGCGCCCTACGAGAAACATTATTCGGTTCCCAAGTACAACTTGGGAACCAGAAGGAAATATATAAAAGAAGCTGAAAGCTGATCGCTTTCCCACAAAGGACCCGAATTTTGGAGCATTCTGCTGACGTTCTGGTAATGGGCTCGGGGCTGGCGGGTTTGAGTTACGCCCTGAAGGTGGCGGATTTCGCCACCGTCAACCTGGTGACCAAGCGGGGGTTGACGGAGACCTCCACCCGCATGGCCCAGGGGGGTATTGCCGCGGTCCTGGGGGCCGACGACCGTTTTGAGTATCATATCCAAGACACCCTCACCGTGGGTGAGGGGTTGACCCACCCGGACGTGGCGGCCCTGGTGGTGCGCCAGGGGCCGGAACGCATCCAGGAGCTGGTGAGCCTGGGGGCCCATTTCGACGCGGGCGCGGATAACGGCTATGACCTGGGCCGGGAGGGGGGCCATTCCCGGCGGCGCATCATCCACGCCCACGACATGACCGGCGCCGAGGTGGAGCGCATCCTGTCGGAGAAGGTGCTGGCCCACCCCAATATCCGGGTCTTTGAAAATCACATGGGGGTGAACCTTATTACCGAAGAGCGGGTGGTGCGCCGGGGGCGGTCCGTGGTCAACCGGGAGGCCAACTGCCTGGGGGCCTATGTCCTCAACCGCACGAACGGCGAGGTGGATACCTTCAGCGCGGCCATTACGCTTTTGGCCACCGGCGGCGTGGGCAAGGTCTATCTCTACACCAGCAACCCGGACATCGCCACCGGCGACGGGGTGGCCATGGCCTACCGGGCCGGCGCGGTGATCGGCAACATGGAATTCGTGCAGTTCCATCCCACCTGTCTCTATCATCCGGACGCCAAAAACTTCCTCATCTCCGAGGCCCTGCGGGGGGAGGGGGCCGTGCTCAGGGACCGCCGGGGCGAGGCCTTCATGGAGAAATACCACCCTTTGAAGGACCTGGCCCCCCGGGACACCGTGGCCCGGGCCATCGACCTGGAGTTGAAGAAGAGCGGCGCGGACTGCGTCTATCTGGACATCAGCCAGCGGCCCCCGGACTTCGTCACCCATCGTTTCCCCAATATCTACCAGGAGTGCCTGAAATTCGGCATCGACATCACCAAAGAGCCCATCCCGGTGGTGCCCGCGGCCCACTACATGTGCGGCGGGGTGAAGACGGACACCTTCGGCCGCACCACCATTTCCCATCTCTTTGCCGTGGGGGAGGTGTCCATGACCGGGCTGCACGGGGCCAACCGTCTGGCCAGCAACTCTCTCTTGGAGGCCCTGGTCTTTTCCCACCAGGCCGCGCTGGCGGCCCGGGAAGACCTCCCCAGCTTAAAGGCCCACGCCGGGGGCGGGGTGCCGGAGTGGAACCCCTACGGGGCCACGGACAGCGAAGAGGCGGTGGTGGTCTCCCACAACTGGGATGAAATCCGCCGCTGCATGTGGAACTACGTAGGCATCGTGCGCACGGACCGCCGCCTGCTCCGGGCCCAGCACCGCATCGATTTGATCAAGCAGGAGATTCAGGAATACTACTGGAATTTTTTGATCACCAGCGATCTTTTGGAATTGCGCAACATCGCCACCGTGGCCGATCTCATCATTCGCATGGCCTTACGCCGCAAAGAGAGCCGGGGGCTGCATTATAATCTGGATTACCCCCAGCGGGACGACCAGAATTTCAGCCGGGACACCCTCCTCTCCGCAGAAGGCTGGCATGATGACGGGTGAGAAAATACTGCTGGCGGATGATGAACCCCAACTATTAGAGGTGCTCACCGAGTTTCTCCGGGGACAGGGATATGCGGTGCAAGCCGCGGGGGACGGCCTCCAGGCCCTGGCCGCGCTGGAGAAGGAGGAATTCACCCTGGCCCTCCTGGACTTGATGCTGCCGGGCCGCTCCGGTTTGGAACTTCTCTCTTTCATTAAATCCCGCTCCCCGGAAACCGAAGTCATCCTCTTCACCGGCCACGCCGAGCTGGAGAGCGCGATGCAGGCCCTGCGCCTGGGGGCGTATGACTACCTGCTGAAATCGGACCTCCTGTTGGCCGATCTCCAGGCGGTCATCGACCGGGCCCTGGAGCGGCGCCGCCTGACCGAGACCAACCGCACCCTCCTGGAAGATTTGCGCCAGGCCCAGGAAGAACTGGCCCAACGCCGCTCAAAGGAACTAACCCAGATCCGGCGGATCGGCGAGACCCTGGCGGGACCGCTGACCGGTCAGCAGATCACCCAGGGATTGCTTGATCTCATTTGGGAAAGCCTCTCCCTGGCGGTCCTGGGTCTGGAACTCCGGGGAGAGGGGGAGGAACTGCCCAGGGAGGCCTACCGCCGGCAGCCGGGGGTGACGGATGCCGCCCTCGAGGCCTTTAAGGCCTGGCTGCAGGACCAGATCAAAGGCTGGCCGCCCCATTGGCTAGGCCCTGGGGACCACGGGGAGGGCCAAAAAGCGCCGCTGCCGTCGATTATGCGGGCCTGGGTGCAGGCTGGGGAGGTCATGGGCTTGGTGGCCGCGGGGCGGGAAACCCCCTTCACTCCTGAAGAGAGGGAACTCTTCCGCATCTTTACCCTCCAAGGGAATGCCGCCTTTAAAAACCTGCTGCTCTATGAGAAAGTTAGAAGTCTGGCCATCCGGGATGGTCTGACCGGTTTGCATAATTACCGCTACTTCTGGGAAGTGCTGCATCGGGAAGTGGAGCTGGCCCGCCGCTATCACCGCAATCTATCTTTACTTTTCCTGGATATCGATGATTTCAAAAAAGTGAACGACACCCTGGGCCACCAGGTGGGAGATAAGGTTCTGAAGGCTCTGGGCTCCTTCCTCCGGGAAGCGGTGCGCCATGCCGACCTGGTTTGCCGTTACGGCGGTGAGGAGTTCGTAGTCCTCCTGGCTGAGACCGGCTTCGAACAGGCCATGATTTCCGGGGAACGGCTGCGCCAGGGCGTCTCTCAGATCACCGTGGAGTTGCCGGAGGAACACCTGCACTTTGCGGTAAGTATCGGGGTGGCGGAACTACAGCCGGGGATGGACGGAGACGACCTGGTGAAAGGAGCGGACGCCGCCCTTTACCAGGCCAAGCAGGCGGGAAAAAACCGGGTTTGCGGATTTGCGGGAAATCTCAGGGAATAAAATCCACCACCTGCACGTCGTGTTCCTTCAAGACCTCGATGATGGGCTCAAGATCGCATTTGGTAATGCGGAAGTAATATGAGCGTTTGCCCTCCCTTAAGGGGCCCAAGGCCACATTGATGATCCCGCCCCCTGCCTCCTTAATGAGGCGGGTAGCCTCCTCCAGCACCTCCGGCCGGTCCTCCAGGAGAAGATCCAGGCGGGAACTGGTGCGGAGCAGCCCCAACATGGAAAGAAAGGCGGAGATCAGGTCCAGCATGGTGATGACCCCCACCAGCTTGCCGTTCTCCAACACCGGCATGCCCCCGATCTTGTTTTCATAAATCAAGCGGGCCGCTTCCTCCACCGTGGTCTCGGGGGTAACGGTGATGGGGGACTTGAGCATGACGTCCTCCACCGTGATCTTCTCCAGCATGGAGGCCAGGAGCACCTCCCGCAAGTCCCGGGAAGTAATCCACCCCACCATGAGGTCATTCTTAACCACCGGCAGATGGCGGATATTGTGTTTCTGCATCAATTTCAGGGCCTGTCCCACCCGTTTGTCTGGAGAGATGGTCACGGGATTGGCGCTCATGATCTTGCTGACCTGCATCTGCCCCCTCCTGGGAAAAATTGCCCCACCATAAAACAAAAGGGCGGAAATTTCAAGGAAATTTCCGCCTGGTAGGATTAGGAAGTGATCAGTGATCAGTATCTGCTCAAAAACCCGAGCCTGATGACTGATGACTGATTACTGATTACTGATTACTGATCACTATCAGTTAGTCGCCAGCACGGTTTGCAGGGTGGCGATGACGTGTTCGGCTTCACCGATATAAGTGGACATATTGGCCCGGTGATTGGCCAGGATGCCGTCTTTGCTGCCGTTGGTCACCACCCAGGGGGACAGGTGAGAGGCGCTGTGCAAGGCGTGGATGGCGTCTTCCAGGAGTTTGTGGGAGCCCTTTTTTTGCAGCTCCGGGCGGAACTCCTCCTTGACGGCCTCCAGCATCTGGGACATGCCCAGGGCAATACCCTGGGCAGCATAGAAGTAATCGTCCACCACCCACCAGGAGACCGGGGAGCCGTCGGCTTCCGCGTCCTTGATGAGGTTATGGTAGCTGGAGCCCAGGATGTCCTTATAAGTGGCGACCAGGGCGATGAGGTTGTCCACCCGGGTATAGAACCGGCCCCGGCCCTTGCGCAGGGACTCGATATACAGCTCCAGGTCCCGGATGGCTTCCCGGTATTTGCCGGACGCGGAAGGGAACCAGTACTTGTCGGGGCTCACCATGACGAAGTTCATGGCCTCATTGAGGTTGGGGTTATAGGCCTCGGTGATGGCAAACCGGGTCATGTTTTCGTTGAAGACTACCAGGGTGCGGCGCACTACCTCCAGGACGCCCAGTTGCAGGTTGTTGACATTATCGGTGAGCTTGAACTTGCCGAAGATAATGGAATTGGGGCGCCAGCCGAAGAGGGTCTGGTTCACCTGGTCGTCCATGATCTTGATCAAGGCCCGGGTAAAGGTCTCGCCTTTCACCGGCTCCAGCCGCGGCGGAGGAGTAATGACCGGGGGCGGCGCCGGGGTTTTGGCCGCAGCCTCCGGAGCCGCCTGCGGAGCCGGGCTGGGAGCGGGTTCAGTAATCTGGGGGGCAACCCCGGGCTTTTCTCCCTGGGCCGCCTCCGGGGAGGCAGGGTGCTCCCGCTGATAAATGGTCCCCCAAAAAAAGAGACCGCCCAAAAAGAGGAGGATTACCAGGGTCACCAGGAAGAACCGGTAGCGCAACAGGGTCTTCAGCTTGCCGGTTTCCGGGCCCGGAGTTTCAGTTTCCGGAGGCAGGGGGACAGGCAGGCGTCTTTCCGGCGGCGGCTCGGGATTGGCAGTCATAGAAATATAGGCTCCTACCTCGAAGATCCCGGTTTTTTAGGATGGTCCGAGAAGATCTCCGCGGTGAATGTATAAATACGGGTATCCGCGTCCTTCCAGGCATCCGGGGGCAGGCCGGCTTTGCAGCAGGTTTGCTGCAGGAACGCGGTCCGGTCCCAGCGGTATTCCACCGCCACCTGGGGGAGAAGCAAACCCCGGTCTAGACCTTTTTCGAGGTACAGGCCGTGTTTGCCCACCTGGATATCCTCCACCCGCTCCAGACGCTGCATGGGCGTCAGCACCGAGATCTCCAACTCCAGATCGGCCAATTCGTCTGCCCGCAGAGGTATGAATCGGGGATCATGAAACGCGGCGGCCGCGGCCATTTCCACCACTGCCTGCCCCAGGGGTTTGACGGCCTCCAGGTAACCGATGCACCCCCGGAGTTGTCCCCGGCGGTGCAGGGTGACAAATACCCCCCGGCGCTCGCAAAGCAGCGGGGAAGCGCCTTCCAGGGACGGCATCGCCCCCCTTTGAAGGTGGGCGCCGATGCTGTCCCGGGCCAGTTGCAGCAACCGCTGTTTGTCTGCCTCGCTGATGCTCATCTTGGTTTCTCCCCCCCAACTCGGCGGCGCCGGCAGGCTGATGGCGGCATAGGTTCCTAGGATCAACAATAATGGGAGAAGACGAAGGGTTGACATGGATCTGATCCCCGGGGCGGTGTAAAGGCCCGGCGTCCGCTTGCTGTTTCATATAACCAGGAGTTACGGCCTCTGTCAATGGCAAAGGTCCGGGGGAGCAAAAGCCTTTTGCAAGAGATGGGAAAATATGGTTAAAATAAAAGGAAAAATAGGAGCCTCCCCCCAGACCTCCCCCAGACCATGCAGACTTACCCCGTTTTCGTCTTGTTGGCCGGCAAACCCTGCCTGGTGGTGGGCGGCGGCAACGTGGCCGCGCGCAAGGTCCAAGACCTGCTACAGGCCGGGGCCCGGGTGACGGTGGTCAGCCCGGCGCTGGCCCCGGCCCTGACAGCCCTGGCCGGCCAAGGGACCATCCGCCACCTCCAGGGCGATTTCCAAGAAGAGCAGGTGGCCGGCATGGCCCTGGTGATCGGGGCCACGGATGACATGGCGGTCAACGCCCGGGTGAGCGCCGCGGCTAAAGAACGGGGCATCTGGGTGAACATCGTGGACCAGCCGGAGTTGTGCACCTTCATCGTCCCGGCCCAGGTGCGCCGGGGGGACCTGACCCTGGCCATCAGCACCGGGGGCGCGTCCCCGGCCCTGGCCCGGAAACTCCGGGAGGACCTGGAAGACCGTTTCGGCCCGGAGTATGGGCCTTATCTGGCATTAATGCAGGCGATACGCACCCGGGTCCTGGAGGCGCGCCGGGGTGACCCGGACAACGCCCCCTTGTTCAAGCGCCTGGTGGACAGTCCCCTGCTTGCCGCTTTGCGGCAGGGTGATCTGCAGGAGGTGCGGCGCCTTCTCCGGGAGATTTTGGGCCAGGTTGTAGACGCGGCGGTGCTGGAAGAAATTTTGCAAAGGGTAAGTTAGCCACAGAGGAAAAGGCTGGTGGGGCGGGCCTCCGTGCCCGCCTGACGACAGGCGGCCAGGGACGGCCGCCCCAGCAGTTCTGTTTCTCGTTCCCAAGTTGCACTTGGGAACGCATTTTTGGCCCAAGCTTAGCTTGGCCAGATCCCATAGCATAGGCCCAAATGCAAAGCCCAGCTTTGCAGCCAAATGGGTTCCCAAGCGCAGCTTGGGAACCAGAATAGAAATCTTGAAACACATGAGTTAGTGATTTGCCTATCGGCGGTTCCTTACAGAAAACCGAAAACAGGAAACAGAAAACAATCCCATGGGCAACGCCTTGATCTATCTCACCCTTCTCGCCTATTTCGGGGCCACCGCCCTCTGGCTGGGGTTTTTTCTGGCCCAGCGGGAGAACCTCTGCCGGGCCGGGGTTTGGCTGTTGGGGGCCGGCCTGGCTTGTCACACCCTGGCCCTCATTTTCCGCACCTGGGCCGCGGGCTATCTGCCCGTGGCCACCTTCGGGCAGGCCCTCCTGGTGTCGGCCTGGGCCCTGGCGGCCGCGTTCCTTATTCTGTATTGGCTCTTTCCCATCAAGGTCCTGGGGGCCCTGACCGCGCCCCTGGCCGCGTTGATGGTTTCCGGGGCCCTGATCCTGCCCCCGGGACACGGCGCGGTCTCCCCCCTGCTCCAGAGTTTGTGGCTCACCGTGCACATCATCCTGGCCCTGCTGGGGAACGCGGCCCTGACCCTGGCCTTTTTGGGGGGCATTTTCTACCTGGTGCAGGAGCGGCAACTGAAAGGGAAAAAATTCGGTTTTTTTTACCGCCGCCTGCCTTCTCTGGAGCAACTGGACGCGCTCAATTACTGGTGCCTGACCATCGGCTTCCCCCTGCTCACCGGGGGCATCATTTCCGGCTCCCTTTATGCCCAGCAGGTCATGGGAAGTTTCTTTAGCTGGGACCCCAAGGAAATCCTGACCCTGGCCGCCTGGCTGATCTATGCGGTTCTCCTCCATGAACGCCTGGCCGTGGGCTGGCGGGGCCGCCGGGCCGCGCTCCTGGCCATCTGCGGCTTCGTGGTCCTGGTGATCGCGTTTGTGGGCGCCAATCTGTGGTTCACCGGCTACCACAGTTTTGCCAATTTTTTGAAAAAACCATGAACCTGGTGCTTTTAGGGCTCAACCACAAAACCGCGGCGGTGGACCTCCGGGAAAGACTGGGGGGCCTCCTGGCGGACCTGGACGCGGCCTATCAGGAACTGCAGCCCCGTCCGGCCCTGTTGGAGCTCATACTTTATGCCACCTGCAACCGGGTGGAGGGTCTCTGCGCCACCGCGGAGCCGGACGCGGCCATCGGCCAATTGCGGACTTTCTTCGCCGGCCGGGGCGGCATATCCCCGGCTGACCTGGAGGCCTCCCTTTATGTCCACCGGGACCGGGACGCGGTGCTCCATCTCTTCCGGGTGGCCTCCAGCCTGGATTCCCTGGTGGTGGGGGAGCCCCAGATCCTGGGGCAGATCAAGGAGGCCTACCGCCAGGCCACCCGCAACCGGGCCACCGGGCCCATTTTAAACCGTCTGCTGCACAAGACCTTCTCGGTGGCCAAGCGGGTGCGCCGGGAGACCGGCATCGGCGACCACGCGGTGAGCATCAGCTACGCCGCGGTCACCCTGGGCCGCAAGATTTTTGGGAGCCTGGCCGGAAAGACCGCGGTCCTGGTGGGGGCCGGGGAGATGGCGGAACTGGCCCTGGAGCACCTGAAAAGCGACGGCGCGGGCAAGATCATCGTCGCCAACCGCACCCTAGAACGGGGCCTGCAACTGGCCCAGCGCTTCGGGGGCGAAGCCGTGTCCCTGGAGGAGCTGGCGGACCAACTCCTCCAGGCGGACATCATCATCAGCTCCACCGGCTCCCCCCAATACCTCCTCACCCGGGAGCAGGTGAAAGGGGTGATGCGCCGCCGCAAACATAGGCCCCTCTTCTTCATCGACATCGCCGTGCCCCGGGACCTGGACCCGGCCATCAACGCCCTGGATAACGTTTATCTCTATAATATCGACGACTTGAAAGAGGTGGTGGAAGTAAACTGGCAGCGCCGCCGCCAGGAGGCGGCCAAGGCGGAGCGCCTGGTGGCCGCGGAAACCGTCAAGTTCCTGGAGTGGCTGGAGACCCTGGCGGTCTATCCCACTATCATCTCCCTGAAAGAGAAGGCGGACCGCATCTGCGAAGCCGAACTGGAGAAGACCCTGAAACAGTTGGGCCCCCTCACCGCGGAGCAGCGCCAGGCCCTGGAGGTGCTGACCCACTCCATCGCCCAGAAGCTGCTCCACGATCCCATCATCTGTCTGAAAGGCAATCATCATCCCCAAAAACCCCACCGGGAACTGGACCTGGTGCGGCGCCTCTTCAACCTGGACCCGGACCGGGACGCGGATTTGGCCGAAGAAGAGTAGCAAGTAGCACGTAGGGCGGGAAAGCGTAGCGCATCCCGCCATCATGTCTTTCCTGAGGCTTTCCAACAGCGTGACCATGAAAAAGAACGTGCCG
The DNA here is from genome assembly GCA_040757175.1 of Thermodesulfobacteriota bacterium. Lineage (GTDB taxonomy): Bacteria > Desulfobacterota > Desulfobaccia > Desulfobaccales > 0-14-0-80-60-11 > SURF-52. The sequence continues at coordinate 169,723 of JBFLXM010000077.1, forward strand.
TATTGAACAGAAGTGTGAATATATTGCGGCCTAAGCTAGGCCCACCCCAATTGCCGAAGGCGGGATGCGTTTCACTTTCCCGCCCTACTGATGACTCTAATAAGGCGTAATTATTTTTGAAATTGAGGCCGGCTATTGACCCGCCTCCCTGGCCTTGATAACTTATTATGCAGATGGAGAAAAAAGGGTCTTAGGACCCCTCACCGTTTGCCCCGACCCCAACCCGAGGTCAGCCATGTCCAAAGTCATCGATATAGAAGACCGGCTCAAGCTGGAGCAGAAGAAAAAGGCCAAGGTGGACAAGGCCAAGAAGCTGGAGGCGGTGCGCAAGACCATCCAGTGCACCCGCTGCCTGGCCCGCTGCGCCAAATGCAACATCCAGTTCGAAACCCAGGAGATGTACCAGCGTTTTAAAGGCCCCTACCGTTTCTGCGCCTCCTGCCAGGAAGAATACGAGGAGTTCGTGCGCCTCCGGGGGACCGAGGCGCAAAGCCCCTACTACTGGCATAATAAACAGTGGTTCCTGGTCTGGCAGACCTGGGTGGATTACCAGCAGGCCATGAAGGACTACGGCGAATCCCCGGAATTCATCGAACTGGTGCGGGAAGTGGAATGGGAGCGGTGAGGGGTTAGTGAGCAGTAAGCAGTAAGCAGTGAGCAGTAAAAACCGAGACTTTTCGGTTTATTCCTGATAACTGCTTACTGCCCGCTTCATTACGGGGCGTCGTCCACGCGGCTAGATGCGAAATTTTCCAGGCCAGGCCGGACGCGGCCCGGCATTGACCACTGTTTATGAGGCAATCAGCATTCGGTCAGCATTAAACCCTGATTTTCCTTCCATGGCCTTTTATCCGCAAGATTACGATTTGATTGTCGTAGGGGCCGGCCACGCCGGCTGCGAAGGGGCCCTGGCCGCGGCCCGCATGGGGCTTTCGGTCCTGATGTTCAACCTCAATCTGGACACCATGGCCCAGATGGCCTGCAACCCCGCGGTGGGGGGCCTGGCCAAAGGCCACGTGGTGAAAGAGATCGACGCCCTGGGGGGCGTCATGGGCTATCTGGCGGACTTGACCGGCATCCAGTTCCGCACCCTTAACCTCTCCAAGGGCCCGGCGGTGCGAGGAACCCGCATCCAGTGCGACAAGCAGGCCTACCGCCTGGCTATGAAGTCCCTGTTGGAAAAAGAAAGCCGTATTCACCTGCGGGAGGCCATGGTGGAGAGGCTGCTGGTGGAGAACGGCCGGGTGATAGGGGTGGTGGAGACCCTGGGCCTGACCTACCGGGCCCGGGCCGTGCTGATCACCACCGGGACTTTTTTAAACGGCCTCATCCATATCGGCCCCGTGCAGATTAAGGCCGGACGGGCCGGGGAGTTCGCGGCCACGGCCCTGGCCCAACATCTCCGGGAGTCGGGCTTCCGCATGGGACGCATGAAGACCGGCACGCCTCCCCGGCTCCGGGCCGGGTCCATCGATTTCGCGTCCATGGCCCGCCTGGAGGGAGACCCCGGGCCCCGCCCCTTCTCCTGGCGCACCTTAGGCGTCGAGGTGGAGCAGCTTCCCTGCTTTGTCACCCACACCACCGGGGCCACCCATCGCCGGGTCAAAGAGAATATCCACCTGTCGCCCCTTTACAGCGGGGTGATCAAGGGGGTGAGCGCCCGCTATTGCCCGTCCCTGGAAGACAAGGTGATGCGTTTTGCCGATAAGGCCAGCCACCAGGTGACCCTGGAGCCCGAGGGCCGGGACACCGCGGAGATTTACGCCAAGGGTCTGGGGAATTGCCTGCCGGTGGAGGTGCAACTGGAACTGTTCCGCAGCGTCCCCGGCCTGGAGGCCGCGGAGGTGATGCGCCCGGCCTACGCCATCGAATACGACTACGTGGACCCCTTGCAGCTTAAACCGACATTGGAAACCAAGCTGATCAAGGGGCTCTTCCTGGCCGGGCAGATCAACGGCACCTCCGGCTACGAAGAAGCCGCGGGCCAGGGCCTCTGGGCCGGGATCAACGCCGCCTGCCAGGTCCTGGGCCGCCCCCCCTTCCTGCCGGACCGCTCCCAGGCCTATATGGCGGTGCTGGTGGACGACCTGGTGACCAAGGGCACCCGGGAGCCCTACCGTCTTTTCACGTCCCGGGCGGAATACCGCCTGCTGCTCCGGGAGGACAACGCCGACCTGCGGCTGCTGGAGTGGGGCTATGAGTTGGGCCTGGTGGAGAAGGAGGCCCGGGAGCGCCTGGACGCCAAAAAGCGCCTCCTGGCCGAAGAGGAGGCCCGCCTGGCCGGCCGCCGGATTTATCCCACGCCGGAGGTCAACCGGGAACTGGCGGAGAGGGGCACCGCGCCTTTAAAAGAGCCCGTTCCCATCCTCCACCTGGTGAAGCGCCCGCAGTTGGACCTGGCCACCCTCTACCGCCTCTCCGGGGAAGAGCCCCCCGTGCCCCCTGCGGTGGCGGAGCAACTGGAAATCAAGCACAAGTACGAAGGCTATATCCAACGCCAGGAGGAAGCGGCCCAAAAATTCGCCCAGGGGGAGAAGAAGCGCATCCCCGAGGACTTCGATTACGACGGGGTGCCGGGCCTGTCCCTGGAGGTGCGGGACAGACTGAAAGAGGTGCGGCCCCTGTCCCTGGGGCAGGCGGCCCGTATCTCGGGGATGACCCCTGCGGCGATATCGGTGCTGATGGTGTATTTGAAAAGGTTCGGGGGGAAACGCGGGGAAAAGCAGGAGGGGGAAAAGGGAAAAAGGGGAAAAGGGGAAAAGGGTTAGTTGGTTCCGACCATTTTTCCCCTTTTCCCCTCTTCCCCTTTTCTCCTTTTCGCCCCTTTTTAAGGCTGCGGCCGGTTCGAGTCATAAAGGGGTTTGATTTTGATCTCCTTGGCGGATCTTTTGACCTGGGCCAGGTCATACTGCCCCTGAAGCTGGAGCCAGCTCTCAGGGCTGCGGCCAAAAGCCTGGGACAACCTGACGGCCATTTCCGGGGAAATGCCCGCGTGGCCGTTAAGCAATAAAGAAAGCGTCTTGCGGGTCACCCCGAGTCCTTGGGCCGCCTGGGTGACGGTAAGGTCCAAGGGCTTGAGGCACAATTCCCGGATAATCTCGCCCGGGTGCGGGGGATTCTTCATGGTCATATGGTTTACTCCTAATGTTAATTAATTATAACTTCTTCAACCGCTGCTGCCGTTGGCGCTGGCGTTTGGGGGCCCGGTGGGAGGGGCCTTTCTTGGTGGCCCTCGGGGGGGAAGTCTCTTCTTCGGGTTCAGACTCCCCGGTTGCGGCTGCCCCCAGATGGGAGGCCTCGAATTGGGGGGCGCTGATCCAGGCGGCCCCCACCCTGTCCGCAAAATCCTGCAACTCCCGGTCGGAACTCACCACCACCGCCCGGCTGCGTTCCTTTTCCAGGAGGCGCTTGATCACTTCGTCGGCCTTTACTCCCCGCCGGGAATAGATGATGGTCAACCCGGCCCGCCGGTCCCGGGACTCTTTCAGTTCCCCCCCTAGCCAGCCGTCAAAGACCACCGTGATTTTGTGTTGGGGCCGGGACTGCCGGTACTCGGACAGGCTGGCCAACAGGGCCTCCCGGCCGGCCTCCAACTCCCGGGCCTCAATTGCCTGGAAGAAGGGGGACTGCCTAATCAGGTTATAGCCGTCAATGATCAGGTTCAGAGCCATATAATACGGTTTTCTGTTTTTGGTTTTCTGTTTTCGGTTAAAAAAATGTGAATAATCATTAGATTATCAGGCAAGTCTCTATTATTTGCCCAGGAAATTGCTATAACTATAATGGGGAATATGCTAGAAAAAATAACATTCTGCAAGGAAAACGGTATTGCCAATATACTTTATTTTTGCTATAGTAGCGTTTAACTATTTTATAAGCATCGTTTGGGGGGGGGATAACTGTCATGCACAACTTAACGGGCGCTTTGCTCTTTCTCTTTTTGGCCTCAGTTTTCATCGGTTGCGGCGGCCAGGCGAGCCTGGTCCCCGAAGCCTCTCTGGATACGCCCTTACCGGCGTATGAGCCCCAGCAGACCAACCTGACGCCGGAACAGAAGTATCTCGAGCAACTGCTCAGTAAGAACGGCTACAGCAACGGCAGCAAACCCACGGTGGTGGTGGTGCACAAATTAACCCGCAAACTTACCCTGTACCGGGGCCTCACCCCACTTAAGACCTATAATATCGTCTTGGGTAACGACCCCCGTAACGATAAGTTGCGCCAGGGCGATACCTGCACTCCCGAAGGCGTTTATCACGTGGTGAGCAAATATCCCCACCGGAAATGGACTTACTTCATCCTCTTGGATTACCCCAATACCCAAAACTGGGTGAAGTTCGGCCGGGCCAAACAGGCGGGACGGGTGCCCCCGGAGGCGGACATCGGCGGCGCCATCGGCATCCACGGCACCGAGGATGACGGCAAAAACCTTGCCGGCATGAATTGGACCAAGGGCTGCGTCTCCCTCCTGAACCGGGATCTGGAAGAAATCTACCCGCTGATCAATGAGAAAACTCTGGTGGTGATCAATAAATAGCTTTGATCGACCGGCCTTATAGTCTGCAGGCCCTGGTATTTTCCCTGGTGGTGGCCGCGTTCAGCACCGTGTACATCACCCAGCCGGTATTGCCGGTGCTCACCACGGAATTCCGGGTCAGCGAGTTTTTGGCCTCCCTGTCCGTGTCCGCGGTCATTCTGGGGATAGCCCTGGCCAACCTGCCCTGGGGACGCCTGGCGGACCGCAAGCCGGTGCGGCCCATCATCCTCTTGGGGGGCCTGGTGATCACCGCTTGCGGCTTGTTTTCCGCGTCCACCACCAGCCTCTGGCTCCTGATCCTGGCCAGGTTTATCCAAGGCCTATTCATTCCCACGCTGTCCACCTGCGTGGTGGTTTATCTGGGCCGGAGCCTGCCCCTGGAACGCCTCAACGTGGTCATGGGGACCTATGTTTCGGCCACGGTGGCCGGAGGCTTGAGCGGACGGTTGCTGGGGGGGTGGATTCATCCCCCTTTGCATTGGCGGTACGCGTTTGTCACCACCTCCATTTTGCTGTTCACCGCCACTCTGGCGGCGCTACGCTGGCTGCCTCCGGAAACCCACAAGATAGAGAGCCCGGAGCAGGAACTGGGGTTCCTCTCTCTTCTCGCCCGCCGGGACGTGCGCCACATACTGCTGGTGCCTTTTGGGGCCTTTTTCGTCTTTTCCTCCCTTTTCAACTACCTGCCTTTTTATCTGGCTGCGCCGCCCTTTAACGCCCCCACCCAGATCATCACTTTGATGTACCTTTCTTATCTGCTGGGGGTGGTGATCGGCCCGGTGGCGGGCAACCTCAGCAACCGCTTCGGCAACGGCGCCATCATGGTGGGGGGGACGTTGGTCTTCGCCCTGGCCATTATCTCTACCCTCATTCCTTCCATTTGGGCCGTGGCCGGCAGCCTGGCCGGGGTCTGCGCCGGTTTTTTCGCCATTCACGCCGCGGCCGCGGGGCTCCTGAACCGCAAGCTCACCGTCAGCCGGGGCCGGGGGAATTCCCTATACATATTGTTTTATTATTTGGGCGGCTCCGCGGGCATCACCTTGAGCGGCCTGGCCTATGAGCGGGGGGGCTGGCCCGGAGTCGCGGCCTTGGGAATGCTGATGCTGCTCATCCCTTTCACCATCGGCTGGCGGGAGAGGAAGGCGGTCTGAATTCCGGGGGAAGGGTTAGGGAGGGGGTGGCGTCTTTTTGTCTGATTACAGCCACTTGCCCAAAACCGCTCCCCTCCCCCTAGTCTATACACCCACCGGGGGAGGGGGAGTTATGAAGCCAATATTTGGTAACGTCTTGCTGGGACCCGACACTTTGACTCAATTTTCAATGGGCCTTACTTCCAAACAGCCGCGTCAAGATCTCCCGGGTTTGGGCGGCGTAGGCCTCGGTCAAGGCATAAGCCCAGCCCTGCCTTTGGAATAATCCCCGCACCTGGCCCCGGTAGTTCAGGGGGTCCAGCATCACCCGGCTGACAAAAGGCGAAATGAGCTCATGGAGCCTGGCCGGATTCAGGGGCAGCATGGGGGCGATGAAGACCCAGGGAGTGAGACCCGCCTCCTGCAACCTTTTAAGCGCGGCCACCCGGGCGCCGATGGGCGGGGCCTTAGGCTCCAGGATTTTCCGGACCCGGTCGTCATCCGTGGGGATGGAGAGGCCCACGGTGACATCTGGCAGAGTAGTGAGGAGGTCCAGGTCCCGGCAGACCAGAGGCGATCTGGTCAAGATGTCGATGCCCCAGCCGTACTCCCCCAGAATTTCCAGACATTGCCGGGTGAGCCGGTATTTGGCTTCCACCGGCTGGTAGGGATCGCAGACGCTGGCGAGGAGGGCCCGGCCGGGCCGTTTCTTGCGGCGGAGTTCGGCGCGCAGGACCTCGGGGAGGTTAACCTTGACCTCCACAAACGCGCCCCAGGGGGACTCCCGGTGATGGTGGGCGTATTTGCGCATAAACACCGCGTAGCAATAGCGGCAGCCGTGCCCGCACCCCAGGTAGGGGTTGATGACGTAATCCACTCCCGGGATTTTGGAGCGGACCAGCGCGGTCCTGGCGGTGATGGCGGTTATCTGCAAGGGAAGTGGCTCGGCGCCTGGTAATCTGGTTTCCAGAGAATTCCCCAATAGCCCAGTAATTATATAGTATCATTTCTGTCCGGCGCGTTGCCCGTTAATTCCAGAGCCAAGGTTGGTCTGCGAGCCCAGGGGTGGTCTGCCCAAAATCTGCGAAATAGATACTTTTTGGGGGGAATTTGTGCTATCCTGACTTCCTCAAAACGAGTTGGCCTGAAAAAAGAGAGACCTTTTTTTAGATTATTTTTTCTGCCTGGCCCGCTGCCCGCCTGCGCCGTCTCCGGTACCTGCAAAAGCTGTGGCCTTTTATGAGGCGCATGGTGAATCTAACCTCCAACCCATTAAACACCTTTGGCAATTCTGGATAAACCCCGCAGACAAGGAGACCGCCATGAAGATCCTGGCCCTAAATGCCACCTCCCGGCCCAAGCAGACCACCAGCCGCCTGGTCCAACAAGCCCTGGAGGGTGCGGCTTCCCAGGGCGCCGCCACCGAGATGGTGCTGCTCAAAAACCTGGACATCCGCTACTGCACCAACTGCCTTACCTGCTACCAGGACCTTGAGTCCCAGATCGCTCCTTGCATCCTGGAGGACGACGTGCGGGGCGTGCTGGAAAAGATCAAAGAAGCCGACGGGGTCATCTTCGCCTCCCCGGTGCACTGCGGCTTCGTCACCGGCCTGATGACCGTGTTCCTGCAGCGGGCCGCCTGGACCCTGTGCCGTCCCACGGGTGAGCTTTTGGGCCTGAAAGGCTGCCCCCAGCCCCGCCTCACCGACAAGACCCGGGCCGTGGCCACCATTGTCAGCGCCGGCTCGATACCCCCGGAGTTGCGCTCCTACTGCGATCTCGGCACCCCCTGGATGCTGGACCTGGGCACCCTCATCGCCAATGGCTCGGCCGTAGGCGACCTCTACGCCGCGGCCTTTTTCCCCCGGGAACTCAGCGGCCAGGATTGGCAGCGGGCTTTTCTCCTGCGGGAACTGACCGAAGGGCAGCTACAGGAGGCTTTTCAATTAGGGGTGGCCATGGCACAGGCCCTTAAGGAAGGCCGGGTCGCGCCCTACGACCCCCTGGCCAACCTGCCCCAGCCACAGCAGCAATCTTGACAGGCGGAGTCACCTGCTGCCGCCGGGTCCTTTCGGTTTAGACCATGTCTAACTGGTTATCACCACCGGTAAGGAAAGAAATGCGGCCCAAGGGAGTAGTCTTTATCTGCCTGGGGAATTCCTGCCGCAGCATCATGGCCGAGGCCCTGGCCCGCCACCATTGGGGGGAGGCGGTGGCGGCCGCGTCCGCGGGGATCAACCCTCTGGGCTTTATCGCGCCCCTGACCCTCAAGGTGCTGGCGGAAATGGGGGTGTCCACCGCCGGGCTCCGTTCCAAGGGACTGGAGGAAATCGAGTTCCCCGCCCACCACCTGGCCGTCAACCTGACTGACTACTCCCTGGCAGGTCTGCTGCCTCCGGCATTTTCCGGCAGATTGCTGCACCGGCCCGCACCGGACCCTTACGGCGGCAGCCTGGAGGACTACCGGCGGACCCGGGATTTTTTGTACCGCCTGATTTTGCAGGAGCTCTTAGGAATAGGGCCAGGGTTGTAGAGCAGGCGCCCTCGCCTGCTCCACATTTTGATTAAGATGGAAAGTAATTGAGACTTTCGCAGAGGTCTCAACTTGGCATTATAAGCTAAAGAATCGGTGGGCAGTGCCCACCCTGATACAATTTTTCCTCTCCCTCAAAAAAGGGGTTACGGCCGAAACCGCAACCCCTGGATTTTTTGGTAGGCGGTACTGGATTTGAACCAGTGACTTCCACCGTGTGAGGATGGCACTCTACCGCTGAGTTAACCGCCCGCTGATCTTCAAATAACATATAATCAAAAAAGTCTTTTTTGACAAGCCCCCGGGGACTAGAAGAGGTTAATTTTACCGGTTCCGGGGCGCGGCCTGCCTTTTTCCCTCAGATGCTTTGGCCTTTGGTCAAATTAAGTTATTATGAAACGAATTACCCAGAAATGTCCCCAACGAAAGATTCCCAAAGACCATGACCCTCCCGAAGATCCCTTCCAGTTTGAGATTGCTGGCTGGCTGGTTGCCGGCGGCTGCCCTTTTGGTCCCTGCTCCCGCCTGGGCCGGGGGCGGCGAAGGCGGCCATCATCTGCTCACCGGCATCGGCGTCAGCATCATTGCCGCCACCATTTTGGCCTACCTGGGCAATTTGCTCAAGCAGCCGTTGCTGCTGGCCTATATCGCCGCGGGCGCGGCCATCGGCCCCCAGTTCGGGTTGGGTCTGGTGCGCAGCAAGGAAGACATCACCATCATTGCCGAGATCGGCTTGATCCTCTTGCTCTTCATGATCGGCTTGGAACTGGATTTGAAGAAAATTAGAGAAGCCGGCAAATCCTTGATCATTACTGGGATCTTCCAGTTTATTCTCTGCGCCTTGATGGGCCTGGGATTTTTCTTATTGCTGGGCTTTACCATCGGGGAGCCCTATGAATACCGGATTTTCGGGGTCAAGGTGCTGGGCGGGGAATATGATTTGCTGTATCTGGCGGTCTGCATCGCCCTGAGCAGCACCGCCATCGTCGTCAAACTGCTATATGAAAAATTCGAACTGGATACCCTGGCGGGGCGGCTGACTATCGGGGTTCTGGTCTTCCAGGATCTTTGGGCCATCATCGTGCTGAGCGTGCAGCCGAGCCTGGCTAATCCCAAGCTCCTCAATCTGCTGTTAAATTTTGCTGAGGGGGCCATGCTGGTAATCATCAGCCTGGTCTTGAGCAAATACCTGCTGGGATATATCTTCCGGAAGATCGCCAAAGTGCCGGAGTTGGTGCTGGTGGCTTCCCTGGCCTGGTGTTTCTTAATCTGCGGCCTGGCCGGTTATTTCGACCTGTCCCTGGAAATGGGGGCCCTGGTGGCGGGGGTGGCGATTTCCACTTTTCCATATAATCTCGATATTATTGCCAAAATCGTCAGCATCCGGGATTTTTTCATCACCCTGTTTTTTGTGGCCCTGGGGATGGCCATCCCCAACCCCCTGGCCAACCTGGGAATGTTGAAAGTTGCCGGCGCGGCGGCCCTGTTTGTCATTGCCACCCGGTTTTTGTCCGTATATCCCCTGCTCTACTTCCTGGGAAACGGCAACCGGGTCAGCCTGCTGGCCTCCATCAATCTTTCCCAGATCAGCGAATTCAGCCTGGTGATCACCGCCATCGGCATCAAATACGGGCACATCGTCCCCGATATTCAGACCCTGATCATCTATATCTTCGTGATGACCTCCATTGCCTCCACCTATATGATCAAATCCAGCAACGCCTTACAGGGTTTCCTGAGCAAGGTCCTGAGCCTGGTGGGGTTCAAGAGTTTCCGGGAGGCCCACCCGGAGGAGGCCGGGGGGCCCCCTAAAGAGCTGGCGGTGCTGGGCTTCTTCCGGATTGCTTCCTCTTTCCTGAGGGAAGTCCAGGACATGTATCCAGCACTTAAAGAGCGTATGGTGGTGGTGGATTTTAATCCTGAAGTCTATAAAAAACTGCGGGCCCAGGGGGTGAAGGTGGTTTATGGGGATATCAGCAACCCGGAGACCTTGCATCACGCGGGCATCGAGGGCGCCAAGCTGGTGCTCTCCACCATCCCCGACCCCATCCTGGTGGGGACCGACAATCTCAGGCTCATCAAACAGATGAAGCATCTCTGCCCCCGGGCCAAAATCATTGTCACCGCGGAAAGCCCGGCAGCCGCCCTGAAGATGTACCAGGCGGGCGCGGATTATGTGCTGCTTCCCAACCTCTTGGCGGGCAGACACCTGCCCGCCATGGTGGAACATCTCCTGGGGGAGGAAAGCGCGGCCTTGACGGCAAAGGAAATGGAGAACCTGCAGAAACGGGAAGAGGTTCTTCCCTAAGACCGCTGCCAGACAGGATACAACGGAAGTTCGGCTTTTTTGCGCCGGCCGGGGTTAGGGACCCAGCTCGATGACGCTCCAGCCCTGCCGCCGGATGATCTCTCCGGCCAGGTCCACCATAATTTCCCCCTGGTCTATCAAGGCAGTGTCGCTGCTGGCGAGGGGGCTGGCCAAGGCCAGCAACTCCCGCTCCGGCACGGGCACGGCTGCGGCCGTCACCGCCAGGCCCTTCTCCGCCCAAAGTTCCCGGGTGCGCCGGGCCAGCTCGCCGCTTAAGCTCAGGGGCGCGTCGTAAAAGACGTGCACCGGCCCAGCCTGATGCTGCGTCAGGTATTCCGCCAGGAGAATCAGGGCTTGCCCGGTCTCCGGGGAGGCGCGGTAGGCCCGGGAGACCTGGCCCACGTCCCGGAGCCAGCCGTCGTCCGCGGCCACCAGGGGCAGATGACGAATGGCGCATTCCAGGGTGATGAGGACATTGTGGCCGTCTATCCCCAGGGGTTGACCCCCCAGGTCCCTCAGGAGGCGCAATTTGGCCCGCCGGGATGTGGCCGCGTCCGGGGCAAAGACGCCCCGGTGGAGGATTTGCCGGGCGGTGTGGTCCAGGTGATAACGGTCGCCCACCAGGGCCAGGGCGGCCGCGCGAGGATAGCCCCGGGAGAGGAGGTAACGGAAGTCGGTAGATGCTTCTTTAATCTGGATCAATTCCGGTTCGTAGAATCTCTGCTAATAAGATGGTTTTAGTTGGTGTTGAGGTCACGCCTCAGGAATGAGGCATGCCGCACGCAGGACCAAGAGAAAGGCCTCCTTTCCTGGTTCATCGTCGCACACAACTTCTTTTGAGCGTTTATTGATTACATCAACAGCAGCAGCATTCCGGGCAAGGCTTTAGTCCCGGGGAGCGGCGCGCCGATGCCGATCACCCATTTAGCCACATTTTGACTATTATAAGACACGCTATTGATCAGTGGACTATTGATGGCTTGCTTAAAGCGGTCACTGTAAGGCGCCCCATACACTCCGTTGTTGGAGTTTCTATAGATCACATCGCCGTAAGCGCTGTAGAAGGGAGGATTCGAATGACTAGGCTGAAGATCAGAAAAGGCAATCACCGGGTTCATCTTCCACCAATCCCGGCTGTCCATGTCCCCGATGGGCGTGCCATTGTATAGAACAGAGCTGTTGGCGTACCCGAAGAGCACCGCACCGGTGGCCTCGCCAACAATCAGGTCGAGGGTGGTGTTATAGGCGCCGGCAAGGCCCGGGATACTATTGCAAAAGGTTTTAAAATCGCTATAGGGAGACTTCGTTTCATCGATGACAACGGCCGTGGCGTTCCTGGTCTGAGCATAGATGGCGTAGTTGAAGGAATCCGAATCTGCCGCAGAAATTGACCAGGGGTTGCCGCCTGGGACACCGGAGTCGTCCCAATAACCGTTTTGAGGAAGGTTTGGATCGGTGGTGGGAGTCGAAGTCGCCGTGATCTTGCTGGTGATGGTGAGGCTGCCATCGGGGTTGGCGGTGAGCATCATGTCGGCCCCGAATGTGTAATTGTAACGGTTTTGAGGGTCGAAACTGTTCTGGTTGAAAATATGGGTTCCCTTATTGGCATTGTAGATGGACTTCGTGTAAGGGATGAAAGAGGGCCAGGGCATAGGCTTATTTTGGGGGTTTGATGGGTCGAATTTGCTCGGCCCGATATAACGGATAGTTTTACCGCTGGCATTTTTCACCACCGGACTGGCCTTACCTCCGAACACCGCAACTTGCTTAAATTGCCTCCCGATCTGAGCGGCGCTGGCCGTGCCCCAGCCCACATGTTGCAGTTGGGTTCCTGGTGCATCGTAACTGGTGATACTCAGGAGGGCGGTAAAGCAATCGATGGCGGTCAGATCGCCCTGGTCCGGTATGTTGCCCGTCATGGTCAGCTCAAAAGGCTGGTAGCGCTGGAGGGCAGTAAATGGGGAGGGAGGAGCGGTTTGAGAATTGCCGCTGGGGTCGTCGTAAAACACGTAAATGAGGGCACTAACCGACATGGTGACATTCAAGCCGCCGGGCCCGATTTTCGAGAGCTTGACCGGCACGGACATTATGGCCTTTCCCCCCGGGGGATTCGGGTTGGTGAAACTGATCGACTGCGCCCCATTGTTATAGGTGGCCTGAAAATTAGTTCCGGTGGTTGATAGATAATTTGGATCTTGAACCTGGATCCAAACGTCGTTTTTGTAGGCGCTTTGGTCAAAGGTGATAAGGAGGGCGGCGAAGGCGGTCTGGTTGAGTGCCATCAGGCCCAGCACCACCAAGGCCACGAGCCACAGTTTGCAAACGACACTTTTGCTGTAAGTGAAGGGACGAGGCGGGGTATTCCGCAGATATTGCTGCATGAAGAGCCTCCTCTAGCGCGCCTGATTGTTTGGAGATTATGCGGGAACCCTGTCCGTCGCGTTTAAACGTCGGTTTTGGCACTGCCATCCGGGGAGAATATCCCGGAATAATTCCCCATTTTGTAACCTAATCGTCTTCTTTAAAACAAAAGATAACAAAAAGTTATCCTCAAACTGAATCTTTTTTAGATCTTGCCAAAGCCACTCCCCTAGTTCGCCGATTCTTACGGGCTGACGATCCCAGGACCCCAAACAGCAGCAACTGCGCTCCCGTCACGGTATTAGTCGCGGGGAGCGGCCTCCCGATGCCGATCACCCAGGTAGCCACATTTTTCCCACCATAAGACACGCTATTGACCAGGGGGCCAGTGCCAAAGCGATCACTATAAGGCACCCCGTACACGGTGTTGTTGGATTGGTTGAAAATCACATTGGCATAGACGTTGTAGTAAGGAAGGGACTGAATCTGGGAAAAGGCCACGATCGGGTTCAGGGACCACCAATTATTGCTGGGCATGTTCTTGATGGCGGTGGAGTAACCGCTGGGCACGTAATTACTGTTGAAGAATCCCCCCAGCAGACCGGTGGTGACTTCGCCGATAATAGTAGCGTAGACGGTGCTAGCGACGGGAGCATTCAAATCCGGCGCCGGGGAGGCTTCAGCAAGCGTAGGGGAGGTGGAGGGTTGTCTTGGATTCAAATATTGGGTAGGCAACCAGTTTAAAAAATTTTGCCAGCCCGATCCCGATATCTCCACATAATTAAGACCGCCATCAGCCTGGCCATAGATGACGAAATTCAAATACTGCGGGTTGGTCGCGGGGAAGGTAAGGGTGACATCGGGCCATCCACCCGCGGGAATTGGAGGATTGCCCGTTATCCATGGGCCGGTATAAGACCCGGTAATGCTGCCGGTGACGGAGAGGCTGCCATCGGCGTTGGCAGTGGCGGTCATGTTGGCCCCGAAATAGTAGACCAGGGAATTGTAAGCGTTAAAGTAGACCCCTTGAGGGTTTGGGGAAATATTAGTAGGCCGACCGGCTTTCGCGATGGACTGTATGTAAAGATATCATTCATGAAAGACAAAGTTTGGGGGGGCACCATTCAAGGAGCTATCGATGTCTTCAATGACAAGCTCACGGACAATGACCTAATTGTTATATTGTGTGTATCCTCCAATGCATATGAGATTGTCAGGCTATTTGGGGGAAAGGCAGGCCACTTCGCACGCCAGCACGTCATTTCCGACCTAAAAGAAGCCGTCAGGGGTGAAAAAGAGATAATGGCACCATAGGCACAATTCAATTGTGTTTGCTGATGGACTAATTCAGCAAAAGGAGCATTAACGAACCGATGCTCCCGACATTGCGGCCCCCACCCCCACCAAGGTACCAATCTAACTTCGCATTGTCGCCAAACGCGGCCTGGCCGTTCAACGGGCCAGTCTGCAAGCCGAGCACCGGCGAGGCGCCGGCGGTCCCAATGAACGCCCAGACGTCCTGGGATGGAAAGAGGTAAGCTGGCGTGACCTCCTGCGTGCGCAGCAATACCAGCATGTATGGATTCACCAGCGCGTTAGCCTGATTATCGAGCAGACTGATCATGTCCTGGCCATTGAGAAGCCCGGCGAGACCGCCTGTTACCGGTGCTCCCGCAGTTAAAATCTCGAAGTTATAGTTCGTAACACCAAGGATGCGCGGTACGTATCCCGGCCACGCGGGAAGCGGCGTGTTGTTGACGAAGACATCCTTGTAGATGACGCCCGAAGCGAGGGCGTTGTAGATGGCATACATAACATTCGGGCTGTTTGATCCGAGGTTGGCGACCCACGTTGGCGTGCTGGTGAGATTGTTCCAGGAGGAAGTCCAAATGCAATCGAGCACACCCTGCGCCTGCGTCACTTGGTAGACGGCCCCCCCCGCGTTATTGACGGCCGACCATATATAATTGCCGCTGTTGTTGTAAAGAGTGAAGTCCGTCAGGCTCATGGTGTATGAGCCAGAGCCATCCTTCGTGAATCCGACGTAGGCGGTCCAGGCACTCCCGGTGTTCGTTCCTGTAGCGGGGTCGTTCAAGGTTTCGGGGTAGCCGACACGGAACCCGGCCGTGGTCCAGTTAGGCCCAATGCCGGCAGTAAATCCCCTCCATGGCGTCGAATTCGCTGCCGTGGTGATGACCTGGTTCAGCAAATTGGTGAAGCTGCCGATTCCGGAGGCGAACCCGGAGCCCGAGTATTGATTCCGCGTCACCCAGCCGATGGGATAGGTCGCACCCGGAAAAGAAAGGGTCTGCGAAAAGCTGCTCAGCCAGGAATATTGAGGTTGAGAGGCATACCCTGCCATAGCCGCGCCAACCGCGGCGGTGGATTGGCCCTGCTGCGACCCGTAGACCATGGTGGGGGCGGAGGAGGGGAGGTTCGAGACCTCCAGACGGGTGAGGAAGTCCCAGCGATCGATCCAGGAGAGGTCGAGAGTGCCGGGAACTCCGGTCCCGTCGAAACTCCATTCAAAATAGCTGTTGGGCTGAAGAAAAGTGGCGGGGTCTGGCTGCACGGCGGCGGGTTGTGTGTTGCTCAGGACCGCGTACATCCGCGTACCGCCGTTCGCGCGGTGGATGCGTATCTTGCCCTGGGAGATGGCGCTCAGGTTGACAGACGCATAAGATCCGGCCGTCGCGTTCCCGACCGTCCAGCCGCCTGATGTCTGATAATCGAATTGGAAATTCGTCAACAGCCAGATCTGCGAGGTTTGCGGCGTGGCGTTGTAGAATTCTCTCGGGCCGAAGTTGTTGTGAACCGTCATCTCGTAATACGTCTGGCCGAAGGCGCAAGACACCGGAGCCAGGGTCAACACCGCAACCAGGCAGGCACCCATGATTGCGCACGTGGCAAACAGAAGGCGAGCTCGGAAAAACCGATTTGCCATCGAGTTTATTGGCTTACCCTCATTCCGCCTGCATCGAGCCCCCGCCAACCCCGTTGCCAAAGAACCCAACTCAACCATAAAAAGGACCGGGGTTTTCATATTCCTTCCTTCCAAAATATTTGCATGTCATGACTTCTAACCGAGATTATACGGCAGTCTGGGCCACCGCCGTTAAAAATGGAGATTATGCGGCACCCCTAGCCGCCGCGGTTAAAAGTTGGTTTTTCCACGGCCCTCCGGGAAGAATATCCCGAAGTAAGCCCCCTGTTTGTAACCTAATCGTCTCCTTTAAAACAAAAAATTACTATAGTTTTTCTCAAACCGTATCCTTTTCTAGATTATGCAAAAGCCACTCCCCTAGTGTGCAGATTCTTATACCATGTTCGCATTGTAGGGGCGGGTTTTAAACCCGCCCCTACAAGTGATATCAATATGTTAGCATGTTAGTTTGTTTCATTTCAAAGCGAACATGGTATTATACCATTTCTCAATCAAAGGACATTGAACTCCAGGGGCGAATTTGGTATTCCCCCTATGTGGGCGGGCGAACACCAGGTTCGCTACAAAAAAACAATCAGGGATTGGGGGTGCGGGTTTGGGGGAAGGAGGTAAAGACCCGCGGCCCTTAGCCCCCGCTGAGAAAAATCACTGCCCCAAATTCTCTTTTGCCAGTTGCTCTCCCAGCTTCCGGGCCGCGGCCAGTTCTTCCGGGTCGGGGATGTATTTGACCTTGAAGCCTTCGTGGGCGATTTTCAGCTTCATGGCCTCCAATTCCTGGTTGATGAGTTTCACGGCTTCGCCGCTCCAGCCGAAGGAGCCGAAGGCCGCGGCCGCCTTGTTCCGGGGCCGCAGGCCCTTCAGGTAGGTGAGAAACTGGGCCACGGTGGGGAAGAGGTTGTTGTTGAGGGTGGGGGAGCCGATGAGCAGCAGCCCTGCGTCCAGGACCTCGGTGATGATGTCGCTGATATGGGTGCTCCGCAGGTGATGAAGCTGAGCCTCCACGCCCGCGTCCATCAGCCCCTGGATCAAGGCTTGGGCCAGCATCTCGGTGCTGTGCCACATGGTGTCGTAGATGACCAGGCCCTTGGCCTCCGGCATGGCTGCCGCCCATTTTTGGTAAAGGGAGAGTACCCAGGCCGGGTTGCGCCGGTAGATCAGCCCGTGGTCCGGGGCGATGATCTTGAAGGTCAAGCCGATTTTGGCGATTTTGTCGAAGAGCTGAGTGACCAGGGGCCCGTAGGGCATGAGGATGTTGGCGTAATACTTTTTTAACTGGTGGGCGTAATCCTCGGGGTGCTCCGGTAATTGGTCGTCGAAGCGCTCGCTGGAGGCCAGGTGGGCCCCGAACGCGTCGCTGGAAAAGAGGAGCTCCTCCTCTTTCAGGTAGGTCATCATGGAGTCCGGCCAGTGGAGCATGGGGGTTTCCAGGAAGGTGAGGGTGCGCCGCCCTAAGGAGAGCTCATCCCCGGTCTTCACCTCCACGAAAGGCCAGTCCTGCTTGTAGTGGCGGCTGAGGCCCGCCCGGCCCTGGGGCGAGCAAAAGACCTTCTCCGGCCGCACCCGCGCCATGGTCTCCGGCAGCCCCCCGGAATGATCCATCTCCACGTGGTTGGAGACGAGATAGTCAATTTTCTCCGGGTCCACGATCTCCGCCACCCGGGCCAGCATCTCCGGCACCAATTCCTTTTTCACCGTGTCGATGAGGGTGATCTTCTCGTCCAGGATGAGGTAGGCGTTATAAGTGGAGCCCGCTTCGGTGAGATAGCCATGGAAGTCCCTGAGGTTCCAATCGATGACGCCCACCCAATAGACTCCCGGCGCCAGTTGCACAGTCATGGTTGCCTCCAAATAAATATTTAGGGGCCAGGGGTCAAGGACCAGGGGTCAGAAAAGGATTTTCTCTCGACTGATCCCTGGCCCCTGGCCCCTGACCCCTGACCCCTGACCCCTATTACAGCCCCTCTTTGGTCAGTTCTTCCAGGAGGGTTTTTTGTTTTTTGGTCAGGTTGGTGGGGGTGTCCACAATAATCCGCACGTATTGGTCCCCCCGGGTCTTGCCGTGGGGGTGGGGGATGCCGTAGTTTTTCAGGCGCATCTTGGTATGGCTCTGGGTCCCCGGGGGCACCTTGAGGCTCATGGTCTTGCCGTCCAGGGTGGGGGCGGTCACCTTGGTGCCCAGGGTAGCCTCGGTGAAGCGGATGTGCCGGTCCACGTAGAGGTCGTTGCCGTCCCTTTTAAAGACCGGATGCTCCTGTTCCTTAAGTTTGATGTAGAGGTCCCCGGGCGGCCCCCCCAGGGGGCCGGGCTGGCCTTTGCCGGCCAGGCGCAGCTTCTTGCCCGGCAGGGTGCCGGCGGGGATCTTCACCGACACCTTCACCGCCTGGCCGTTATGGGTGAAGCTCACCAGCTTTTCCGTGCCGAAGGCCATCTCGTGGAGGGTGATGGGCATTTCCACTTGCAGATCCACGCCTTTGGGATGGTGCGCCTCGGGCCCGAAGTCCTCGCCGGCGCCGTAGCGGAAAATGCGGGTACGGCCCCCCCGGCCGGCAGAGCGCCCCCCCAACCCCCCGAACAGGCGGCTGAAGATGCTGTCGGAGATGCCGGTGTCAAAGATTTCGCTGAAATCGAAGCCCTTGAAAATATCTTCCTGGCTGTATTTGGCCTGGAAGCCCTGGGCGCCGAACTCGTCGTAGGCCTTGCGCTTTTCCGGATTGCTCAAGACCGCGTAGGCCTCGCTGATTTTTTTGAACTGCTCTTCGGCCTGACGCTTGTCTCCCTTGACCTTATCGGGATGATATTTTTGGGCCAGCTTGCGGTAGGCCTTCTTCATCTCCTCCGGAGAGGCTTCCCGCTTAACCCCTAAAACCTGATAATAATCTTCTGCCATGGTCTGCTCGCGAATGTAATTATAAGATGAAAATAGATTTTGTCAAGACGATATAAAGGTTAACATTCCTATTTTATTGGCAAAATCTCTAAGGGTCCGGAGATAATTTATATCCTTGATTAATTCCTGCACTTGTGTTAATAATCACAATTTGTGAGGTTTGGTAAAGTACCGACCCGGCGCGTAGCTGGACATTTTTTCCAAGGAGGTTGGGCATGACGGCTTTGATCGGCGGACTAGTGGCAGTGGCACTAGGATTAATCGGCCTGGGCTTATGGTGGCGAGATTTCCTCAGTTTACTGGCCGGGGCAATACCTCTGTTGCTTCTTTTGGGTGGCGCGTTAGCCGTATATCTAGGGTTCGAAGAGGCCAAAGACAAAATTTTGAAGAAAGAAGAACCCACCTCCTTTGAACCTCCCCAGGTATCCGAGGCCGAGGTGGAAAAATATAAGGCCGAAGTGGAAACCCTGAAATCCGAAATTGAGGGCCTGAAAAAGAAGAAGAAGTAATCTAGAGACTTTCCGCCCCTGGCCCCATCCCGGGGCCGGGGGCAATCTCCCCGGAGGTCACCCGGATGACCTCCCCTCCCCGTTGCCGGATCAGCAAAGCCCCATCCCCGGCCACCTCCAAAGCCAAGCCGGAAATTTCCCGGGATCCCTGGCGCACCGTGACCGTCTGCCCCAAGGTGA
This sequence comes from Thermodesulfobacteriota bacterium, assembly GCA_040757175.1. Classification (GTDB taxonomy): domain Bacteria; phylum Desulfobacterota; class Desulfobaccia; order Desulfobaccales; family 0-14-0-80-60-11; genus SURF-52. The sequence continues at coordinate 189,112 of JBFLXM010000077.1, forward strand.
CGTTGTATTGCCGCCATTCCTCCAGAATCCTCCCAAAGTCCTGGTTCAGAAACAGATCGTAGAGGGCCTCGAATTCCTCCAGCCAGGCCCGGAGTATCCCCGGGCGGTGGAACGTCGATCCGGCCGCCAGGGCCAGGGAGGTGGCGGTGAGATCCAGGGGCGGCGGGAACTCCCGGTTATTGACGTTCAGTCCCAGGCCCACCACCAGGTAGCGGATGCGGTCGCTTTCCGTCTCCATCTCCGTGAGAATGCCCCCCACTTTTTTCCCCTCCACCAAGAGATCGTTGGGCCATTTGATGCCCGGCGCCACCCCGGTGGCCCTTCTTAAAGCCCTGACCACCGCCACCGCGGTGGTCAGGGTGATCTGGGGCATCTCCGTGGGGGGGAGCTCCGGCCGCAGCAGCAGGGAGGCGTACAGGCCCACCCCGGGGGGAGACTCCCATTCCCGGCCCAACCGGCCCCGGCCCCGGGTCTGGCTCTCCGCTACCACCAGGGTGCCTTCCGGGGCGCCTTGGCTCCCCAACTCCTTGGCCAGATCATTGGTGGAGGGCAGGGTCTGGAAATGATGGATAGGCCCCTGAAGATAACGGGTCTTTAGCCCCTGGGTGATCTCCGGGGGCAGGAGTTTATCCGGAACCCCCAGCAGCCGGTAACCCCGCCGGGGAGAGCCCTCGATGTCATAACCCAGGGCCTTGAGGCGGTGGATGTGCTTCCAGACCGCGGCCCGGCTGCGGCCCAGCCGCGCGGCCAGGGCCTCTCCGGAGAGAGGCGCGGCGGCCTCCTTCAGGGCCCCCAGGATGGTGGCCAGCGGTGCTTCTCGAGCCTTGGGGTCAGGTTTCATGGGTGAGGTAGATTATTGTCCCGCCGCGGATCGCCGCTGCTGCCGATCCAACAACTGGCGCTTCAGGGAGTTGTTATAGACCATGGCGCCGATCAGTCCCCCCGCCACCAACCCCACTATCGCCGCCGCATAAGTAGGGGAGATCAGCAGGGCAACGCACAAGCCGGTGCAGGCATAGGCCAGGGGAATATAGATCTGGGCCGGGTTCACCATACAGGCCGGCGCCATCATGAGAAGGAGGACCAGGGCCACGGCCCTGTGCCAACTGCTCCGGGGGCGCCGGTGTTTAAGGTTCATGTAGACGTATCCTGCAAGATCGCCATGGTGCCCGCGGCCGTCACCTCTTACTTGACGATAGGTTATCCTACTGATAATGATATACTTTTTTTACCACCTTGGCCACAAGGATATTACAAATACCAGGCCCATGGCCAGGTGCTGGGCCAGGGTGAGGCGGCACCAGAGTCTCACGCCGGCTTCCCGACGGTAGATCTTCTTTTTGATGAGCTCCTGGTTGACCACCGCCAGGATAATCAAGAAGATGAAGCCGATCCGGAAAGGCAGGGGATTGGCGGGAAACAGGAGATCAAAGACCAGACCGGCGATGGTCAGGATGTTCGCCAAGGTAAAGACCAGGGCCGCGGCCACCGGTCCCAGCCGCGCGGCCAGGCTCCGGCCCGGGCCCGGTTCTGCTTCCTCCACAGGAGGAAAGCCGTGGACCAGGAGTAGATTGAAGGCCGCAAAGGTCAGGGGCAGACCGTAGAGGAGCACCTCCGTCACCAGGTGGCCGCATTGGAGATAAAAGCCGGAGATCACCGGCAACAGCCCCAGGCAGATAGCCCCCAGCCCTTCCCCCCAACCCCGGTGGTACCCATTTAAGGGCGGGGCAAAATAAAAATATCCCCCCAACAGGCCCAGGGCTCCCAGGGGCATGGTCATCTCCCCAGTGCGCCAGAAGAACTGCAGGAGCAGCCCCAGCAAGGCGGCCAGGAGCAGGAGGCCGTAACTCAATCTTTTCGCCCCCGCCGGTGGGAACGGCCCCCAGGTGGGAAAACGCCCCGCCTCGGGGGCAAAGGCCTCCCGGCTGGCGCCGGCCGCCAGGACCAGGGCGGCCAGGGCCGCGGCCCCCAATACCAAAACCTCCTGCCGCAGAGGAAACCCCGCTGCCCCGGCCAAAATCGTGCCGGCTCCAAAGGGCAGCAGCGCGGTGACCACAAAAGGCAGGGGGGCAAAGAGGCTGCTGGGGGTACCTGGGTTGGACGCGGCCATGGTGATCTTCCTAAAAATATTGCCCCCTATTTATGCCATAAGCTCTGGCAGGTCAAGGGGTTATCCCTTTTTCACAGGCAAGTGTAAAAACTCCATACATAACTATATGATATAGTTATTGTTTTTTAACCGAAAACCGAAAACCGAAAACTGAAAACGGCATTATTCCTCCCGCAGGCGGTACCCCACCCCCGGTTCGGTTAACAGATACTGGGGCCGGGCCGGGTCGTCCTCCAGTTTGCGCCGGAGATTGAGGATGAAAATGCGTAGATAAGGGTTTTGCTCAATATACGAGGGGCCCCAGACTTCTTTTAATAACTGGCGGTGGGTGACCACCTTGCCCCGGTGCTTGATCAGGACGGCCAGAAGTTTGTATTCAATGGGGGTCAGGTGCACTTCTTCCGGACCCCGGAAGACCAGGCGCCGTTCAAAATCCACCTTGATCCGGCCTAAAGAATACATCACCTCCGGTTTGCCTTCTTCTGCGGGCATTGATTTCCGGAGGGCCACCCGGATCCGGGCCAGCAACTCTCCCACGCCGAAGGGCTTGGTCAGGTAATCATCCGCGCCGGCGTCCAGATTGGCGACTTTGTCCCGTTCCTGCCCCCGGGCGGAGAGGACGATGATGGGCACGTGGGACCAGGAGCGCAACTGCTGGATCACTTCTATGCCTTCCATATCCGGCAGGCCCAGGTCCAGGAGGACCACCTCCGGGACCCGGGAGGCCGCCAGGGCCAAGCCCTCCCGCCCCGTCCCGGCCTCCAGCAGCTCAAAACCCTGGGTCACCAGGCTGGCCCGGAGGAACCGCCGGATGCTGGCGTCGTCTTCAATGAGCAGGATTATCGGATTCATCGGTAAGGTCTTTCTCCATCTCGGGGAGAGTTTTGTCCAAGAGGGGCGCTCCCTCCACCAGGGGGATGGTAAAGCTGAAAACCGCCCCGCCCTCCGGCCGGTTGGCCGCCCAGATACGGCCGCCGTGAAATTCGACGATGCTGCGGCAGATGGTCAGGCCCAACCCGGCTCCCCGGGCGCTCCCGGGCGCGGCCTGGAAAAATTTCTCGAAGATGCGTTCTTCCGCGCCCGCGGGCAGGCCGGGACCCCGGTCGGCGATGGCCACCAGGAGTTCTTGGTCCTGAACCCGGGCCGAGATTTCCAGGGGTGTGCCGCTGGGGGTATATTTCATGGAATTTTCCACCAGATTAATCACCACCCGTTCCAGGAGCAAGGCGTCTATCTGGATCAGGGGCAGGTCCGCGGGCAGACCGATAGTCACCGGATGATCGTGCAATTGGGTGTCCAATTGGGCCAGGGCGCAGCCGATCACCTCCTCCAGGACATGCCATTCTTTGTTGAATTTTACCTCACCGGATTGCAGGCGGCTCATCTCCAGGAGATTATAGACCAGCCGGTCCAGCCTTTTGGCTTCTTCGTAGATGGATTGGGCCAACTCCTGTTTGGTGTCGGGGTCCAGGCTCTGCTCCCCCTCCAGCAGGCTGCTGGCGGACCCGGCGATCACCGTCAAAGGGGTGCGGAGATCGTGGGACACGGAACTGAGGAGGATGTTGCGCATCCGTTCGGCTTCGATCTCGAACCGGGCCGATTGGGCCTGGGTGGAAAGATGTTCCCGCTCAATGGCCAGGGCCACCTGCGTGCCCAGGGCCTCCAGCAGGCGCAGGGAGTCCGCGGCCAGGATCCGCTCCGGTTGCGCAGTTTCCAGCCGCAAGACGCCGATGACGTGGTGGGAGGCGGTCAAGGGCAGGTAAATGCCCTTGACTTCGGTAAGCGTACCGGTCCCCGCGCCGGCCAGGTGTCCATGCTTGAAGGCCCATTTGGCCACCTGCCCTTCTTTGCCATACTCGTCCTCATAGGGATGTCCCGCCCTGATCTCCAGCCGGTCTTGTTTGCCCGGCATCAACAGGCTCGCCCGGCAGTGGAAGATACGGGAGATTTGCTCCGTGGCCACTTTGAGCAGTTCCTCCAAGCTGTTGATGGCCGTGAGGTTCTGGCTGATTTCATAAAGGGCCGCGGTCTGCCGCTCCTGTTCCCGGGCGACCCGGGCCTGGTGGCGGATGGTGGTGGTCAGGCCGCTTACCAGGGTGCTCACCAACAGCATTACCAGCAGGGTGACCGCGTATTCGCTGTCAGCCAGCGTGAAAGAATAGTATTGGGGAACAAAGAAGAAGGTAAAGACGGCTACACTGAAAAAGGAGGAGAAAAGGGCCGGCCCCCGGGCCAGAAGCGAGGAAATGATCACCACCGTGAGCAGATAGATCATGGCCAGGTTTCTGAGAGCCAAGTGAGGAAACAGAATCCAGGCCAGGCCGGTGCAGAGGCCCACCGCGCCCGCGGCCAGCAGGTATTCCCGGAGCAACCGCCGGGGTTTGGTCCCCGGAGCCGGGGTGGGAGCCGCCTCTCCCTCCCCTTCCCCGGAAATGACGAAGACGTCTATGGGGCCGCAGTTCCAGATGAGGTGGTCCACCAGGGAAGTCCCCAGGAAGCGGCGCCAGGGACGGGCGTAAGGCTTGCCCACGAAGATCTTGCTGACCCCGTTTTCCCGGGCAAAGGCCAGGATTTCGTCACCGATGCGAAACCCGGAGACCTTGACGGCCTGGGCCCCTAATTTTGCGGCCAGATACAGGGCCTGGGCCACCTGCTCCTGGTTTTCCGGAGGCAGGCGGTCATGGGCGGGGGTCTCCACATAGAGGGCGTACCACTTGGCCTGCTGCGCCTCGGCTAGGCGCTTGGTGGCCCGGATCAACGGGATGGCAAAGGGGCTGGGGTCCAGGCAGACGAGGAGGCGTTCGCCGCCGACGGTTACCTGCTCAGATTGAATAGATTGCGCCACCCCGGGGCCAGGGTCCGGCATATGTTTTTAAAATCCTTCGATATTTATTGAAGGAAGGATAACCGGTTCCGGGGTTGGGGTCAAGTATCTGCGTCCATCTGCGTTCATCTGCGGTTAAAATGATTGAACCGCAGATGAACGCCAATTAACGCAGATAGAAAAGAGTTTAATAGAAGAGCAGCAGGTACACCATGCTGATGGTGACGATGATCATCATGGGCACCCAGCAGCGCCGCATGTATTCCACGAAGGAGATATGGTAACCCGCCTTTTCCGCCATGCCCACGGTGACCACGTTGGCGGAAGCGCCGATCATGGTGCCGTTACCTCCCAGGCAGGCCCCCAACGATAGGGACCACCAGAGCACGTTGTCCTTGGGCAACCCGAAGCTCTCGCTCATGAACAACACCACGGGCAGCATGGTGGCGGTAAAAGGGATATTATCGATGAAAGCCGAGGCAATGGCCGACACCCAGAGGATCATGATAATGGCCAGCCACATTTTCCCCTGGGAGAAGTAGAGCACGCCGTTGGCGATCTGCTGAATGAGGCCCGTCTCCTCGGCCCCGGCGATGATCACAAAGAGGCCCACGAAAAACATCAGCGAGGGCCACTCGATCTCCTTCTCCAGGATCTCCACGATGTCCAGCTTGGACACGGCCATGAGCAGCAAAGAACCGATGAGCGCGGCGATGGACACCTGCATGTGCAGAAAACCGTGGACCGCAAAGAGCAGGATGGTGAAGCCCAGGAGGATGAGGCCCTGGGTCATCAGCTTCTTGTCGGTGATTTTGTATTCTTCCCGCAAGAAAGCGATGGTGCGCTCCACGTCCTTGACTTCCGCCTTGGCATAGTCTTTCTTGTGCCACCACAGGTAGTAGAAGCAGGAGACCACCTGGCAGACGATGCAGACCAGGGCCAGGTTGGTGACAAATGCCCCGAAGGTGAGCCCCGTGTAGGAGCCGATGAGGATGTTGGGCGGGTCGCCGATCAAAGTGGCGGTGCCGCCGACGTTGGACGCGAAAGTCTGCGGTATCAGGAAGGTCAGGGGGTGAATCTTCAGGGTGACCGCGATCTCGATGGTCACCGGGATAACCAACAACATGGTGGTGACGTTGTCCAGGAACGCGGAGAGCACCGCGGTGAGGAACTGGAGGACAAAAGAGAGGACAAAAACATTGCCCCGGGACCAGGCATAGGCCTTGTAGGCCAGGAACTGGAACATGCCCGTCTTCTTCAGCACCCCCACGAAGATCATCATCCCCAACAGCAGGAAGATGACGTTCAGGTCGATGGCCCCCATGGCGTCCTCAAAGGAAAGGATGAAATAACCCTTGTCGAAGACCCCGGCGGTGTAGGAGATGAAGACGATGAGGGCCGCGCCCAGCAGAGCCGCCAGGGTGCGGTGCATCCATTCAAAGGAGATGATGATATAGGCCCCCAGGAGGATGAGGGTGGCGATCCAGAAGGCCGGGGTGATGGCCCGCTTCATGGTGAAGTTGCTGGCGGCCTGGAAGACGCGGTTGCCGTCCTTGTCCGTGCCCGCATCCACTACTTTTACCGCAGTGGGTTTCAGGGACTCCCAGTTGGGCTTGAAGGCCTTGACCTCCACCCGGCCCCCGGGCAGGGTGCCGGGGGGGAGCTCGAATTCCCGCATGAAGCTGCCCGGCTTGCCGGTGACGATCTCCTCGTCTTTGCCCAGGGGCTTGACGTGCCGGCCGTTCACCAGCACCTCTACTTCCACCTCTTTGATGCCCTTATTTGATGGATTCTTGATGACCCCGGACACGGTGAGCCGGTCCGCCGGGGCCGCCAGGGCCAGGGAAGAGAGGCAGAAGACCGTGGCCAGGACTACCGCTAGAGAGAGCAGAGAAAATCGTTTTATCCGATGCATATGACCGATCCTCTTGATTTCAATAGATTTATTTCAACAACACCGGCATGCCCTGCATGGGCCAGATGAAGTAGCAAAAGACCGCCAAGAGAGCCATGAGGATGATGCTGGGAATCCAGCCGTAAATGAAAAACTCCCCGGCGCTAAACTGCTTGCTTTCATAAGCAATGGCATTGGGGGCCGCTCCTATGAGCAGGTTAAAAGGCATACCCGCGGTGGCCAGGGACGCGAAGAAAATAACGTGCGGCGCCACTCCCAAATATTGGGCGATGACCAGGGACACCGGCAGGGTGATGGCAATGGCCGCCACGTTCATAATGAAATTGGTCATACACAGTACAAAAAAGGCAATGGCCAGGACGAACATCAGCCAGGGGGCCTTCTGGAACCAGCTTACCCAGCTCACGGCCATCCATTCCGCGGCCTTGGTGTCATAGAGACAGTAGCCAATGGACATGGCCCCGCCAAAGAGCAGCATGATATTCCAGGGGATATTCTCCATGTCTTCCACGGTGAGGGTCCGGGAGAGAAAGAAGGCCACGGTGGCCACAACCATGATGGCCGCCCGGTCCATATCCTTGAAGAAGGGATAAGGAGAGAAAGACTTCATCATGAACAGACCCAGAACCACGATGACCATGGCAATGACGAACTTCTCCTTGTTGTTCATGGGCCCCAATTCTTTGCTCAAGGTGGCCACTCGTTCCCTTAAACCATCAATCCTGCTCCTTTCCGGCTTGAAGCAGAAGATGATAATGAGCCAGATAAAGAAAACCATGAGGGCCCCCAGGGGGAGCATGTACCAGGAAAGCTCAAAGAAGCCGATTTCCACGCCGCCGGTGAATTTTTTGAACATGCCGGCCCCGGCCACGCCCCGGGCCGCGCCCAGGAAGGTGATGATGGAGCCTGCGCCCGCCACCCAGGCCATGCCGATGAACAGGCCCTTGCCGAAGCGGGTGGGCTGGTCGGACTCGCTATAGAGGGAATGGATGGCCACCAGCAGGGGGAAGATGGCCGCGGCCACCGCGGTGTGGGCCATGAGCAGAGTCATGCCGGTAATAATGAGAAACGTGCCCAAGAGGATGAAATTGGTGTTTTCCCCCACGATGTTCAGCATCTTGTAGGCCATGCGCTTGGTGAGCCCCGAGACCGCGAAGGCCAGGCCCATGACCACGGAGCCGAAGATGAACCAGACCGAGGGGTCGAAGAAGTCTTTCCACGCCTGATCCGGAGTACGAATCATAAAGATGGTCTGGAACAGCCCGATGGCGATGGCGGTGGCGCCGATGGGCATCACCTCAAAGATCCACCAGACCGCGGCCATGAGAAAAAGCCCTAAGGCCATGCGGCCTTGGGGGGGGAGGGGAAAGCGCTTGCCGGAGGGATCAACCGCGTCCCCGAATTCCGGCATAAAATAGAAAAGGAAAAATAAGGCCAGGCCCAGGAGAATAAAGATGATGCGCTTCCAGTCAATGGCGACCTTCTTGGGCGCAAGTTTAATCTCTTCGGGCATCTCCGGCAGGCCGGCGCCTACGGGCATTCTTATGGTTTCTTCCGCCATGGTAAACTCCTTTTAGTTGGAAGTCCGGGAACCGGATCAGTCGCCCAGCACCAGGTCCGAGATTTCTTTGAAGAGATCGCTCAGGCGCACCATGCCCGCCACCTTGCTGTCCTGGATCACCGGCATGGCGCCCACATTTTCCTTGATCATCAGGAAGATGGCCTTGGCCAGGGGATCGCCGCCCTGGACGGTGACTTTAATGGGGCTCATGACTTCGCTCACCGGTTTTTGGGACGCTTCCTTCAAACCAGGCCCAAACAAGTCGCCCATCAAGACGGTGAGGCTGGGGTCGGCTTTGACTAATGCGGTCTCGTGCAAGAACCTGGGCTCCAGGCCCTTGATGATGTCCCGCAGGGTCAGGATGCCCATGAGCTGGTACTTTTCATCAAAGACCAACACGGCCCGGGGCTCGAAACTCCCCTCGAACTTGACCGCGGCCTCCCGGACGATGGCCATGGCCTGGCGCAGGGTGAACCAGTAGGGGATGTGGGGATAATCCTCCAGGGGGATCATCAAATCCTTCACTTTCTTTTCGTACGGCATGGGAACCTCCGGCAAAGTTAATTTTTTCTATGCCTGTCAATAAACTCACTATTTTGGCTCTTTTGGGGAGCCTCTTGACCTTGCCTAAACTTTTAGCAACGGGAAGATTAAAACGGGGTTAAAATGAAGGGGAGGGTTGTTAAATTTGTGTTAAGATCGTGTATTATTTCACAAGTGGGAGGGGGCTGGTCCTTGACTTTTCCAAACCCCTCCATTAGAAAAAAACCACCTTTTAATCAAGAAGAGGAAGTTATTCTTGGGCCTGCGGCCCCGTAAATTATGAAAAGCACAGGTGGCACAGGCTTTCCAGCCTGTGCGCGGCGGCCATGAATGGTGCGTGAGACGCACCCTACAAAATCTTTTCGAAGCAGTCGTTCATGAGCCTTGGCTCACCCCGAAGTTATAAAAAGTTCCCGGGGGTAGCGTCTTAACTTTGAACCTTGAACTTTGAACTTTTTTAAGGCAACTTGCGGAGGATGACATGTCCGGCCTGAAAACCGCCAAGGATTTAATGATCCCCCTGGAGGATTATCCTCACATCCCCTACTGGTTCACCCTGCGCCAGGCCATGGCCATCGTCCGGGAGGCGGCCCTCAAGTTCGGAGGTGCGTTCGAGCCCCGGGCGGTCCTGGTCTTCGACGAAAAGTACCAGCTCATGGGGATTTTGACCCTGCGGGATATTATCCGGGGGTTAGAGCCAAGATTTCTTAAAGAAACCAACCTGATTAAGGGAGACCCCAGCCTGGCGGTATTATTGGGAGATTTCTTCGGCCCCAATATCAAGGAACAGTCCCAGAGGGCGGTGAGCGAGGTCATGAGCCCCATCAAGGTCACCGTCAATGCCGGGGATTCCCTGCCCAAGGCCCTGTTTTTGATGGTTAAGGAGAACGTGGGTTTGATCCCGGTGATGCAGGACCACAAGGTGGCGGGCATGGTGCGGCTGACCGATATATTCGGGGAAATCTCCCGGGTGGTCTTGGGCGACTAGGTTTTTTTCATGGAAGGGGAATTCAAGAGCATCGACGCTAAGGAAGGCTCTTTTGTCATTCTGAGCGCAGCGAAGAATCTCAAAGGTTATGGGAAAAATGAGATTCGCAACGAAGCTTCGCGCCGTTCAGACTCATCTTCGACAGTTGCAAAAAAATAGTTTTGGTTTATTAATAGGTTAAGTCTTGTGAACAAAGTTTTACCACTACGCGCCACTGCTCAGCGAGTCAGGTTCCGGCCGCGGTTCCAGGGAG
>JBFLXM010000078.1:0-43864 GCA_040757175.1 Thermodesulfobacteriota bacterium
TTAGGATATTACGAAAACCGCACTTGTTCACAAGCTAATTTGTCAAGGAAAAAAACGCCTCCGGGAGAATTTTTTTCAAATGATGTTTACCGGTTGTCATGCAATTTCCTAACCGGACAGTGCTGCCTAAATCCCCCCTTTTCAAAGGGGGACTTAAGAAACCTTTGCTTTTCTATGCGGCCTTGAATTTCCATTGGCAGAGAATTTTTCAACAACCTTTAGAATTGCTACAAATTTGACAATCTTTCCCTGGTCCAAAGGGAATTCCGGAAAATTTACCGGTGCGGTTTTCACGAGGCTTCCGGTTGATTACCGTCCTCAGTTGTTAACATCGGCATTCTCGCCCTCCCCGCCGGGTTGCCCGTCGGCCCCCTGGGAGGTGAGGTCATAGGCGCCGCCGCGCTCGCCGGGAAATTTATAAACGTAATCCCGGCCCCAGGGGTCTTTGGGAGGCTTTTTGAGATAAGGCCCCCCCCAATTAGGGACGTTGTCCGGCCGTTGATACAATATTTTCAGGCCCTCCTCCTCAGATGGATAGCGGCCCACATCGAGATAAAACAAGTCCAGGGCGGTTTCCAGGTTTTTAATATCGGCCTGGGCGATTTTGGGCTTAGCCTTCCCCATCACCCCCATGAGGCGGGGCGCCACCATATAGGCCATCAGGCCGAGGATGGCAATGACAATCATCAACTCGATGAGGGTAAAGCCGGCGGTGCGCTGGTCTTTTTTCGGCAAGGGCGAAATTCCTCCTGCAATCAAAATGAAATCTCGTAAAGATTCAAGATCGGCATCAACAAGGAGACGATCACAAAAGCCACCACTAAAGACATGATAAGGATCAAAAATGGCTCCAGCAAGGCCAGCAGGCGCTGCACCGCCGCCCGGGCGTCACTTTCCAGGGAGTCCGCGGCGGCCAGCAGCATCTCCCCCAGGTGGCCGGTTTCCTCGCCGATGGCCACCATTTGCAGAAACAGCTCGGGGAGCATACCCACCTTTTTGAGCATCGCCGAGAGAGGTTGTCCTTTTTCCACTTCGGTCTGGACGCCCCCGAGGGCTTGAGCCATATAGCGGTTGGGCACCGCGGTGGTCACCACCCGCAGCGCGGCCACCAAAGGCACGCCGTTATTTAACAGGGTGCCCAGGGTCTTGGCAAAAAAGGCCGCAGAGATCCGTTTGGTCAGATCACCCAGAAAAGGGGCCTGCACCCTCGCCCGGTCCACCGCCAACCGCCCTTTGGGAGTGCGCAGCAGGCGGATAAAAATCAAGGCTGCCAGGGCCAGCAGCAGCGCGCCCGCCCACCAATAGGCCCGAAAAGCGCTACTGAGGGATAGCAGCAGGCTGGTGCTCCAATAAAGACTCTGGCCCATTTCTTTGAAAAAGGCGTCAAACCGGGGCACCACATAGATGAGCATGAGAATCAGGGAGAGGCTGCCCACCACTGCCAAGATCATGGGATAAATGAGCGCGGTGGCCAGGTAGCTGCGGAACTCGCTGACCGTTTTCAGGTATTCCCCGAGCCGGGATAGGGCCACTTCCAGGAAGCCGCCGGTCTCCCCTGCCTGCACCAGGCTGATATACAGGGGGGAAAAGGCCTGATGGCGGCTCAAAGCCTCGGATAAGGATTTGCCGGCCTGCAAATCCCGGAGGACCTGGCTGAGGATCGCCTTCAACCCCGCACCGCTGGTCACCTCCAGGAGGGCCTGGAGGCTGCGTTCCAGGGGCAGGCCGGCCTTCAAAAGCGCACCCAGTTCCTGGGTGAAGTGGACCACCTGGCTCAGCGGCACTCTGCGGCCGCGGCCCCGGGTCAAGCGGCTCTGCCATCCCGGCGCCGCCTCTTCCGCGGCAATGCGCAAAGGGATCAGGCCCCCTTGCTGCAGGTGCAGCACCACCAGGCGTTCTTCCCGGGCCTCCAGGGTGCCCTGGATGATGTTTCCCCCCGGGTCGCTGGCCCGGTAATGGAAGACCGGCATAGCCTACTCCTGGGTCACCCGCAGGACTTCCTGGCTGGTGGTCAGGCCCTGGGCCACCTTGGCCCAGCCGTCCCCGGCCAGGGTCTGCATACCGTGGGAAATCGCGGTCTGGCGTATAGCCGCGGCATCGGACCTTCTTAAAATCAACTGGCGGATGGCTTCATCCACCGGCAGCAATTCATAGATGCCGGTGCGCCCCTGGTAACCGGTATGGGCGCAGGCCGGGCAGCCCTGCCCCACAAACAGGCGCTCCGGAAGGTTTCCCGGAGTATCGTTCTGAAGCTCGGCCACCATTTCCGGCGACAAGGGCACTTTACATTCCGGGCAAATGATACGCACCAGGCGCTGGGCCAGGATGCCGATGACCGCGGACGCCAGCAGGAAGTCCTCTACGTCCATCTCCAGGAGCCGGGTAACGGCCCCGGCCGCATCGTTGGTGTGCAGGGTGCTGAAGACCAGGTGGCCGGTGAGGGCCGCGTGCACCGCGATCTCCGCGGTCTCCCGGTCCCGGATTTCCCCCACCAGCACCACGTCCGGGTCCTGGCGCACAATGTGCCGCAGTCCCCGGGCAAAGGTGAGGTTAATGGCGGGCTTAACCTGCATCTGGGTGACCCCGGAGAGCCGGTACTCCACCGGGTCCTCGATGGTGATGATCTTCTTATCCGGAGAATTGATGCGTTCCAGCGCCGCATAGAGGGTGGTGGTCTTGCCGCTGCCCGTCGGGCCGGTGACCAGGATCATGCCATAGGGCTTGTGGATCAGTTCATCGAACTGCTTGAGCTCCCGGGAGGGAAAACCCAGGCGGTGCAGGTCCAGGATGACTTTCTCCCGGTCCAGGATGCGGATCACCATGCTCTCCCCCAGGAGGGTGGGGAGGGTGGAGACCCGGAAGTCGATGTCATGCCCCTTGACCTTCAGACGGAAACGTCCGTCCTGGGGCAGGCGCCTCTCGGCGATGTCCAGGCGGGCCATAATCTTCAAGCGGGAAATGACCGCGGCCTGGAGCCCCTTGGGAGGAGATTCGGCCTCATGGAGGATGCCGTCCTTGCGGTACCGCACCCGGAAGGAATCTTCAAAAGGCTCCAGGTGGATATCGCTGGCCCCCGTCTGGATGGCCCGGAGCACCAGGAGGTTGACCAACTGGATGATGGGAGCTTCCCGGGCCATATCCCGGAGATGGCCGATCTCCGCCGTCTCCTCTAAGGCCAGGTCCATATCCTCCGTGTCCAGGTCCCCCACCAGGCGGGCCATGGCGCTGCCCGGCTGGTAAACCGCATCGATGGCTTCGAGAATCTCTTCCTCCCCCGCGGGCACCGGGGAGACCGGCACACCCAGAGCCACTTCCATGGCCTGATTGGTGTCCAGATTGTCCGGGTCGGCCATGGCCAGCAACACCCGGCCGTCTTCCCTTTTCAAGGGCAGACACCGGTTATCCTTGAGGAAACGCACGGATAAGCCGGCAAATGGCTCAATGGGACCCCAATCTTTCAGGCTGACGGTCTGGTTGCTCATATTCTCGTCCTCTAACCGGCCCGGAGGGAACCGCACCGGGCCTTCCGGCCATCGCAATCGGCTACCGCGGCGCTCCGCTTCCTCTGGCACCGGTCCTTTCCTCTCCTCCAGGGCCACTCCGGCGATCGCTATTACTTTTGGGGTCAATGCCCCGGGGGCCCGGCCCTTTCGGGCCTGGTTCCCTTGCAGGAGGTGCCAGGTGCGGCCCTGGAGGTTTGCGGGATGGAGGCGGCGGCGCGGGTTCGGGGAAAGATGTTGGACCACCCGGCCGGCTTTCCGTCCTCACCGGAGCACCGCCTGAAGCTTTATGGGGCGATGGTTCGGCGCCCTCATTAGTAATATGCAGGGTGCCTTGGTCATCAGTGAATCGTTTGATGGCAGCCGTGGCGGGCCAGGAGAAGAGAACCATCAGAACCAGGGCCGCCAGGAGACCGCCGGCTCTAATCACAAACTTGCCGCTTCTCTCCCGCCTCTTCTCCATAAAACTCTAGCGCCCCTGGTCCTGCAATTTACCTTTCCCACCTAATGCTTATAATTTTAAAGGAGCCAGGGGGAAAAAGCAAGGAGAGCCGCTGGGTTGGCAGCCTTTTGTTTTATCAGGCGTTTTCTCAAGAAGGGGGTTCAGGAAATATGATTTGGGGGAAAAAGGCTTCGGGCCGCCGGCCCTTACTTGATGAATATTAGGGAATTATCAGGCAGCCTCAAGACCGTCATTCGCCCAGACGGTTCCAAGCCAGCCGGGCCGCGCCGATCATGCCGGCGTCGTCCCCCAGCTTGGCGGGGACCACACTCAGGGCCTCCCGGGGGAAAAGGGTAAGGCGCCGGTATAGTTCTTCCTGCAGAGGAATTTCAAATACCTCCCAGGCCCGGGCAAAGCGGCCGCCGATAACCACCCGGGAGATGCCCAGGAGGTGGACCGTATTGGCGATGGCCATCCCCAGGGCGGTCCCCACCCGGATAAAGGCGCGGCGGGCCACAGGATCACCCTGGTGCGCGGCCACCACCAGGGTTTCTCCAGTCAGGGCCTCAGGCTCCTTCTCATAGAGTTCCCGCAGCCAGGAAGAGGCGCCCTTGGCCAACTGCTCCTTGGCCCAGTCCACGGCCCAGAAGCCCGAAGCCCAGGTCTCCAAACAACCCCGGTTGCCGCAGTGGCACCGTTTTCCGTCCGGGTCCACGGTCATGTGCCCGATCTCCCCGGAGGTGCCCACGGTGCCGGACCAGAGGCTGCCGTTCAAGATCAGGCCGCCCCCCACCCCGGTCCCCAGGGTGATCCCCAGCATCTGGTGGTGCCCCACACCCGCGCCCAGCCAGTGCTCTCCCAAGGCAAAAAGGTTGGCGTCGTTTTCGAGAAACAGGGGCCAGGGAAATTGATTCTGCAGGCGAGGCACCAGGGGACAGTCGTTCAGAGCCGGAATATTGGGGGAAAATGCCACCCGGCCTTCCTGGGGGAGGACGCGCCCCGGCACTCCCAGGCCCATGCCTTTGATCTCCACCCCCAGTTCCTGCGCCTTTTCCCGGGACGCGGCCAGGTCCGCCACCAGAGTGGCCACCAGGGTGTCTTGATCCGGCATGCTGGCCGTGGCCCACTCCCAGCGGGCCAGAATTTCCCCCTGCCGGCTCACCAGGGCCAGCCGGGCGTTGGTGCCCCCCAAATCAAGGGCTGCTACTACCGCTTCTTTAGCCATAGTTATTAGCCGGCAACTCTAAGTCAGGAATAACTTCCCGCAGTTCTTGGGCGGAGATGGCGCCGGGCCGCACCAAACGGGGCGGAGCCACGCTGACGTTCACGATCGTGGAGGGCAGCCCGCCGGGGCAGGGGCCCGCATCCAGGATCAGGTCCACTTCGGTCCCGAAGGCCCGGGCCACCTCCTCAGCCCGGGTCATGGGCTCCTGGCCGGCGCGGTTGGCGCTGGTGCCGGTCACCGGGAGGCCCAGTGCGGCCAGCAAGCGGCAGGTCACCTCCTGCCGGGGTTGTCGCACTCCCACGGTGCCCGTTTCTCCGGTTACCAGGGGCGGCAGCCCCCCCCGGGCCGGCAAAATCAGAGTCAGAGGTCCGGGCCAGAACCGGGCCATGAGCCGGGCCCCAACTTCCGGCACTTGCCGGGCCACCTTCAGGGCCATCTCCGGAACGGCCAGCAGCAGCAGTACCGGCTTGGCCCCGGGCCGGCCCTTGAGGGCAAAGAGACGCTCCAGGGCCGCAAACCGATAGGGGTCGGCAGCCAGGGCATAGAAGGTTTCGGTGGGCACCGCCAGGATGCCGCCCCGGTCCAGGAGCCGCCGGCTCTCGGTCCATAAGGCCTCCGCCTCTTCCTCCCGCCACTTCCAGACCCGGTGCATAGCCCATCATACCTTTCCCTCCCCCTTCTGACAAGGCTTGACGGCCATTTCTGCGCAAGTTAAAAATGACTAATCTATGCAACCCATGGCCGCGCAACCGGAATGCTTTGCCTGTCTACTCCGCCTGGTGGAGCTGACCGTAGACCTGGCCGCCCGGGACCCGGAAATGCAGGCGCAGGCCCGGGAAATGTCCCGGGCCATCGTCCACCGGGAATTTCGCCCCGGAGCCGTTCCCGCCCTGATCGCCAACCGGGTGCATGGGGCCATCCGGGAGCGGACCGGCAACCCTGATCCTTACTCCTCCCGGAAGAGGGAGGAAACCGCGTTTCTCAGCCGCATGTTTGCCCGCATTGCCCCATCTTATCAACAAGATCTGGATTCTCTCCTGCGATTGGCGGTGGTGGGCAATGCCATTGACTACTTCCGTCCTGAAGAGGAAGTGACCCGGGAAATTCTTACTCCGGTTGCCTGGAGCCATGCCGACCTGGAGCCCTTCCGCCGCCGCCTGGAAGGCTCGGACGGCACCCTTCTTTATCTGGCGGATAACGCGGGAGAGCAATTCTTTGACCTGCCCCTGGTCACCTATGTGCGGAGCCGGGGGTGGCGGACGTTATTCGTGGTCAAAGGCGGCCCGGTCCAGAACGATCTCACCCGGGAGGATCTCTATGCCTCCGGGCTGGGGGAGGCCCTGGAGCCCCTGGCCGACACCGGCGCCCGCACCGTGGGCCTGGTGCTGGCGGAGACCAGCCCCGCTTTTCAAAAAATTTATGGGGCGGCCGATCTCATCCTGGCCAAAGGCATGGGCCATTTCGAGACCATGAGCCATCTCCGGGACCCCCGCGTCTTTTTCCTGCTCCAGGCCAAGTGCCCCCCGGTGGCCCAGGCCCTGGGGGTGCCCCACCGGGCCTTTGTCTTGCGCCAGGCTTCCGGTTCCTGAGTTATAATAGTGGGTAGGGTGTAGGGCGGGAAAGCGAAGCGCATCCCGCCTTGAATAGCTGGTAATTACTTACCGCTCAGATTATTTAGGAGACCTACCATGCCGGAAATCAAGGTGAAGGGTATGAGCTGCGGCCATTGCGCCGCGGCGGTGACCAAGGCGCTCCAGAGTCTTCCGGGGGTGACGGAGGTGCAGGTGGACCTGGCCGGCGGCCGGGTTACTTACCAGAGCGCCGCTCCCCTACCCCCGGAAGACTTGGCTAAGGCGATCAAGGCCGCGGGGTATGAACTGGTTGCCGGTTGAGTAGGGACGGACCCACTTGTCCGCCCATTCCGATTTGGAGGAGCAGCCCGGTTCACCCCGGAAAAAAGGGCTGGTCGTCGTCATCCTCCCCGGCCCCCAGATAACGCCGGGCCAGCCGCAGCAACTGCACGAACCAGGTATGGTACACCACCGCCGCGCCAATAAAACAGAGGGGCGCCACCCAGCCCTGGCTCAAGGCCCCCAGGCACAGAAGCCCGGCCATGATGACCACACCCAGGAGCAGGGTCAAAACTGCCGGCAGGTAAGTTTTCATAATGCATATTTTAACATATTGGTTTCGCAACAGGAAATGTGGAGGCGGTTTGGAGGGAATTGTGGAGAGTAAGCAGTAAAGCAGGATGGCCCGAAAGGACCTGTTTTCTACTGCTCACTGCTTACCGCTCCCCGCTCACTTCAAAAAAAGCCGCAGTTGTTCCCGCCCCTCTTTGGGGGTCATCTGCCCCTGGAAGCTGAAGGGCACCCGGAAGCCCCCCAACAGGGAGGCCAGGCGGACGCCCCCCGCCACCTGATAGTGGAGCTTTTCCTCCTGGAGGATGGCGGGCAGAAATCCGGGCAGGGTCCGCAGCTTCACCAGGATGGGCACGGTCACCAGGGTTTGGCCCCGGGCCGGGAGGGTCACCTCCTCCCGGCTCTCCCCCTGGAGCACCCGTTGGCCCTCCAGCTTCAATTCATAGTCGTAGCCCAGCACCCGCAGGTCCTGGGGATTGGGGTTATCCACCAGCAGGGTGCACTCCAGGGGCAGTCCCTGGGCCGTGGGCAGGCCGAAGGCCAGGGACTTGAAGGTCACCTTGGGGGCCTCCAACTCCCCCCGGGTCAATTGCTGGACGCCGCAGCCCAGCAAACCGACCAGAACCCCGGCGGCCAGAATCAGGATTTGCCACCACGGATTCCTGCGATCCATAGAACCAGTACCCGTTTTAACCATCATTCTGAAGTAGGGAATTTTTATTGACACTGCCTGGCTTATCTCAATGGATACCATGATAATTGTAAGATGGTTAAAGCCACGGGCAAGTTAATATTAAAATGCAGTCAAAAATGCAGCGACATGTAGGGGCGAACCTTGTGTTCGCCCGGGTGGGCGTGGGCGAGCACAAGGTTCGCCCCTACAGCAATGCCTTTGCTGATGAATCTGGAAGGGTAAGCGATCAGGCCATGGCGCAACAACTTTGGGGAATGGCCCAAGTCGTCCCCCAAAAAATTCTTGCGCCTTTGCGTCTTTGCGTCTTTGCGTGAGGTAATCCTACGTCAGGTAAGAATGCAGCCCCGGGAGCAGGAAGCTCACTCCCAGGTAGGTGAAGAGCACGGCCACAAAACCCAGGACCCCCAGCCAGGCGATGCGCCGCCCCTGCCAGCCCTTCACCAGGCGGGCGTGGAGGAGGGTGGCGTAGATCAGCCAGGTGATCAAGGACCAGGTCTCCTTGGGGTCCCAGCTCCAATACCGGCCCCAGGCCTGTTCGGCCCACACCGCGCCGGTCAGAATCCCCAGGGTCAGAAGCAAAAAGCCGATAATGGTGGTCTGGTAGAGGAGCCGGTCCAATTGGGACCGGGGCGGGAGCGACGGCCGGGACCGCCGTTCCTGGGCCAAATACAAAATCGCCACCCCGAACCCCAGGGTAAAGGCCGCATACCCTAAGAAACAGGTGACCACATGGATCAGCAGCCAGTTGCTCTTCAGCGCCGGCATCAAGGGCTTGATGCGGCTGTCCACCCCCCCCAGGGAGGCGTAAGCCAGCAGCAGGCAGGCCCCCAGGGCCACCACCGTCCCCAGGTAGTCATGGAGATCGCGGCGCCAGGTCAGGATCGCCAAAAACGGCAGGCACCAGGCAAAAAATACCAGGGATTCGTAGAAATTGGACATGGGCGCCTGCAAAACCACCAGGCGTAATTTTTCGGAGAAGAGGGTCAGGGGCTGATGCCCCGAGGCCAGGTGATAAGATTGCCACCACCGGGCCAGGAGGATGGCGGTATGGGCGGCCAGCCCGGCTCCGAAAAGCAGCCGGGCCAGGCGATTGAGGGAAGCGGAGGCCCACAGCCCCGCGGCCAGAAACAGGAGGCCCACTCCCAGATAGAGCAACATCACCGCGCCCAAGGCCTGGCTCAGCATCATGCGCCTCCCCTCTGTAGTCGTTCCCGCAGACGTTCGGTACGGGCTAAGAAGGTCTCCCGGGACCTGGGGCTGGCCCCCAAAAGACGCCCTTCCCAGCGGTCTTTCCGGCCCTTTTGCAAGACCACGGCCCAGCGCTGGGTGGGCCGGAAAAAGGCCAGATAGAGCCCCGGCAGCAGAAGAAGAAACCCTCCGTAGACCCACCCCACTCCCGGGTCGTGTTTGACCTGGAGAACGGAATAGTACTCCAGCTTTAGCGGAGCCAGGGCCAGACGGAAGGGTCCCAGAGGCTTCACCTTTTCCGGGTGCTTCTGGAGCAGCCAGGCAAACTGGGGGTGTCCGGGTCCCGGCCGGTAAGCCAGTTGCACCGCCGGCCCCAAACCCTGGAGGTTCCCCTCCACCCGCACCGCCATGACCTGGATCTCACTTCCCGGCAACTGCACCCAGCGTCTAAAGGGCAGCTCCAGCGACTGGCGCTGATCTTCCCGGGTTAACTCCAATTGGACGGGGCCGCCGGGCAGGGTTCCGTAACTGGCCTGATAAAAAGTATAGCCCCCGAAGACTACCGGATCGTTCACCCGGCAGACTGCCTGCTTGACCGCAGCCCCATCTTGTAAAAAGGTCAAATCGGAGCGGAATTCCTGGGGAGTCCCGCCGCTGCCCTCATAATAGCGGACTTGAAATTTCTCCAGGCGCACCAGAAAACCCAGGGGCAGCTTTCTTCCGGGTTGATCCAGCTCGATGGAACTTCCATCTATCCCCGGTTGGAGCAAAATGCGGCCCTCGATACCCCAGAACTTGCCCACCACCCCGCCCGCCAGGATCAGCACCAGGGCCAGATGCACGCAATAAGGCCCCAAAGGCCGGAGGCGGCCGCGGCCATAGAAGAAGACTTGTTCCTCGCCTAAAATCTGGTGCCGGGGCCGCCCCAGTTCCCGGCGCAGGATCTCCTCCACCAAAGCCGGAGCCGCAGTCTCTGCCGGCCAGGAAAAGCGGCCCCGCTCCGGCAAAGCCAGGGCCATCTCCCCGGTAAAAGGCCGGGCCGCCCTTTTAAGGGCCTGGGGCAGGCCTTCCACCAGGCAGGCCAGGAGATTCAGAGCCAACAGACCCAAGGGCGCCAGAAACCAGATGGTGTAATACAGGCCCGGGAAGCCCAGGGTGCCCACCACGGCCACAACCGCCAAAATCAGCAGCAGGAAAACGGTGAGGCGGATGGAGGTCAGTTGCCCCCATAGCCGGGAAGTCAGCCGGGAATTAGAAATGGATGTAGACATTAGCCTGCCGGGGGCTCAAAACCTCGAACCGCTGCCTGCGGGGAAGACTGGGCCGATGGAGGATGCTGGGGAGAGAATAAGTCCACGCTCAGGCTGGAGGGCTGCTACTCCTCCTCCAGCTCTTCTTCGCTCAGATAATCCTCGTACTCCTCTTCAGTGAGCAAGTCATCAAACTCCTGGCCCGCGGGCATCTCTATTTTGATCAGCCAACCTTCCAACCAGGGGTCATCATTGATAATTTCCGGAACTTCCAGGGCCTCATAATTTATTTCCACCACCTCGCCGGAAATGGGGGCCGTCAACTCCCGGCGGCCGTTTTTGGCCTCCAGGACCCCGAAAGCCTCCTCTTTGATCAATTCCTCGCCTTCTTCCGGCAGCCTGAGGGAATAAATCTCACCCATCTTTTCCTGGAAATAATCGGTTATCCCCAGGGTGGCGCGGATATCGTCATCCATTTTGATCCACAGATGATCACGACTAAAAAGGATCTCGCCGATGGTCCTCACCCCCATCTTCATGAAAATATGGGCACGGGTGTGTTCGCTGGGGAAATATAATAACCAAAAAAAGGTTTGGCAAGCATTTTTTACGCAAATTCCCGGCCCACCCGCTCCGGGAAGACGCGAACCCTCCTCCGGGCCCGGGGCTTTTTCCTTGACAATGCCCGGGGGCATTGATAGAAGACTTTCCTGGTATTATTTTATTACCATGCGAGCGATTTCACCTAAGGAGGCTGACATATGCCAAAGGTCCAGAAGATCCTCTTCCCCATTGATTTTGCTGCCCCATACGAGTCCCTACTACCCTGGGTCTCCACCTTTGTGGAAAAATTCGAGGCCACTTTGTACGTGATGTTCGTGGCCCAGGATCTGTCCGAATTTTCCTCGTTCTACGTGCCCCATGCCAGTATCCAGGGTTTCCAAGAAGAGGCCCTGGCGGCCGCGCAGAAAAAAATGGCCGCGGCCGTCCAGGAATCATTCAAAAAATTCCCCAAGATCGAGACCCGGGTGGCCGTAGGCGCGCCCGCGGCTAAGATCCTGGAAACCGTGCAAAAGGAACAGATCGATCTGATCATCATGGGCACCCACGGCCGCAAAGGACTGGAACGCACCATCTTCGGCAGTGTGGCCGACAAAATTGTGGGCAGCGCGCCTTGTCCGGTGCTGACCATCAGCCCGAACACTTAACCACCCCCGCTCCTCCAGCGCGCCCGGCGATTGCCGCAGCCCCCGGGGCTGCTGAACGCGGGAAGACCGTAGGGGCCAAAGGGCGACCCGTTGGGGTCGCCCTTTTCTTTTGGGGGCAAGTGGAAAACCCAGGCCCTGGTTTCCCGGGCCTCGCTTTAACCCGGACAGCCGGGTTGCGTAAATTTTCAAAAATGACAAAATTATTTCTTTGTCTGGAACGTTCCGGGCCGGGATTCGCCGGTCATAACTTTCCTTAATACAGGTGCATAAATCTTCATGGTGAGTTTCTTAATCGGTCTTATTGCCGGAGCCTTCGGCGGCCTGGTGGGCCTGGGGGGCGGCGTGGTCATGATCCCCCTGATGGTGGCCTTTTTCAAATTCGACCAACACCAGGCCCACGGCACCAGCCTCATGGCCCTGGTGTTCACCGGGCTTGCCGGCGCGGTTACCTACTACCTGCAAGGCTCGGTGGATATTCTGGCCGGGGCTCTCCTGGCCGCGGCCGCCATCTTCACCGCCCGCTTCGGCGCGCTGTACGCCAACGCCCTGCCGGAATGGAAGCTCCAAAGGGCTTTTGGCATTTTCGTCATCTGCGTCTCCATCTTATTGATCAGCAAACCCTATCTGTCCCACCTGGCGTTCCTCTCCCACCCGGCCAACGGCTGGGGGAAGATCGTCGCCCTCCTGATCAGCGGCGCGGTGGCCGGGTTTCTCTCCGGGATGATGGGCGTAGGGGGCGGCTCCATCATGGTCCCGGCCCTGGTGCTCCTGGTGGGCCACAGCCAATACACCGCCCAGGGGAGTTCCCTTCTGGCCATGGTCCCCGGAGGCTCCGTGGGCGCTTACACCCACTGGCGGCTGGGCAACGTGGTCCTCCGGGTCCTTCCCGGCCTGATCCCCGGGATCCTGATCGGCACCTACCTGGGCGGCAACCTGGCCCACCTGCTCAGCGAAGCCAATCTGCGGCTGATCTTCGCCGTGGTCCTCATCCTGATGGGCCTCCGGGATATCCGGAGAGCACAGAGGAAAAAAGCTAAGTGGTCGGCGGCACAGCCAGTCTAGTGGCTTTGGGGAAGGGAGAAAAGCAGCGGGCTCCGGGGCTCGCCTAAAGTTTGGTAAACGAACTGAGGTTCTCTTCGGTCCTTCGGTTGAAAGGCGTTAGCAAGTGTTCCAAACCGGAAATGGCATAGGAGTCGGCATATATTCTCATGTCGTGGGCGGTTTCCCGGCTAAAGCCCAGACGGTCCGGACAATACCGGCAAAAAGGATAATAGGGGGCTTGAGAGTCCATCGTCCGGCGAATCTGCCGGTAACTCTCCCCCCGCCACAAGGACTCGAAGTCATCCCCAAAAAAGCCCAAGCGCTGACACCAGGAACGATAGCAAAACCTGATGGAGCCGTCGGGTTCGATCATTACGAATTGCCAGGGATACGGGCATCTGGTCCGGTGATTCCTTGTCCCCGGCAAGGGCGGCAATTCCAACTGAATTCCATACTCCCGGGCCCGGCGTTGGCTTTCCGCAAAAACCTGGGCCGCCAATTCCTGGTGATGGAACAGTGACTCATGGACGTCGAGGTCATTGGCGACATTCAGGTACGATACCCTGACCTTGTATAAGCCATATCGGCAGAAGATTTTAAAGATATCCGGCAATTCCTCGGCATTAGACTTCATGATCACATAATGGCAGGCTAAGCGGGGGTAGGTCAGGCCCTGTTTCTTCTTCAGGGCGGCAAGATAATCGAGGTTGCCCAGGACGGTCTCGTAGCTGGCCCCGCGTCTGATCCGCTCCAGAGTCTCCTTCCTGGCTCCATCAAAAGAAATGGTAAGCTCATGGAGACTTTGGTCCCCGGCCAGCCACTGGGCGGTGGTCCGGTCCAGGAGAGTGCCGTTGCTGACCATGAAGGTAAAAGTCCGATGGCGTTGCGCCAGCTTGAGGGCTTCCCGAATTCTGGGGTATAAAAGAGGTTCGCCGCCGGAGCAGAAAAAGACGCTGTGGGCCGAGGGAAAGAGCTTGCGGGCGATCCGCGCGTACAGCGAAAAATCCATCCAGCGATCGCCCCCTAAAGAATCATAGGAGATACAGAAGGTGCACCGCAAATTGCACGCTTTAGTCAGGATGATATCCAGTTTCCAGGGAAGGGCGCGGGGCTTGGTCGCCCGGAAAAGCCAAGCCGCGTATCCGCAAAAAGCATTAAAATAAGCCCGGGGATTAACCTGACGGACATCCAGTAGCATTTCCTGGAGGCGAGATCTCATCTTCATGGGGACCTGGAAGCATCTAGGCCTGAATCCAAATAAAGCCATAATAACCATAACTGCAAATGGAGATAATTTCATCTCCAAAATATCAGGATAGTCAAGGAGGACAGGGCCATTGCCAAAGCTCCAACCCCCCAAACTGGCCGGATTAATCCTCCAGAGCCGCAATGTCCTGGCCCTCACCGGCGCGGGCATCTCCGTGGAGTCCGGCATCCCTGACTTTCGCAGCCCCGGCGGCCTCTGGGAGCGCTTCGACCCTATGGAGTACGCCACCATCCAGGCCTTCCGGAGGAACCCCGCCAAGGTCTGGGAGTTGCTGAAGGAGATGGACCGGATCATCACCACGGCCCGCCCCAACCCCGCGCATTTCGCCCTGGCGGAGTTGGAGGCCCGGGGCCTGCTCCTGGGGATCATCACCCAGAACGTGGACAACCTCCACCAGGCCGCGGGCAGCCAGAGAGTGGTGGAATACCACGGCAACGCCCTGCGCTTCGTCTGCGACACCTGCCGGGGGCAGCATCCCCGGGAAACCCTGGATTTTGCCCAGACGCCCCTTTATTGCCTTTGCGGCGGCCTCATCCGCCCGGACGTGGTCTTCTTCGGGGAACCCATCCCCCCCAGGGCCCGGGAGGAGGCGGAGCACCTGGCCTCCTCCTGCAACCTGCTCCTGATCATCGGCACCTCCGGGGAGGTCTCCCCGGCCAACTACCTCCCTCACATCGCCAAAGACCACGGCGCGGTAATCGTGGAAAACAACCTGGAACCCACCCGCCTGACCCGCAGCGTTACTGACTACTTCCTCCCCGGCAAGGCGGGGATATTACTGCCACTTGTTGTAGACGTTATCTTAAATAGTAAAACATAGAAGGGATTATTCCATGCATTATAATTCTGAAGTATTTAATCATCAAATACCTATTCTTAAAAAATTTGTTTATCATTTAATTTATCAGAGAGAGCTTAACTATTTACATAAAGAATTTAATATTCAATCAGAATTTTGGGTGCATACTATGGACGCCCATCTCCGAGATGCTTGTATTCATTGGTGTATGGTTTTTGGCTCAGATAAATCTAATCCGACACATTGGAAAAATCTTTTCGATTCTGAAACAAAAAAGGAAGAAGATAGCTTTCGTCAGGCTCTCTTTAAAGAAGTTGGTTTTGATAAGCAAACATGGAATGAATATTGGAATAATATGAAAAACTTTCGTGATAAATATGTTGCCCATCGAGAAGTTGATTTTAAGGCACCTGTGCCATATCTTAATAAAGCTCTTGAAGTTGCATTTGTTTTTGATGATTGGGTGAGGGGATTTATTAGTTATATTGATTTGGAAGATAATATTTATACTTATTTCGAGGAACTGCCCCTTAGGAAGTCCGCAGAGAAGCTGAGAGAATACGTGAAGCCCTTTTTCCGAATGCTCATGGAAAGAACCATTGAATATCATAAATCTTGCTTGAGGCCAGTATAAAATCTTCTCGTTCCCAAGCTCCGCTTGGGAACGCCTTGGGTGCGAAGCTCTGCTTCGCATTAATACGGGGTTATGTTTACCCTCCACCGTCCACCTCTTTTTCCCCGGGGGGGGTGAAAATTTTGGCACAAGATCAAAATGGATAAAAAAGAAGCCCAAGAGCTGTTGGACGAATTCGCCAGGGACCTGCAATCCCTGTCCTACCCCAAGTGGCAAAAGCTCATCGGTGAGTCCCAGTTATTGGAGAGGCAAGGCCCCAGCGGCGTTACCTACCAGATCGAATGGACCGCGTTTTGGGATTCCCAGGCGGGGGGCGATATCCGGGTCATCGTGTCCATCGACGACGGCAGCCTGGCCCGCTTCATGGTGCCCATCTCCACCAGCTTCCTCATCTCTCCCGGCGACCGGATTATCTAGCTGCGTCAGGGCAATACTCAGGCTGGCAGGCACAACCGGGCATAGACTTCCAGGTGATAGAAATAATTATGGTTCACCGCCTTGGAGTAAAGCTGCCACTCCTTAAAACAGGCTTCCACCTCTTCCACCTGTTCCACTTCCCTCTCCTGGGGCAGCCCTTCTTTTTCAGGCATAATACCATGTTCGCATTGTAGGGGCGGGTTTTAAACCCGCCCCTACAAGTGATATCAATATGTTAGCATGTTGGTTTGTTTCATTTCAAAGCGAACATGGTATAAAACACGATCCTCTCCCACCAGTTTTTACAGCGGCCTCATTTTTGCAAAAACTTCCCCCAATATCTCGGTCCTAGTTTGATGCACTCGTAAAAAGGCAATAAATTGCTGATTTCCCCAAACCGCTGTCAACGAAATCAGACGCTTAAATTGACGATTTTCTGAAATTTTGACTTTTGCGATGCCATCATTATTGAAAAAAAAAAAAGAATGAGTCTATAGTGGACCACAATTAATTTACCCAGCAGAATTATCAAGGGAGAGGCTGGTCATGAGAAGAGTCTTGTTGATTTCCCTATCACTGGTTTTGGCGTTGGCCGGTTGGAGCACGGTCTGTGCAGATGCTTATGCACAACCAGTCGGTAAAAAATGTGTGGTTATCCCCCTCTTTGGCAATAGTCCCGCCACCGTTCCTGCCCCGGTCCCCAAGACCGGGCAGACCACCTCCTATGGCACGAGGGACGATGGGGCCTTGCAGAAGGGTGTGGCCTGGCCCACCCCGCGCTTTACCGACAATAACAACGGCACCGTGACGGATAACCTGACCAAGCTGATCTGGATGAAAAATGCTAATGCCTTCGGCGAGAGAACCTGGGACACGGCCCTGAGCGACGCCAACAATCTGAAGTCCGGTGACCACGGGCTCACGGACGGCTCCCAGGCCGGTGACTGGCGCCTGCCCAATCGCCGGGAACTGCTAAGCCTGGTCGATGATGGCAAAATTAGTCCCGCCTTGCCGGCGGGCCACCCGTTCACAAGTGAACAATCGGACATCTACTGGTCATCGAGTAGCTACCTAAACGGGGCCAACGGCGCCTGGATCGTGAATTTCGCCGACGGCATCGTGCTCCCCTCCCTTAAGACCAGCGCCCAATATGTGTGGTGTGTGCGTGGCGGTCCATGATGCTGGCATCTTTGGTTATTTGAGTCATCTTATACCATGTTCGCATTGTAGGGGCGGGTTTCAAACCCGCCCCTACGAGTGATGTCAATATGTTAGCGTGTTAGTTTGTTTCATTTCTAAGCGAACAGGGTATTACTCGTTCCCAAGCTCCGCTGGGGAACGCCTTGGCTGCGAAGCTCTGCTTCGCATTAATTCAGGTTCCCTGCCGATTCCCCCGCGCCTCTCAATTTTTCCCTTGACAAAAAACCAAATTATATTAAACATGTTTAATTAATAAACTGATTCAATATAATCATGAACCGCCGCGCCGCCTCCAAAAAAGAAACCCGGCAACTGATACTGAAGGCCGCACGCCTGCTCTTTGTCCAAAAGGGCCCGGAGGATTGCACCATCCGGGATATCGCCCAAGAAGCCGGGGTCTCCCCGGCCTCGGTGGTGGTCCATTTCCAAAGCAAGACCGCACTGCTAGAAGAAGCCCTCTACCGGGATATTGAAAAGGCCCTATCCGCGCTCATCGCCTCCATGCCTGAGGATCTGGGGCTCCTGGACCGCTTGCTGCACTTGGCCCAAGGGTTCCTTAGGCTTTACGATCAAAACCGCAACCTCTACCGGGCTCTGATCCGCCACACCATCCTTGAGCCCGGGGGCGAAACCCCGCACATGACCAACCTGTCCGAGAGGTATATCCAGTTTCTGTCCGGCATGATCGAGGGGGGGAAGAGCCGGGGACTTGTCAGGCCGGAGGTGGACGCCACTGTGGCCGCGGGCGCGATCTTTTCCTTGTATCTCGGCGCGCTCATCCTGCTTTTCCGGGAGTCGGGCATGAGCGTGGAGATGGTGACGGAGGTGCTAGCCGCGATGACCGCGCAGTACCTCCAAGGCATCGTTCTTAACGGTTAATAGAAAGTCATGTTGGCCCAGGCTTTCTAGCCTGGGCGTATGGTTTCGACACAGCCTGGAAAGGCTGTTCCACCGATAGAAAATTGTACGTTGCGTAACTTAACAAGAGGAATCCATGAAAATCCTGCTCATCCAACCCGCCAAACCGGCCCAGGCCCTGGGAGGCGAGGATTTTTCCATCTTCGAGCCCCTGGCCCTGGAATACCTAGCCGCGGGCGTGGCCTCTGATCACGACGTCCGCATCCTGGATATGCGCCTCGATCCCGATCTCGATGCAGTCCTGGCCGATTATCGGCCGGAGGTGGTAGGCATCACTGCTTATACCGTCCACGTCAACACGGTGAACAGGCTGTTTCAGCAAATCAAAACTTGTTACCCGGAAGTGGTGACCATGGTCGGCGGCCACCACGCCACGGTCAGGCCCGAGGATTTTTATACCCCGTTCATAGATGTCATTATTGGGGGCGAAGGCGTCTTTCCCTTCCGGGAGGCCGTTATCCGCCTGGGGAAAAAAAAGGCGCTGGCGGATATTCCCGGCGCCGTCCTCCTGGAAAACGGCGCGGTACTGATCCACCAAAGTGATGAAGGCTTCGACCTGGACGCCCTGCCCTTTCCCCGGCGGGACCTCACCCATGCTTACCGGCAATCCTACTTCAGCGAATGGATGCGGCCCCTGGCCTCCATCCGCACCTCCAAGGGCTGCCACTTCCGCTGCCAGTTCTGCGCCCTGTGGAAACTCACCGGGGGGCGTTATCTCACCCGCCGACCGGAGCGCCTGGTGGAGGAGTTGAGCGCCATCCAAGAGAAATATGTCTTCTTTGCGGATGATGAATCTCTGCTGGATACCCCACGCATGGCCGCCCTGGCGGACCTCATTCAACGCGCGGGTATCAAAAAACGCTATTTCCTCTACGGCCGCAGCGATACCATCGTCAAGCATCCGGAATTGCTGGAGCAATGGCGGAAAATCGGCCTGGAGCGGGTCTTTGTGGGCCTGGAATTCATGCGGGACGCGGACCTGAAGCTGATCCGCAAGGGCGCCACCGTGGCCAACAATGTCCGGGCTCTACAAATACTCAAGGCCCTGGACCTCGATATCTGGCCCATGTTCATGGTCCGCCCCGAATTCGACCGCCGGGACTTCGCGGACTTGCGGAAGTGCTGCCTGGACCTGGACCTCAGCTTTATCGGCTTTTCGGTTTTGACCCCCCTGCCGGGGACCGACCTGTATGACGAAGTCAAGGATCAACTAATCACCGCCAATTACGACTATTTCGACTTCTTTCACACCCTCCTGCCCACCACCCTGCCCCTTAAGGACTTCTACCAGGAACTGGCCCAGCTCTTTAAGCGTTCCCGGTCGCTCAAAAACCAGATCAGGCTCATGGGCAAATACCGCGTCCGGGAACTGCCTGCGCTTTTCAAAGCCTATGGACGGTTAATGGGACGGTTAAAAACCCTGGCCCAGGATTATGGGGTTTGATGCGGGCAGGGGGAGACATATAAACTATTGTCTTCCTCTTTTCTGCCGATTCTTCCTCAAGAGAGAATTATTATGATAATCTGAGTCTACTACCATCTACGCGAGGGAAAGGAATGAAGCACTCGAAACACTCGCAGCATGCACATCACCCAGAGAAAAAGCCTCCCGGGAAAGGTCTGCATAAAGACTGGCGGGTGTGGCTGGCCCTGGGCCTGATGTTGGCGGCCATGGGCATGTACGTCCTCACCCTGGATGATGCGGTACAGCCGGGCAGCACAGCCGGCAACGCCGCGCCGGCCCAAACCACCGGAGCCCCCAAATAATCATCTATCGGGGGCTAAGGGCCGTAGGCCCTCCCCCAACCCTCCACGCAGTGGAGTATGCCTGGATAAAAAGGCCGGAGCAAAGCTCCGGCCTTCTTGCTTATCGCACCTTTATCCTGCTTCCCTCATTTACTCTTAAAAGTCAATTCCTCCTTATCCCCATCCACCAGGATGGTATCCCCTTCCTTGAACTTACCTTCCAGGAGCATGGGGGCCAGCTTATCCTGCAAGTAGTGCTGGATGGCCCGGCGCAGGGGCCTGGCCCCGTACACCGGGTCGTAGCCCGCGTCCGCCAGGAAGTCCCTCGCCTTATCTGTCAATTCCAGGTGCAGTTGCCGCTCCTCCAGGAGTTTTTGTAACCGCCTGATCTGCAGGGTGACGATCTCCTTCAGTTGCTCCTTGCTCAGGCGGTGGAAGATGAGAATATCGTCCACCCGGTTCAAAAACTCCGGTTTGAAGTGGAGCTTCAGGGCCTCCATGACCTTAGTCCGCATCTGCGCCTCATCCGTGACCTCGGCGATGTACTGGCTGCCGATGTTGGAGGTCATGATGACGATGGTGTTCTTGAAATCCACGGTGCGGCCGTGGCCGTCGGTGAGGCGGCCGTCGTCCAGGATCTGCAGCAGGGCGTTGAAGACCTCCGGGTGGGCCTTCTCCACTTCGTCGAAGAGGACCACGGAGTAGGGCCGCCGCCGCACCGCCTCCGTGAGCTGGCCACCCTCCTCGTAGCCCACGTAGCCCGGGGGCGCGCCGATGAGGCGGCTGACCGTGTGCTTTTCCATGTATTCGCTCATGTCCAGGCGGATCATGGCCTGCTCGGAGTCGAATAAAAACTGCGCCAGGGCCCGGGCCAACTCGGTTTTGCCCACGCCCGTGGGGCCCAGGAAGATAAACGATCCCAGGGGCCGGTTGGGGTCCTGGAGGCCGGAGCGGGCCCGGCGCACCGCGTTGGACACCGCGGTGATGGCCTCCTCCTGACCCACCACCCGGGCGGCCAGGCGTTCTTCCATGTGCAGGAGTTTTTGTATTTCCCCTTCCAGGAGCCGGGTCACCGGGACGCCGGACCACTTGGAGACCACTTCGGCGATGTCCTCCGCGTCCACCTCTTCCTTGAGCATGGCCCCTTCCTGCTGGATCTCTGCCAGCTTGTGGGATTCGGTCTCCAACTCCTTTTGCAGGTTGAGCATGGTCCCGTATTTCAGTTCCGCGGCCCGGGCCAGGTCCCCGAGGCGTTCCGCCTGGGCCGTTTCCGTGTGGTTTTTGTCAATCGCTTCTTTGATGGCCCCGATGCGGCTGATGACCTCTTTTTCTTTCTGCCAGCGGGCCTTCAGGGCCGTGCTCCGCTCCTTGAGGTCCGCCAGGCTCTTTTCGATTTTGGCGAGCCTCTCTTGGGAGACCGGGTCCTGCTCCCGTTTCAGGGCCTCCCGTTCGATCTCCTCCTGGGTGATCTTCCGCTCGATTTCGTCGATCTCCCCGGGGCGGGAGTCGATCTCCATGCGCAGCTTGGAAGCCGCCTCGTCGATCAGGTCCACCGCCTTGTCCGGGAGACGCCGGTCGGTGATGTAGCGATGCGACAGGGTCGCGGCCGCGACGATGGCGCTGTCCTTGATCCTAACCTTGTGGTGCACTTCGTATTTATCCTTCAGGCCTCTAAGGATGGCGATGGTGTCCTCCACCGAAGGCTCCGTCACCATGATGGGCTGGAAACGGCGCTCCAGGGCCGCGTCCTTTTCGATGTATTTGCGGTATTCGTTGATGGTGGTGGCCCCCACGCAGTGCAATTCCCCCCGGGCCAGGGGCGGCTTAATCATGTTGGACGCGTCTATGGCTCCTTCCGCGGCCCCCGCGCCCACCAGGGTGTGCATCTCATCGATGAACATGATGATCTTGCCTTCGGCCTCGATTACTTCCTTGAGCACCGCCTTGAGCCGGTCCTCGAACTCCCCCCGGAACTTGGCCCCGGCGATGAGCGCCCCTAAGTCCAGGGCCACCAGCCGCTTGTCCTTCAGGCTCTCGGGCACGTCGCCGTTGACGATGCGCTGGGCCAGTCCCTCGACGATGGCGGTCTTCCCCACCCCGGCCTCGCCGATGAGCACCGGGTTGTTCTTGGTGCGCCGGGAAAGGACCTGGATGATGCGCCGGATCTCGCTATCCCTGCCGATCACCGGGTCCAGCTTCCCGGAGCGGGCCATCTCCGTCAGGTCCCGGCCGTATTTCTCCAGGGGCTGGTACTTTTCCTCCGGGGCCTGGTCCGTGACCCGCTGCGCGCCCCGGAGTTCCGCCAGGGCTTTGAGTACGGCGTCCAGGGTCAGCCCCTGGCCGGCCAGCAGGCGGCCCGCGTCGCTGCCTTTAGCCGCGGCCAGGGCCAGGAAGAGATGCTCCGTGGAGACATACTCGTCTTTCATCTGGCCTGCCTGTTTAAAGGCTTCGTCCAGGACCTTATTTAAAGCCGGGGAGAGATAGACCTGGGCCTCGCCGCTGACCCGGGGGAGCCGGGTCAAGAGGTCCTCCGCCCCCTGGATGAGCTTTTGGGGATCGACTTCCATCTTCTTCAAGAGGGGCCGGATCAACCCCTCTTCCTGAGCCAGGAGGGTCCGCAGCAGATGGGGCGGCTCAATCTGGGGATGGCTCAGTTGCCGGGCCAGATCCTGGGCGCCTTGCAGGGCCTCCTGGGCTTTGTAGGTTAACTTGTCCAATCTTACTGCCATTATTTTCCGAACCTCCCTCATTGCTTGGCTAACTTTAAGAAATCACTTAAAAAAGAATAAGCAGCAAAACATTTTTGTCAAGCGCTTGTGCACAAATGAATTTGTGGCCGGGAAATAAATTTGACATAAATTATTTTTTGGATTAATATGAAATTGTTACGATAAATAAATATAATTAGCAGATATATCAATAAGATATACCATTGCAAATTAATTGATAAGTAGAACTTTCTAATTCAGATAGCTTACCTTTGCAATCTGTGAAAAGGTTTTCTTGATATGCGCGGATTGACCTGTTTTCGCATCGATAATCAGGAACATAGGCGTACTGGAAAACCGCGGAATGGTTCCCGATTGATACGAAATTGATACGATAACCTGTCAGATTAGTCAGGAATAATCATGGATACAGCCGGTTTGTATAAATCATTCCAGGACCGATACCTAAATAAGATAGAGATCGGTTTCAGACTGCCCGGTGAATTTCCCTTGCCGGAGGTTTGGCAGGAGATCCAGAAGGAAAGGAGGTCCAAGGCAGAGCCCCTGGCATTGAAGGATGAGAAAGGGAGAAACTTCTGGTACGTCAATACCAAACCCCTCCAGGCTAAACTCCATCAAATAGACAGCCGTGGCAAAGATTCCTTATATAGTTACATTAAACCGGAAATTGAAAATGAGTTAGTCTTTGACTCCATTTTAGAAGAAGCCTGGGCTTCCAACATCATCGAAGGAGCCTTTACCACACATAAGAGGGCCCAGGAGCTTGTTCGCCGCAACCTTACCCCCAAAGACAAAAACGAATTGATGATGAAGAATAATCATCAAGCTATGACGTTCATAATAGAAAATCGCGAATCTGATTTTAGTATCGATTTCATCCTTAACCTGCACCATATCATAACTCAAGACACCCTGGAAGACCCCGAATACGCGGGGAAATTCAGAGATGATGATGTTTTTATCAGAGATAAAGCCAATACGGTAATCTTTAAACCCATGGCCGCAGAAAAAATTGAAGATAGTATTAACAACCTGGTTATTTGGGTCAACACTCAATCTGAAGAGGACTTTATTCATCCGATTGTCAAAGCTTCAATCATTCACTTCTTTCTTGTCTATGTCCATCCTTTTTTTGACGGTAATGGCAGGACTGCAAGAGCGCTCTTCTATTTCTATCTCTTAAAAAATAGATATGATTTTTTTAAATATTTTTCTATTTCTGCTTTAATCGCCAAACAAAAGGAAAAATATTATAAAGCAATCAAGGAGGTAGAGGATTATGATAATGATTTGACATATTTTCTGCTATATTCGGCTGATGTCATTATGAAATCAATTGATGAAATATTGGATAAGATAGCAAAGAAATATACATCAAACAGAATTTCTAAGAGTCTATATTTGAAGGGAGTTTATCTCAATAAGAGGCAAAAGAAATTAATTAAAATATTGATAGATCAAGATCAAAAAAATATTACTACCAGAAGATACCAAAAAATATTCAAAGTTTCATATGGAACAGCCAGAAGCGATCTAAACGAACTATCCGAAAAGGGACTTTTGCAGAAAAAGAAATTGGGTAAAGGATTTCTTTATTACACCAGCTTTGACTCATATTTAACCTAGCATCTGCACACTATGCCAATCATCGCCCTCATCCCCGCCCGCCACGGCTCCACCCGGTTTCCGGGGAAGCCCTTGGCGTCCATTCTGGGCCGGCCCTTGATCCAGCGGGTTTATGAGCAGGCCCGGCAGGTGCCGGGATTGGACGCGGTCTGGGTGGCCACCGATGATGAGCGCATCCGGGACTGTGTCCTCGGCTTTGGCGGGCAGGCGGTCATCACCCGGCCCGACCATCCCTCCGGCAGCGACCGCCTGGCCGAAGCTTCCCTGCTCCTCAGACTGGCTCCTAATGACCTGGTGATCAATATCCAGGGGGACCAGCCTATCTTTCCCCCGGAGCTCATCGGCCAGTTGGCCGCGGTCCTGCGCCAGGACCCGGCCGCGGCCATGGCCACCCCGGCCCTGCGGGTGGACGACCTGGAGCTGGCCTTAAACCCCAACGTGGTCAAGGTGGTCTTTGACCAGCATCACCGGGCCCTCTATTTCTCCCGCAGCCCCCTGCCCTACTGGCGGGACGGCGACGCCCCCTATTTTTATAAGCATATCGGCATCTACGCCTATCGGGTGGATTTCCTGCAAAAATTCGTCACCCTGCCTCCGGGCCGCTGGGAGGACGCGGAAAAACTGGAACAGCTCCGGGCCCTGGAACACGGCTTTCCCATCCAGATCGTGGAGACCACCGGGGATACCCTGGAAGTGGACACCCCGGAGGATCTGCAGAAGGTGGAGATTTATCTCCGCAAGCGCAGAGAATAAAGGCAGGATAAGCCGGGAGGATCGGAGTTAGGAGACCTCTGCGAACATCCCTGACCTGTCATTCTGAGGGAGCGAAGCGACCGAAGAATCTAGATCCTTCGCTTCGCTCAGGATGACAGACTAGGGTTTACCGGCGTTCTGATAATTTCTAATTTTTGTCGCCCCGACTGCCCCCGGATAGGACATAGCCCGGAAATTTCCGGGCCAGGTAGGGCTGGAGTTCCTGAGAGACGATCTCTGCTGCTTTCTCGGCACCGCCATTGGTAAAATGCATGAAATCATAATAATATATTGAGGTTTTCGGCATCTTCCGGGCCAAGTCGATGACCAACACCCCATCTTCCTGGCCCACATTCCTGGTGGTGTCATTATAAAGCTCCAACACCTTCCAGGCCAACTCGCCGTCCATATCCTCGCCGATTTCCACCTTTGCCAAATTGACCCCGGTGGCCGGGTCCTGCAGATTTCCGAAAAGCACCGGTTGAGTGATCAAAACCGGGATGATGTCATGGCTTTGGGCAATTTGCACCAGTTTATTGAGCCTCTGTTTAAAGGCTCCCAGGTATTTCTCCCGGTATAGTTGGATCTTGGCGGCCCGGGCCGCCGGCGGCACGTCCGCGGTGGCAACGGTTTTGAGGTCTATTTCTTCATGTACGATTCTAATGGTTACCCTGGGGAAATAAAATCTCTTCAGGTTGAGGATGGCGGCGAAGACTTCGCTGTAATTGGCCATGCCCGTCAGGAAACCTTCCAAAGAACGGAAAGATATTTTCTTGATCATTCTGGTCTCAAATTCAGCAGTCCTTATCAGGCCGATGTCATTAATCCCTATTAAAAACAACACCACCTTGGGTTTTATTTTTAAGACATAGTCTTGCATCAAAATTAGGTGGCCGACAGTGGAATGGCCGGCCAGCCCGGCATTATTAATCCACAATTTTCCAAAACTTTTCTTTAAGTTGGCCCCCAGGGCCAGGGGCCAGGTCTTATCATCGCTCAGTTCCAGGCATTCCGTGGTGCTGCCACCGATGGCCAGAATGGTCAGCCACTGGGCAAAATCGGGCGGGGGGGCCTCGCCCATGAACCCCAGGGAATTCCGATGCACCTTGATCACCTGATCCAGCTTCGCCGAATGGCGATGGTGGACCACGTCGGTGCGGTTGACCGGCAAGACGATGGTGTCCCCTTTAATTCTAAACCCCAGGGGATTATAAAATCTGAGGGCGACTTCCACGACGCCCAGGGCGACAACCAGACTGATCAATATTAAAAAGAGATTCTTCCCGAGATTGGCCAGGCGATGTTTCTCTTGGTGTGGCGTTTTTTGAAAATCCATGCAGTGCCTTAGAAATAAGGAATCGTCGGCCTGATCACTGAGAAAGACACACCCCGGCGAACCTGCCGGCGGGTCGCGCCGCTGATGCTAAAGTTCCTCCGGCACGGGGTCCCCCACTATTTGCCTCCACTGCTGGCGGCAGTTCGGAGTTGCTGGGGAAATTTTTGAGCCAGGTAGGGTTCGAGATGCTGGTAAATGATGCTGGCCACCTTTGCCGCGCCGACATTATCGTAATGGATAAAGTCGTAATAATATTTGGAGCTCTTGGGGAGTTCCCGGGCCAGGTCAATCAGTAAAACCTTCTCTTCCCGGGCCACCTTCCTGGTGACTTCGTTATAGAGTTCCAAAATACTCCAATAAAACCCGCCATTGATGCCTTCCCAAACCTTTATCTGGGAAAGGTCGACTCCGGTCACGTCATCGCGGCCAGGCCCATAAAGGGCCGGCTGGGTCATCAACACGGGCAGTATGTGGTTTGCCCGACAAATTTGCACCAACGCTTGCAGCCGCATTTCATAAGGCCGGGGATACTTGGCCGCATGTTGCTGATAGAGAGCCGTCTTGGTCTCCTCGGGCATATCCAGGAGAGGTTCGGTGTTCAAGTTGACTTCCCGCTGGGGCGGCGCCCAGGTAACCTTCGGGAAATAATACCTTTTCAGATTGAGAACGGCAGCCGCCACCTCGCTTTGATCCGCTAAGGCGCCCGCAAATCTTTCCAGGGAACGGAAGGATTCCCATCTAAGCCCTTTGTTGAGATTTTTATCAACCCTTTTGATATCATCTACGCCGATATCATTTACCCCCACCAGGAAAATCGCGACCTTGGGCCTCAACTGCACCACAAAATTTTCCATCAGGATAATATGGCCGAAGGTGGAATGACCGGCCAGACCGGCATTACTTATCCATAATCTCTGGAAATTATTTTTTAATTTCTCTCCCAGGACATGGACCCAGGTCTTGTTATCAGCCAGCTCAAAACATATGGTCGTGCTCCCCCCCACAGCCACGATACTCAACCACCGGTCCCAGTCCCCGGGTGGTTCATCCCCCCGCATTCCCAGGGAATTCCGGTGCAAATAAACTATCCGGTCCAACTTGCTGCAACTGCTGTGATGGATGACTTCCTGCTTGTTGGAGGGCAGGATGATCTTATAGCCTTTGATGCTGAAGCCCAGGGGATTATAAATCCTCAGGGCAATCTCCACCAAACCCAGGGCCAACACCAGGCTTAAAAAGACCAGCAGAAGATTTTTACCGGCATTACGCAGCCGGGTCTTTTTCTGGATTGGAGGCTGAACCTCTGCAGGCTTGCTGGTTTCCTGATCAACCACGGTGAGTCGGGACCCCCTGGAAAGCGTTTCGAACCATTATTTGATACCCCAAACTCATCCTCTTTGTCAACGCGAGGAGGTTCCCCCTGGACGGCCAGACGGCCCGGCTGCCGGCAAAGGCAAGGTCTAGTTAAGCACTCAAGGGGGGGAAAAGTGGGTCCCGGCGGCTAGTGGGGAAATTTGCGCCGGGATTGCCAGGCTGAAAAACTTAAGGGGTGGGGGAGGAAGCCTTAAAAGACGGCGCCCCTTGAAGACCCATTCAACTTCTCCGTTACCTTATCGGCCAAGTTGACGATCAACTGCCCGATGGTCTCAATCTGCCGGGGGTTAACCTGGGAGGTCGTGCCCATGGCCGCCAGGGAAGACCCAAAGGCCTTAATGCTGCTCATTTCCTCCCGGATCAAAGCCAACGGTTTGGCCTTCTGCTTTTCCATCTCTCTCCGGGGGTCTTCCTGGTTAATCTTTTCTTTCTGTTCCTGCAGATTTTTATTAATGGTGATCGCGGCGTTGATGATCATTTCGCCCAAGGACTTGACCTGGGAATGGTCCAATTCCCGTACCTGTTTGCCATCTTCCGCCAGGGCCACAATGGACTCGCCCATGGTCTTGAGAAGTATGACCTCGCCCGCTATACTTTGGAATTGTGAGGGAAGACCTGTCAGGAGTATGGTTTCTTCCTGATTTATCATCTCTCTTTCAGGATCTTTTTCTTCTCCTATTTGGGGCTCCACCAAAGCCGCAATATTTTCCAAGTTACGCCAGGCCTTGGCGGCCAGTTCATGGATCATTTTTAGGCATTGATCAATGGAAGAGAACCTTTCCCAGGGAGTGCCCTTAACATGATCTCCCAAATCTTCACTCAAAAGCGGGGTGGATTCGGAAAAATGCATGCCTATGGCGGCGAAGAAGCCGATGGCCTCGATTTTCTCCTGGGCCTGTTGCAGACCCTGTTTCCATTCCGGATCCATGTCTTTCTCCTTAACCCGAGAGCCTTGGTCTCCGCCGGGCTGGGCCCCGGAGGCGCATACTAAATATTATCGGTCTTACCCAACAATTTAAGTAACAATTTTGCCAATACGGCACTGGGAAAAGGTTTGAGCAGATAGCCGTCCCGCTTGCTTTCCACCGCCAGGGCCATCATCTCTTCAGAAACCTCGCCGGTAATCATCAAAAACGGCATCTCCGCGAAACGGGGGGTGGCCCGCAGGAGCCTTTTGAGTTCCAGCCCGTTCATCCGGGGCATGCGGATATCGCAAATCACTACATCATATTGAGAGGCCTGCATCATTTCCCAGGCTTCCAAACCGTCCGCGGCCGCATCAATGCGACCTTCCACGCCCAGGTTGCGGAGAATCTGGGCCAGGATGTTGCGCACTGCGGAAATGTCGTCCACCACCAGGACGTCGAGTTTTCGCAGCACTTCCTTGTGATTGTCACCCATATTAAGCACTATAATGCTTTTCTCTTCCTTGATATCGTCACATTACCACAAGATGGTTAAAGGAAATAGTTTAAAAATAAAAGATTTCCAAATTTATTACTCGAGGCCATGCAGACTAGGACCTCTTCCCTGTCGCATTACTATTTTGCCGGAAGCATTTTGAGGACAAGGGATAGGACCCTGTGGCCCCCTCATCCGGTCATAGACTTCCCCTCATTACACCGTAATAGTTTTTTTATCACTAGTTCGATTTGGGTGGGAAGCGGGAGGCGCGGCAGAGCGGGACCAGGCTGCGGCCACGGACCTTAGCCCGCCACCTCCCTAGCCTCTGTTTACCTCCTGGCAAATGGACTCGTAGGTTATCCGGGCCAGGGTGTCTATCTCCTCCAGGGAGATGCACAGAGGGGGCATGAGGACCACCACATCCCCCAGGGGCCGCAGGATGATCCCCCGTTTCCTGGCCTCCAGGATTACCCGGTGGCCGGTGCGGCGGGCCGGTGGGAAAGACTCCCTGGTCTCCCGGTCCTGCACCAGCTCAATGCCCACCATCAACCCCCGCTGGCGGATATCCCCCACGTGGGGGTTAGCCTGCATCTCGGCCAACAGGTGGCTCAGCCTTGCAATCTTGGCAGGCAGAGACTCCATCACTTTCTCTTTCTGAAAGATCTCCAGACTGGCCAGAGCCGCGGCCGCGGCCAGGGGATTGCCGGTATATGTATGGCCGTGGAAAAAGGCTTTGAATTCCTGGAATTCCCCCAAGAAAGCCTGATAAATCTCGTTGGTGGCCAGCGTCGCGGCCAGGGGCAGATAACCCCCGGTGATGCCCTTGGCCAGGCACAGGAGATCGGGGCTCACCTCCTCCTGGTCACAGGCGAACATCCGGCCGGTGCGCCCGAAGCCGGTGGCCACCTCGTCAGCGATGAGCAGCACGTCGTAGCGCCGCGTCACTTCCCGGGCCCGGGCCAGATAACCGGGGGGTTGGGGGATCATGCCCGCGGCTCCCTGCATCACCGGCTCCAGAATCAGCGCGGCCAGTTCCTGATGGTGCGCGGCCACCAGTTCTTCCAGCCGCTCCAGGCATTGCTCCCGGCAGTCTTTGGCCTCGGGGCAGCGGTAACAGTAAGGGGCCGGGGCCTCCAGGGTCTCAAACAACAGGGGCCGGAAAATATCGTGGAATAAGGTAATGCCGCCCACGGAGACCGCTCCCAGGGTG
This sequence comes from Thermodesulfobacteriota bacterium, assembly GCA_040757175.1. Taxonomy (GTDB): domain Bacteria; phylum Desulfobacterota; class Desulfobaccia; order Desulfobaccales; family 0-14-0-80-60-11; genus SURF-52. The sequence continues at coordinate 30,103 of JBFLXM010000078.1, forward strand.
TCGCCGTGATAAGCGCCGCTGAGTTTTAGAAAGCGTTGCTTCCGGGGGATACCCCGCAACTGCCAGTACTGAAAGGCCATCTTCAGGGCCACTTCCACCGCGGTGGAGCCGCTGTCGGAGTAAAAGACCTTGGTGAGCCCCGGCGGGGTTACCTCCGCCAGGGCCCGGGCCAGAACAATGGCCGGGGGGTGGGCGAGGCCCAGCAAAGTGCTGTGGGCCACCAGTTCCAGTTGCTCTTTTACGGCCAGATCAATTTCCGGGCGGCCATGGCCGTGGACATTGGTCCATAGGGAAGAAACCCCGTCCAGATAACGCCGGCCTTGATGGTCATAGAGATATGCGCCTTCGCCCCGGATGATGATCAGCAGTTCCTCTTCCCGGAAGCCCTGCATCTGGGTGAAGGGGTGCCAGAGATGCTCCCGGTCCCAGGTTACCAAGGTCTCATAGGAGTAAACCATCCGTCCGCCTCCTGCGGGGATAAACCATCAATCACCTGTCCCGGGGAATTATAAGCACCCTATTAGTGCATTGCCAGCCCGCGTTCCTTATCAGCTTTGGAGAATCTGGAGGGGATTGGCGGATGAAAAAGCACCGGTTTGCCGCCGGGGATCAAAAAGCTGCAACCTCTTCATCTTATTGAACAGGGTGGTGCGGCTGATGCCCAGAGCCGTGGCGCTGAGCTGCCGGTTCCATTGGTAGCGTTCCAAAGTCTCCAACAAAACCTGTCTCTCTGTCCGGTCCCGGGCTTCTTCCAGGGAGAGATCCCTGCCCCCGGGCGTCCCCATCTGTCCAGCCGCTTTAATCTCCGGGGGCAGCGCCTCCGGGACGATGAATTCTCCGGAGCTCAGAAGAACCGCGCGCTCCATCACATTTTCCAGTTCCCGGACGTTCCCGGGCCAGGGATAACGCAGGCAGAGCTGCAACGCACTCCTGGCCAATCCCTTGATCTGGCGGCGATGACTCTGGTTGAAGCGCTGGATAAAATGCTCCATCAAGGGTTCAATATCGCTTAGACGCTCCCTCAGGGGCGGAATGTTAAGGTTGACTACGTTAATCCGGTAATATAAATCTTCCCGGAAGTTATTGCCGGCCACCTCCTCTTGGAGAGAGACATCGGTAGCAGTGATGATCCGCACATCCACCGGGATGGGGGTGTTTCCCCCCACCCGCTCTATGACCCTCTCTTGAAGGACCCGCAGGATCTTCATCTGCAGATTGGGGGAAGCATGATTGATATCGTCCAGAAAGATGGTGCCTCCCTGGACTTCCTCGAATTTGCCTTGCTTGTCCCGGATTGCCCCGGCGAAGGCTCCCCGCACGTGCCCGAAGAGTTCGCTCTCCAGAAGGGTTTCCGACAGAGCCCCGCAACTAATCTGGCCAAAGGGGCACTCCCGCCTGGAGGAGTGGTCATGAATCTGCCGGGCCAGCATGTTCTTGCCGGTGCCGGATTCACCACTAATCAATACCGTGGCCAGGGTATCGGCAACGGTGTGGACCAGCTCCAGAAGCAGGCTCATTTTCCGGTCCTTAAACACCAGGTTCTCCGCCAACTCCCAAGGCCGGAAACGCTTTTTCAAAGACTGGTATGAGCTTTGGAGTTCCACCTGTTCCAAGGCCCGGCGCAGCGTCAGCTTCAGGCGCAGGTCATCAATGGGCTTGGTCAGGTAGTCATAGGCCCCCAATTTGATGGCTTCCACCGCGTCGTCGATGTGGCCGTGGCCGGTAATGAAAATGACGGGGGTGTCCGGGGAACGGCCCTTCAACTCCCGGAGGAGTTCCAGGCCATTGACCCCGGGCATTTGGATGTCCGAAAGGATGACCCGGAAGGGCTCTTCCTGTAATTTGGCCAGGGCCTGATCCCCATCCAGGGCCGTATCTGACTGATACCCCTCCAAAAGAAACATTTCTTGCAGGGAATCACAAACCAAAGGATCATCATCCACGATCAGGAGATCTTTAATGGACCCGGCCCTCCCTATGAACCTGCTTGGGCAGAAAGATGCTGACCTTGGTACCCTGCCTGGGCTGGCTGGTTACCTCCATCCGCCCCCCATGCCTCTCCAAAATCTTCTGGCAGATGGGCAATCCCAGGCCCAACCCCTGCGCCCCCCTTTTGGTGGAATAGAAAGGCTGGAAGATCTGGGCCAATTCCTGGGAAGAGAGGCCGTTCCCGGTATCCTCGAAGACAATCTCCATCTCCTGGGGATGGAGCAGGCCGCCGATATGCAAGTGGCCTCCCTGGGGCATGGCCTGGAGGGCGTTTTTGATGACATTGAGGAAAACATGATAAAGGTCCCCCTCGATTTTCACCTGCCGCAACTCCCGGGGGGGGTTGAGAGTAACGTGCACCATCTGGTCGCTGGCCTGAAACATCATGATCTTCACCGCATCCTGCAGCAGGTTTTGGAGGTTATCCCTTCTCCGGGACGTCTTCAGCGGCTCCGCGGAGGCCATCAACGACCTGATGCTGGAGGCCATCTTTTCCAGGCCATTGAGGGCCTCAGCCAGATATCGCTCCACCTCCTGGGGCTGTTCTTTCTTCATCACCGCCAAAGAGAGATAACGGCGGATGCCGTCCAGGGGGTTATTCAGCTCATGGGCCACACAGAGGCTGAGCTTCCCCATGATGGCCAGGTGCTCGAAGAGACGGAGGCGCTGCCGCAGTTGCTCCAGTTCACTCACGTCTTCCATCAGTACCAGTCCCTGGGTAATCCCCTCCTTCCCGGGAATGGGCACCATCTTCACTTCCAAAAGCCGCTCGGTCCGACCGTCGGGGAGGGCCTGCACTGAGATCTTCCGCTGCTCCCGGCCAGACAAGGCGCCCTGAAAGGAATCCCCCAACTCCTGCCGGGTCTGGGGATCGAGTCCCAAAAGCTGGAAGAACTCCTGTCCTTCCAGCACCTTTCCCTCAGTCCCAAGGAGGACCTCCAGGGCCGGGTTGGTTTGGACGATCTTCAGATCCTCATCCAGGACGGCCAGCGCCACCGGCACCTGCTCATGGACCAAGGCCGCGGGGGAAGCAAATTGGTCCGTCGGCTGCTGGTCCTGGCGGGTTTCCAGGATCTCCACCAGTAGCCGGCCCAGGAGCCACCCCAGGAACAGGTCCCGGAAGGTAAAAGACTTACCATCCTCCCGGTCGGTAAGATTTATCACCCCCCAAAATTTCCGGCCCAGCAGCGGGATAAGCATGAGACTGTCACTGCGATAGCCTTCACGGCCGGGGGTCATGGGAAAGCGGGAATCCTGCCGCAGATCGGCCACCAACAAGGGACGGGGGTGGGTGGCCAGATAGCCCATGAGCCCGGAGTTGGCGGGCACCTTTAACCCGGCCCGGTATTCCTGGTTGTGCCCCATGGCCGCCAAGCCGCAAAATTGCCCCAACGCGGGTTTAAAGAGAAAGATGGACCCGTGGGTCGCGCCCACTAGTTGCCGGCTCGCCTCCAGGAAGCGCCGGCCCGCTTTCTTGAGGTCCTCTTCTTCCCGGGCCTCCTCCCGGAGCGCGGTCAGCACCGCGGCTTCCGGGGTATTGGAAACCAGCTCCAGGGCCTGCCATCCTAAGGACTCGGCGCCCTGCAACACCATCTCCAGGTCCTGCTGCGCCCGGGTGAGGCGGCGAAATTCCAAGGCCCGGTCAATGGCGTGACGCAGGAACTCGGCCCGCAAAGGCTTGGTGAGATAATCAAAGGCCCCCAGCTTCACCGCGGCCACCGCGTCCTGGTAATTGGCATAACCGGTAAAGACGATGGTCAGCGTTTCCGGATGATGCAGACGCACGTATCGGAGCAGGTCCAGACCCTGCATCTCCGGCATCACCATGTCGGTGAGCACCAGGTCATAGCGGGTCTTCTTGAGCCGCTCCACTGCTACCCGGCCGTTGCGGGCGACATCGACTCCGTAGGAGCTGGAGCGCAGGATCTCCCGCATCAGCTCCAAAATGGCAGGGTCGTCATCCACCAACAGGATCAGGGGCTGTTCTTTCATCATCCTGCCTTGAAAAGTTCCAAGTTCCAAGCCCGGTAGCCGCGGGCTTCAGCCTGCGCTGCGCCCCGCCTGGAGGGAAGACTGCGAATCCATAACCCTCCTACCGAAAACCGGAAACCGAAAACGGTCTTCTAAACCACGGCCGCGCCATATTGCCGGCGCAAATAATCCCGGTAAGCTCCGGAGCGCACCCGTTCCAGCCAATCCTGATGGGCCAGATACCAGGAGAGGGTGCGCCTCAGCCCCTCCTCCAGATCCACCTGGGGCCGCCAGCCCAGCTCCCCCTCTATCTTGGCGGTATTCAAGGCATAGCGCCAATCATGCCCCGGGCGATCAGTCACAAAGGTTATCAGTTCCTCCGGATTACCCAGGTCCGGACGCATTTCCCGGAGCAGTTTCAGGAGCAGGCGCACCAATTCCAGGTTGGCTTTCTCCTGCTTGCCCCCCAGGTTATAAGTCTCCCCCGGACGCCCCTGCTCCAGCACCAGCAGCGCACCCCGGCAATGGTCTTCCACATAGATCCAATCCCGGATGTTGGTGCCGGTGCCGTAAATAGGCACGGGTTTCCCCGCCAGGGCCTGGCTGAGGGCAAAGGGGATGAGCTTTTCCGGAAACTGGTAGGGGCCGTAGTTGTTGGAGCAGTTGGTAATCAGGGCCGGAAAGCCGTAAGTGTGGAAATAGGAGCGCACCAAAAAATCCGCGCCCGCCTTGGAGGCCGCATAAGGACTGTTGGGTGCATATGGCGTCGCCTCGGTGAACGCGGGGTCCTTGGGGCCCAGGGAACCGTACACCTCATCGGTGCTGATGTGCAGGAAGCGGGGATCTTCCCCTTTAAGCCCCTGCCAGGCATGGCGGGCCGCCTCCAACAGGGTAAAGGTGCCCAGGACGTTGGTGCGCACAAAGACCCCGGGGTCCATGATGGACCGGTCCACGTGGGTCTCCGCGGCAAAATGCACCACCCGGGTGATGGGATAGCGGCCGAACAAGGAGGCCACCAATTCCCGGTCGGCCACGTCCCCGGGTACCAGGATGTGTCCGGGGTCTCCTTCCAGCGCGGCCAGGTTTTCCGGATTCCCGGCATAGGTAAGGAGATCCAGATTGATGATCTGCCATTCCGGGCGCTGCCGTCTAAGATAATGGACAAAATTGGCGCCGATGAAACCGGCCCCGCCCGTTACCAACACCACCCTCATAACTGCTCCCCGTACAAGTCCCAGAAGCGGTGATAGGCCTCCTGCCAGGAGGGCATCAGGTCCAGCCCCTGCAGCTTAAGCAGGCGGTTCTCCAAAACTGAGTTGGCCGGCCGCCGCGCCGGCCGGGGGTATTCCCCGGTGGTGCAGGGCCTCACCGGCACGTCAAGTCCTGCCTTGCCGAGAATCTGTAAGGCAAATTCATACCAGGTGGCCTCCCCCTGGCAGGTGGCATGGTAGGTGCCGAAGGCCTCGGTTTCCGCCAGGGCCAGGAGCTGCGGCGCCAGGGCCAGGGCGCTGGTGGGAGTGCCCCGCTGATCGTCCACCACCTTCAGTTCCTGGCCCTGCCGGGCCCGGGCCAGGATGGCGGTAATGAAATTGGGGCCCGGCAGGCCATAGAGCCAGGCGGTGCGGACAATAAAATGGTCCGGGCACTGCTCCCGCACCAGGGTCTCCCCCAGCAGTTTGCTCAACCCGTAAACCGACTGGGGCCGGGTCTCGTCCCACTCCACATAGGGGCCGGGCTTGGCCCCGTCAAAGACGTAATCGGTGGAGACGTGCACCAGCTTGCTCCCCAGACGCCGGCAGGCCGCGGCCAGGTTCCGGGGCCCCAGGGCGTTGACCTTGAAGGCCAGGTCCGGGTCGGCCTCCAGGTCGTCCACCCGGGTGGCCGCGGCCGCGTTAATCACCAAGTTCGGCCGCTGGGCCGAGAGGCGGCGCCAGAGGGCGTCCCGGTCGGTGATGTCCATTTGCGCCAGGTCGGTGGCCACCACCTCCCCCTCCCGGTGCGCCAGTTCCTGCACCAGGGCCCGTCCCAGTTGCCCGGCCGCGCCGGTGATCAGTACCTTCACTATCTCCTTACTCCAGCCGGAAGGGACAGTCGGGGTCATCCTCATAGCGGATTTCGTCCACCTCCTCCTGCCGCCCCGGACCCCGGTAAAGGCGATTGGCGCAGTTGATTACCAAGCCCATCTGCCCACCAATGTTCAGGTAACCATGCACCACTCCCGGGGGCACCAGAAGAATACCCGGGCAACTCTCCCCCAGATGGAATTCCTGCCGGGCGCCGTAGCTCGGGCTCTCCGGGCGCTGGTCCCAAAGAATCACCCGGAAGTCTCCAGGCCCGGGGAAGCAGAAATAATCCGTCTGGTGGCGGTGGGCATGGGGACCCCGCCCCACTCCCGGCCGGGTGAGGGAGATGTAGGACATCACCGGCGCCAGATCCGGGTCCAGTTCATCCTGGCGGAAAAGCTCCGCCAGCCAGCCCCGAGCGTCTTCGTAAATCACCAGGGCCCGGCAGACCACCCCGGGGATTTTCACCGCGGGAATGATAAATTTTGTAGATCCAGCCATATATTGTGAGAAAGGCAGTTCTCGATTTCCTTTCTGGGGAATTTACCTCATCATCTTATATAGCGGTAAAAATTACTTTTTTCTTTAAACTTTTTTAATCATTCATTAAATTTTATTGCTGATTTTTTTGATTTTTTTGCCACGGGTATTAGCTTGCCAACCAGCGCGTATTTAAAATTATCTTGAAAATACCAAGAATAACAGTATGATCCCCCTGCAGAAATTCTGAGACGCGGTACCGCAATCCTTCCAGCCGGATCACCCAAGGGAGGGGCAAGCTGGCGCGGTCAAAGCGCGGGCCTCTTCCCCTCTCGAAGGCACCTACCTGCGAACCGGGGAACGGCACCTGGCAGACTCGCCTATCAACTACCCGCGATGTAGCCGTAGATGGCCCTGATGATAGGATCAAAATAAGGGCCGAAAATAGTATGGTGACTAATCCGCTCCAGCAGCGCCAGGGCCAGGACCAAATAGGGGCCGCCCAGCAGCGCCACCCTCCTGGTCCGCTCATCCATCTGGGGGATCAATTCCATGACCAGATAGCCCATGGCCAGGGGGGGTATCGGGATCAAGCTAAAGATAGCGGTGGTAATATTGACCCCGATGACCATCAAAAAGACCCGGGGATTATATTCAAAAATGTTGAACAGCATGACGATGCTGCCCACGATGCTGGCCATGAGCAGATTCGCCAGCGGGCCCGCGGCCCGGCTCAATACCATGTAGAGCCGGGGATACTCGAATTTGCTGCGATCGATATCGAAAGTCCGGGGCCAACCGAAACCGCCCACCAGATAACAGATTGAACCCAGAATATCCAGATGCAGGAAGGCGTTGAAATGGAGGCGATCCCTGGCCCCGGGACGCCTGTCCCCCAAAAAATTGGACATGAAGGCCTGGGCCTCGGCATTGATAGTAACGGTCACCAGCACCGACACACAGAAGGTAACCACCGCATCAATGCTAACGTTACTGGGATCGAGAAAAAATGGCACTGGCCAGGTACTTTCCGGGGACATCTGGATTACCCTGTTCCTTTACTCAGTAAATGCCTTTACACCCTAACAGATAAAATGGGCATTGTCATGGTTAGTGGATGCTCTCGGGGCAGAAAAAAATGGAATTTCCCCCCAACAATAAGGAGAAGGCAGGGTTAGCGCCACCCTGCCTTCTCGAGATAGCTCCAGTTGTGTCTGTTCTTCACTCCAGGGTGAACCCGAGGTTCAGCCGGGGTGATGATGAAGGATTTATTCAGTAGTGTGCATGGGCCGCTTGGTCACCCGGGAGATAACCACCGCGACGATCAGCACGATGGCCGAGAGGATGAAGGCCCAGGTCAGGGTGCCGGTCATGTCTTTAATGGTGCCGGCCAGCCGGGTCATGAAGAAGCCCAGACCCCACCCGATGAACACCAGGCCGTAGTTCATGCCCAGGTTCTTGGGCCCGAAGAAGTCGGCAGTGTACGCGGGCATCAGCGCCAGCCCGCCGCCGTATTGCCAGTAAGCGATGCCCACGGCCAGGAACAGCATGAAGATGTTGCCGCTGGCGATAATGGTGGACAACAGGAACAGGGCGCCGGCCGACACCAGGCAGTTGATGGTGTAGGCGTTGTCCCGGCCGATCTTATCCGAATACATACCGGTGCCCACCCGGCCCAGAGCGTTCACCAGGCCGCCCCAGGAGGCCAGAATCCAGGCGTTGGCCACTAGGAAGGGAGAACCTTTGGCCGCGCCGGCCAGAATGGGCGCGGCATTGGCGATGACCAGCAGACCCGACTGGGTGGTGCCGATGAACATGATCATCAGGGCGAAGAACTGCCAGGTCTTGACGATTTCCGAGGGCGACCAGTCGATGATGGTGCCCGCGGCCTTGGCCGGAGCCGCGCCTGCTTTCACCGGGGCCGGAGGAGCCACATAGCCCGGAGGCGCCTTGGCCAACTGCGAGCCGGCGATGATGACCACCGCCGCGAAGAAGATGCCCAGGAAGATCCAGCTGTAAGTAACACCGCCAGTATTAATCAAATAGGCGGCCAGAGGGGAAATATAGAGAGCCGCGCCGCCGTAACCGCCCACCACCAAACCGGCGATGAGACCCCGCTTATGCGGGCCGAACCAGCTCAAGGCCGCCGGGGTTGGGGCGGCATAACCGATGCCCATGCCGATGCCGCCGAAGATCCCGAACCCGATCACCAGACCGGCGTAGCTTTTCATGAGACCGGCGATGATGCAGCCCACCGCCAGGAAGAGGCCGCCGGTGATGGCCCCCACTTTGGGACCCGCCTTATCCTGAATCCGGCCGCCGGGGATCATCAATAACGCAAAAATAATGACGCACAGTGAAAATGGGGTAGCAGCTTCCGCATTAGTCAGATAAGTCCAACCCACCGCCGGACCTTCGGTGATGAGCTGGCCGGCTTTTTTCACATCAATCAGCTTCCCGGTCCAGACGCTCCAGGCATATAAGATTCCCAAACAAAGGTTAACCGCCGTGCCGCAAAATGTAACTACCCACGCCTTCCCTGGAACTTTGTCTGCCATGAGACCCTCCTCAATTGAGATTAACCGTAAGAATGAGGACTGCAAATAGATAATTTCTTAATATCCTTAGCCAATTGCCAAACACCACCTCCTTTCCTAAAGTAAAAGTCACCAGAATCTATAATGCAAGGTGCCTGCCAATTAGAGATAAAATTCAGAATCCCTACCTGGGGGAAAAAATGGCTAGAATCATTAAGTTAATTTTTTCTCAAGCTAATTGGCTCTGTCTAAAATTGAGAATCAAGGGACCAAATCGGGACATTTTCCCCAAAGCGGGGGGTATTTCTCCCCACCCAGGACCTGGCAGCCAGAGATCCATTATCCTCAACCGCCGGCCATACCGGCCCATACCCGCTCCGCCGCGGCCACCGTATATGCCAGATCCTCCTGGCGGTGAGCGGTGGAGACAAACCAGGCCTCGAACTGGGAAGGCGGCAGGTAAACGCCCTCTGCCAGCAGGCCCTGGAAAAAGCGGGAGAACCGGCCCAGATCCGCGGCCTTGGCCTCCTCCAGAGAGGTGACCGGTCCGGTGGTGCAAAAAACCGTCAGCATCGACCCCACCCGGTTAATGGCCACGGGCACTCCCCGGCGAGCCGCGGCGCCGGCCAACTCCCGGGCCAACCACGAGCCCTTCTCCTCCAGGGACTCATAAATTCCGGACTGTTTCAAGACCTTCAGAGTAGCCAAACCTGCGGCCACCGCCACCGGATTGCCGGAGAGGGTCCCGGCCTGGTAAATGGGCCCTGCCGGAGCCATCTGGGCCATCAAATCCCGGCGGCCTCCGTACGCGCCCACCGGCAAGCCCCCGCCCATAATCTTCCCCAGGCAAGTGAGGTCCGGTTTGATCCCGTAAAGGGCCTGGGCTCCTCCCCAGGCTACCCGGAACCCGGTGATCACCTCATCGAAGACCAGGAGGCAGCCCTCCTGATCACAGAGCCGCCGCAGCCCTTCCAAAAAACCGGCCTGGGGCGGCACCACCCCCATGTTCCCGGCCACCGGCTCCACGAAAATGGCTGCCACTTCCCCGGGGTATTGGCCGAGGGTCCCGGCCACTGCCTTCAGGTCATTGTAGGGGAGGGAGATGGTGAGGCCGGCGATCTCCGCCGGCACTCCGGGGCTGCCGGGGATGGCCTGGGTGAGCACCCCGCTGCCCGCAGCCACCAAGAAAGAATCGGCATGGCCGTGGTAACCACCGTCAAACTTGATCACCCGGGCCCGTCCCGTGGCCCCCCGGGCCAGGCGGAGCGCACTCATGCAAGCCTCGGTGCCGGAGCTCACCAGTCGCACCATCTCCAAGGCCGGCACGGCTGCCACCAACATCTCCGCCAGTTCCACCTCCCCGGGGGTGGAAGCCCCGAAACTGGTGCCCCGGGCCGCGGCCTCCTGCACCGCGGCCACCACCCGGGGATGGGCATGCCCCAAAATCAGAGGCCCCCAGGAACCCACATAATCCAGATAGGCATTGCCGTCCACATCATAGATCCGGGCCCCTTCCCCCCGGGCGATCAGGCGGGGCCTGAGCCCCACCGCGCCCCAGGCCCGGACGGGACTGTTCACCCCCCCGGGCATCAACTGGGACGCGGCTTCAAACAAACGCTCCGAATTCCCAAAAGTGGGCATAGACTAGCTCCTTAATGATGGACTTGTATGGGGGGAGGGCCAGAGACCTAAGGTCCATGCCCTCTCGCCATACCCCCTCCTGACCTGCGTATTCCGGCCAAGGAAGCCGGTCCTTTTCGCTCCCGGCTCCCTTGCCGGAACAAAATGTAAGGGATTGGGGGAGGGCGCGTGGAAGAGAGGCTAAGGGCCGTAGGGCGGGCGTCCCGCCCGCCGGAACCCCTTAGCCCCCTCCCCCACTCATCTCTTCATCCTTAAAATAACGCATGGTGGTTTTTTTCAGTTCGGTTTCACTGAACAGCATCTGGTAGTCGGCGATCCCGGTGGCCGCGGCCAGGCGGGCCGCGGTGCGCACACAATCTTCCGGGGTCTTGCCGTGGATCATGGTATAGAGGTTATAGGGCCAGGAAGGAGCAGGGGTGCGGGCGTAGCAGTGGGACACCTCCCGGAACGCGGCTATTTTTTGGCCGATGGCGGAGAGGTCGTTCTCCGCTACGGACCAGGCCACCAGGGCGTTGGCCGGGTAACCGGATTTCTGGTGGCGCAGGGTGGCTCCGAAGCGGCGGATAACCCCTTGGTCCATCAGGCTGCGGATCGCAGCCAACAGCTCTTCTTCGGGCACCCCCAGCAGTTCCGCCACCTCCAGGAAGGGGCGGGGCGTGACCTCCAGGTCCCGCTGCAGGGCGAGAATGACTTTCTGTTCCAGGTCGGTGAGCATCGGTTCCATATAATCCGTCAGGGCAATATAAAACAGGAACAACAGGTTGGCAAGGATTGGCGAAAGGTTATCGGGGGGAGCGCCCGGGACCGGTTGGAACTAAAGCACGCACCCTCCCAGACCACTCTTTTTTACTGCTCACTGCTTACTGCTCACTACCAATTCACCGGGTCGCCCACTTTGATGCCCTTACGGTCGCAGAACCCCCCGGGCACTTCCAAAACATAGTTTACCGGCTCAGGGGAGCAGAGGGGGCCGGTGAACTTGGGGGAGACATTTTTTTCCAGTCCCACGATTTTACCCCCCACTATCCAAATAATGTCGATGGGAAATTTCATGCCCCGCATGCAGAAATTCTGGGGCTCCTTCCGGGGCATCAGAAAAAGCATCCCCTGGCCCTCGGGCAGCGACTGGCGATAACCCAGACCCAGGTAGATTTTTCCCGGAGAACGCACCACCTCCGCCTTCACCTCCGTCTGCCCCAGGGTCACCCAGACCAAGGGATTGCCGTATTCGGAGAGTTTTTCCCCGGCGGCCCACCCGGGCCCCAGGCACAGGAGCAAAAACCAAAGTGCGGCCATTGCCCTTCGCGGTGTCATCGGCGACTCGACATTCTTCCATATGGGGTTGGGGAGGCGGCCAGGGCTACCTAGCCAAAGGCGTCCCGCCGGTGGTCTCCCCGGCCCCCTCCCCCCAAAACACTTTACTACAGGGGCCGGTGGTAATCGGTGAAAAGGATATAACCGGTGGGGTCGGTGCGGACCACCTCGCAGGTCCGGGTTATTTCCTCCCCCTCTTTGGTCCGGTAACGGATGCCGCATTCCAAGGCCACGGAAGGCTCAAACAAGGGCCGGATATAACACTCCTGCAAGGGGAAAGCCTTATCCCGGAGCAAGCCCTCGGTGCCGCTCAGGCTGTAGAGCATCTCCCCGTAGACAAAATCCAGATTACCCTTCAGGCTGTAGTAATACTCCTGGACGGGGATGGCCGCGGGGGAAATGGGCAACTCCGCCAACAGGGCCTTCAAGCCGTCCATATAGCCCAAAAAAGAGTGTCCCGACCAGATCTTCCCCCCGTCCTTATATTTATCCACAAAATCTTCTTTCCGGCTGGGTTCCGCCATGCCCTTCACCTCCGAGGCAAATCAAGGTATTAAGGCCCCTTATACCCGCTTTTCCCGGGTTTGCCAAACAAAAAAACCCGGTTAACAACCGGGTTGGGAGATGATAAAAATCCGGCGGGCACTGCTTTCCCATGTAGGGTGGGCACTGCCCACCATTTCCTTCCTCTGGTGGCCCAGGCTTCCAGCCTCTGCCCCCCGTAGCAGCATCGGCCCGGCAGGGCTTCACCACCGGGTTCGAGGCGGGATCAGGTTTGGGCCGCCGATATTATCTCGGCGGGTCTTAATCTTTAATTTTCTCCTCAGTCGAGCAACAACATTATGACCGGGCCAGGACCTGGCTGAAAAGCTGGACCTAACGTGGTATAGGTTATCCGGATATTGTCAAAAGCAGCTTTTGCAGGTATTCCGGAGTAGTTATTAGCATAGGGCCCGATATTCATACCCACACCGACCCTCCCACCCAGACTGGCATTGGTGGCGGATCCCACTGATTGCCAATTAGAGCCGTCCCAATAGAATACTTCCATCGTATTGCCCGTCCTGAGCAGTCGCAGCGTGCCACTCAAGCTCGGCCCGGTAACTCCAGTGCTATTATAATTTCCAGAAAAGATGGAGAAATATTGTTCTTTGTGATTGACATCCGTAGGAGCATTTGCCCGCCCCAATTGAACCGAAATTGTATCAGCTAAATTGTATGGTGCTATAATAAGTTGCGTCCCATTATCCGTTGGCCAGTCAATCAGAGTGAAATCGACCTGCATGTCGAAATCGCCTACGAGAGTGAAGCCATAACCGTTAAACCCCGCGTACCCGTTACCCGCCACGGTGACTTCAAAGCGGTCATTGATAATCTGGGATGTAGTCCCCGTACCCTGATTCCATAAGTTCCACAAAGCGGTATTGTATTGATTGTTAGTAAAATTCTCAGTAATGGTCCCGCTGCCATAAGCCGGGGAGAACGGCAGGAGTAAAACTACCAGGGAAAAAATAGCGGCGAATTTTTCGTAGTTCCTTTTCTGACCGGTACTCATTATCTGTCTTCCTTAAATACTTTTATAATTTTTGGCAGCACTTATTTTTAATTAATGCATGAATGTGCCCAAAAGTCAATCAGTACCAGTTCTGTCCGGTTAACTGATTAAAAAAGGCCCGAAAAATCCTGGGAACCTGTTAGAATGGGTTTGGCATAACCTATCAAACAGACAGGAGATTCCGGACCATGGCCCATTGTAACACAATCTTT
>JBFLXM010000079.1:0-15023 GCA_040757175.1 Thermodesulfobacteriota bacterium
GACCCTGACTGCGAAGCCGGCCGGCAGCAACGCCGTCCTCAGTGACCCGGCCTCCCCCACTCCCACCTTTGTGGCGGACGTACGCGGCCTCTACACGGCCCAATTGGTAGTGAGCGATAACGTGAACCACAGCGCCCCGGCCACCGTCAAGATACGCCTGATCAGCCCCCTAACCCCGGTGCACTCTTTGCTCCTGTTGGATTGAGGGGCACGTTTATCCTTATTAGTGGAGGATATGATCACCGCCGAAAAGCGTTTAGCTGCTCTATATCGACACATTATTATTTCATTAACTTTCATTAGAAAATTAATAAAAAGGTCTTTGGCTACCTATCGCTTAATCCTTCTCTTCCTGCTCTTCCCCCGCCAGCAATCCTGATTTTTTCAGCGCGGCCACACCGCCCTGGAGGTTCACGGCGTTGCAGAGGCCCGCGGTTTCCAGTTGGCGCAGGGCCTCGTAGGAGCGGACCCCGGAGTTGCAGACGACGATGAGGCGTTTGTCCTGGGGAATTTCCCCGAAGCGGTCTTTCAGGGTCTCCTGGGGGATATTGAGCCAGCGGTCCCCGAAGAGGTCCACGTAGGGCGCGGCGTTCTGGGCCCCCCGCACGTCCAGGCAAATCACCTCCCAGGCCTGCTCCGTCAGGAAGCACTTTTCGAAGTCGGCCACTTCCACCGTGCGGTTATAGCCCTCCAGGATATTGTCCGCGGTGTTGGCCACCGCGTTGACGATATCCAGGGCCGCGGCAAAAGGCGGGGAGTAGGCCACCTCCAGGTTGGAAAGGTCTGCCAGCGCGGCCCCCTGGGAGAGGAGCGCGGCTATGGAGTTGACCCGGCCCACCAGGGCATCGCCGTTGGACCCCAACCCCTGGGCCCCCAGGAGGCGCCGGGTCTCTTTCTCCACCACCAGGTTGAGGTACATCAGGTCCTGGCCGGGGTAAAAATGGGCCCGGTCCGCCTGGATCACCAGGGCGGAGACCGCGTCCAGGCCTTCCCCTTGAGCCCGGGTCAGGCTGAGGCCGGTGGCGGCCACGGCCATATTGAAGATTTTGAGGGTAAAGCTGCCGACGATGCCCGGGAACGCGGCCGCGCCCCCGGCTAGGTTGGTGCCGATGACCCGGCCCTGGCGGTTGGCCAGGGAACCGGAGGGGAAATAGACCGGTTTGCCGGTGAGAAGGTTTTGGTTTTCAATACAATCCCCGCCCGCGTAAATATCCGGGTCGGAGGTCTGAAGCCGGGCATTGACCACAATCGCCCCCCGGGGGGAGACCGCCAGGCCGGCGTCAGCCGCGAGTTGGGAATTGGGGGTCACTCCCAGGGCGGTAATCACCAGGTCGGCATTCAGGGTCTGCTTCCCGGTCACCACCTGGAGGGCGTGCTCCCCCTGGCCGGGGCGGATTTCCCGGACGGTCTCCTCTAAATGCACGGTGACTTCGTGGTCTTCCAGATTTTTCAAGACCATGCGGGCCAGGCCCGGGTCCAGCACCCCGGGCAGCACCTGGGGGGCGATCTCCAGGAGCGTGGTCTCCACCCCCCAGAGGTCGCTCAAGGCCTCCGCCATTTCGCACCCCAAGGGACCGGCGCCGATAATCACCGCCTGGCCCACCTGGCCCTGGGAAATCTTTTCCCGCACTATCAGGGCGTCCTGGAGAGTGGCGACGCTGAGCACCTGGGGGAGATCCCCCCCCGGCACGGCCAGCCGGCGGGGCCGGCTGCCGGTGGCCAGGACGAGCCGGTCGTAAGGGAGGTCCTCCTCCTGACCCGAGTCCAGATGGCGCAGCCTGACCAGCTTGGCCTGCCGGTCCAGGGCCAGGGCCCGGGTCCGGGTCAGGACCTGAACGTCCTTGGAGGTTTCAAAGAACTCCGGAGTGCGCACCATATGGAAGCTGGTGCTCATCAATTCTTTGATATCGCTGAGGTCGCCGGAGACATAATAGGGGATGCCGCAGCCGCCGTAGGAGATATATTCCCCCTGTTCCACCAGGGTGACTTGAAAATCCGGACGCAGCCTTTTTAAGCGGCAGGCCACCTTGGGGCCCAAAGCCACCGCGCCGATGATGACTACCCGTTGTTGGTCCATAAATCTTTTACTACCCTTCCTCCATTTCCTTTTGCCAGGCTTCCATCTCCGCCAGGGCCCGGGCCGCGTAGGCCCCGCCCCGGAGCTTTTTGGGCATGCGCCCGGGGAGCGGGGGGAAGAGGCCGAAATTGACGTTCATGGGCTGAAAGTCTTTGGTGGCGGTATTGGTGAGATGCCCAACGAGCGCGCCCAGGGCCGTGGCCCGGGGCGGGGTGACCAGGGGTTTTTGTCTTGCCTGGCGCGCGGCGTTGATTCCCGCCAGCAGGCCCATGGCCGCGGACTCCACATACCCCTCCACCCCGGAGATCTGCCCGGCCAGGAAAAGCCGGGGATGTTCCAGGAAATTGAGGTAAGGGCCCAGCAGTCCCGGGGAGCGGATAAAGGTATTGCGGTGGATGGACCCCAGGCGGGCGAACTCCGCCCGCTCCAGGCCGGGGATGAGCCGGAAGACCCGTTCCTGCTCCCCATACTTCATCTTGGTCTGGAAACCCACCAGGTTGTAAAGGGTGCCTTCCCGGTTTTCCTGGCGGAGCTGGGCCACCGCAAAGGGCTGCCGTCCGGTGCGAGGGTCTATCAGGCCCACGGGCTTCAGGGGGCCGTAAACCAGGGTGAGATAGCCCCGGGCCGCCATCACCTCCAGGGGCAGGCAGCCTTCGAAATAGCGGGGCTCTTCAAAGGATTTCAGCGGTACCTGCTCCGCAGAGGTTAAGGCCTGGTAAAACGCGGCGTATTCCTCCTCCGTGAAAGGGCAGTTCAGGTAGTCATCCCCGGCACCGTAGCGGGAGGCCCGGAAGACCTTGGACATATCCAGGGAATCCGCCGCCACCACGGGGGCAATGGCGTCGTAAAAATGGAGATGCTCGCTCCCGGTGATCCGGCTCAAGGCCGCGGCCAGGGCGTCGGAGCTCAGGGGCCCGGTGGCGACGATGGTGGGGCGGTGGGTATCTAGTTCCGTGACTTCTTCCCGGATGATCTCCACCAGCGGCTCCTGCTCCAAGGCCGCAGTGAGATAGGCGGCAAAGGCCTCCCGGTCCACGGCCAGGGCCTTGCCCGCGGGCACCCGGGTGGCCGCGGCCGCGGCCATCACCAGGGAGCCCAGGCGCCGCATCTCCTCTTTCAAAAGGCCCACGGCGTTCTCCAGGGCTTCCGCCCGCAGGGAATTGCTGCACACCAACTCCCCCAGCAAGGGGGATTGATGCGCCGGAGAGAACCTGCGGGGCTTCATCTCATAAAGCCGCACCCCCACCCCCCGGCGGGCCGCCTGCCAGGCGGCCTCCGTCCCCGCCAGACCGCCGCCGATGATGGTGATGGGATCAGGCTTTTGCATATATCCAACTTCTCCCGCCAACCAACTTATTAGGGGTCAGGGGCCAGGGGCCAGGGGCCAGGAAAAATTATTGCATTATCAAACTCAGTTGAGACCTCTAGGAAAATCTTTTTCCTGTCATTCTGAGCGGAGCGACCGAAGAACCTCGCAGCTACTAATAAATACGAGATTCTTCACTCCGCTTCACTCCGCTGCGCTCCGTTCAGAATGACAGAAAAGGGGAATTTCGCAAAGGTCTCAACTGACCCCTGACCCCTGGTCCCTGATCCCTACGTATTGGCTGTCTCATCGGGGATGGCCGCGGTCTGATAATCACACTCATCCCGGGGGCAGAGGATCTTCTTGCCCTTTTTCTGGAGCCAGGGGAACTGGCATTGGGGGCAGGGCCGGTCCAGGGGCGGCTGGTTCATGGTGAACTGGCACTGGGGGTAGTTGCTGCACCCATAAAAGATGCCCCGGCGGGAGCGGCGTTTCATCAGGTGCCCGCCGCAGCCTTCCCGGGGGCAACTGTGGGCGGCCTCATCTTCCGGGGACCGGGGGATGATCTCTCCCTGGGGGCCCCGGGTAAAATTCTGGGTGAACTTGCACTTCGGATAACCGGAGCAGCCCAGAAATTCTCCCAGCTTGCCCCGGCGCACCAGCAACTCCTTTTTTTGGCACTTAGGGCAGGTGAGGCCGGTGGGCGCGGGCTTCCCCTGGAGCGGCGGGGCTTTGCCCGGCTGTTCTTCCTGGGTCCCGGGAGTGCCGGGTTCCAGGCTCTCGAGGATTATTCGGCCCCGGGCATCCCGGGTAAATTCCCCGGTAAAACCGCAGGTGGGATAGGCGGAGCAGCCGATAAACTCGCCGTTTTTGCCCCAACGCACCACCAGTTCCGCTCCGCATAGAGGGCATTTAAGGCCGGTGGGCACGCTTTTCACCCGGCGCATCTGGCTCTTGGCGGCCTGCAACTCCCCGGCAAAGGGGCCATAGAACCCTCGCATCACCCCCTGCCAGGGGACATCTCCTGCGGCGATGCGGTCCAGGTCGTCTTCCATGCGGGCCGTGAACTTGGGGTCCATGATGTCCGGGAAGTTTTCCACCAAGAGATCGCTGACCACCATCCCCATTTCCGTGGGCCGCAGGCCGTATTTCTCTTTGGCCACATAGAGGCGGTCTTGGAGGTTGCTAAGGATGGTGGCGTAAGTGCTGGGGCGGCCGATGCCCTGGACCTCCAGCTCCTTGATGAGGCTGGCCTCGGTGTAGCGGGCCGGGGGCTTGGTGAAATGCTGCTGGGGATCGAAGTCCCGCAACTTCAGGATTTCTCCGGTCTTCAATGAGGGCAGCTTGGCCGGCTGCTCCTCTTCTTCCCGGGTCTCCTGGTAGAGGGTGGTGAATCCCGGGAACTGCAGCACCGAAGCCGTGGCCCGGAAGAGGTAAGGGCCCGCGGCCACATCCACGGTGGTCAATTGGAAGACCGCGGGGGTCATCTGGGAGGCCACGAAGCGCCGCCAGATCAGGTCGTAGAGGGCCAGCTCCTCCCGGCCTAAATGCTTCTTCAGGTCCTGGGGCCGCCGGGTGGCGGCGGTGGGCCGGATGGCCTCGTGGGCCTCCTGGGCGCCTTTGGGGCTCTTGTAAACATTGGGTTTGGTGGGAAGATAAGCATCCCCGTAAGTCTGCTTAATTAAGCCGCGCACCGCGTCCAGGGCCTCGGCGGAGACCCGGGTGGAGTCCGTGCGCATGTAGGTGATGAGGCCCACCGGGCCTTCCTCTCCCACCTCCAGGCCTTCATAGAGCCGCTGGGCCAGGCGCATGGTCTTGCTGGGCGGGAAGCGCAGCCGCCGGGAGGCCTCCATCTGCAGGCTGCTGGTGATGAAGGGGGGAGAGGGATGCCGCTTTTGCGGCTTTTTCTCCACCTTGGCCACCCGGAATTCCGCGGCCTCCAGGGCCTCCAAGATCTCTTCCACCTCCCCGGCGCTTCCGGGTTTGATGGCTTTTTGGTTTTTCTTGAGGAGATTGGCGGTAAAAACCGGGGGCTCTTTCGCCTCCAGGCAGGCGGCCAGGGACCAGTATTCCTCGGGCACGAAGGCCTGGATGGCCCTTTCTTTGTCCACCACCAGCCGCAGGGCCACGGACTGCACCCGGCCCGCGCTCAGGCCGGTTTTTACTTTCTGCCACAGCAGGGGGCTGATCTGGTAGCCCACCAGCCGGTCCAGGACCCGCCGGGCCTGCTGGGCCTCAAAGCGGGCGCGGTTCAAGGCCACCGGCTTCGCCAGGGCCTCCTTGATGGCCTTGGGCGTGATCTCCAGGAGCAGCACCCGGTGGAAGCGGTGGTTCTTCTCCCCCAAAGCCTGGGCGATATGCCAGGCAATGGCCTCTCCTTCCCGGTCCGGGTCCGGGGCCAGGTAAATGTCCTGGATGCCGGCCGCGGCCTTTTTCAGGGCGCTGATCACCTTGGCCTTGCCCAGGATGGTGACATACCGGGGCTGGAAGTCATGTTCCAGGTCCACCCCCAGCTCATTCTTGGGGAGGTCGATGATGTGGCCCATGGAAGACTGGACCAGGAATTCGGACCCCAGGTATTTCTGGAGGGTCTTGGCCTTGGTGGGCGATTCGACGATGAGCAAAGATTTGGGCATAGGTTATTTTTAGTCCCGGCGGCCGCCGGGCGGGGGCGGCAGATTTAAAGATTAAATTTCTCCCAGATGCCCCGGCATTTCAAGGCTTTTTTTTGGGGCAGGAGAGGGTGGCTCCTTTTTTACCGGGATTTCTAATCCCCCAAGATCATTCCGGGCCGGGCCTCACGGCAAAGATAACAAAGCGGGGGTCCTCCCCCAGAAAAACGGGCTGCAACACCCCCGGATATTCCAGTTGGAAATTTTTAATAAGGGCAGCAAAAAGTTTTTCCTCACCGAACCCCGGCATGGGCGTATGCACCAGATAGTGGGCCCGATAGGCTCTCATCACTTGCAACAGGTCAGCGGGTGTCCCCAGAGATTGGGAAGGGTCCCCATAAAACATGGCAGCAGGACGGCTGACAAAAGGACGGAACGCGCGGCGGCCCGTATATAGGTATACCATAGTATCCAATCCGGAAGCGATCACGTCGTCAGGGGAGGTATGCAACTTGAGCCAATTAAACATAGATTCATGCGATGACCAATGCACCGGGGGATTGGTCCGGACGAGAAGCGGGTAGCGGGTCTTCTGATTGATCTGCCCTTGAATAAATACGGAGGACAGGTTAGCGGCCAACAAGATGCCCATTGCGACTATGAAGGCCGTGCGGCAACCAGGAATAACGGTAAGCCTTTGTGTAATTATCAATATTCCACCGATTAGATAAGCAAGTAGAAATGGCAGGAGTGGCACTAAAAAGCGAAATGGGGGCCAAGGCCAAAACATTATAATACCAAAGTAGCTGATTAGATATAATGGCAGAATTTGTTGTTTTATGGCATTCTTTGTTATGCCAATCCAGGTTATTATTCCTAATAAAAAATAACATACTGATAATGGTAGAGATTCTAATGAAAATAAACTCCTTTCCAGTCCTGGAAAACCAACATAACCACTAGCAAACATTGAATACCATACATTATAGACCAAAATACGCATAAAAAAGGATAATCCGTGTTCATACCACCAAGTCAAATAGTTGGTGTAATATTCGGTAAAGAGGTCTCCGGGGACATAGAAGGAGATCGCTTGAGTCCAAATCAACCAGGGGCAGATGAGGACCGAGGCGCCCATAGCCACCCAGCGAACCGGACGCCGGTGCCGGTAAAGGCAGAATAACCCCACCGGCGCCAGGCTGACGCCGATGGTTCGGCACATAAAGGGGAGAGCCAACAAAATCCCCAAAAAAAGCTGCCTGATGATACTGCTTCGAGGTGCCCGCACCTGTTCTTCCAAGGCCCACAGCCCCGCTAGCAGTATTAAGGCGAAGGGGATCTCCGAGAAGGTAATGGTGGAAAAGTACAGAAAATTAAAGGAAGTGGCGCACAGTAACCCCGCAGCCAGGGCCACCCCCCGGGTGCAATAGCCGAAGCGCACCAGGTAGAGATAGACGAGGCCGGTCACGGCCCCGCCCGCCAGCAGGGACAAGGCCTGCATGGCCAACAGGTTGCTGGGGAAGGAAGGCCAGAGCTTCCAAATAAACGCCAGAATGGCGGGATACAAAAGGGGATATTTGGTCTGGAACGGCGCGCCGGGCAGGTTGATCAACCGGTATCCCTGTCCTGTGGCCAGGGCCTTGGCAGTGCTGACATAGATGGCGTCGTCATGAAAAATGCCGCAAACCCCGATCACCATCCACCAATACCCGGCTATCAACACTACTGCTGCCAGGAGGAAAGCAATCAGCTTGTCCCGGCGGTCCAAAGGAAGAGGAACCGTCAACTCCATGCCATGGTCCGACTTTTTCCTATTTTTCGGCAAAAACCAGGTCTTCCGGGGCCGCGGTCAGCTTGATGGCGCGGCCCTCCACCCGGACAAACGCGGCCAGGTTGGCGCCTCGGCCCGTGGGCAGATGGGTGAGGGGGTCGGGGTTGGCCTCCAAATATCCCCTGAAGCCGCTTATGTCGCGGTCTTCTTTAATAAATCGCACCAAACGGCGGAACAATTTGGGGAGAAGAATACATTTCGTTGTCAGGCTGTTAAGCCCGTCCATCACCACTCCGGAATTGGTGCAATCCTGGGGCCAGAGACCTCTGCCATTGGTTCTGGCTCCCCGGCAGCCCCGGGTCAGTTCCTCCCGGAGATCGGCATAAAGCCCCTCGTAATAAGTGGGGTAAACCAGGCCCGCCTGCAGCAACAGATAATTAACACTTTTCCGGATATGGGCCGCGTCCAGAAAAACCTTTTCGCCATCCGGCCAGGCCGGGGCGCCGGTAAAGACAAAGGCCACCGGCCGCCGGTATTTGTCGACATTCCTGGAGAGAAGGTATCCGGCTGCGCCGTCCCGGGCGTGGGCCGGCCCGAACAGGTTGCTTCTGATCTCCAATTGGGACAGCAGGAAATCCCGGGCGGCCTGGGCGTATTTTAGGGGTTGATGGCGGCCCTCAAAGTTCATCTCCAGGGCGTCGATGCCCTCCAGCCGCAACTGCGCCTGCCCCCGGGGGTTGAGCTTCACCGGCTGCCCCCCCAGCTTCTCCCAATTATCGGCATTCTGGGCTTGAAAATGCAGGGAATCCCCATCGGGGGTGTAGCCGTCCACGTGAAAGGTCCCGGAAATGGCGATAAACATTAATCAATCATCCAACACAAAGCACTTCCCCGGCAATTCCTTAATCAAACCCTGGAGTTCCAGCATGGTGAGGCGGCTCATCACTTCCGGGGCCGGGAGGCGGCTTGCCTGCACCAGCTCCTCCAGTTGCACCGGGTCCGCACCCAGGAAGGGCAGAAGGGGGTCCGCCGGCAAGGGCCGGGGCGGGGCTTCGGTGACCCCGGCCGGGGGCCCGGGCGGCCTCACTGCGGCTATACGGGGCAGTTCCTGAAGGATATCCCCCACTTCGTGGACCAGCTTGGCCCCCTGCTGGATGAGACGGTGGGGGCCGATGCTGTTGGGGGAGTCCACCGGGCCGGGCACGGCCAGGACCTCCCGGCCCTGGTCCAGGGCGTACTGCACGGTGATGTGCGCGCCGCTCCTATCCCCGGCCTCCACCACCACCACCGCCCAGGCCAGGCCGCTGATCAGGCGGTTGCGGATGGGGAAGTTCTTGCCCTCCGGGGGCGTGCCCAGGGGAAACTCGCTGATCAAGGCCCCCTGCTCCGGAATCTGCTGATAAAGTTTGCTGTTCTCCGGGGGATAGACCACGTCCAGGCCGCAGCCCAGGACCGCCAGGGTGCGGCCGTTATTCTCCAGGGCCCCCTGGTGGGCCGCGGTGTCGATGCCCCGGGCCAGGCCGCTCACCACCCGCCAGCCCCGGGCCGCCAAGGCCCCGGCCAGGCGGCGGCAGGTCTTTAAACCGTAGTAACTGGGGGCCCTGGTGCCCACCAGGGCCACGGCCTGGGCGTCTTCGGCCTCCAGTGCGCCTTTGACGAACAGATATGGCGGGGGATAAGGAATTTCTTGAAGCCGGGGAGGAAAACGGGGATCATCCTGGGTGAAGACCTGGGCGCCCGCGGCTTGCAGCCGGGAAATCTGCGCCTCCACCCGGTCCCAATCCCGGAAGGAAGTGACGGCCTTGGCGATGGCCGGAGTGACCCCTTTAATGGACCGCAAATCCGCCAGATCGGCCTCAAAGACCCCGGCCGGGGAGCCGAAGGCCTGCACCAGGCGCTGAAACAGGACCAAACCCACTCCGGGAATGGCGCGCAGGGCCAGCCAGGGGAGCTTTTCGGTCATGGCGGTCACCCTTTGGGGCAGGGGAGAAAAGGGGAAAGGGTCAAAAGGGGAAAAGGGAAGGGAGGCATGGAATTCATAGAGATGATTTCCTTAGGGATTTGATGTGATTAGATAAATAACGGCTGATTTCTAAGATGGAATTGCGCAGTTCGCTATGTTTTGCAGGGTCGAGGTAGCCTATTTCCGAGGCCACCAAGAGGAGGCTTCTTAGTTCTCCTGCAGATCCTTTGGCGAAATTGAGGAAATTTAGATATTCTTTCTTCGAGGAGCGTTCAAATCCTTCGGCGATGTTCGAAGGAATAGAGAGGGCAGAGCGTCTCAATTGGTCTCTTAAGGCAAAGTCCTTGCATAGATTGCTATCTGTGCTGATCCGGTAAATCTGTTTGACTATTTCCATACTCTTCTGCCAGACCAAAAGGTCTTCAAAAGTTTCGATCTTCTTTCTTCTCTCTCCCCCCATTCCCCCATCCCGGTAATATAATCAACCGAAAGCTTTCACAACCGTTTCAAACACTTCCCGCCCTCGCCTTTTCCCCTTTAAACTCTTCCCCCTTTCCCCTTTTTCCCTTTTAACCCTTTTCTTCACCTCTGCCGCATGACTTCCAAGAGGACTTCGATCTTTTTGGCCTGGGGCAGCAGTTCCTCCAGGCGCCGGCGGCGGGCCGAGCGTTCTGCTTCCTCCAGGTGCATGGCCCCCGCCACCCCTTCCAGGTCGGTGAGGAGCGATCTCATGGTGTTGGCCAGAGCGGTTTCCTGCTGCTTCAGCCACTGGTCCACCAGGGGCAAAAAATACTGAAACTTCAGGCGTTCCTCAAAGTCGATGAGCTGCACCTTCACCTGCTCCTGGAGCCATTCTTTGACGGCCTTCAAGGCCCGGCCCAGGTCCCGGAGCAGTTGCTGCCGGGGCTCCACCGCGGCGTTCAGCCCCAGGCGGCGCTTCAGGGCTTCCCAATGGCGCTCCAGGAAACCGGCCCCGGAGCGCACCCAGACTTCCGCGTCCAGCCACCAGCCCGGGTCCAGTTGCAGGTTCACCAAAGGCACCTCCAGGCCCGAGGGGCGGGGATTGGCCGCCATCTCCAGGGCCGGGGGCGCGGATGGGAAGCCCAGGGCCTCGATCTCTTTGTAATAGAGGGTCAAGGCGTCCTGGAGGGAGAGGAGCAAAGGCGTCTCCACCCGGGTCAGTTCCCCCCGCAGCCAATCTTCCTGTTCCCGGATAAATTCCACCAGGGAGACGTTGCTTTCCGCGGTCACATAATGGGTCAATTCCCTGACGCATTCCTGGAAGAGCTGGTAAAGCGCGGGCCGGAAGGTCGCAGGGGCTTCAGGCAGCAGGAGCCGGTCCCAGTTCGGCTCATAGTCCCGGATAAAGCCCGTCAGGGCCGCGCCCACCTTGCCGCTGCGGCGGTCCATGACCGAGTTCACCCGGTTTTTCAGGGCCTTTTTCAGATGGAGGCCCGCGCCTTCCAGGGTCTGATCCAGGCTAGCCAGGGTGGATTCCAGGGGCTGGCGCCGGGCCTGGAGATGGTTTGCCACTTTTTTAAGGGCCTCCAGGTCCTGGCTCAGCAGACCCTGGGTGAGTTCCAATTGTTCCCGGATGCCCCGGGCCACCATCTGCACCTGGGAAAGGCTGCCTCCGGCCAGGCGGCGGCCTTGGAGGGTCTGGACGGCCGTCTGCAAATCCCCCTGGAAGCGGGCCGCTTCCTCCTCGGAAAACCGGGTGGCAGCCCCGTCCATGGCCCAGACCGAGAGGAGCCCCGCCTCCCTTTGATCCAGGGCTTCGCCCCGGCGGCGGCGGCGATCCAGCAGCAGCTTCAACGCCGAAAAGGCATAGACCCGGGGTTCCGGCTGCCAGGGGGCCAGTTCCTGGGCCACCCGGTCCCGGATACGCTGCACCGCGTCCAGAGATTCGTGCTCCCCCAGGTCCAGATTCAGGAGGAAAAGAATATGGGGCACCAACCCCATCCTTTTCAACTCCCCCAGAAACTGGAAATCCGCCTGGCGGAGCCCCACCCGGGAACTGATGACATAGAGCCCCAGATCGCATTTCACCAGATAGGCCAGGACCTGGGCCAGGTGTTGGGGAATAGGGGAGTCGCTCCCCTGGCAATCCCCCAACTCCATCCCGGCCGCGGTCCAGGGAAAGGGGACGGTGAGGAGCACGTCTTGCAGGTAAACCGCGGTGGCCTCCCGGGTCACCATTTCCCGGTGGCGGGCCAACTCCGGACCGGACAGGGACAAAACGTGCTCCGCCGGCCGCAGCCCCTGGATCTGGTCGTAGCCCTCCAGAAAGGATTTGAGGAGGAGATAGTTGGAGTCCAGGCTGCCTGCGGACCAGATTTCCTCCTTCCGGGCCTCGGACAGCACCAGAAACAGCAGTTCCCGGTCCGCGGCCTGCCGCAAATCCAGGGGCGCGGAGCGTTCCCGGAGGCCGGGCACGGGGAGCATCCCCAGGGCCCGGTTGATCTCCCCGTTGATTTCCGGCCATTCCTTGAACCTGAGCACGGCCTTAGGTTCCGGGCCGGTCTGGATGCGGGTGATCATGGCGGTGAGGATGCCCGCGCCCCGCTTCAGCACATCCTGGCCCAGCAGGGCGTTGATGGCTGTGCTTTTCCCGGATTTCACCGCGCCCACCACCGCCAGGCGGCAGATGTCCTCGGAGACGTGGGCCTGGACCTGGGAGAGAACCTTGAGCCAGTGCTCCCCCTGGGACGCAGCCTGGGGAAAGAGCCTGGTCCATTCCCGGGCCAGGTCCTGCAGATGGGCAATCTCCAGGATTAAGGCTTCCTGGGGTTGGCCTTGGGTCATAGCGATATTATTTCTTGGGAGCAAAGCCGGCGATGTAAGGCCGTCCCACTTCCACCCGCATTTTATCCCCAATCTCCAGAGTCAAGACCTGGTCATTGATGGCCACGATTTCACCAATGATGCCTCCGGCGGTGATCACCCGGTCACCCCTCTTCAGGTTCTCCAAAAACTGGCGCTGTTCCTTGGCTTTCCTTTGTTGGGGCCGGATCAGCAGAAAGTAGAAGATCACCACCATCAACACCATGGGGGCCATAAAGGTCCACATGGGGCTGGCTTCGGGAGCGCCTCCGGCCCCTGCGGCAAATGCCCAATTAACCACGCGTGTTACCTCCCTCAAGTCGTTTTTCGTAAAAATCCCGGCGGAACGCGGCAAAGCGGCCCGCGGCCACTGCCTGGCGTATTTCCGTCATCAATTGGAGATAGTAATATAAATTATGGAGAGTTAAAAGACGATAAGCCAGAATTTCTCTGGATAAAAAGAGATGGCGCAAATAAGCCCGGGAATAATGGCGGCAGGCATAGCAGCCGCACCCCTCCTCCAGGGGCCCGGGGTCCCGGGCATAAACCGCGTTTTTGATCACCACTTTCCCCAAGGCGGTAAAGGCCATGCCGTTCCTGGCGTTGCGGGTGGGCAGGACGCAATCGAACATATCCACCCCCCGGGCCACCCCTGCCACCAGGTCCTCGGGGGTGCCCACCCCCATCAGATACCGGGGTTTATCCTCCGGCAACTCCGGGGTGGCCACCTCCAGCATGGCCAGGGTGGTTTCTTTGTCTTCCCCCACGCTCAGGCCCCCCAGGCAATAGCCGTCGAAATTCAGCTCCCGGAAGGCCTGGGCCTGCTCCCGGCGCAACTCCGGGAGCATGCCGCCTTGCACCACCGCAAACAGAGGATTAGCTGCCGCGCCCCTCGCCTCCAGGGAGCGTTTGGCCCACCTCAGGGTCAGGGCCGCAGCCCGGCGCACCTCTTCCTCCGGGGCCGGAAAGCCCGGGCATTCGTCCAGACAGACGGAGATGTCCGCGCCGATGGCCTGCTGCAGCTCCACCACCTTTTCCGGGGTCAGAAAATGGCTGGAGCCGTCCAGATGGGAGCGGAAATTCACTCCTTCCTCGGTAATTTTGCGCAGCGGCGCCAGGCTGAAGATCTGGTACCCCCCGGAATCGGTGAGAATGGCCCCCGGCCAGTTCATGAACCGGTGCAGCCCCCCCAGCCCGGCCACCACCTCCACCCCCGGGCGCAGATAGAGGTGGTAGATGTTGCTCAAAATAATCCCGGCCCCCAACCCCTGCAACTCCTCGGGAGTCATGGCCTTCACCGTGCCCTGGGTGCCCACGGGCATGAACACGGGGGTCTCCACCACCCCCCGGTGGAGGCGCAGCTCGCCCAGACGGGGAGAAGCAGGGCCATCGGCCTTTTTTAAATGAAATTCAAACATATTCTTCAGGGTTCAAGAAGCGATGGGAGTTCTGAAAATGTCGTAAATTCAAATAAGTGTCCTGACTGAAGTCCTCTTATTCCCTCCCCCCCGAGGGGAGAGGGGATAAAGAAGCTGGTACTCGATAGGCTAACATTATGAAAATACTTATCTATTTTCAGAATTACAAAATTAACATGCAATCGCCGTAGCTATAAAACCGGTATTTTTCCTTAACGGCCTCTTCGTAGGCTTTCATAATTAAATCCCGGCCCGCGAAGGCGCTCACCAGGAGCAGCAGCGTGGATTTGGGCAGGTGGAAGTTGGTGAGCAGCCGGTCCACCGCCTGAAAAGCATAGCCGGGATAGATAAAAAGGCTGCACCACCCGCTTTGGGGGATGAAGCCTTGGGGCCCGGCGCAGGACTCCAGGACCCGGACACTGGTGGTGCCCACCGCCACCAGGCGCCGCGCTTGGGCCTGGGCCTGATTTAACCTGGCGGCCGCGGCCTCGGGAAGCTCAAAATATTCCGGCTCCATCCGGTGTTTCCGATAGTCTTCCTGCCGCACCGGCATAAAGGTCCCCGGCCCCACGTGCAGGGTGAGGGAAACTGTGTCGATGCCTTTGGCGGCCAGGTCTTTCATGACCGCGGCCGTAAAATGCAGGCCCGCGGTGGGGGCAGCAATGGCCCCCACCCGGGAGGCATAGACCGTCTGGTAACGCTCCTGGTCCTCTGCCCCGGGGGAGCGGTGAATATAGGGAGGGAGCGGCACTTCCCCCTGCTCCATGACCAATTGTGCAGGATCGCTGCCGTTAAGGGACCAGAACCGCACCTCCGCCACCCCCGGTTGGGGCAGAGAAATTACTTCTCCCCGCAATCTCTCCCCCAAAATCAACTCCTGACCTACCTTTAAGCGTCCCCGGTAAGTGGCTCTGGCTCTGGCTGCTTGGCGGGGAGGGCCGGGAGAATCGTATTCCTCCACTCTCCCCTCAAACTCCCCTCCCAATCCCCTATATGGGGTTGGGGGAGGGGGTTTGGGGGAGGGGGCAGGGGTCTGTGACCCCTGGCCCCCTC
>JBFLXM010000080.1:0-66304 GCA_040757175.1 Thermodesulfobacteriota bacterium
TCTTGCAACTCAACCTGTTCCGCACCTGCGCCGTGCCGGAACTCCTTGAACCGCCCGGCCCGCTGCCGGATAATATGAATGTTAATAACCAGTTAACCATGGCTTGGGCTTAACCGGACAGAAATGTTTTTTAATCTAAATGTGGAGCAGGCGCCCCCGCCTGCTACTAAATCAAGGGTGAACAGCCGAGGGCGGCTGTTCCACATGAGACTTTCGCAGAGGTCTCGACTTGGTATTAGTCGCCCCGGCTCAAGACCGGGCCACCCGATAACTGGTATGGAAATAACCTGGGAAGATTAAAGGAAGATTAATCGAAGATTAAGATGTTCTAATTTTTGAAAAAAACTTAAACATCCGGCGTCTTGCTTTGCGCCTTTGCGCCTTTGCGTGAAACCTATCTTTTCGGCACCGGAGGAATTGGGGCGGGGCAATCTGCGGGCAGGGAAACCGTGAAGGTGCTGCCCCGGCCCGGGGTGCTTTCCACTTCTATGCGGCCCCCATGGGCCACAGCCAGGGATTGGGCGATGCTCAGCCCCAGACCGGCCCCGCCGCCGCTCTGGGTCCTGGCCCCGGCGGCCCGGTAAAACCGGTGGAAGATCTGCTTCTGCTCCTCCTGGCTCAAACCCATGCCGGTGTCCGAGACCGCCAAATGGGCCGATTGGCCGTCACCGCGCAGGGAGAGGGTGACCCGGCCGCCCGGGGGGGTGTATTTAATGGCGTTGTCGATCAGGTTCAACAGCAGCCTCTGGAAGTGCTCCCGGTCCCCCTGGATGACGGCAGGCTCCACCTTATCATAATCAAGGCTGACCCCGTGGTTCTCCGCCAATAGCCGCATCTGCGCGGCCACCTCTTTAAGGAGTTCGTGCAACTCCAAGGGCTGTAAATCCAGCCGCAATACCCCCCGGTCCGCCCGGGCCAGCAACAGGAGGCCGGCCACCAGGGCACTGATTCTATCGATCTCCTCCAGGCTGCTCAGGAGAACTTTCTTGTACTCCTCCGGACTGCGGGGGGAGCGCAGGGCCACTTCCATTTCGCCCTTCAAGATGGTGAGGGGGGTTTGCAGTTCATGGGCCGCATCCGCGCTGAACCGGCGGATCTGGCCCAAGAAGTCATCCAGCCGGCCCAGCATGTCGTTCAGGGTCTGGGCCAGCCGGTCCAATTCATCCCCGGTGCCCGTCTCCTGGACCCGGCCCGCCAGATTCTCCCCGCTGATGCGGCGGGCCGCCTGGGTCATCTCATCCACGGGTTTAAGGGCCCGCCGGGCCAAAACCCAGCCGCCCACGGACGCCAACAGCAACCCGAGAGGCAGAAGCGCGCCCATAATCAAGAGAAAGCGACGCCGGGTTTGGTACAAACTTTCCAGGGAGATGCCCACCTGCACCAGGTTGATCACCCGTCCGGCCTTAATCACCGGCATGGTCAGGACCCGGAAGGGGTAGGGGCCGGCGCCCTCCAGGGTCTCGAAGGTGGATACCCCCCGCAGGGCCTGCTCCAGGGTTTGGGGGCTGAGGGGGAGTTGGGCCGGGGAGCCGGGCCGGGATAAATCCCGCCGGCCCCGGGTGTCAAACAACTCCAGGGAAGGATTTAGCGGCGAGAAGCCGAAGAAGTGGCGAAAAAGCTCATCCACCCCCCGGGGCAAGAAGGCGCGGCCCTCGGCCCGGGCCTGCTCCGCCGACATCTTGGCCACCCCCTCCAAAGCCGCGTCCAAGTCGTGGGAGAGGCTGTAGGTTAAAAGACCATAGGCCGCCCCCCCCAAGACCAGGAGGATGACACAGAGAATGCCGGTGTACCAGCAAGTGAGGCGCGCCCCGATGGACCTGATGCCCATGGGCTAGTCCCCTTGCAGCACGTAACCCACGCCCCGCACCGTCCGGAGCAATTTCCGCTCCCGGCCGGCGTCGATCTTCTTTCGCAGGTAGTTGACGTAAACGTCGATGATATTACTCATGGGATCGAAATCATAATCCCAGACATGTTCCCCGATCATGGTCCTGGTGAGCACCCGCCCGGGGTGGCGCATGAAGTAGTCCAGGAGGGCGAACTCCTTGGTGGACAGGTCTATTTTCTCGGGGCCCCTGGAGACCAGCCGCCGCGCGGGATCCAGGGTGAGGTCCGCCACCTGGAGCAGCGGCGACGCGGCCTCAACCCGCCTTCTCAACAAAGCCCTGATCCGGGCCAGGAGTTCCTGAAAGGAAAAGGGCTTGGTCAGGTAGTCGTCCGCGCCGGTATCCAAACCCAGCACCTTATCTTCGATGGCAGCCCGCACGGTGAGGAGCAGTACCGGGGTTTTACCCCGGTGTTGGCGGAACTCCCGGAGAACCCTGAGGCCGTCCATCTGCGGCAGGTTGAGGTCCAGGATGATCAGATCATAGACCCCATCCAGGGCCCGCAACAGGCCCTCCCGGCCGTCAAAGGCCACATCGATGGCATACCCCTCTTCCTCCAGCCCCTTCTTGATAAAGCCGGCCACTTTTTTCTCGTCTTCCACCACGAGAATGCGCATCAGATGCGTCTCCCGGCAAGGGAACAGGAGATTAAGGGACGCCCCGGCAGTCCCGGCTAACGCCGCCTGCCCCCACCGCCACCGCCCCCACCGCCACCGCCCCGGCCGCCGCCGCCACCGCCCCGGGCGCCGCCACCACCCCCACCGGAGGGTCGGCTGACGCTGCCGCTGGGCCGGCCGCCGCCGCTGGGACGGGAGAAACTATGACTGGGCCGGGAGGCCGCGCTGGCCCGCTGGAAGTTCTGGGTGCGCATATCGCCTCGCTGCCGGGCCGCGAAGTCCCGATTCATTTGATTTCTGTTGAAGCTGGGCTGGGAGGCCGCGGCCGGGCGAGCCGAGGGGGTTGGCCGGGTGCTGGCCCCTGGCCGGGTTGCCGAAGCCGTCGCGGGTTGCCATTGGCCGCCCTGGCGCTGCTGGTAGTTGCCCTGGTGGTCCCGCTTGTAGACATTGCCGCTGCGGTCGGCCAGGACGTTATTCTTGCCCCCAGCGGGCCGCACTTGCGGTTGGGATGGCCGGGGCTTGGCCGCCTGGGCCGGCCTGGTTGCGGGTCTGGATCCGCCCGCCTGGGAGGGTCCTCCCGGCCGGGCGCTGGGACGCTCTCCCGGGCCCTGACCGGGACGACTGGGACCGGCTCCGCTTCCCGGTCGGGCGCCAGGTTGGCCGGGCCGGGAAGCCAGCCGGTTCTCGTTCCCCGGGCGGTTATAGAGATTGTTATGGGGACTGACCACCGGGTGGTGGATGGGCCGGCCGTTGGGACGATGATCCGGGCGCCGGTTGATCACGTTATTATGGATATTATTGATGTTGACGTTGTTGTAGCCTCCGGCTCCCCACCAGCCGCCGCCGCCATAATAAGGCCCATGGCCCCACCAGGGGCTGGTGACCGCGCCCACGGCCATGCCCGCGGCAAAGCCCATCAGCCCGGGGACGAGCCAACTGGCCGGATTGTAATACGGGGTCTGATACCCCCAGGTCCCGGCGTAGGGGTTATAAGCCGCGGCGTAACCATAAGTGGCCGGGGGCGGAATATAGGCCTCCGGGCTGGAATATCCCGCATAGCTGTAGCCGGTGCCATAGGCCACCGTGCCGTTGTCCACGTAGGAGCCGGTGTAGCCCGGGGTATAGCCCACGGTGACCGTGTCCTCCGTGGAATCATAGACCTTGACGTACTTGGCGTTGTAGCGGGGGTTGCTGGGGGGAATCTTGTTTACTTCGGTGGGAGGATTCGCCGACACGGTCCAGGGGCCGTTGGGAGAATCGGCTTCGTACCATACCCCCTGGTCCACCGCGTAGTATTTGGTCCCTTCCTTGAAAACCGCGGCGCCGGTGTTTACCGCGTACTCCAGGTTGGTGTCGGCAATTTTCTCAAACTGGGGCTCCCCGGCGTATTCCACTTTGGTGGTGGCCTTTTTCCGGTCGATGACCGCGGTCTGGGGAATGGAGTTCTCCAGGACCGCCTCCTTGGCCTGGGGGGTGCCGGCGACGCTCACCAGGACCAAGCCCTTCACCGAGTTTTCCGGGATCTTGGCAAAGTCGGGGGGGAGTTGGGCCGGGGCCGCGTAGGTCCAGGGGCCCTCGGCCAGGGACTTGGTCTTGAACCAGCGGCCGGAAATAAGGGCATAATAATCCTGGGACGCGGTGTCCATGAAGATATTGCTCTCAGTATTGCTCAGGTACAGAAGGTTCGTGTCTTTAATGGGGGTGTATTGGGGCTCCCCAGCGGTGGCCAGAAGCTCCGCCGGCACGGTGCTGACGATGATCTCCGGCATCTTCCCCGCCTTGGCTTCCACTTTTTTCGGGGCGCCCTGGCCCGGGGCGGCTTTCTGAGCTGCCGCTTCCAAGGTTCTGATGGCCTCCGGGATCTGGTCCACGTCTCTCCAAGGACCCTGGAGATCCCCCGCGGCCAGCCAGGCTTCCCCACCCTTCAGGTAATAGGTCTTGGCCCCGGTATCATAAAGCATAAGGAAAGGCGTGTTCGCCACCCGCATGAGGGAGGATTTGGGCAGGGGGAGCAGCTTGGGGTCCCCGTCCAGGGGGACCAGCACTGCGGGATGGCTAACGAAGATGATCCGGGGAGGATCGTTGTTCAGACCCCGGTCTCCGGCCTGTTCCTTCTCCACCACCTCCAGGGCGGCCAGGAGCCGGTCCAGGGAGATGGGGAGGCTCAAATCCGCCATCTCGGTGTTCAGAAAGGTCTTCAATTTCTCCACCTGCTCCGGCTTGGCGTCGGGAAACTTGGCCTCCGTGACCTTGACCTGGTCAATGGTGGCCATGCGGGTGTCCCGGTCGGTGAGGACCCGGCCCGAAAGCCAGACGGCCCCGAACAGCGGGGCCTTCATGCCCTTGGTCTGCACCGACACCGCGGCCCGGGCCGTGAGCTTGTCGTCCTTGAAGTCCTCCAATTGCGGCTGGTACATGACCACCGCGCCTTTGGGGTGTTGGAAACGCTTGGGCCATTTATCCTGGGCCGCCAGGACCGGCCGGCCCCCGGCCAGGACCAGGGCCAGAACCGGCAGGATGGCCATTCCCATAAGCTTCCAGACCGAACGCTTTCTGTTCATGGCTGACAACTCCTTAAGGGGACTTAAACTCTTTCATAATCACTCAGGGGCCATTAATCCATCATGCCGATGCGCCGGTCCACCTGCTCCGTCACTTTGATCCCCTGGGCCTCAAGCTGGCGGCGGGCCAGGGGCGAAACCGCGCCCGTCACCCAGAGCTCAATCCTGGCCGGGCCGGCCCCCTGGCGGCGGGCCAAGGTCTTCTTCACCACCCCCTCGGCCCGCACGGTCCAGACCCCGTAGTCCAGGGGGAAGGGAATAAACACCGTGCCATCGGCCGTCCGGGCCAGGATGATCCCCGGCGCGGTGATGTCCCGGATGGGGGAGACCGTTTGCTGATAGGCCGCCAGGAGTTCGGCCATATTTTGCATAAAGTTGGCCGTGCCCTCGTCATGGGCCTGCAAGGCAAAATTGATAAACGCCTCCCGGCCCCGGGCCCCGGACAACTTTTCCAAGCTGGCCACGATCACGGTCTTATGGCGCGGGCTGAGCTGGGTGTGATTGAGGAATCTCTCCGTCAGGCTCCGGTCCACCCCCATGGCCTGGAGCTTGCGTTCATTGAGGTTGCGGAGGGAGCTGGGCGATTCATCCCGGAGCAGCCGGTTGACTTCCCCCGCGGTTTGGGACATCCGGCTGAGACCCACCACGGTCCCGCCGCCATAGGGGATAGCCGCGGAGAGACCCAGGGACCCCAGGGCCTGGGCCTTGCTCAGGCCGTCCAGTTCATTTTGCAGCACCCGGTTGCTGGAGTAGACGTCCACCCCCAGGTCATAGGCGATCTTCCGCTTGGCGTCGGAGACGTTCAAAAGCTGTTGGCGCACGCTGTCCCGCCGGGGCTCCCGGGGTTTCTGCAGGCCCGTGGCGATGTTGTCGAACAGCTTGGCCACCCCCTGGGGAACGCTGGCCAGGGTGGCGCCGGGATCATCAATGAGTTGGGCCCCAAACTCCAGGGTTTCCTGGGCCTTGCCCCTCACCCCTTCCACGAAGGCCTCGCCCTTACTCGTTTTTTTCAGCGCGGCAATAGCCTGAATTTCCTTGATGAGCTTGCGCAGGCCGTACTCGCCGGTGACCGTGAAGGTCCCGTAATCCGAATTGACCGTGAAGCGGAGCATGTAGCCGTCCGCGGCCACCCGGTCCTGCACCCGGAAGTGGGGGCCGGACCTCAGGTTAGAGGGCAACACTTCGGAGGCCCGCTTGGCGCTGGGCGCCTCGTACTTGGCCGCCGCCAGGGCCATCCCGGTGGAGACGATTAATGCCAAGAGTATGGAGGTCAATACACCCGGGAAAAGGCCCTTTGCCGTTTTCCCTATCCCTTGAAACCAGTTCTTCATCTGCTTTTCCCCTGTTATCTGAGATTTTTATAGTTATCGGGGCAAACCGACCAGGATGACGGCCCTGGGCCACCCGCAATCTTCCCCGGCAGCTTTGAAGCCCACGGATATTCCCCTTCTCTGGATATACTGTCTGGGTAAGAGTAAAGTATAAAACGAGAACTAAAGTTTATAATAAATGTCTTACAGAAACTATCGAAAAGCTTGGCGCATCAATGTTGCCTTGCCCCTCCCGGCAGGTATTCTCCGGGGACAATAATTTCCCTATCTGCTCTAGATAGGGGAAGTTTTCATGGTTTTAATAAGTTCTCCAGCCTGGCAGATCCCCGCAGATGGGATATCCTGGCGCAACACCGGGCCCCATCTCCTCTCCGGAGTTCCCCTATGCTCCGCGGTGGGGCAAACCGCTTACTCCTCAAGTCCCGAAACCCGTTAATCCCACATAACTTCAGGATCAGCCTCCAGGGGCAGGTCAATTATGGGGGGCATATTTGCGCCATCACTTCTCCATCAGGCGGTCCAGCAGTTGCTCCACCAGAAAGAGCAGGGATTCCAGGTCCAGGAAGCCGCCCACGGTGGAGTCGAAGAGGAAGTGGGCCTGGGCCTGGAAGTCTTCTTCCGGCTCCGCATCCCAAAAGAGCAGGAGCACCGGCACCCGGGGCAACGGCCAAAAGACCCCCTGAAAATCCGCGTTTTCCGAAGCCTGGGCCGGCTGCGCGCCCAGGGCCGCGGCTTGGCTCTGCAGTTGGCCCAGGTGGCCGGCAAAATGTGCGGCCAACTCCTTCTCCAGACGGGCCAGGGTCTTGGCCTTGGAAACGGAGTTAGGCAGGCTCTGGTAAGTGATCCAGGTGCCCGTGGGCAAAGCCTTACCCCGGGAGGCGATAAAATTGTAAAGCAAGATGGCATCCCAGGGATTCGGCGCGGCGCCGGGGGGGTAACGCACCTCGTCCGGGAAGACCAGGAGTTCTTGGCCGAAATAGGAAAACTTGAGGTACGGCCGCCCCTCCTCCTCCCCGTAGACCGCGCCCAATCCCGGGGCCAGGTCCCGGAAATGGAGAGGCGCGATCTTGGCGTGCATCACCTCCAGGGAAATGGCCAGGGATTCCCGGCGGCGCCCTTCGCCCTTCTCCTGCTGGCGGCCGATGGCCTCGGCCAGCTCTTGCGCGGCCGGGGGCAAATGGGGGCACCGGGACAGATCTTCCCCTTCCTTAATCACCCGGGTGGCAAAGGCCAGGCAGGTGGACTGCCCACAATCACCGCAGTTGGTGCGGGGCAGCGCCTTTAGCAATTCCAGTACGGTAAGGGCCATAATCCTCTCTCGGCTAATAGAGCCAATTTCAACTCAGGCATCTCCTCTGCAAAAAATAGATTTTTAATTGCCTTTGGCAAGCTCCATCCCCAGATTTTTTAACCAAGCCATCAGCACACAGGCCCATAAAGTAATCAGAGATCCTGGCTAAGCTGTACGCCGCCAGGATCTCTGATTGTTACACCTATTGGGGCCGATCACCGGGGTTGGTTCCCTGGAAAACTTGCCCAAGTTTCAATCCCTAATCTTTCATTTTCGCGCTCCCGCCATCAATTATTAATCAAGAGTACATCTAAAGTTCCAACATCCACAACTCCCCTTACCATCAGGGGCCGCATCATGTCATTCTCTTCGTGCCCCAGGATGTGGCAGTGCCACACGTACTCATGGCCGAAGTCGGTCGTGACGTTAACCGTAGGAGTTGTGGTAATGGGTTGTCCGGTTTTGGGGTTGATGTTGGTGAAACCCTCTGTGGAACCCAACGGCCGCGAGGGATTAAGAGGCCGACGGCTGCGCGGGACTCCAAAGGGAAGGGTAGGCAAATCGGCCTTCTGGGCGATAAAGATGGATTCCAACGGGTTCATCCGGATGGTTTCCTTCCAGCCCCTCTCATAGGGCTCCGGGGGTTTGATCACCCCGTCCCAGCCAACCCGGTTGATAATCTGGGCATTGTTCAGATGGAGGTGAACGGGATGGGTGTCCACGCCATTATGGGTAATCTTCCAAAGCTGGATCTCGCCTCTGAAAAATTTCTCTACGGGCGGATCGATGTAAGTGAAACCGATGCCGTTTGATCTGGCCGGATTCGCGGTGGGATCGAAGATTTCATAACCCAGGGTGGCATTCATCCGGCCATATGGCTCAAAAAGCTCAACTATGGCCTTCTGCCCCGCTTCCAGAGTTTTCGGCAAGGTGGTACCAAGCGGGAGGTAGGTTAGGGAAGTGTCATTGATATGAGCATGATAATCGACGGGGGAACTATAAGCCCCCGGATAATAGGTTTGCGGCACGATGGGCGGTGGCTGGGACAGCACGTAAGCGTTGGGCAAGGCTGCTTCCAACGCAGCCAGATTATAGGGGGAGGCAGGAGTTCCATTTACCCGGAATTGCATGATGGTCCGGGTGTTGGGGCCGATCCCCACCTGGGTCTGGGGGGCGCCGCCCGTATCGGTCAGATCCGGGTTGCCCGTGTAGTAGTCGTAGCGGGGTTGGAAGCCCGGCACGGGCGCGGGGGCGTCGTTATAGAGAATAACGTTGGTGCCCGGCGCCACCCCGGAGAAGTCGACGATGACGTCGGCTCGCTCCGCAGGTCCCAAAAAGACCGTTACGCCTTTAATGGTGGGGTCTACTCCCTCTAAGTTCTGAACGTTCCCAAAGGTGGCGCTGCCCCGGTCATAGTCATAGTTAACCGGCTGGTTTTCCCGCACCGTCACCGCCGGCAGGATGCCGCCTTCAGTGCCGATCTGGACAAAATTGGGTCCCCTGGTGGCCGGGTCCGGCACGCCGCCATCCCTGCCGTCCTTCGGCCAAGTGGGAGGATAGCTCCCATTCGGGACCGCCTGAACCATACTGACTTCCGTAGTGGCGCCAATGGTGACGGTGGGAGCGGAGGTATAACCGCTGCCGGGGTTGGTAATGGTGATAGCGGTAACCTGCCCCCCTGAAATCGTGGCGTAAGCCATGGCCCCGAAACCGCCGCCGCCGGTGATGTTGATCCCGGGAGGCCGGACAAAACGGGTGCCGCCGTTGGTAACCGTGATCGCCGAGAGATTTCCAGTCGGATTAACGGTGGCCGTGGCCGTAGCCCCGGAGCCGCCGCCCGAGGCGTCCAAATACATCTGCAGATTAACAAAGCGGTCGTTACAGGCATTGAGGATCCGGAACCGGTAGGCCTTGGGTTCCACGTTCAGGTGAGGGTAAACGGTGCCGTTGACCATCATGACGTCCATGAAGGATTCGGGCACGACGCTGGTGGGGTAATTCTGGGGGTTGTTCACGTCCGTCCCCGGCAGCGGTAAAGCGGCCTTCATCTGCGGAGCCTCTTCCAACGGAGCCAAGATGTTGGGCTGCACCCAGGGGCCAAAGTCCCAGCGGCCGTAGGCGTTCATCCCGGAGGGGTCAGTCAGGCTCTGGTTCGGCTCATAGATGTGGGGGAAATAGAGATCGCCATACGTCCCCCAGGCTAAATTCCACTTGGTATCCTGGACGGTGGCCACGTCAAGGGGTACGAAGCTTTTATCCTGAATGATTAAAGGAATGCCCCATTTGTAAACCCCGCCGCCCTGATCAGGAATGATCTTGGCGAGACCCGGATTGACGCCCGTATTATTGGTGCCGTCGATCAAATCATCCTCCACCGGGTCGTGGAGCAGGTAGCCCGCGGCCACGCCGGCATAGACCCCGAGGCGGGTGATCGCCAAGGCGTGCTCGTGGTAAAACATCAAGCGGCCGCTCTGTTGGTTCGTATAATAATAGGTCGCGCTCCCCGCACCAGGATTCGGCATGTCGGGGACCTGTTTAAAACTCGCGCCTGTGAGATAGGAGCTTGTTTCTCCCGCGGGGGTAAACCATTGGTGCGGCGTCCCATCACTGATCCAGGGAGTAAACGCGCCATGGAGATGGTTGGAGTGGCGGTTCTCGGTGTAATAACCTGCCGAGGGGCCAAGGGGCCCCTCCCCGGCCCCCAGGAGGGTGATGTCCACCGGGAGGGGGAGTTTGCCCGCAGCGCCAACACCCAGTTGGTTGGTGAGCTTGATCCGCACCGGCCGGTCGCGTTCGGCCACGATCACGGGTCCCAGATATTGCGGGTCCGCTGCCGCACCGGTGCCGAGGTCCACATAACCCCGGAATTGGGAGGCTTTGGGCAGGTCAGTATGCACCTTTTTCGTGTAACCAGTTATGCCGAGTTGGTAATAATCGCTACCCGGGTACGTGGTTGTATCCTTGACGGCAATGGGGATATATTGCCCCAGGTTGTTGGCGCCGGTTACGCCGCCATCTGCGGATAAACCAGGCAGGGAGTCGACAAACTTCCGCAGTGCCGTTCCGGTGTTGCTGCCGAGTGGGCTGATGCCCGAGGGGCTATTGGCATAAAAAGTCGCTCCTGCCGGGCCGGTATTTGCGAAGGCCGGGTTGCCCCCCCATGGCAGTACAGCTACCATCAATGCCAACCCCATAACCAATAAAAATCTAGGCTTTCTCATTTTATTCCCCTCCCTGAGGTCCGGGTAAATTATCCGCTTTGCGGCCACCACCGCAGTAAATGCCTTACCGAAACCTAATCTCCGCCTAGCCCATGTCCTTAAACGCCCAGACTCAAAGACTCAGGCAGCTTGGTCACCAACCAGCAGGAAGACCCGCAAAGGTCTCGATATGCCCTCACGCCCCTACTGATCCCCAGCAAATTTCTTCAAGTGGTAACTAAGGTAAAAGGTTCTGGGGGCAGAGGCAATTGGCGAAAACCCCTATTTATTACTAGGCAAAAATGCCTATTTTACCGGTTCGGTCCCGGCGCCTCGCCATGCCCCATTACCCTGAAAAACAAAACGAGTCGATCCCGGCACTATCCGGAATAACCCGGCATTATCTGAGGTATGCCTCATTTGCTTCCCACGCCTTCCTCAAATCCGCCATGGCCTTATCCAGATCGGCTTTCTGCTGGCCCCAGGCCTTCTCGGAGGCCTTTTGCAGGGCGGTTAATTGGTTCCCGGCCGCGGTTTTTTGCATCTGCAGTCTGTTCGCCGACTGGATAAGCAGGCGTTTCATCTGCGGCGACCCGGTGGTGGCTTTAACTCTTAAGTCAGCAATTTTTTGCTGGATTGCCTCCAATTCCTGGGCCGTATTTTTCTCGTAGGACTGCCTTTCCGCGGGGGTGAAGCTTTTTGCCGTCCCCGCCGGTTCGCCCTTTACTTCCGGGCTCTGGGACCGGGTGGCCGGCGGCTTATCTTTTTGCTGCTGCGCACTCCCGTAACCCGGAGCGATTGCCAGCAGCACGGCCATGAACATTATTCCAAGCCATTGCATCCGCGACGTTCTCCTTAATTAGGCCGTGCCAGAAAATCTGACCCCTGCCTTGATTAACTCTCCATCATCCTATTCGACGGATCGCCTTAAAAAAGTTTACCATTTTTACCCATCTGGGATATCAAAGAAGACTCTATTCTGACCATATAAAAATATGGATATGTACTTAGTAGGTTAAAGCAAAAAGCCGAAAAAGCTATCGGTGAAAATACCTATAATAAAATAGGCGAAAATACCTATTTGTCTTAACCTGGCCCCACAGGCTCATACCTTTCTCCCTAAAGAACCGGTTTTCCCGCCTTGATTTCTTCCATAAAAAACCTATGTTCTTAAACGTGTCGGCAGCAAAATTGGCTGC
This sequence comes from Thermodesulfobacteriota bacterium, assembly GCA_040757175.1. Classification (GTDB taxonomy): domain Bacteria; phylum Desulfobacterota; class Desulfobaccia; order Desulfobaccales; family 0-14-0-80-60-11; genus SURF-52. The sequence continues at coordinate 12,086 of JBFLXM010000080.1, forward strand.
GGGCAGGTTATACCCTGTTCGCTTAGAAATGAAACAAACTAACACGCTTACATATTGACATCACTCGTAGGGGCGGGGTTGAAACCCGCCCCTACAATGCGAACATGGTATTACAGGCTTAATTTATCCTGGTAAAATAATTGCCGTTTTCCAGTTCACCGGGGTAAACCAACGGCAAATCTGGCTCAACCTTTAGGGAGAACCGGTGATGGGGAAAAAAATCCACGACCTCAGGAGGAAGCAATGAAAAAGAGGATTTTGTGCGGGGTGCTGGCGGCGTTATTCTTATTAACCGGGGTAGTAGTTTATGCCGAAACCATGCCGGATATTCAAGCGCATAAGAACTGTAAATATTGTGGCATGGACCGGGAAAAATTTGGGCACAGCCGGATGCTGACGGAGTATGCCGATGGTTCCAGCTTTGGTTCATGCAGCATCCACTGCACGGCCATCGATCTGGCCCAAACCCTTGATAAGCAGCCGCAAGCCTTCCTGGTGGGGGATTACAATAAGAAGAATCTGATCGATGCCGAAAAAGCCTACTGGGTCATCGGCGGCAACAAACCGGGGGTCATGACCAAAACGGCTAAATGGGCCTTTGCCGACAAGAAGGACGCCGAGGCCTTTATTAAGGAAAATGGCGGCAAACTCGCCAATTTTGAAGACGCCATGAAGGCTGCTTACGAGGATATGTATAACGATACCAAGATGATCCGGGAAAAGCGGGCCAAAATGAAGCAGATGAAGCAGATGCACCATGAGGAAAAGAAGTAGATAGGTGGGAAACGGGCCGGTGCGAAACCGCAATTTCCCTGGAAATTTCCCACTGGCCCTATCTCTGTATAAGGCGCGCTCGACGCCAGGGAGTGCTGATGAAATCCTTTAAATTCTTTATTATCTTTAGTTTCCTGGTCTTATGCATAACCGGTCTCCTCTGGGGCGCAGAGGAGATAAAGCCCGCCAAGATTACCCAGGCGGATAAGTGCCCGGTTTGCGGCATGTTTGTGGCCAAATATCCTGATTTTGTGGCGCAGATCGTCTTTAAAGATGGCGCCAACGCCTTTTTTGATGGCGTTAAGGACATGATGAAGTATTACTTCAACCTGCCTAAATATAATCCCGGGAAAACCCATAATGATATCGCCCTCATCTTGGTGACGGATTATTATAGTATGAAGCTGGTAAACGGCCTCCAGGCCCATTATGTCATCGGCAGCGACATTTACGGACCCATGGGCAAAGAGCTGATCCCTTTTCAAGATGCAGCCGCGGCCAAGGACTTTAACCTCGATCATAAGGGCAAGGAAATTTTGCAATTTAACAATATAACCCCGGACATCATTAAGACCCTGAATTAATCAGGCTAACCCTTAGGGGTGGCAGCACTAAACCTGTTTGGCGGCGATCAGCCAGGTATTTGGCAATTAGCGGGATAAGGCCTTGCGAAAATCAGACGGATTCTTGCTCTTTATTGGGGCTTCCCTGGTGCTGCTGGCGTTCATCCTCATACAGGCGGGATACGTAGCCCAAGGCGACTTTGCCTTGCTCCGGCAAAAGGCCCAGGTGGTCAAGAACCTGGGGCTCACCGACCTCTGCCTGTCCACGGAAGCCCGATATACCCGGCACCCCTCCCAGGCTGATGGGCACACCGCGCGGCAAAGTCATCCCCTGGCCCTGGACCATTTCCCCAGCGGCTCGATTATCGGTCCTCCGGAAATCCTCCAGAAGCTCCATGATTAAAGCCATCGACAAGCAGCGGTATATTCTGGACTTTACCCTTTCCTCCCTGTGGCGGCGCAAGGGCAAGAATCTGGCCTTGGTGCTGGTCTATACCCTGGTGGTCTTTATCCTGGGATCGGTCATGTTCTTTACCCAGGCCTTGAAAAACGAAGCGGCCGTGGTCTTAAGGGGGTCCCCGGAAATCATTGTCCAAAAGATAGTGGCCGGCAGACACGATCTCATCCCCGTGTCCTATGGCTCCCGGATCGGCAAAATCCGGGGGGTCAACGCGGTTAAGGCTCGTTTCTGGGGGTATTATTATGATCCGGTGGCCAAGGCCAATTATACCTTGATGGTGCCGGAGGATCTGCCTCTGAAAGATCAGGAGATCGTGGTGGGGGCCGGCATTTCCCGGGTGCGCCGGGTCTTTCGAGGCAACAGCATCGTCTTCCGGACCTATGACGGCAAGCCCGCCACTTTTTTCCTTAAGGGAATTCTCAGCCCGGAATCGGAATTACTGTCCTCTGACTTGATATTGATTTCCGCCCCGGGGTTCGCCTCCCTTTTCGGCATCCCTCCGGACCGGGCCACGGATTTGACCGTGCAAGTGGCAAACAAGAAAGAAATTCCCACCATTGCCGCCAAAATCGTCGACGCCCTGCCTGATACCCGGGCCATTACCCGGGAGGAAATCTTAAGGACTTATGATGCGGTCTTCGATTGGCGGGGGGGCATCATGATCGCCATTCTTGCCGGCGCGGTCCTGGCCTTTCTGATCTTTGCCTGGGATAAAGCCGCGGGGTTGAGCGCCGAAGAGAAGCGGGAGATCGGCATCCTCAAGGCCATCGGCTGGGAAACCGCTGATGTCCTGCAGATGAAATTCTGGGAAGGCCTGGTGATCTCCCTGTCATCCTTCTTTCTGGGAATCATCTTGGCGTATTTCCACATCTTTTACGCCTCAGCCACCCTTTTCGAACCGGTGCTCAAAGGCTGGTCCGTTCTCTATCCGCATTTTAACCTGACCCCCTTTATCAGTGGCTATCAAATCGCCATCCTCTTCTTTATTACGGTTATTCCCTATACCGTGGCCACCATTATCCCCTCTTGGCGGGCGGCCACCATCGATCCCGATGCGGTTATGAGAACCTGAGGCCCTAATGATCGAACTGCAGCACCTCAGAAAGGTTTTCAATGCGGGCTGGCCCAATGAATATGTGGCCATTCACGACTTGAACCTGGAGATCGCCGCGCACCAGGTGACGGTGCTCACCGGCCCCAGCGGCTCGGGCAAGACCACCGTGTTGAGCCTTCTGGGCTGCATGGCCAGGCCCACGGCCGGCCGCATTATGCTCGGGGAGCGGGAAATTACCAGCCTGCCAGAGCGTTTTCTCACCCAAATCCGGCGCACCACCTTTGGCTTCATCTTTCAGCAATTTAATCTGATCAGGGGCATCACCGTCCTGGAGAACGTCATGCTGCCGGCCTATCCCTTGGGTGAGCCGTTGGGGGGTCTGAAGAAGCGGGCTCTGAACCTGCTGGACCTGTTAAACCTGGCGTCCAAGGCGGCCGCCAAAGTGGAATGGCTTTCCGGGGGCGAAGCCCAGCGCACCGCCATCGCCCGGGCCCTGGTGAACAATCCTGGGGTGATTATCGCCGACGAACCCACGGCCCACCTGGATACCGGGTTGTCCCGGGAGTTTCTGGACATTATGCGCGATTTTAAAGGCCAGGGGAAAACCATCCTGATTGCCAGCCACGACCCCATGGTCCACGACTCCGAGATCGTGGACCGCGTGGTGCGGATGCGGGACGGCCGCATCATCGATGCCGGAGTATTCTGAGTGTTTTTTAAACCGGGAATTATTGCCCTCTTTCTCAGTTCCTTCCTGATAAGCGGCATGGTGCTGTACGCCTCTTTCTCCGGCGCGCTGATTTTAAGGTATTGGGATATCCACAGCGGCAGCGAAACCCAGTTGCGGCTGGAGAGAAAGACTTACCTCATATCCACGATTCTCGGTTATGCCTTTGTTTTCCAACTGTTTTCCTTCTTCTTGTTTATTTACACCGCGGACACTCTCCATCCCTTTTTTACCGGGGCCATGTGTGCGGTGGGCTCCCTCAACGTCAATCAATGGGGCTTCCCCCTCATAATGCTCAAAATAATTACCTTTCTCCTGGCAGGACTTTGGCTCATCATCAATTTTACGGATAACCGGGGTTACGATTATCCCCTCATCAAAGCCAAATACCTTCTCCTTCTGGCCATGGCGCCCTTGATTCTGACCGAGGCCGTAATACAAGCCAAATATTTCCTGGGGCTTAACCCGGAGGTCATCACCTCCTGCTGCGGTTCGCTGTTTACCGCGGACACCAAGGGGGTGCCTGCCGAGATTATCTCCTTGCCGCGCCCGGTCATGGAGATCATGTTTTATGGGGCTATGATCGGGACTCTAACTTTGGGCGGGGTGTTCTATCGCACCGGAACCATGGGTTACGCGTTTGCCGCTGCAGTTTTATTGACCTTGCTGGTATCCATCGCCTCCTTCATTTCGTTTATTTCCATTTATTTTTATGAACTGCCCACCCATCATTGCCCTTTCTGCATTTTACAGAAGGAATACGGCTATATCGGCTATTGCCTCTATCTGCTGCTTTTGGTGGGAGGTTTGGCCGGCATGGGCGCGGGCCTCCTGATGCCCTTCCGGCAGATTCCCAGCCTAAAAGAGACGTTGCCGTCCATGCAGAGGCATCTTACCTTGACCTCGATCATCTCCTATCTGTTATTTACCGGCATCGCCACCTACCAGATCATCTTTTCCAATCTCAAAATGTAATTCCTTTTTCACCTCGAAATTCCATTTCCAGATCTCGTAAATCGCCGGGTAGACCATCAGCTCCAATAGAAAAGAGGTGAAGATGCCGCCGATCATGGGCGCGGCGATGCGTTTCATGACGTCGGCCCCGGCTCCGGTGGACCACATGATGGGAATGAGCCCGAAGAGCAGGGTGGCCGCGGTCATGAACTTGGGCCGGATCCGCTTGGCGGCCCCCTCCACGATGGCGCCGTGCAATTGGGGCAGCGTCCGCAGCCGCCCCTCCTTTTTCGCCTGGTCATAGGCCAGGTCGAGATAAAGGAGCATGAAGATACCCGTTTCCGCATCCACTCCTAGAAGCGCGATCAAACCGACCCAGACCGCGATACTCAGGTTGTAGCCCAACAGATAGAGGAACCAGACGGCCCCCACCGCGGAAAAGGGCACCGCCAGAATGATGAGCATGGTCTTGGGGATGGACCGGGTATTCATATATAGCAGCAGGAAGATGAGAAACAGGGTCAGGGGCACCACCACCAGCAAGCGCTGCTTCACCCGCTGCGCGGCTTCGTACTGGCCGCTCCATGAGATGGCGTAACCCGGCGGCAGCTTCATCTGCTCCTGGAGCACCCGGGCCGCTTCCTCCACATAGCCGTTGACATCCCGCCCGGCGATATCGATATACACATAGCCCGTCAGGAGACCGTCTTCATTGCGGATCATGGCCGGCCCGCTCACCACCTTGATGCTGGCCAACTGCCCCAGGGGGATTTGCCGCTTGCCGTCCGCAGCCGGCACCAGAATCCGTTCCAGGGCGCTGAAATCGGACCGGAAATCCCGCTGGTAGCGCACATTCACCGTGTACCGTTCCCGCCCTTCCACGGTGGTGGTGACGTTTTCCCCGCCGATGGCATTCTGCACCACGTCCTGGACTTCATCGATGCTCAGGCCATAGCGGGCCAATTGCTGCCGATGCCACTCAAAATCGAGGAAATAGCCGGTGCCGGTGCGTTCGGCAAAGACATTCCGGGTCCCCTTGACCCGGGGCAGCAGGGATTCGATGCGGGAGCCGATTTCTTCGATGGTTTGGACATTGTCCCCGGAGATCTTGAGGCCCACGGGGGTCCGCAAACCGGTGCTCAACATCTCGATGCGGCCCTTGATGGGCATGGTCCAGGCGTTGGCCAGCCCCGGCAGGGTCAGGGCCTCGTTCATCTGGGCGATGAGCTTTTCCTGGGTCATCCCGGCGCGCCACTGGGGTTTGGGCTTCAGGGTGATCACCGTTTCCAGCATGGACACCGGGGCCGGGTCCGTGGAGGTCTCGGCCCGGCCGGCCTTGCCCAGGACCCGGTCCACTTCGGGAAACTGCTTGATAATGCGATCCGTGACCTGGAGCACTTTTTGGGCTTCGCCGATGGAAATTCCCGGCATGGTGGAGGGCATGTAGAGAATGGACCCCTCCTCCAGGGGCGGCATAAATTCAGACCCCAGGTGCGTATACGCGGGGATCGTCAGGAGCATCAGGACCACGGCCCCGCCGATCACCCACCACTTCCGCCGCAGCGACCAGGTGACCAACGGTTCATAAAAGCGGATCAGACGCCGGCTGATGGGGTGCTTCTCCTCGGCATGGATGGTGCCCACCAACATGGCGTTGGTCAACCGGCATAACCAGGGCGGCCGGAAATTGAAATTCTCCATGTGGGTGAACAACAGGCGCAGGGCCGGGTCCAGGGTAATGGCCAAGACCGCGGCCACCAGCATGGACAGGTTCTTGGTGTAGGCCAGGGGCTTGAACATCCGGCCTTCCACGGACTCCAGGCTGAGAACGGGCAGGAAGGCCACCGCGATCACCAGCAAGGCAAAGAAGCTGGGCCCCGCCACCTCCTTGACCGCGGCCACCACCTCCTCCTGGTAGTCTTGCAGCCGCCCCGTCTGGTGCCACTTCTCCAGCTTCTTGTGGACCTGCTCCACCATGACGATGGCCGCGTCCACCAAGGCCCCCACCGCGATGATGATCCCCCCCAGGGACATGATGTTGGCCGTGACCCCCATCATCCGGAAGGGAATGAAAGAAATCAGCACCGCCACCGGGATGGTGATCACCGGGATGATGGCGCTGGGGAAGTGCCACAGAAAGATGAGGATCACCAGGGAGACGGTGAGCAGCACTTCCACCAGGGTGGACTGCATGTTGCCGATGGCCCGCTGGATCAAGTCGGAGCGGTCATAAATGGGGACAATCTTGACGCCTTGGGGCAGCCCGGGTTCAATCTCCTTGATCTTGGCCTTGACGCGCTCAATGACGTCCAGGGCATTTTGCCCCTGGCGCATGACCACGATCCCGGACACCACCTCCCCGGTTCCGTCCAGGTCGGTGACCCCCCTGCGGTAATCCGGCCCTTTGACGACCTGGCCGATATCCTTGACGCGAATCGGCGTACCGTCCTCACTGGCAGTCAGCACGATATTTTCAAAATCCTGGAGGGACTTGGCGTAACCCCGGCCCCGCACCATGTACTCGGTGCCGCCGAATTCCAGCAGCCGCCCGCCCACTTCCCGGTTGCCGCCTTGCACCGCCTTGGCCACCTTGCTGATGGACAGGTTGTAAGTCTGCAGCCGGTTGGGGTCCACATTGACCTGGTATTGCCGCACGAACCCGCCCACCGGCGCCACCTCCGCGACCCCGTGGACTCCCTTCAGGTAATACCGGAGATACCAATCCTGGTAGGAGCGCAACTCCTCCAGGCTGTGCTTGCCGGTGGCGTCCACCAGGGCGTACTGAAAGACCCAGCCCAGGCCGGTGGCGTCAGGACCTAATTCCGTCTTGACGCCCGAGGGCAAAAGCGGCAACACCCCGGACAAATATTCCAAGGCCCGGGACCGGGCCCAGTAAATATCGGTGCCGTCTTCGAAAATTACATAGACATAAGAATAGCCGAAATCCGAAAAGCCGCGCACGGCTTTGACCTGGGGGGCGCCCAGCATGGCGGTGACAATGGGGTAGGTCACCTGGTCTTCGATGATGTCCGGGCTGCGGTCCCACCGGGAGTAGATGATCACCTGGGTGTCGGTAAGGTCCGGCACCGCGTCCAGGGGTAAATGCCGCAGGGACCACCATCCCAGCAAACAGGCCGCAGCCACGATGATAAAGACGATGACCTTGTTGTTCACCGAAAAATCGATGATCCGGTTAATCATGCCGGTGACCCCCAGCGCCTTGAGAGGAGGGCGATGGCGGTGGCGCCTGGGGCGGTGACGGCGGCGGCGACGCCTCTGGCGGATGGTACGGCTCAAATTGCGGCACCTGGGCCTGCGGCGTCGGAGATGGTTGCGCAGGTGGCTGCATATGCGGCATCGGTGGAGCCGCCGGCTTAGCCTGGGATTCCTGGGGCGGACCTCCCACCAGGGACTGGCCTTTCCCCGGAGGTATCGCCCGGATGGAATCCCGCCTCAACCTCAGCAACAAATCAGGAGTCGTGGGCACCTGGGGATACGTGAAAGTTGATTTGGCCTCTGAACTCCCGGATAAATAATGTTGGGGGTCTTTGTCAAACCTTTGTTTGCAGCCGTCGGTGTCAAAGTAATAAAGCTTTCCCTGGTATTCGCTGGTTCTGCCCGCCTGTTTGGCCGGTCCCGTGGCCACTGGCAAGCCGCACACCGGGTCCGGCGCGGTCTTGGCCACGGCCGGCGCCGGGGAACCGCCGCTCCCTTCTTGGGCTGCCGGTTGCAGGTAACGCTCCGGATCTTTATCAAACTCCTTATTGCAGCTATAGCTGCAAAAATAATAAGTTTTTCCTTGATAGACGCTGGTTAGACCTCCGGCCTGCGCCTGGGTTTCGTCCACTTCGTGGCCGCACACCGGGTCTTTGGCCTTGCCGGCCGGTGCGCCCTGTTTCTGGACCTCGGGCGCACCGGTGGCAGTCTTCTCGCCCCCCCCTGGTTTGGCGGCGTAGCGCCCGGGGTTTTTGTCAAAATGCTCTTTGCATCCCGGGGAGCAGAAATAATAGGTCTGGTTATTATAAGTGCTCTGGAAGCCGGCGGCCTTGGCCTTGCTGGCATCCACCTTCAGGCCGCAGACGGGATCCTTGGCGACCTCGCCGAACATGCCCGCGGCCGCCAGCTTCATGCGGCTTTCAGAGTCGATGAGGAAATTGCCGGAGACCACGATGCGCTCGCCGGGAGCCAGACCCTCGATGATTTCCGTCCGTTCTCCCAGACGCCACCCGGTCTTAACCCGGCGCGGTTCGAAAAAACCTTGGTCCCGGTCGACGAATACGGTCTTCTTGAGCCCTGAATCCATGATGGCGTCCACCGGGACGTTGACCGTGGGAGGCATATTGATGGGAAACTCCACGTCCACAAACATCCCGGGCCTGAGGGCAAATTGCGGATTGTCCACCTCCAGGCGCACTTTGACGGTGAGGGTCGCCGGGTCGAATTGGGGCAGAATTTCGCTCACCGTCGCCATATACGTCTCGTCTTGGCCGGCGAGCGTTACCTTAACCTTTTCTCCCGGCCGGACATACTTCGCTTCATCTTTAAATAAATCCGCCAGGATCCAGACCCGGCTCAAGTCCGCCAGCCGGTATAATTCCTCACCACTAACGAATTTTTGGCCCGGGGTGAGGTTCCGAACCAGGACAAAACTGGTAGCCGGGGCATTGATAATAATCTCTTGAGTGATTTCCTTGCTGCGGATCAGGTCCCTGATCTGCTGCATACTCATGCCCAGGTTCATCAGGTTGTATTCAGCCGCGCGTTTCTGGGCTTCCAGATAGTGCTTCTGGGACGCGGGCAATTGCTGGCCCTGCGGCAGGTTCTCGATGGCATAGACCGCATAATAGTATGTCTGTAACGCGGTAAATAAATCCTTGCTGTAATACGTAGCCAGAGGCTCATCCCTCCTGACCAGACTGCCGGTGGAGTTGTTAAATACCTTCATGATAAAACCATCGCTGAAGGCATTCACCCGGTAGATGCGAGTCTCATCAGCGGCCACCTTGCCCACGGTTCTGAGGGTATAGGTCCAGGGGGACTTGGCCACCGTGGCCACCCGCACCCCGATAATCTGCTGTTTTTCAGGAGTAACCTTAACGGAACCGGGTGACAAGGCCGAGCCGGCTGCCTGGCCCTCCTCCTCGGCGTAGACCGGCTCCATCTTCATGCCGCAGGGAGCCAACCCCGGCTCAGGAGAGGTGTGGGCCGGATTCATGGGATCCACATAGTACAAAATGCGTCGGCTCCCGGCAGACGTTTGGGGGTCGGCTTTTCTTTGCCCGTACCAGGACCCCGCCAGAAATAATACTACCAAGAGCATTAAAAGGACTGGCACATACCAATATTTCTTTAATACTGCGTACAGTTGCCTATCCTCCGTACTAAGGTTCGGTTTTTCCATGTTCTTCCCCGATTCCGCCTTTAGCGCCACAGAATTAAATTCGGCCTGACGTATTTTTTAAAATTATGTCGCCATATAAGTCTAGTCAACCCCAAGATGAATGCCTGAGACTTGCTATTTTCGGAATTTGACCCCAAAACCGCACCATCATCCACCTGCCACCCTTTCCTGACCATTTAATCCTACATAATGGGGGTGCCTGATAGCTGCCTCCAAACTTTCTGCAGAGGCATCCGGCATCCGCACCAGCCGAATCCGGCCACTCAGTTGGGATAGTCTTCCACAGCCCCAAATTCTACCTCTTGGTGCTACTGGAGTTAATTCAATACCACCATAGTATAGATTGGTTGGGCTTTCGATTGGACCCGGGATTAGCGAAATTTTTGTCAGGGCGGCCTGAAATCGGGGAAAAATTGATTTTTAATACCATCTTATGCTATAAATATAATTTATGGCTTTATCTCAAAGGAGTTATCTAGTGGGCACAATAAAAATTGGCAAGCTGATTAATGCAGTCGTTTGCCTGGTTATTTTTATTTCTGTGGTGAATTGTTATGGCGCTAAGGGAAAGGCTGAGGAATTTTATGAGCAAGGGAAAAAAGATTCCGCAGTTAAAAACGCTGATAGCGCAATTTTTAATTATAGCAAAGCTATTAAAATCAATCCCAAATTCGCGAAAGCTTATAACAATCGAGGGGTTGCCTATATTTGGAAAAGACAGTATTACCTCGCGATCGCAGATTTCGATAAGGCTATTAAATTGGACCCTAAAGACGGTAAGGCTTACAACAACCGGGCAATCGTGTATTCGTATTTAGGGGAAATTAATAAAGCGCGCCAGGATCTTCTTAAGGCCAAAAGTCTCGGCATTGAGGTTAATCCGGATTTTTTAAAATATCTCGAGACACTCCCCTCTATCCCTGAACCAATATTTCATAAGCCGGCTCCACACCCCTCCAAAGCCCCCCAGCAGAAATGATGGCCGCCATCTCCTCAAGACCTCCGGGCGAAACTTCCCTTTATCCCCCATTGGCGGCAATTCGCCAGGGACCGGCGCAAACAGTTAGTCCCCCTAACGACCATGCGTAACCAGCAGCCCGCACAATATCTTCCTTTTCATGGCGACCTCCTTGTGCCTGGCGGTTAATTTCTAGCACCCTTTTTGTCTCCGGGCAATGGCCCCTTACCGGGACCGCCTGCCCCTGGTGGCGGGGAGAACAGGGCTTCCAGGGCCTTTCTATCCATCTTGATCCCCAGACTTTCCGCTTTGTTGATATCTTTTTCGGCCTGGTCCCGTTTCCCTTGGTACCATAAGGTCACCGCGCGATTGTTATAGGCCTTCCCAAAATTGGGGTCGATCTTGATGGCCCGGCTGAAGTCGTCGACGGCTTTATCGAGTTCCCCCTTCTGGCAGTAGGCAATGCCCCGATTATTAAAAGCTGTAGCGGATTGGGGATTCAGTTTAATGGCGGCCGTGAAGGCGTCGATGGCCTGGATATGTTTTCCGGCCTTTAAGAGCTCCTTTCCCTGGGTAATGTAGTCCTCGGCCTTCTTCCCGGCGCCGCAAGCCGAGAAAGATACACCAAGCAGCAATATGCCCGCCACCAGCCAGGTCATTCCCTTAATCTTGCCGGCCCCCATTTCTCCCTCCTCGGTTTTTTCTCTTTGGACCTGACCCTATGGTTATTCTGCCAGACCCAGGTTGATAAGAATTTAACTATTCTTATAGTTGCGGTTCTGCCGGGGGGATCGCGGCTTAAAAGGTGAATACCTTTGCTTGTTCGGCAAGGTCTATTAAGGTTACCCCGGTGCCGATCTTCGCCCCGGGGGGCAGGTCGTCTTCTCCCACCATCCTGGTCTCGGCGCAGGGTTTGCAGACCAGGATGCTAGCGCCGTGGTCCACCAGGAACCTCCAGTAGGTGATGAGGTCGTCGCCGGTGGGCGCCTTAACCCGCTCCGCCAGGGCCAGGTTGGTGAAATACGCGGCGTCATCCACCAGGAAGACCGTCACCTCGTGCCCCTTTTCTCTGGCAATCTTGGCGAACTGAAAACACCTCACCGCCCGGGTGGGATCCTCCGGACCCCGGGTTAATACGAATAAGAATTTACTCATCTGCTCCTCCTGAAAATTGTCCTGGATTTATTAATGGGGGAGAGTATAGCGCGGTTGCATCAAAAATTAAAGGGCCGGGCCAGGTTCCCTGGGGGAATATCCTTTCCCCCAGGCAGGAAAAAAAGATGTTTGCTGGCGAATTGAGATTATATAAGGGGTTCCCGCCTGAACCTTTATTATTCAGCGGCTGGTGATCGGCCCGTTTTCCGGCCGGCCTGGAGGTAAAAGATCACCGGCACCACCACCAGGGAAAAGAGCGTGGACGCGAACAGGCCGAAGATGAAGGACCAGGCCAGGCCCGAGAAGATGGGGTCCAGGGTGATGACCCAGGAGCCGAACATGGCCGCCAGCGCGGTGAGGAGGATGGGCCGGAAACGCACCGCGCCGGAGCGCAGCACCGCGTCTTCCAGAGCATAGCCCCGCTCCAGATGGTGGTGGATGAAGTCGATGAGGATGATGGAGTTGCGGACCACGATGCCCGCCAGGGCGATCATGCCGATCATGGCGGTGGCCGTGAAATAGATGGGGTTGGCGAAACCCGCCACCGGCCGGGTAAAGAGGAGATTCAGCAGGGCGAAGCCGGGCATCACCCCGATCATGGTCAGGGGGATGGCCACCATGATCACCAGGGGCATGGTAAAGGACGCGGTCTGGAGCACCAGGAGGATGTAGATGCCGATGAGCGCGCCCGCGAACGCGATCCCCAGGTCCCGGAAGACCTCCACCGTCACCTTCCACTCCCCCTCCCCCCCATAATTCACCCGGAAGCCGGGTGGCGGCGGCTCCCGTTTGCTGTCGGCCATGAGGTCCAGGACCGCGTTCACCGGGGAGAGGCCCGCGGTGTCCCCGGTGACCAACACCAGTCTCTCCAGGTTTTTCCGCATGATGGGCTGGGGGGCCAGGTCTTGCTGAAAATGGCCCAGTTCCTGGAGGGGCGCGAGCTGGCCTCCGGGGGTTTTAAAATAGAGTTGCCCCAGGCTCAGGGTGGAGGAGCGCAGGGCCTGGGGCCAGCGCAGGAAGATGGGCAGGGGCTCCCGTTCCGGGTCCGCGTGCACCCGGCCCACCACCTCCCCGGCCTGGGCCACGGCCACCCCCTTGGCGATCTGGGCCTGGCTCAAACCGCTCAAGGCCGCCTTCTGCCGGTCCACCAGGAAGCGGTAGCGGGGCTGGTCCGTATTCCCGGAAGTGTCCACGTCCACCACGCCCTTGGTCTTCAGGAAAAACTCCTGCACCCGGCCCGCTTCCCGCATGATGCTGGCGTACCCGGCCCCGGGGGGGCCGTAGACCTCCCCCACCAAGGTCTGCAAATTTGGCGGCCCCGGGGGCACCTCCACGATCTTCAGCCGGACCCGGTGCTTCCGGGCAATCTCCTCCAGGGCCGGCCTCACCCTGAGGCAGATGGCATGGGAGTCCGCGACCCGCCGCTCCTTCTCCGCCAGGTTGACCCGGATCTGCCCCACCCAGGGACCCTGCATCAGGTAATAATGGCGCACCAGGCCGTTGAAGTCCATGGGTGCGTTTACCCCTGCATAAGTCACCACATTGTCCACTTCCGCGACCGTGGAGAGATAACCCCCGAATTCCTGGAGGGCCGCCTCGGTGCCTTCCAAAGGCGTAGCGTTGGGCAGGTCCGCGACCACTAGAAAATCGTTCTTGTTATCAAAGGGCAACATCTTCAGGGGCACCAGCCCCACCACCGGCAGAAGCACGGAAATGCAAAAAAGCCCCACCACCGTCAGGAGGAACAGGCGGCTTTTCCGGCGGCTTTCTAGAAGAGGCGTCATGATGCGGGTGTAGACGCGATAGACCCAGGTGTCTTCCAATACGAAGGTCTTTTCTTCCTTGCCGTATTCCTTTTTGAGAAAGTGATAAGTGGCCCAGGGGGTGACGGTGAAGGCAATGGCCAGGCTCATGAGCATGGCCAAAGGCACGTTCAGGGGCATGGGCCGCATATACGGCCCCATCATGCCGGTGACGAAGAACATGGGCAGGAAGCTGATGATCACCGTGAAGGTGGCCAGGATGGTGGGGCTCCGCACTTCGTCCACGGCCACCAGGGTGGCTTCCAGGGGTGGGTGCTGGCGCAGTTGAAAGTGGCGGTGGATGTTCTCCACGTCGATGATGGGGTCGTCCACCAGGAGGCCCAGGGAGAGGATCAGGGCAAAAAGGGTCACCCGGTTGATGGTGTAGCCGAACATCATGTTGCCCATCAGGGTGATGGCCAGGGTCAGGGGCACGGCCAGGGCGACGATGAGGGCCTCCCGCCACCCCAGGAAGAGGGTCAGCAGCACGGTGATGGAGAGCACCGCGATGAGGAGTTCCCGGATGAGTTCGTTCACCTTCTCATTGGCGGTCCGGCCGTAGTCCCGGGTGACCTTGATATGGATGTTCGGGGGGATGATCTCCTTTTGCAGTTCTCCTACTTTTTCCAGCAGCCCCGCGGCCACGGTCACCGCGTTGGTGCCCAGGCGCTTGGCAAAGGCCATGGTCACTGCGGCATAAAATTCTCCGCGGCTCAGGCCGGACTCCATTTCCGCCGCGGGCCCGAACGCGATGCGGCTCAGCTCCACCGGCTCTTCCGGGCCGTCGATGATTTGGGCCACGTCCCGGAGATACACCGGTTTCCCCTGGTGCAGGCCCACCAGCAGGTTGGCCACCTCCTCCGCGGACTTGAGAAAAGGCCCGGCCTCCACCAGGTATTCCTTTTCCCGGCGGGAGAAGTGGCCCGCGGGCAGATTGACGTTGCTTACTTCAATGGCCTGGGCCACCGCGGCCAGGTCCAGGCCGTGGCCCGCCAGGCGGGCCGGGTCCGCCACCACCCGCACCTGGCGCTTGCGCCCCGCGACCACGTAGGAGCGGGCCGTGTCCGGAATGTTTTGCAGGCGGTGCAGCAGTTCGTCCGCCACCCGCCTGAGTTCGTAATCATCGGCGCTATCGCTGTAGAGAGTCAGGGTGACGATGGGCACGTCGTTGATGTTCATGGGCTTGACCACCCAGCCCGCCACCCCGGAAGGCACCTGGTCGATGTTGGACCAGACCTGGTTGTAGACCTTAAAAAGGCTGGTCTCCAGGTTTTCCCCCACCCGGAACTTGGCGGTGACCACCGCAAAGCCGGAGTCGGCCCGGGCATAGAGGTCCTCCAGGCCCTCCATCTCCCAGAGCTTTTTCTCCAGGTTGATGACCACCAGGTTTTCCACTTCCTCCGGTGACGCGCCGGGGAAGCGGATAAGGATGTCCACCATGGGCACCTTGATCTGGGGGTCTTCTTCCCGGGGAGTATAGAGCAGGGCCGCGGCCCCGGCCAGCAGGCAGACCAGGATGATGATGGTGGGGAGCTTGGACAGCAGAAAAACCTTGACCAGGCGGGCGGTGAGGCCGAGATGGAGGTTATTGGGGGGTTGGTCCATAGATTTAACCGGTCAGGCTAAGTACATAACTTTGCTTTGAAAAGTTCAAAGTTCAAGGTTCAAAGTTTTTTTCCTCGTTCCCAAGTTGCACTTGGGAACGAAAATGGAGGCCAAGCTCAGCTTGGCCACTATTGCGTTCCCAAGCACAGCTTGGGAACGAGTAAAAAACCCTCTGGTGGGGCGGGCCTCCGTGCCCGCCGAGCAACAGGCGGCCAGAGACGGCCGCCCCACCAACTTGGAACCTGGAACTTGGAACTTGGAACTATTCTAACCAAATAACGCCCTTTATTCAGGCAGCATTATTTTATCCCCCGCCTGCAACCCCGCCAGCACCTCCACCTGCTCCCCCACCTGCCGTCCCAGCTTCACCTGGCGCCGGGTGGAACGGCCCTCCACCACCGCCTCCACCATGCTTAGCTGCCCCACCTGGCGCACCGCGGACCTAGGGATAAGAATACCCCGGGCCGGGGCCAAACCCAGTTCCAGGCGGGCGAACATGCCCGGCACCAGTTCCGGGTTTTGGAGCAGGGCGGTGCGCACCTTGAAGGTGCGGCTCCCCGCCTGGCTGATGGGGAAGATTTCCGTCAGGGGCAGGTCCGCCTGCCATTGCAGCGCGGGCACGCTGACCCGGACCGTTTCCCCCAACTTGACCTGTTGCCGGTAACTGTCGTTGACCTCCCCTTCGATCTGGAGCTTGCCGGGGTTATAGAGAATTACCAAAGGCTGGCCCGGCTGGGCCAGGTCTCCCACCGCGGTTTTGCGCTCCGCCACCACCCCGGCCTCCGGGGCCTTCACCAGGGTATAGCCGCTCATGGTGGCGGCTTCCGCCGCCTGGGCCCGGGCTGTCTGGTAGCGGGCCTCCATGGCCCCGAACTCCTGGGGGCTGACGGCCTCTTCCTTCAGGAGGCGCTGGTAGCGCTGATAGTCGGCCCCGGCCTGTTTAAGCTGCGCCTGGGCCTGGTTCAGCCGGGCCTGGTATTCCGCCGCGGCCAGGCCCACCAGGGGGTCGCCGGCCTTAACCCGGGAGCCCGCGTCCACCCAAACCTTGGCCACCCGCCCGGGGACCTGGGAGGAGACCTGGGCCAGACTGGCGGACATGACACTCCCCAGGACGGTGAGTTCCTGGGGGATGGCCGCTTCCTGGACGGTTATCACCCGGCCTGGAGTAGGCGGGGTCTTCAAAGCTAACGTGCCCGGCGTGATCTTGCCGAAATGCAGCAGCCCGGCCAGCCAGAGCATGAAGACCAGTACCCCGAGCACCAAAACTGCAAATCCGTAGAGTTTCTTTTTGGCCATCATAAGGGCGGAACCAACCCTAATGTAGTTTTCCGTTTTCCGTTTTCCGTAAAAGATTAAGAAAAACCTGCCACTTTCTTAAAGCTGATAGCTGATAGCTGACCGCTATTTTTTCTTTTCCTCCGCCACCGGGCCGGAGATAGTGCCCAGGGCCAGGTCCAGGCCGGCCTGGGCCAGGTAGGTGTCGAACAGGGCCGTTACCTGCCCCAACTCCGCGTTTTTCAAGGCGTCTTCCGCGGTCAGGAGGTCCACCAGGATGGTGAGGCCCTCCTCATAGCGCAGGCGGATGAGGCGCAGGCTCTCCCGGGCGTGGGCGACCGCGGCCCGGGCCACCTGCAGGCGTTCATGGGCCGTCTTCAGGTTGAGGATGGACTCCGTCACCTGGTGCCGCACCCGGTCCTCCAACTCCCGCTTGAACTCCCGGGCCTGGGTCTCTTTGGCCCGGGTCTCCCGGACCCGGGCCAGGTCGGCCAGGCCGTTGAAGAGGTTGAGGTTGAGGAGGGCCATGACCGTGTAGCTGTCCGCGCTGCTGCCGAAGAGGCGGCGCTGGTCCACGTCGTATTCCGCCACCACCTTTAACCGGGGGAGATAATTGAGGCGCGCCTTCTGGTATTCCTGTTGGGCCACCCGGGCCGCCAGCTCCAGGCGCTTCAGGTCCGGCCGCTTCTCCTGGGCCTTTTGCTGCAGGTCCGCGAGCTGCGGGGGCAGGGGCGCTGGTTCCCGGGGGGCCGGGGCCAGGTCCCGGTTACCCTCCCCGGGCCGGCCCAGCACCGTGCCCAGGGCGCTCTGGGCGATCTGCACCTGGCTGGCCGCGCTCAATTCTTCCTGGGTGAGGCGGGCCAGTTGCACCTCCGCGGAAAGGACGTCGGCCTTGATCACCGAACCATCCCGGAAGCGGGCCTGGGCGATCTTCAGATGCCGGGCCGCGGTCTCCTTGGCCTGCCGTCTCACCCTAAAGCTCTCCCGGGCCAGTTGCAGGCCGAAATAGGCCTGGGTCACCTGGAAGAGCACCTGTTGGCGGACGCTGAGGACATAGGCCCCGGCCATCTCCTGGCCCAGGCGGGCCTGCCGGTACCCCAGATAGGCCTCCCCCGCCTGAAACAGGGGCTGGAACATGGACACCCCGGCCCGAAAATTACCGAAGGGCTTGGGGTTATTCAGATTATTGATGAGGAAATCCTGCTGGGTAAAAACCCGCTGGTTCAACTTGCTCATGAACACCTGGGTGGGACTGTCGGAAAAGGTGTAGCCTTCGGTAAAGTTGACCTGGGGCAGAAACCGGGCCCGGGCCTTGGCCAGGTCGGCCTCCGCGGTTTCCACCGACATGCCCGCGGCCTGAAGCCCCGGGTTGTGCTTCAGGGCCAGGAGCATGGCCTCCCCCAGGGTCAGGGACGGGGACGCGGCCGGGGCCATGCCCGTCCCCCAGCAGAAGAAAACTACTATGCAGATGGCGGCTAATTGGCGCATAAAACCGCGGCCCCGGAGATTTTCCCTAAGATTTATTCACCATAGATTAAAACTTTAAACCCAAATGTCCAGTCCAAAGAGACGTAACCTGAGTTCTCTTTGGCTTTGTAATGCCGCGGGGACGGCCCTGGTTTCTTAAGTCTGTGGCCTGCCTGTCTTTTTCACCCTAGTAATGCCACCAGTTTTTGCCCCAGCAATTTAATTTTTATATTTTTATTAAAGAAATTTCGTTTATATTTGGTGGGATAGCTATTTTTGCACTCTCTTTTCTTCTCCCTCTATGAAATTCAACGGAAATGCCAGAAAAAAGGAGATTGGCAGCAGACCCGGAGAATTCCTGAAACTTCCCAAACCCCGGCCACTTATGGTTATGAACCTGAAATCATTAAATTATTGCTTCTGCCTGTAAACCCAAGCCAGCACTAGCCTTGAAGGGCTCCGGCCAAGTGCCTGGAGGAAGGGTGAGTAATCTCAATCTGGCTTCACTCCCTTTGACCTGGAAGCTACCTAAAATTAATATGCCACTTCAGAATGCAAACCCCGCCATTTATTTCCATCCCCTGCGCAAAATCAGCGGACTTAGCCCTTGCAAGGACCATGGCAGGGCTGACGGCGGCGCCTTAACATCCAGGGACGGTAAAAACCTACGGAGAGCTGACGTGGCTGCGGAGCGTTCCTTTGGGTCCTCTGATGCCAAAGGGCATTTGAGGGTTACCGGCAAGAAGGCCAAGACTGTTCTATCCCGCAAGTTCAGGGAGCACATTCTCATTATTGATGATGAGAAGAGGATGGTCCAAAACGGGCGGGAAGTCTTGGAAAACCTGGGCTATCGGGTCACCGGCCACACTTCCAGCAGGGAAGCCTTGGAAATGGTGCGGCGGCAACCCGGGAAATTCGACCTGGTTATCACTGATTTTATCATGCCGCAAATGAACGGCATCGAACTGGCCCAGGAATTGAGCCGATTGCGGCCGGATATGCCCATCATCCTTTATACGGCCATCAGTAAGGCGGTGTCCGCGGAAAAAGCCAAGCTCTTGGGAATTAAAGACTATTTGCTGAAACCCGTCACCGCCGGGGAATTGGGGCGGGCTATCCGCCGGGTGTTGGATTCCAGATAGCTGGGAGGGGGTACTGATAGGCCGATAACCCAAGGGAGAGTAGGCCGTTTCTCTGCGGGGGGAGCAAAAGATTTAACGAATTGCTAATTAAAGATTAATGCTATCCCCGGAGGCGCCCGATAACTATCATAAGTTTCATGACCCCTCCAAGAAGGCCTGGGTTTCTCCGGAAACCCGGGCCGTTTATTTTTTGGCCCACATGAGCATCAGCCCCACCAGGATGAGACCGTAAGCCACCCCGTGCATCCAGCGCTGCTCCCGGAAAAATTTGGGGGTGGACGCTTGCCCCGATTTCCGGGCCTGCTGGCGGCGCATGCCGGTCAACAGGAGGACCACCATGCCCACCAGGGCCAAGATCTGTCCTAATTCCACACCCACTGGCGAATGATTCTCCCCTATTTACGGCTGATTTAATACCAGGTCGCGGCCAAACGTATATATTTTCGTAGGGGCGAATCTTGTATTCGCCCGGAGTGTGGGGGAACACAAGGTTCGCCCCTACAGTTTAATGCCTTTTGATTGCGAATATGGCATTAAAAGCAGGATAGATCGACGCCCTTCAGGCCGGTTCCTGAAAGACTGGCGGAGAGAGAGGGATTCGAACCCTCGGTGGAAGTTTCCCCCCACACTCGCTTAGCAGGCGAGCACCTTCGGCCTCTCGGTCATCTCTCCGCTGGGCTTAAAAGAGCTTTGGATCAACTCCCCCGCGGCAGTAGTTTAAACTCTCCGGCCCGGCTCTGCAAGTACTTAGGGGCCAGTAGCGTTACATAAAAAAGGCCTTCCTTTGCAGAAAAGCCTCTAATTACTTGAACATACCTGGCGGAGGGAGAGAGATTCGAACTCCCGGACCTCATCGGTCTGCGGTTTTCAAGACCGCCGCCTTAAACCACTCGGCCATCCCTCCGCGCTTCATTTTTAGCATCGGGGCCGGTGGCTGTCAATCTTGGGCCCCTAAGGCTTTCTTCAAGGTCTCCTTGAACTCCTGCACCTCCTCCTGGACTCCCGCCAGGATCTCCTTATAGCGGTAAAAGTCCAGGACCCGGATATTGGTCAACGCGGGTTTGACATAGATGGTAGGCGGCGAAAGCCTCTTTTTGGCGGCCACGATGGAGGCCTGCATAATCTGGAAGGTGGAAAGGATGCTTTCCACCATATTGGGAACCGGGTTCTGGGGGGCATAAGTCTTCTCCCCGGAAGCATCGAGGGCGATGGTCAGATCGCACTCCTGGCGGATGATATCATAAGGCAGGGGATTCACCGCGCCGCCGTCGATGAGCACCTTGCCGTCCCACCGCACCGGTTCGAACAGCGCGGGCATGGCCATGGAAGCCCGGATGGCGGTGATCAGGCTGCCGCTGCTGAATACCACTTCCTGGCGGTTCCAGAAATCCGTGGCCACCACCTTCAAGGGGATCTCCATCTCTTCGAAGGTCCGGGCCGGAATCTCCCGGGAGAGAAACTCTTCCACGCCTTTGCCCTTGTAAATCGCGGAATTGCTGAGAATGGAGAAATCCAGGACCATCTTGTAGAGGTCCTTGAAGCCCAGGTCCTTGACCAGTTGCTCCAATTGCCTCCCGGAGACCCCCGCGGCATAAAACCCGCCGATGATGGCGCCGATGCTGGTGCCGGCGATGACCGCGGGCCGCACCCCCAGTTCATCCAGGGCCTGGAGAAAGGCGATATAGCTGAGTCCCTTGGCGCCGCCGCCGCCCAACGCCAGCCCTACCCTTGTCATAATCTCCCCGAACCTCCAGACAAGTTTAGAAGCTATGGTAAAACCTCGATTTAAAAATAAATTGTCATTCTGAGCGAAGCGAAGAATCTTGTCTTTTCAGATACCTAGACCCTTCGCTGCGCTCAGGGTGACAGAACAAAGGGTTTGGCAACAGCTTCCAGCAATTAACAGAGTTATACCATGTTCGCTTTGAAATGAAACAAACTAACGTGCTAACATATTGATATCACTCGTAGGGGCGGGTTTAAAACCCGCCCCTACAATGCGAACATGGTATTATCTGTCAGAAAAACTACATTCCGTTAATTCGGATAATTCAATATAATATTAGCAGGAACATTCCCCGCTGAGAATCGGTTCTAGGAGCACTTCCCGAAAATTATGAGCAAACATATACGCGGCCTGGGTCTCTTTTCCGGGGGGCTGGACAGCATGTTGGCGGCCACGGTCCTCCGGGCCCAGGGTCTGGACGTCACCGGCATTTTTTTCGTTACCCCCTTCTTTGGTCCGGACCGGGCCCGGCAGTCCGCGGCCCACCTGCAGCTTCCTCTGCTGGTAGTGGATATCACAGACAAATTCTTTCCCCTGATCTACGCCCCGCCCCACGGCTTCGGCCGGGGCCACAACCCTTGCATCGACTGCCATCTGCTGATGCTCCGGGAAGCCGCGGCTCTGATGGAGCCCGAGGGTTTCCATTTCCTGTTCACCGGCGAGGTCCTGGGCCAGCGGCCCATGAGCCAGCACCGGAATTCCTTGAACCTCATCGCCCGGCAATCCGGGGTCCAGGAGTTGCTGCTGCGGCCCTTGAGCGCCAAACTGCTGGCCCCTACCCGTCCGGAACTCCTGGGCTGGGTGGACCGGGAAAGGCTGCTGGACTTGAACGGCCGCAGCCGCAAGCCGCAGATAGCCCTGGCCGCGGCGTACGGCATTACCAATTATCCCGCGCCCGCGGGGGGGTGCCTCCTCACCGATCCGGGCTACGCCGCCCGTCTCCAGGAGACTCTGCGCCATCAAGGGGAGGTGTCCCGCCGGGACCTGGAATTACTGAAATGGGGGCGGCACTTTCGCCTGCCCGGAGGGGCCAAGGCCGTGGTGGGGCGCACGCAGCGGGATAATGAGGCCATGGAGAAACTGATCGAGCCCGGTGACAGGGTTCTCAAGGTCAGGGGCTATCCCGGCCCCCTGGTCCTGGTGACCGGCCAGACCCCGGCTGCCGATTTGGAGGTGGCCGCGGGCCTGGCCGCGGCTTACAGCGACGCGCGTGCAGAAACCCCGGTGGACGTAACTGTCCAGGCCGGGGCGGAGACCGGCCTCATCCATCTGACCACCGCGCCCAAGGCGCGGTTTAAGGAGTGGCTGGTCTAAAGAGTTCAAGGTTCAAAGTTCAAAGTTCAAAGTTACATATACTGCTCTTGACGGTTGGTCATGATTCATGGGTTAAGCCGCTAAGCTAAGGTACTGTTGAACCATGCCCCCGCCTACACTAACCTTGAACCTTGAACTTTGAACTTTAAACTTTCTCCCCACCCAAAGCCTCGCACAACCGCGGCAACAGGTGGTCGAAGTCGCCGTTGGACATGATCAGGGCCACGTCTCCGGGCCGCAATTTTGCCAACAACCCCTCCAGCAGTTGATCGGTATCCGGAAAGTAGAGAGCCTCCTGGCCCTGGGCCGTGAGGTCGGCGATGAGTTGCCGGGAGGAGAATTGCTCCTCCGGTTCCACCTTCCACAGATCCGGGGGCTCCCGCACCATGATCAGGTCCGCGTCTTTAAAGGCCCGGGCGTAGGGCTCCTGGAAGACCCGGCGCCGGGAGGTGTTGGTGCGGGGCTCAAAGACCGCCACCAGGCGCCGGTCCGGATAGCCCTGGCGCACCGCCTCCAGGGTGGCGGCTACCGCGGTGGGATGGTGGGCAAAGTCCTCCAACACCAGTACGCCCCGGTGTTCCCCCG
The DNA here is from genome assembly GCA_040757175.1 of Thermodesulfobacteriota bacterium. Lineage (GTDB taxonomy): Bacteria > Desulfobacterota > Desulfobaccia > Desulfobaccales > 0-14-0-80-60-11 > SURF-52. The sequence continues at coordinate 35,108 of JBFLXM010000080.1, forward strand.
CGGCCTCCAGGCGGCGCTTCACCCCCCGGAAGCCCGCCAGGGTTTTTTGTAAGCGCTGCGGATTCTCCCCCAACTCAGCCAATGTGGCCACCGCGGCCAGGGAGTTCAAGACGTTGTGGGTGCCCAGGAGGGGGGTGAAAAACCTGCCCCACCTCCTCCCGTCCCGCCAGACGGTGAAATCCATGCCCCCGGAGGCAGGCTCAATCTCCACGGCCCGCCAGGTGGCGGCCTCCTGCAGGCCGTAAAAAGCTACTGCCGCCGCCGCCCCCCGGCAGACCTGCCGCACCAGGGCCGCGTCCCCCCAGGCCAGCAGGGTGCCGCCCTCCCCAACCTGCTGCACGAACCCCTGGAAGGCCTGGATTATCCGGTCCAGGTCGGGGTAGATGTCCGCGTGGTCGTACTCAATGGAGGTGAGGACCGCCAGATGGGGCCGGAAGTGCAGAAACTTGGGGCGCTTATCAAAGAACGCGGTGTCGTATTCATCCCCTTCCAGGACCACATAGTCCCCCTGGCCGGTGCGGTAATTGGCGTGGAAATTACGGGCGATCCCCCCCACCATGAATCCCGGGTCCCGGCCCGCGGCCTGGAGCAGCCAGGCAATGAGCGCGGTGGTGGTGCTCTTGCCGTGGGTGCCGGCCACCACGATGCTCCGCCGCTCCCCTACCAGGAAGCGGTTCAGGGCCTCGGGCAGGGACAGCCGGGGGAGATTGCGGGCCAGGACCGCCTGGGCCTCGGGGTTCTCCCGGCGGATGACGTTCCCCACCACCACCAGGTCCGGCGCGGGCTCCAGGTTCTCCGGCTGATAGCCGTTCAGCACCTTGATCCCCAGCCCCTCCAGGAAGGTGCTCATGGGGGGATAGGCATGCTCGTCGGAGCCGGTGACCCAAAAACCCTGCTCCTTCAGGATGCCCGCCAGCGCGGCCATGCCCGTGCCGCAGATGCCCAGGAGGTGGATGTGTTTATATTTATTATTCTTCATTTTGTTTGAATTAAGTTAATAACTTCGTTTATAAATTTTTTAGAAAAATTTAAATCATCGTATGATATCCCTTTATTAACTATGGCATTACATTTATTTTTCATCTCACCAATATCATCTTTCGCTATTTTACAGATACCTTCTTGAGTCCATGCAATCTGGGCACCCAATTGTTCAGCCTCTAATATTATTCTATCTGAGAAAAACCGTTCAATTCCTTTAAACGATTTGTCAAGTTTTGGATTGCATCCCTCTTCATTCCAAATCAATACTTTTATAGGGTCCGCAGAAACAAAATATTTTTCAATTTCCGTTTTTTTCCCTTTCGCATCAGAATCAAATATCACTATTAATGGTGCATTTTTTGGCCGCGCTTTAATAGTAGTCTTATGTGCTTTTACGTATTTTACAATCTCGTCCTTTCCTCCAGTAATATCTCCGGCCTCAAGGATTCCAAGATATGAGATTCTAATATTCAGATTAGGTCTTATTAGTTTTACAGCTTGGTTCATAAAATCATAGTCATATTTACCTTCTACCAAAATAACTGGGTCAAGTGGAAAATAGAGTATTGGATGTACCCACCTTGAGACGCCTGTAGATGCAAGTTTCTGTAAAGCTGCTGTTTTATCACTACCTAGTTCAACCTGCGTACCATCAGCCTTTTTGGTTACAATTCCAATAGCATTTGCATATTGAATCATAAGATCAGAGTGAGTTGTGGCTATTATCTGCAAACGACTGTCTTTCTCATTAGATATCTCAGATAAATATGATGCAACATGAGCTTCTAGGTCAGCATGTAATGAGGATTCTGGCTCCTCAACCGCCCATATTGCAGCTTGACGCCACCCAAACTGTTGGAAATAATCCCGATCAATTAATGAAAGCGTATTAAACATCAATAAGCTTTGAATTCCAGAACCTTGTAATGTGTCGTCAAGCTCAACTTTATTCTCTAAAATACGATAGCCTAATGCAAATATCATCTCGGCCCATGAATCTGGGGTTTTTAGACGAACCTCAGCTTCAGGAAAAGATTTTACAAAGTCATTTGTCATTTTCCTTATCAATTTCGAGGAAGAATCCCTAATTGCCTCGAATAGTTCTTTTCTTTGAGCCTCTTTTTTCCCAAAACGCCTTACCAATGCATTGCGTAAAGCTGCATGCTCTTCTTTTATTAAATCAAGAGGCAAAACACGATTGGGGATATACCTAAACGATATCATAGAAAGGAACTGGTCAATTGCTTCAATTGTCTTAGTGTCAATTTGTTCGGTTTGGTCATTTATATAATAATTAGGATCATAATTAAGACGTTCCCACTCTTTAGTAATTTTAATCTCATTTCCACCAAATAATGCTTTAACATTCTCAAGTCCTTTCCTGAACCGGAAATTTGGTGGGATCGTAAATGTTATTGAAATTCTTATTTTCTTTTTTTTACTGTATTTTTTCTCTGAAATATAAAAATCATCATCAACATATATCCACGATTCGGGATCGGTATAACCTGTAAAAAATGCGTTTAATGCTCTGAGAATATTTGACTTTCCTGAATTATTTAATCCAGCTAATACGGTAAAATCATTTATATCTTTTAATTCTATGTCCTTAATTGAGCGAAACCTAGATATCTTAATTCTGGAAATAAGCCTCATTTTTCTTTCCTTTCATAATATAAAAAAACATAAAAATCATTGTCTAAACCTAATGCCAAATCCCAGAGCCTTCGACGCCGCTTCGTGGAACCGGGGCCTAAAGCTCTGGATTTTGCTCTTGTCGTCCCGGCCCAGATGTACTCTGTTAGTGAGCAAGATTACCATCTGCCCCGATTCCAGGTCCAGCCAAAAAGAGGCGCCGGTAAAACCCAGGTGGCCCACACTCCGGGGGGAGAAGTAACGGCCCGGGCTGCTTTGGGAGTGATTGGGGCCGGGCGTGTCAAACCCCAAAGTGCGGCTGCCGCCGGGGACGGGGGTAAGGAAGAGACGCACCATTGCCGGAGAGAAAGGCCCGGTTTCCTCCCCCAGATAAGCCCGGTAAAGCGCGGCCAAAAGTTGCCACACCTCCCCGGCGGCGCCGAAGAGTCCGGCGTGCCCGGCCACTCCCCCCCCGGCCCAGGCGTTTTCGTCGTGAACTTCCCCAAAGATATTACGGCCAGGGATGAGGCCCTCTTCGCTGGCCGCAAAGGTTAAAGAGTCGCCTCCGGGCTGCTGGCGAGGGCAAAAACCCAGGAGCGGCAGCCCCAGGGGCCGGTAAATTTCCCGGCGGCAGAAGGAATCCAAATCAAGGCCCGCCGCGGTCTTCACCACGGCCTGGAGGAGCATATAGCCCAGATCGCTGTACAGGGTTTGGGCGCCGGCAGGATACTCCAAAGGCTCGACCGCAGCCAACCGGGCAGCCAGACCGGGACGGTCAGGCTGAGGCGCGGCCAGGATCTGCTCATAAAAGGGCCGCCAGGCCGGCAGCCCGGCCTGATGGGCCAGGAGGCTGCGGAGGCTGAGGCCGCGCTTGTCCGGGGGCAGCCATTCCTCCTGGAGGACCTCCCCCAGGGTGGTCTCCGGGGTGAACTTCCCCCGGGCCGTCAAAAGCATCAGGGCCAGGGCCGTGGCCAGGGGTTTGGTGAGGGAAGCCAGGTCGAAGACCGTGGCCAGGGTGGCGGCCGCAGCCTCCGGGTCCAGGGAGACCCGGCCCGCTGCGGCCTCCCAGAGCTTCTCTCTCCCCAAGCCCACTACGGCCGTGGCCGCGGTATAGACGCCTTGTTGAAAACCTTCTTCCAGAAGGCGATTAAGAGGAGACCAGAGGCCAGACGCATTATCGCTCATGGCTGACCAAAGAATTAACCACCAAGACACCAAGAACACCAAGATTCACCAAGATTCACCAAGGAATAATTATGAGCGTCCTGGCTTTCCAGGACGCTCATAAAATTTTTCTTTGTGCTCCTTGGTGTCTTGGTGTCTTGGTGGTTAATGTATTTCCTCAACCCCTCTGGCGTTCTCAAGGCTTTTCCAGCGCCAATTCAATCAGGCGGTCCAACAATTCCGGAAACTCGATGCCCGCGGCCTGGGCCCCCTGGGGAAAGAGGCTGGTGGCGGTCATGCCCGGAATGGTGTTGGTCTCCAAGACATAGACCTGCCCGTCGCGGATTCTCATGTCCGTGCGGCTGTAGCCCCGGCAGCCCAGGGCCTGGTGGGCGGTGACGGCGCATTTTTGCGCGGCCGCGGTGAGTTCCGGGTCCAGGCGGGCCGGGCAGATCTCCGTGGTGGCTCCGGGCAGGTATTTGGCCTCATAGGAGAAAAACGTGTACGAAGCGGAGGGCAAAATCTCCACCAGGGGCAGGGCCTGGAGTTGGGCGTTGCCCAGGACCCCCCCGGTCACTTCCGTGCCGTCGATGAATTCCTCCACCAGCACCCGGTAATCGTATTTAAAGGCCGCAGCCAGGCCCTCTGCCAATTCCTTTGGGCTCCGGGCGATGGTAATACCTATGCTGGAGCCTTCATTCACGGGCTTGATGACCGCGGGCAGCCCCAGGGTTTCCTCGATCTCCCGGGGGCTGGGGGCCTTATTCTGGGTGAAAACCAGGGCGTGGGGCACCCTGAGGCCCGCCTGGAGATAGAGGATTTTGCTCAGTTCCTTGTTCATTCCCAAGGCTGAACCCAGGACCCCCGACCCCTGGTAGGGGACTTCCAGGAGGTCCAACATCCCCTGAAGGGTGCCGTCTTCTCCCCCCCGGCCATGCATGATGATCAGGGCCACATCCAGTTCCGGCGCGTCCCGCACCAGGCGCTCCAGATCATTTAAGGGGTCGTAGCGCCGGATGTCGTATTTATCTTTGTTCAGGGCCTGATAGACCTGCTCGCCGCTCTTCAAGGAGACTTCCCGCTCCGCGGATTTGCCCCCGGCAATGAGGGCCACGCGCATCTTTTTCATTGATCCCTCCGAAGGTTAAGTTGCAGGAGATCCACTGGGTTTAGATCAAGGGGGTTGAATATCTTGTCCTCCAGGACTTGGAACTTGGTCTCCAGGGCCGCCAGCCGCGCCCGGGCCTCCGGGGTGCGCCCATAGCGCTCCATGATGTCGGCAAAGCGCTGGGAGAGCGACACCACCCGGGTATGGAGCACCCGCTTGTCCGCGTAATTGACTATCTCCGCTTCCCCGGGGGGCTGTGGGGAGGCGGGGTCCGCGGCCAGATAGACGTGTTCCTTGACGATCCGGGCCACTTCCGGATAGCCCATCTCCATCAGCACGGCTGCGCCCCACTCCGCGTGTTTCTGCCCATTTTGCAAACAAGGGGTCTTTCCCAGGTCGTGGAGCAGGGCCCCGGCTTCGATCAGGGGCAGGTGCAAAGGCAGACCGGCCGCGGCCAGGGCCTCCCCCAAAAAGAGAGCCACCTGGGTCACCCGGAAACTGTGCTCCCGGATATTAGGCAACATGCCGTGGGCGTCCCACAGGGCCAGGCATTGGCCCCGTGAGGGCAAAACCAGACCACCAGGTTCTGTTGCAGAGAAAAAAATAGTGTCATGTTTCATAAATCGTATTACAATTATTCTTTCCGCAGTAATTAGTAATGATAATTTACGTCTATATTATTTTAAGACAATTATACAACTTACAACAAAATTAATTATAATCGCTTAAATCAATCCCACCAACTTTAACTATTTAGTCTGCATCAGCATCAACTCCTATAATTAAAACCGGGATGTCAATATCAGCAACACCCCTTTTTTCCAAGTCCCAAATAAACTGTTCAAAATAAGATACTCCAGTTGACATTTCATCGGCAAATTGTTTTATAGGAACTATCTCAATACCAGTATCTATAAAACTCATTTTGTTAAAAATGGTCATCTTTGCGCATACGTTATAAACCATAAAAGCATATTTGCCAAATTGCACTTCAATGCCTAACTTCTCTTTTACAAAATCCATTTCTCTAAATGCACCTTTATTTAAATCTTTAGGTATATAATCTTCTGAGTAATAGTGAGTAGGATAATTGCATTTAACCTTTATATTTTTCCAGTTAAGCTCATAGAATAATTTCTTAAATGCATTATTTAAAGCTATTGGACTGAATAACATTCTCCCAGGCATGGTTTTCTCTTTACTTTTTTTGGTCTTGCATTTTTTGGACTTTACTAAACTAATTACTTTTTCCACTTCCTTCAAAAGATGCGAATATTTATTTTGAACAACTTCGGCCCCGTTGTTAAATGAATACCTGCCAGCAATTATCATTTATTTTCCTTGGTTTTCCATTCTTCGGGAATTTGAGAAACCTTTTCCCGACCAGTTGGCATAAAAATTTCCTTACCTAATGGTCTAATTCTCAGCTTGCATTGATAGAAATCATTTATTCTTTGCTTGGCTATTTCAATATATTCTTTTTCCTTATCACACCCGACAACCTTGCGGCCATGCTTTAGTCCTGCTATTAGAGCGGAACCCACCCCGCAATAGGGATCAATCACATAATCGCTCTCATCAGTCAAGGCCAACACGCAGCGTTCAACAAGCTCAACCGGGAATTGGCAAGGATGAATCGTTTTTTCGGGATGGTTTGATTTTACATTCGGAATGTTCCAAAATTCGTTATCCCAATCCCTTTTCAGGATTTCCCAGATATCGGAAGGGTTTTTTCCGAGAGGATTGCCAGAGGGTTTCCCAATATTCGGTCCTTTGTAATGTCTCTTGCCCGGATATTTCCCTGGTATCCGCACAGCATCGAGGTTGAATTTATATTTATCCTCTTTAGTGAACCACAGGATTGTTTCATATCGGCCTGAAAAGCGTTTAGAGGCGTGCAAGCCGTGCCCAAAATGCCAGATAATGCGATTTCTTAGGTGAAGACCTTTGTCCTTGAAAATTTTATAAAAATAGATGTCCAGAGGGTAGATTTCACCATTGTCCACATGATTTCCCACTTCCCAACAGATACTTCCGTCATCAGCCAAGATTCTCACAAGTTCATTAATCACGATTTCTTGTTCAATTAGGTATTCTTCAATACTTTTACGGGTTTCGTAACTTTTCCCGATATTGTAAGGAGGAGAGGTTATTATTAGGGTGGCCAAATTAGAGGGTAATTCCTTAAAAAATTCATAAGAGTCCCCACAGTGAAGAATTATATTGAACTGGGGATCGTATTCTTCTCTTATTGTTGGCTTAGAAAGCAGAGATAGCTGCATCGTTCCTTCTTTGTGCTTTTAGATAGGGGGATTATTAGGAGGTCATTATCATCCTTCCTGGCCCCATTTAAAGAAGGGAGGAAATTAATGACCCCTTCAGGTAACTTACCGATGGATTAGTAGTCATATTTTCTCCACCAACACCACCGCGTACGCGGCAATGCCCTCCCCTTTCCCGGCAAAGCCCATCTGTTCGGTGGTGGTGGCCTTCAAATTGAGGTCTTCCGGGGAAAGGCCCAGAACCGGCGCCAGGTTGGCGATCATCCCGGGGAAGTGGGGCGCCAGCCGGGGGGCTTCGGCAACGATGACCGCGTCCACGTTCACCGGCTTAAAACCTTTAGCCTTCACCACCTCCATGATTTTTACCAGGAGGATCAGGCTGGAGATATTCTTATAAGCCGGATCACTGTCCGGAAAATGGCGGCCCAGGTCCCCCGCGGCCACCGCGCCCAGCAGGGCGTCGCCGATGGCATGGGCCAGGACGTCGGCGTCGGAGTGGCCCGCCAGACCCAGATGGTAGGGGATTTCCACGCCTCCCAGGATCAGGGGGCGTCCGGCCGCCAGGCGGTGGGCGTCATAGCCCAGGCCGACCCTCATGTCTCCCGGCTCCGGAGCCAGGGAAGGAGAGCCTCCGCCATTTGCAGATCTTCCGGGGTGGTGATCTTCAGGTTGCGGAGATCGCCTGGAATGACCGCCACCTGGTGCCCCATCTCCTCCAGCAGGGAGGCCTCATCAGTGCCGTAAAAGTTGCGGCTGTAGGCCTCGATAAAGGCCCGCCAGAGCAAATCGAGTTGAAAACCCTGGGGGGTCTGAATCTGCCAGATGTCCTTGCGGTCCAGGGTGTGGATCACCTTCCCCTGGGGGTTGACCCTTTTCAGAGTGTCCTGGGCCGGCACCCCCAGGATAGCCCCGCCGTGGCTGCGCGCACCCTTGATGACCCGGCGGATCTGCTCCGGATGCACGAAGGGGCGCACCCCGTCGTGGACCAGGATAATATCCAGGCCATCTTCCTGTTTCAGGGCCTTCAAGGCGTGGTAGACGCTGTCCTGCCGCTCTTTTCCCCCCGGCACCAGGCGGAGCACCTTTTTGAACCCGTACCGGGCGATCACCTCTTCCCGGCAATATTCCAGGTCATCGGGGTGGGCCACCACCGTGACTTCCTGGACTTCCCGCACGTTTTCAAAAACCTCCAGGGTGTGGGCCAAAATGGGTTTACCGGCCAGCAGCAGATAAGGCTTGGCCACCTGGCTCTGCATGCGCAGGCCCACGCCCGCGGCGGCAATGATGGCGGCCACCCTCATGGTTGAGCCTCCAGGGGCCCCTGGCAGGAAACCCTCCCGGCCCGGCCGGGCAAGCGCCCCTGCCTGACGCCGGCCGCGGGAATCTTCTCCGGCTCCTGTAAGAGTTTCCGGGCCCAGTCCTCCAAGCGGAAGAACTCCACCCCCTGGTCCTGGCAGCGGTCCAGCAAATTCGCAAACTCCTGGCCCAAAGGCCCTCCTTCCACCTCCGCATGCACCGTCAATACCTGGGGAAGATCAGCCTTGGCCAGACGCCCCAAAACCAGGGCGGCAAAATCCTCAGGCCGGCACCCATTAAAACCCAGCAACTCATCCAGCGTGGGCAGGGTGGTGGGAATTTCCAACACGGGATTTATCTGTCCCCCAAAGCAAGGGAAATAGGGGGCATAGCCCCGGGTGTCGCTGCCGTACAAAAAACCGCCCGCGGCCAACACGGCCCGGCTGGCCGCGCTGCACTGCCATCCCGGCGCGGCAAAGGCCCGGGCGGTATGCCCCAGAAAAGACCTGTACCTACTCTGGGCCTGGCTCAATTCCCGGGTTACCTCTTCCAGGTTCATGGACAAAAGATGATCGTGCCAATGCACGTGATCATAGCCGTGCAGCCCCACCTCATGGCCCGCCGCGGTCAAGGCCCCTAAAATCTCCCCTGCCCCCTTGCCGATCAAAGGGGCTGGCAACAGGGTACCATAGAACATGGTCCGGAGTCCATAAATCGCAGGGGCCCGGGTGCGCCACATTTTTTCCAGAAAACCTTGCTGCCGAAAGACCCGGAAGACGGCCCGCCCGGAATTGTCCGGCCCCAGGGCCACAAAAAAGGAGGCTTTGATGCCACGCGCGGCCAATATCTCCAGAAGGGCCGGAACTCCCTGCCGAAACCCCTCCAGGGTGTCCACGTCCACTTTTAATCCCAACCGCGGCGACACATCGACTCCATCTATCAGTAGCCAGTAGTCAGTGGTCAGTTTTCAGTTTTTGGTTTTTGGTTTTTGTGACACTGATCACTGATTACTGATCACTGATTACTGATTACTTATCCCTAACCACTGGCCACTGACCACTGACCACTGACCACTGGCCCCTAAACCCCTCCCCCAAATTTCTCTTCCCCCCTGGCCTCTTCCAGGAAGGAATCCAGGGTAATTTTCAGGGAGGTCTTGAGGTCCGTTTTCGGCTGCCAGCCCAGGAGTTGTTTAGCTTTGGCGATGGAGGGCTTGCGGCTGGTGATGTCCTGGTAGCCCTGGCCGTAGTAGGCCTCGTGGGGGGTCTCCACAATCTCCGAGTAAACCCCGTCGCCTTTATGGTCCGGGTGTTCTTTAAAAAGGTCCCGGAGCATATGGGCCAATTCTTTTACTGAGGCCTCGTTATCCGGGTTGCCGATGTTGAAGATCTGGCTGTCGGCCGCGCCCCCGGGATTCTCAATGATCTGCATCAGGCAGTCGATACCGTCTTCCACATAAGTGAAGCAGCGTTTCTGGAAGCCGCCGTCCACCAGGCGGATGGGACTGCGCTCCAGCAAGTTCAGGATGAATTGGGTCACCACCCGGGAGCTCCCTTCCTTGGCCGCGTAGAGGTCGTCCAGCTTGGGGCCGATCCAGTTGAAGGGGCGGATCATGGAAAACTGCAATTTCCCCTCCTGGCCGTAGGCCCAAATGACCCGGTCCAGGAGCTGCTTGGAGCAACTGTAGATCCAGCGCTGCTTGTTAATGGGGCCCAGCACCAGGGTGCTTTCATCCTCGCTGAATTCCCCGTCCGGGCACATGCCGTAGACTTCCGAAGTGGAGGGGAAGATGATCCGGGTTTGATACTGCACGCATTGGCGGACGATGCGCAGGTTCTCTTCAAAATCCAGTTCAAAGACCCGGAGGGGGTTCTTGACGTAGACCATGGGGGTGGCGATGGCCACCAGGGGCAGGGCCACGTCGCACTTCTTGATATGGTACTCGATCCACTCCTTGTTGATGCCGATATCCCCTTCCAGGAAGTGGAAGCGGGGGTGGTCCAGGGACTCTTCCAGTTTGTTGGAGTAGAGGTCCATGCCGAAGACTTCCCAGTCCCTGGTGTTAAGAATGCGCCGGGTGAGGGCGTTGCCGATGAAGCCGTTGACGCCTAGAATTAGAATTTTCATAATTTTTTATTATCACCTTTTCGAATTCAGAGGTCATTTTACCAGGAAAAAAGAAAAAAAGGGGAAGAGGGGAAAAGGGGAAAAGGGGAAATGCCAAAAATTAGCATTCTTCTTCCCCTTTTCCCCTTTTAACCTTTTCCCCCATTATTTATAGAGATCCAATTATCGATTTAAGCTCCCAATTTCTCACCTACTAACTTCTCCCAGGTGGCGATGACCGGCCCCCAAAACTCCGGCTCCCCTTCCCATTGGGCTTGGGTGATGAGGAAATTGCCGTGGCCGGTGGCCACCAGGAGTCCTTCGGCGGGCAGGGAGGCCGTGATTTGGCCGGGCTCTCCCTGCTCCCCGGCCCCGGCGGCCAACACCCGGCCCCACCAGATGAAGAGCTTGCGGCCCTGGAGCATGGTGAAGGCCCCGGGGTAGGGATGGGTCACGGCCCGCACCAGATTATATATCTCCTGGGATGATTTTTGCCAGTTAATCAAGCCGTCCTGGGGGCCCCGCCCGCCGAAATATGAAGCCTGACCCTGATCCTGGGCAATCCTGGGGGCCGTCCCCTCCCGTAAGGCCGGATAAATTTCCGCCATCAAGGCCCCGGCCGCCGCGGTCATGCGTGCGAAGAGAGTGAGAGCGCTGTCCTCCGGGGTGATGGGCACCCGCTTCTGGGCCACCATCTCCCCTTTGTCGGGTTTTTCCACCATATAATGGAGGGTCACCCCGGTTTCCGTCTCCCCGTGGACTAAAACCCAGTTCACCGGACAGCGGCCCCGGTAGCGGGGCAGCAGGCTGCCGTGGAGGTTCAGCGCGCCCAGGGGGGGCAGGTCCAACAGGGGCTTTTTCAGCATGTGCCGGTAATAGCAGGAAAACAAAAAATCCGGTTTAAGCTTCGCCATGGCCGCCACAAAGGCCGGATCATTGGGGTCCTGGGGCTGATACACCGGCAAATAATTTTTGAAAGCCAGGTCCCGCACGGAGGAGAACCAGATATTCTCCCGGGGGTCGTCGGCATGGGTGACCACGGCCGCGATCTCGTCCCCCAAATTACGGCAATGCTCCATCAGGGCTTCGAGACAGACGCAGCCGATATTGTGGTAACCCATGAAGATGAGGCGCATAAAAGACGGTTTTCGGTTTTCGGTTTTCGGTTTCTGATTCTGATTCTGGTTCCCAAGCTGTGCTTGGGAACCCCTTTGGCCGCAAAGCTGAGCTTTGCGAATAAGGCCAATATCAGGCGACGTATTACCCAAGTGCTCCTTATTGGAGAAACGCTTCGGTCTTCTTAATGAATTGTTCTGCTCTTTCCTGCAAATCCGTCACTTCAGATTCGGATATGCCGCTCAGATATTCATAATCGCTGACCTGGCGCTTTTCAAAGGCCCGATGTAGAGACTGATGCATTTCTTTTGGCAATAGTCCGGATTTGATAAAGTGTTCGCCAAATGCGGCGATTGCCGCCCGATGGCTCGAAAAAGTCTTTCCTTGACTGAGCAACAGGGCCTCGGCGCCATAAAACATGGCATAATAAAGGCGTGAGACGGCAGAGTCAAAATCGGCGTTTTGCCGCAAAAGTTCGGCAGATGCCAGATAACGGCGAGCCTTGGCCAGCATCTGTTTAATTTCTTCCGCCACCGTCAAAGCCGTACCCCTTCCCGCCGCACGTTTTCAAAAAGGGGGCTCTTTCTCACCTCAAGCCATTCCTCCGGCACAGGATAGGTAGCGATGAGCACGTTGTGCTCCAGGCAGATGTCAGCCACCCCATCCCCGATCCGGTCAATTTCTTGGCTTGGTTTGACCTCTCCCTCCAAGGCAATGAGCACATCCACATCCGAGTCCGCATGAAAATCTCCCCGGGCAAAGGAACCGTACAGATAAACGCCGCGCAGTCGATCCCCATAAATCTCAGCCAAATAATCCTGCAATTCTTTTAAGGCCTGTTGGACGGCTCCGGGAATTTGGCGGCCGGACATGGGTTACTTATCCTCTAAACCAATTCGCTCTTAAAGGGATATTTTTTCGTAGGGGAGGACCTTGTGTTCGCCCCGAATGATGGGCGAACACAAGGTTCGCCCTACAATTAAAACTCTTCTCAAAGACAACTCAGTTAAGAGAAAGATATTCTCTTATTAGATATACCTGCTGCACTTGAACATTCAACGGAGCAAGACTACGACTCCTGGCCCCTGGCCCCTGGCCCCTGGCCTTCTCCCCCCAACTCCTGCCGGATGACAAACCGCGGCCTGCCCCGCACCTCCCGGTAGATGCGGCCCACGTACTCCCCCACCAGGGCCAGGGCAAAGGTGTTCAGCCCCACGAAGACAAAGAGGATGGCAAAAAGGGTAAAGACCCCCTCCACTTCCGGGCCCACGAAGAGCCGGCGCAGAAAGAGAAAAGCCCCGAAGCCCAGGCCCAACAGGGCGATGCAGATGCCCATGACTCCCACCATGTGGATGGGAAAGTTGGAGAACCCGGTCATGAAGTCCACATTGAGGCGCAGCAATTTGATGAGGCTGTATTTCGACTGGCCCCGCTCCCTCTCCGCATGGCCCACCGGGATTTCCGCCACCCGCCGGGAAAAGAGATTGGCCAGGGCCGGAATGAAGCTGGAGGTCTCATGGCACTGGTTGATGCTGTCCACCACCTCCCGGCGGTAGGCCCGGAGCATGCAGCCGTAGTCCCGGAGCTTGACCCCGGTGACCCGGGACATTACCTGGTTGATGAGGAAAGAGGGAAATTTGCGGAATAAGGAGTCTTGCCGGTTTTCCCGCCAGCCTCCCACGGTATCAAAGCCTTCCTCGATCTTGGCCACCAGCCTGGGGATCTCTTCCGGGGGGTTTTGCAGGTCCGCGTCCAGGGTGACCAGCACCTGGCCCCGGGCGGCCTGGAAACCCGCGAAAATGGCCTGGTGCTGGCCGAAGTTGCGGTGAAACTGGAGGGCCCGGATGACCTGGGGATGCTGCCGGTGGAGTTGGCTCAACAGATCCCAGGAGCGGTCAGAAGAGCCGTCATCCACAAAGATGATCTCGTAGGGACGGTTCATGCCCCCGAGGGTGCGGACCAGGCGCTCCCCCAGTTCCTCCAGGTTTTCATCTTCGTTGTAAACGGGAATAACGACTGATATGTAAGGTTGGGGGGACGCGAGGTTTAAGGACATGACCTGGTTAGCCATAATTTTTACTCTCGGGGAGACTTATAAGAAACAGAGGTTCGAATAGATATCCGGGAATATCAATAGCAGAATTTTCGGCAATGCGCCGACGGCATTCTTCAACGAATTGCTCGTGAATTTCAAATCCCGCCGCCTTGCGTCCCAGGCGACGGGCAACAACAATGGTAGTCCCGCCGCCGGCAAATGGGTCTATCACTATTCCACCCACAGGGCAGGCGATCTTAATAAAGAATTCGGCTAATCCCTCCGGCATTGCCGCGGTGTGGGCAACGCCTCGATACTGGTTGTAGGTCTGAGGAACAATCACCACATTCCCTGGATCAGCTCCTCCTCGTAGATACGTCTTCGTGCGGTCACGGCCAAAACCAGCCTCTGTATTTCGTCTGCCCAGTCTGTCCAATTTTCTCCTGGCGATCTCGGCGAAGTCCGCTTTATAAGGAACTCTGACAGCATCCAAGTCAAAATATGGTTTCAGGCCACGGGCAAAGTGATAAACATATTCAAAACTATCCTTGGTCCGTGGGCCAAACTTGCCTGGAACTGCATTTGATTTCGCCCAGATGTAAGTCTCAATCCAACGCCAACCCATCCGCTGGAGGGAAAGAACTAGCTCATAAACATATGGGTGCCTCTGCCCTTTTAGTGGACCCTGTTTTGCCACCCGATTCTTGATATTAAGGATGAGGCTCCCACTCTGACTCGCAGCGTTAAACATCTCTTGGGCAAATGGTAGGAACCACTCAACATAATGGTCTGGGTGTATCCGGCTATATGCCCGGGCATCGGCATAAGGAGGACTCATGAAGAAAAGGTCGATGCTGCCTTGGGGAAGGAGTGGCAACAAATCCAAAGCATCGCCAAGTGTTATCCCATCATCGAGAAACTGAGCTAATGCTTGAGTGCCACCTCTGATCTGCACGCTGCATCTCCACAAGCTGCACGCATGTAAGTTTATGGGGGACTGCCGCTTGTAGTGGCCGGTGGACCCAAAGAAGCCGCGGAGCAGGCCGTAAGCCGAGTTCTGTACCGGAAAAGCTCCGGCGATGATCATTCCTCTGGGACCCCGGTTGCCCGGGGCCTCTAGCGGCCTACCCGGGAGCTTTGGGCGGGCCACCCTCAAGCGCTCCCCTATTTGGCCTTGCTCCGGGTGGGGTTTTCCAAGCCGGCAATGTCGCCACTGCCGCTGGTGAGCTCTTACCTCACCTTTTCACCCTTACCGTGGACGTACCACGGCGGTCTGGTCTCTGAGGCACTTTCCCTGGGGTTGCCCCCGCTGGGCGTTACCCAGCACCCTGCCCTGTGGAGCTCGGACTTTCCTCCGGCCGCCCGGAAAGCAGCCGGCGATCATCTGGCCTACTCCGCGGTTCCTGTGGGCATCTTTAGGGAGATTGGCCGACTCTGGGATGCGCCAATCTGCCTAAATTTATTTTAACTGGATTCTGACCGGCGGTCAATGGCTTGGCGGGCCAGACGGTCGGCCTCTTGATTCCCGGCCCGGCCCAGGTGGGAGATAGCATAGGCCTCGAAGTTTTGCAACTCCTTTTTGGCCTGTTGCCAGAGGGGCAGGAGGTGGGGGCTCTTGACCCGGTAGGAGCCGGTGAGTTGCTCCACCACCAGTTGGGAATCAGCCAGGACTTGGACGCGGTGCGCGCCCTGCTCCCGGGCCAGTTGCAGTCCCAGGATCAGGGCCTGGTATTCCGCCACGTTGTTGGTGGTTTCGCCGAGATAGCGGCTCAGTTGGCCTTTGAGCGCGCCCCCGGGGTCGTAGAGAATGGCCCCGGCTCCGGCCGGGCCGGGGTTGCCCCGGGAGGCGCCGTCGCAATAAAGCCGCCAGAAGCCGGTCTCCCGGCGGCGGTAGGCGTCGGCCACCTTCTGAAAGAGGTCCTGGAGCTCCTCCCTGGTGATCTGGAACTTATCCAGGACCCGGGGAATCTCCAGTCCATGGGCCAGGGCCTCGAAGATGGCGGCCCGGGAAAGGGGGGGCCGGTCCCCCCGGCTCAGGAGGCACCCCGGGAGAGGTCTCCCTCCAGGGCCTCCTCCTCATCTTGCCAGTAAAGGATGCGCTGGCAGTGGGGGCACTGGAGAATCTCCTCCCCTTTCTGCAGATCAATGAACTGCTGGGGGAGGATATTCATGTGGCAGCCGAAGCAAACCCCTTCATGCACCGGGGAGATGGCCGTGCCGTTGCGGCGCTCGCGGATGAACTCATAGCGCTTCAAGAGGGGTGCGGAGACGCCTTTGCGCAGTACCTTGCGCTGCTTCTCCAGGCCTGCGAGTTCGGCTTTCAGCTTGCCAACCTCGACCTCCACTTCCTTTCTGCGGCTCTCGACCAGCTCTCCCTGTTCCTGGAGACCCTGGTCCTGCTCGGCAATGGATCGCTTCTGGGCCTCCATCAACTCCAGCAATTCGAGCAACCGGGTCTCTTTATGATCCCGCTGGTCCTCTTTGAAGGCGATCTCCTTGAGCATGGCCTTGTATTCGATGTTGCTCTTGATTTCCATCAGGCGCTGGCGGCTGGTCTTGATGCCTTCCTCCATTTCGGCCACTTCTTTTTCCGTCTCCAGCCGCTGCTTCTGCAGACTCTCCAGTTCCTGGGCCTGGGCCTCGCGCTCAGCCTGCATCTCCTCCAGGACCGCGTTGGCCGCCTGTAGCTCTTCCGGCAGTCTTTCCAGGTCCTGGGTGACTCCCCTGATTATCTTGTCCAACTCCTGTAAATCCACCAACCACTTTAACTCCGGTAACAAAGTTTCCCCTCCATGTTCCGCGGTTTTTCTTGGATATATCCGGCTACAGGCACCGGACCCTTATCGGGCCTGAGCCTCCCGTTTACTTTCCCTCACAGATAACTAAAAGGGGCCTCCTCCCGGGCCACCTCCACCCGGACCTGCAGCCCCCCGTCTTGGAAATGGCGGCGCAGTTGCCGGGCCCACTCCGGCATAAACAATACCTCGCTGGCGAAATGCCCCACCTCCAGGACGGCAAAGCCGTCCGGGGGCCCCGGGGTGGCCTGATGGTGCCGCACTTCGCCGGTGAGATAGACCTGGGCCCCCCGCTCCCTGGCCGCGGCGATGAGGTCGCCGCCGCTGCCGCTGCACAGGGCCAGCCGTCCCACCTCTTCCGGAGGACGGCCCCAGATTCTCACCTGGCCGACCCGAAAAATTTCCTTCACCCGCCGGACCACCTGGCTGAAGGGCCGGGGCTTAGGCCAATTGCCGATACGACCCAGTCCCAAAGGCGCGCCCGGCTTTTTCACGGGATAAACGTCGTACGCCGGCTCTTCATAGGGATGCGCGGCCTTCAGGCGTGCGAGGGCGGCTTTCACGCGGCTTTCCGGCACCAGCACCTCCAGGCGGGATTCCGCGGCCCGGGAGAGCGCGGCCACCTGTCCCAGGAAGGGCTGGGCTCCCTCTAGAGGAATATAAGTACCCTGGCCTTTGGATGCAAAGGTACAATGTGAATAACGCCCGATAACCCCCACCCGGTCATCGGCCAGGGCTTCACGCACCCGGTCCTCATAACCCACGGGCACGAACACCGTGAGCTTGTACCATTGCTCCCGGCTGGTTTCCTGGAGCACCTCCGCGTCTTTCAGTTCCAGAAGCCGGGCCAGGAAGTCGTTCACCCCCTCCGGAGCCACATCCAGATTGGTGTGGCAGGCCGCCAGGGCCATCCCCCCCCGGATCAGGGCGGCCAGCAAGCCGCCGTGGGGACTGTCCTCCCGCACCGCGGCCAGAGGCTGGTAGATGAGGGGATGATGGGTCAACAGCAACTGCACCCCCCGGTCTTGGGCTTCGGCCACCACCGGGGCGCTGGCTTCCAGGGCCACCAGCACCACTTCCACCGGGTTTTGGGGATGGCCCACCATCAGGCCCACCCGGTCTCCCGCCACCGCCCAACTGCAGGGCCAATGGATGTCCAACCGGTCGATGATCTCTTGCAGCAATGTGCTCATGGGACATAAAAAAGGGGTGCGCAGAGAGCACCCCTTGGGGTTAGACCCCTATATTTGCAGAGCTTGCGTATCGTTCTCGGGAGATGTGCGATCCTCCGGCCATCCAAGTGGGCCCACCTGGATTTGAACCAGGGACCGTCCGGTTATGAGCCGGTTGCTCTGACCTCTGAGCTATGGGCCCGTAAGTTGTTATCATATACCGAATTTATTTTAATTAATATCTCCCTCTAATTCAAGGGGGGTTAATAAGATGTTTCGTTTAAGTATTCCCAGGTCCCACAGACCGGCCTGGCGCATTTTGTCTGGGCGGGAGCCCTTTTGGGTTATCCTCAATTTTCTATGAAACTTTTCAGTTTGGTGCTCCGGGAGGGGTGCCGCAGTTTGCGCAGGGCCTTGGCCTCTATCTGGCGGATGCGCTCCCGGGTGACCTCAAAATCCCGGCCTACTTCTTCCAGGGTATGGTCGGTTTTTTCGCCGATGCCGAAGCGCTTGCGCAACACCTTCTCCTCCCTGGGCGTGAGCGTGGCCAGCATCCTCCGGGTCTGGTCCGCCAGGTTGAGATTGGCCACCGCTTCGATGGGGGTGGAAATCTTCTTGTCCTCGATGAAATCGCCCAAGTGACTGTCTTCTTCGTCACCGATGGGGGTTTCCAGGGACAGAGGCTCCTTGGCGATCTTCAACACCTTCCGCACCTTCTCCAGGGGAAATTCCATCTTTTCCGCGATCTCCTCCGGGGTGGGCTCCCGGCCGATCTCCTGGACCAGGTAGCGGGAGGTGCGGATGAGCTTGTTGATGGTCTCAATCATGTGCACCGGGATGCGGATGGTCCGGGCCTGGTCGGCGATGGCCCGGGTGATGGCCTGGCGGATCCACCAGGTGGCGTAGGTGCTGAACTTGTAGCCCCGTTCGTATTCAAACTTTTCCACGGCCTTCATCAGGCCGATGTTGCCCTCCTGGATCAGATCCAGGAACTGCAGCCCCCGGTTGGTGTATTTCTTGGCGATGGACACCACCAGCCGTAAATTGGCCTCCACCAATTCCCGTTTGGCCTTCTGGGCCAGGTACTCCCCCTTCTCCGCCTGGGCCAGGATGGCCAGCAGCCGGGGTCCGGTCAGCCCCACCTCCTGCTCAATTTTCCGCAATTGTTTTTGGGTCTTGGTCCACTGGGCCTCCAACTCCGCCATCTTCTCCGGAGTGACACCCCGGGGCAAATTGCTTAAGGCCCCTTTTCGGTAGTCCCGAAGGACGGTGCGAAACTTGGTGGCGGAGATCCCCAGAGAGGCCAGGACCTTGTCCACTTTCCGGTGGGACTGGCGCACCGCGTAGGCGAAATTGCGCAATTTGTCCAGAACCTGCTCCAGATGGAACCGCTCCAGGCGCAGATTTTTCAGGTGGTCCGCCATGCGGCGCCGGGCCGCGGCCAGGCTTTTTTCCACCTGGGTCCGGGCCTCACTCTTGGGGGGCGCGGCTGCCACTTCTTGTTGCAACTGCCGGACGCGCTCCTCCTTTTGCCGCAATTTCTGGATCAGGTTCAGGATCCGGGATTTCTGGGTGCTTTGGTCCAGGATGGGCTCATCTTCATCAAAATCCAGGAGGGCCCCCTGGGGATCCAGCTTCTCCTGCTCCAACTTATTGACCAGACTCATGATCTCTTTCAGACCATGGGGCACCTCCAACAGGGAGCGGAGCACTTCCTTCTCCCCGTCTTCGATGCGCTTGGCGATCTCCACCTCCCCTTCCCGGGTGAGCAGGGAGACCATGCCCATCTCTTTCAGATAGAGACGCACCGGGTCATCCAGTTTGGCGACGCCCTCGGGCTCCGGAACCAGGTCCCCTTCTCCCTCCTCCATTTCCAGGGGAGTGGTCAGAGCCAGGGTGCGATTGACCTCCGCGGACGACAGTTCCAGCTCGTCGAAGATCAGGATGTCCTTTATTTGCTCATTCAAGAGGCTTTCAGGATGCAGAGAGTCGTTCAGGTCATCCATGGCCATCAGGCCATCTTCATCCCCCATGGGCATAATTTCCGGAAATCCATCCATACCCATTCCCTTGGTCATCCATCTCCTCCTTTTGCTGCAGACTATACTAATGTTTAAGGTCCTGCAGTTGCTGTTCGATTGCCAATTTCTGCACCTGCAAAGCCAATAGCTCCTCGCCTCCGGGAACGGCGGCGGCCTTTGCCAATTCCTCCTTGATTTGCGCCAGGGCCTTCTTAAGCCGCTGCATCTGGCGGGCCCGGCGCCATTCTTCCGCCAAAACCTCCGTGGACGGTTCCCCCTTTCCTAAAGTCAGGGCGCAGATCTGCTGCCGCAGATGCTCCTCTTCCACCCTTTGAATCAACAGGCTGTGGTCCAGCGCGCCGTCTTCCTTAAGACTTCTGATGACCAACTCCAGCAAATTCTTCAATTCCTGGTCCTGGAACTCCTGGGCCCACTCCTCCAATTCTTCCAGGGGCACGATCCCGGGGTGGTGGAGCACCCATTTGAGCAGCCTTTCCTCCGGATTGTTGAGCAGGCAACGGCCCGGGGCCAGGCGCTGGGCCGCCACCGGGGCTTGGGAGGAAAGACTCCGGCGCAGCGCAGATTCCTCCACCCCCAGGCGCTCCCCGGTGAACCGCAGCCACAAGCCCTGCTCCACCGGGTCGCTCAGGGCCTGAAAATAAGGGCGCAGCTCCGCGGCGATGCGCACCCGGCCTTCCACCTCCAAGCCGTGGGCGGCCACCAGTTCCTCCACCAGAAAGGCGAACCAGGGTTGGGCCTTTTCCCAGGGGGACTGGAAGAGCTCCACCCCGTGTTGAAACGCGTAAGTGTCCGGGTCCAGGCCCGGGGGCAGCGGCAGCACCCGCACCGCCAGCCCTTCCGCGGCAAAAATAGGAAAAGCCCGGCGCATGGCCCGGGCTCCCGCAGCATCCCCGTCAAAGACCAATACTGCTTTGGCTACCTGGTTTTTTAGGACCCGCACCTGCTCTTTGGTGAGAGCCGTGCCCAGGGTGGCCACCACGTTGGCGATGCCGTGCACCCTGAGGGCCAACAGGTCCATGTAGCCTTCCACCACCAGCGCCACGCCGGTGAGCCGCAGGGCCTCCTGGGCCTGAGGCAGGCCGTAGAGGGTGCGGCCTTTGGAATACAAGGGACTCTCCGGGGAATTGAGGTACTTGGGCTCACCAACGCCGATGATCCGGCCCCCGAACGCGATCACCCGTTCCTGCCGGTCCAGGATGGGGAACATGAGCCGGTCCCGGAAGCGGTCGTAATACCCCCCCTGCTGCCGGGGCAGGAGCAGGCCCACCTCCTGGGCCGCGTCCAGGGAAATCCCTTTATTCTGCAAATGCTTCCGCAGCCCGTCCCATTCCTCGGGGGCATAGCCGATATGAAAGTCCCGGACTACCTCTTTGGTCAGACCCCGCTTTTGGATATACTCCCGGGCCTTCCCGCCCTTGGGCCCGGCCAGGCAGGATTGATAGAAGGCCGCGGCCTCCTTGTTGATCTCCTGCATCAGTTGCCGCTTCTTGGCCTGGCGGCCCCCTTCAGGGCCCAGGTCCTTCATGGTGATGGTGATGCCGTAGCGCCGGGCCAGCTCCTGCACCGCCTCCGGGAAAGAAAGGCGCTGGTGCTGCATCAAGAAGGAAAAAACGTTCCCCCCCGCGCCGCAGCCGAAGCAATGAAAGATGCCCTTGTCCGGGGACACCGTGAAGGAAGGCGCGGTGTCCGGGTGGAAGGGGCAGAGGCCCAGAAGGTTCTTGCCTCTCTGGGTCAACTGGACGTACTGGCCCACCACCTCTTCGATGCGGGCCGCGTCTTTGATCTCCAGGAGCTTGTCTTCGGGGATAAAAGCCATTTAGAGACGGTTTTCTGTTTTCGGTTTTCGGTTAAAAGATTTCCAGGTAGGGCGGGCCTCTGTGCCCGCCATCCTTATGCCGGTGACCCGGGCTTTTCAGCTCCGGCGGCAGTGGGGCGGGCCGCGGCGCCTGCCATCATGGCGGCAGGGTGTCTTCTCCATCTATTCTCTATTTCGGAGAAGAGCGCCCCCCACATTAATTTGGTGTTAACCGCACATTAGTTTGATGTTTCTTCTCGTTCCCAAGTTGTACTTGGGAACGTCTTTTGTCTTGCCAAGCTGTGCTTGGCCTGCGGCGGGACGGGCCTCTGCGACCGCCGCCCTCATGGTGGGCCATGCCCACCCTACACTCCTACTCCCTCAACTCCACCACCGTCACTCCGGGGTTGTCGTCCCCGTGCACGGCCTTCACGGCCCGGTGGCGCTTCAGGTGGTCCCAGACCGCGCGTTTAAGCCGCCCCGTGCCCACCCCGTGGATGATGTCCACCTTCTCGGTGCCGTGGAGCATGGCCTGGTCGATGAGCCGGTCCACCAGGGGCAGGGCTTCGTCCACCCGCAGGCCCACCACGTTCAGGCTGGGCAGCCACTCCGGGGGCAGATGGCGGCCCCGGGAAAACGCGCCCGCCGCCGGACCCTCCGCCTCCCCGGTCAGGGGCGTGATCTCCTCCGGGAGCACCCGGAGCTTAACCTTTCGCACCTGTACTTCCAAGCGCCCGGCCCGGCCCGGGGCGGCCAAGACCTTGCCGCTCAGGCCCAGGGCCGGCAAGAATACTTTT
Source organism: Thermodesulfobacteriota bacterium (assembly GCA_040757175.1). Taxonomy (GTDB): domain Bacteria; phylum Desulfobacterota; class Desulfobaccia; order Desulfobaccales; family 0-14-0-80-60-11; genus SURF-52. The sequence goes on from JBFLXM010000080.1 coordinate 57,435, forward strand.
TGGCCCGGCCCGTATGCGGGCGCCTCTGTTTTCGCGGGCCTGGCCTTGGGTGTCAAGTCCTGGAGGAGCTTAGCCTGCTCTGCGGAAAACTCCTGGCGCAGGCGGCCCCAGGATTCCTGCCCTTCCTGCAAGCGCCGGACTATCTCCTTAAATTCGGCTTCCGCCCGGCGAATGCGTTCCTGGGCCTGGGCCTGGGCCTCCTGCCGCCAGCGTTCCTGCTCGTCTTGCAAAACCTGCAATTCTTTTTGCAGTTCCTGTCTCTCCCGCGTCAATTCCTCTTCCCGCCGGGCCAGCTTCTCCCTTTCCCAGGTCAATTGCTCCCGGGCCTCCTCCACTTCCGCCAGCAGGCGGTAGGCCCGGAGTTCCTCCTGGTCCAGGTAGCTCTCCGCCTGTTCCAGAATCTCCGAAGAAAGGCCCAGTTCCCGGGCGATCTTCAGGGCGTTGGACGCGCCCACCACCCCGTAGGCCAGGCGGTAGGTGGGTCTCCGGGTCTCTTCGTCAAAGATCACCGCCACGTTGGCAAAACCGGGCTGGCGCAAGGCAAAAGACTTGATCAGGGGAATATGGGTGGTGGCTGCGCCGTAGGCCCCCCGGCTATCAAAGGCCTGGAGCAGGGCCAGGGCCAGGGCCCCCCCTTCCGTGGGGTCGGTGGCCGTGCCCAACTCATCCAGGAGCACCAGGGGCCGGGGGGGAAGGTGGGCCAGCATCTCCAGGGCCCTTTTTAAGTGCGCGGAAAAGGTGCTCAGGTCCTGGTGCAGGTCCTGGGGGTCGCCGATGTCCGCAAAGACTTGGTCAAAGGGGTGGAACTCGCTCCCTTCCGCCACTGGGATGGGGATGCCGCTCTGGACCATGAGGGTGAGGAGCCCCAGGGTCTTCAGGGCCACGGTCTTGCCCCCGGCGTTGGCCCCGGAGATGATGAGGAAGCGTTGCTCCGGGGTGAGCTTCAGGTCAATGGGCACCACTGCCGGCTGCTGCGGATTTTCCCAGCGCCGGTGCACCAGCAAAGGATGCCGGGCCTGGCGCAGGTCCACCCCCGGCTGCGACCGCCAGATGGGTTCCCGGGCCTTAAAATTCCGGGCAAAGCGCACCTTGGCCTGGAGCCCGTCCACTTCCGCCAGCGCGGCCAGAATCTCCCGGATTTCCTCCAGGTGGTTCCGCACCAGGTCCGTGAGCCGCCGCAGCACCGCCTCTTCCTCCCGTTTTTCCCGGTTGGCCAGGAGATTGAGCTGGTTGTTCTGCTCGACGATGGCCAGGGGTTCCAGAAAGAAAGTGGCCCGGGTCTGGGACTGGTCGTGGATGATGCCCGGAATCGCGCCCTTGTGATCGGCCTTGACGGGGATGACGTAGCGGCCGTGGCGCTGGGAGATGGTGGGGGTCTGGAGAGCGTCTTGATACTGGGCCCCGAAGAAGTTCTGCTTGATCTGCCGGTTGAGGCCCTCCCGGGTGGCGGCTATTTCCCGGCGCACCGCGGCCAACTCCGGGGAGGCCTGATCCAGGATGAAGTTGTGGGGGCTGATGCACTGCTTGATGGCCGTGCGTAAAGAAGCTAAATCATGCAGGCCGCCGGCCAGGGCGTAGAGATGGGGGTAGGCCTCTCCTTGGAAGAGGTATTGCCGGCACTGCCGGGAGAGGCGCAGGACCAGCAAGATATCGTTAAAGGCCGGGGCCGGCAGGAGGCTGCCCCGCACCAGGGCCTTGGCCAGCCAGGGGGAGAGATCGGGAAAATCGGAGAGCGGCAGCTCCCCCTCCCGGCTTTCAAGGTCTTGTAATTCGTGGATTTCCTGGAATTTAGCCCGGATGCTCGAGAGATTGTCAACCGGCCGCAGGGACGCTAGGAAGTTCCGGCCCAGGGCGGAGGTGGCATATTCCTGCACCACCCCCAAGACCCCGGGAAATTCCAGGGCGGTCAAGGTTTGCTCCGGCATGCCCCTCCAGATGTCCTGGTAAAGGGGGGAAGGATCAGGAGCCTAGACGCCGCCGCACCATCTCCTGGACCACCTTCCCGTCAGCCCGGCCTGCCAACGCGGCCATGGCGCTCTTCATTACCTTACCCAGATCTTTGGGGCTTGAAGCCCCCACCTCCTGGATGATCCGGGACACCTCCGCCTCTACTTCCTCTGGAGAAAGTTGGGGCGGCAAAAAAGAGAGGAGGACGCTAAGCTCCTCCTCTTCTTTGTGGGCCAGGTCGGGCCGCCCGGCTTTAGTGTATTCACTGATGGCCTCCCGCCGCTGTTTGACCTGCGTGTTGATTACAGCCTGCAACTCTGCTTCGGTCACCTGGCGCTTTAGATCCACTTCCCGATGGCGGATGGCGCTTTTCAGCATCCGCAAAGTGGATAACGCCACGGCTTGTCTATCTCTGAGAGCCTCCTTGAAGGCCTGATCCAGCCGCTGAGAAAGGGAGGTCATGAACCCTCAATCTTGCGGAGCTTTTTCAAAGCCCGTTTTTTGGCCGCCAATATTTTCTTCTTACGCTTAATGCTGGGTTTTTCGTAATGCTCCCGTTTGCGGATTTCCGAGAGGATTCCCGCTTTTTCGCACTGTTTTTTAAAGCGTTTTAGGGCGACCTCGAAGGGCTCGTTGGGCTTCACCCTGACGCCCGGCATGCATTTCAACCCCCTCCCTGCCGTCAAATCCCCCCTCCCGCCCGGCAGTTCCCCCCGGCAGCCTGGCCGCAGGCGGTAATGGCGGGAAGAGGTGCTATATCCTCAAACGAATATTTTTTATCACCTATTTCGAATCTGTCAAGGGGTTTTTTCTTCCGGACCCTCCCTTTCCCGGGTACCAGGGAGTATTTGTCCCCATGACCTGAATATGTTATGCTTTAACACAAAATTTCTGACCCTTTCTGGGCCCAAGGCGCCGCGGGGTTGTTAATACACCAGCAATTTAGTTATCTTAAATAATCATGATCCCCCCAAAAAAGTTAATCATTGCGGTCCTGATCCTCCTGTTCCTGATCCCCGGTTTGAGCGCCGCGGCCGACCAGGTGGCGGAGGCCGATAGTATCCTCAAGAATCCAGCCCTGGATCTTTCTGGTGCCTTCAGGGCCCTGGATCTTTATACCCTGAACCTGGCTAAGGCCAACCCCTGCGAGGTGCCGCTGCTGATCCGCCTGACCCGCACCTGTTTCCTGATCGGCGAACTGACCGTAGCCAGCCAACGGCAGAAATATTACGAAAAGGGCCAAACCTATGCGGAGATGCTCCTGAAGGAAGCGCCTGACCGGGTGGAGGGCCATTACTGGCTGGCCCTGCATCTTTGCGGCCTGGCGGATACGGGTGGGGCCATGCAGGGCCAGCGGCTGCTGCCCCGCATTATGGAAGAGTTGGAGAAGGCCCGGACTATTGACGACGCCTATGAGCAGGCGGGCAGCCACCGGGTATTAGGGCGCATCTACTTTGAGGCCCCGGCCTGGCCCTTTTCCGTGGGCGACCTCCAGAAATCCCTGCAGCACCTGACCCGGGCCGTGCGCCTGGCCCCGGAGAACAGCACCAACCATCTCTATCTGGCGGAAACCCTGATCAAACTGCAACGGCAGGCGCAGGCGCACCAGGAACTGGAGCAGGTGCTTAAGGCTCCGGAGCATGCCTTGCTGCCCCGGGGCCTGGAGGAAGACCGGCGGGAAGCCCGGCGCTTGCTAAAGGATGCCGACGCTTTAGAATAAATAATCTCACTCCAGGCCATTCCCAGTCCCTCCAAGGGAGGTAGGCGCCGGTCCGGAGGTTTTATGGATCTTCCCAAGGTTTGCCGTCGGGTTTTCACCATGCTACTCCTGGTGTGGCTGGCCGGGTGCGTCACCGTCAAGGTGGACCTCTTTGAAGAGCAAAAGCCCCTGAAGGAAAAGGTGATCTCCGGTTACGGCCGGGACAAGGTCCTGCTGGTGGACATCTCCGGGGTGATTATGGAGACCCGCCACCGCAGTCTTTTGGGTCTGGGCGCGGTGACCACCCCCGGTTATGTCAAAGAAGTATTGGATAAAGCAGCCAAAGATAAACGCATCAAGGCCCTGGTCCTCAAGATCAATTCCCCGGGGGGTACGGTCAGCGCCTCGGACATCATCCACCACGAGCTTCAGAATTATAAGAAGGAAACAGGCGTGCCGGTGGTGGCCTGCCTCATGGGCCTGGCCACTTCCGGGGGTTATTATCTGGCCCAGGCGGGGGACGCCATCGTCGCCCATCCCAGCGGCATCACCGGCTCCATCGGCGTGATAGCCATGAAGCTGAATATCAAGGGTTTGATGGACAAGGTGGGGGTGGACAGCGACCTGGTGAAAAGCGGCCAATGGAAGGACTTCTGGTCTCCCTTCCGGCCCGCCACCCCGGAAGAAAAGCAGATGATGCAGGAAGTGATCAACAATTACTACCAGAGCTTTGTGGACGTGGTGGCCCAGGGCCGGAAGATGAATGCCCGGGAGGTGCGGCAGGTGGCGGACGGCCGCATCTATACCGCCATCCAGGCTAAAGATCTGGGCTTGGTGGATAGTTTGGGATATCTGGATGACGCCATCAAGATCGCCCGGAAACAGGCCGGCCTGGAAGAAGCAAAAGTGGTGCGCTACCATCGCCCCGATAGCTACCGGCCCAATATCTATTCCCAGATCCCGGACTTCTCCTGGATGGTAACCCCCCAATTTCTTTACATGTGGTGGCCGGGGGAACTATGAAGAGAATTTTTTTTAGGTATTTCCCCGCCTAGCCGATAAGCTATTTAAGAGGCGGGAATCTGCCTGCTTTCTCACATCAAGGATGGGTGAGGAAGTCCTTTAAGTACCCGGAATCCCTTGTAATTAATGGATTTCCCGGGAGATGAGGGCTTGCCTTCCCTCTGTATTTTTTGGGTCGAGGAACCTTGCCTGAGGCAAGGGAAGGCAGGTTGACTTAACGGAATCAAGTGAATAATTTAAATCAAGGGCATTTATGAAAATCACCGACATTCAAGGAACTGGCGTCAGCCAGTTACAGGGCGAACAGACGGCGACGGTAGGGTCGCGGACAGGCAAAACTTCTACAGATAACCTGAGCGCCGGGACTGATAACATATTTGTGTCCCAGGAAGCCCGTCTGATGCAAAAGGCGGCAGAGGCCGTGGCCCAGACTCCGGAGGTGCGGCAAGACAAAGTGGACGCTTTGCAGCAGTCCGTGAATCAGGGCACCTATTCTGCCGATACACAAAAAGTGGCCAACAGTATGATCGCCAATATGCTCATGGAGCGGTAAGACTCTAATCGAAAGAAAAAGAGGGTATTGGGGGAAGGGGCGCCCCGGGGGGGGGCGCCCCTTCATTTTTTTTCGGAGGAATTCCTCCTGGGCCTTTAGTCCACCCGTAAATCATGAAAAATCGTAGGCGGGCGTCCTCGCCCGCCTCGTTAATCCGCACAAGCTGGAAAGCCTGTGCCACCACTTCTTAGATTATTTCCGAACGGTTCTTTGTGGGCGTGCTTGGCCCACCCGTAACTTATTCAAAGCTCTCATGATTCACAGTCTTAACTTTGAATTTTGAACCTTGAACTTTGAACTTTGCAGGGGTGCGTGTGGCCCTGAGCCATTCCCCAAGAATCACTTGCGTAGAACCCCCATCCTGTCCAACAACAGACCCGCGGCCTCCTCCACTTCCCCGGCGGTGGTGGGCCGCCCCACACTCAGGCGCACTGCCCCCCGGGCCACTTCCGGGGCCACCCCCATGGCCGCCAGCACCGGAGAGATGCTTTCCTCCCCGCTGTGGCAGGCCGCGCCCAGGGACGCGGCCAACTCCGGAATCCCCCCCAGGATGTCGCTGCCGGACACCCCCGGGAGAGAAACGTTCAGGGTGTTGGGAAGCCGTTCTCTCTCCGGGCCGTTCAGCGCCAGCCCCGGAACCCCCGCCAGTAGCCGCGCATGTAACAGGTCCCGCAGGCGCTGGAGGTGCGGGCCATCCCCGGCCAGTCGCTCCCGGGCCAGACGGCAGGCTTCTCCCAGGGCCACCAGATACGGCACGTTTTCCGTGCCCGGCCGGCGCCCCCCTTCCTGTCCGGCCCCGTGGAGCAGGGGGCTAAATTGGCAGCCCGTCCGCACATACAAGGCCCCCACGCCTTTGGGCGCGTAAAATTTGTGGCCCGCCAGGGTGAGGAAATCCACTTGCAGCTCCCCCACCTTAACCGGGATCTTCCCCACGCTTTGGGCCGCGTCGGTGTGAAACCAGACCCCCGCGGCCCGGGCCACGTCCCCTATCTCGCTGATAGGCTGGAGCGCGCCGGTTTCATTGTTGGCGTGCATGACGCTGATAAGAATGGTCTTGGGGGTGAGGGCCCGGCGCACCGCGTCCGGGTCCACCAGGCCCCGGGAGTCCACGGGGAGGATGGTGACCTCAAACCCCTGGCCCTGGAGGTCCCGGCAGGGGGCCAGCACCGCGGGATGCTCGATGGCGGTGGTGATGATCCGCCCCTGGCCGAAGTGGCGGGCCACCCCTTTGAGTACGGTGTTGTTGGCCTCCGTGGCCCCGCTGGTGAAGACGATCTCTGGGGGGCGGCAGGAAAGAAGAGCCGCCACCCGGCTCCGGGCCTCCGCCACCGCCTCCTTGGCCCTGAGCCCCAAAAGATAATCGCTGCTGGGGTTGCCGAATTCCTGCTCCAGATAGGGCCGCATGGCCTGGAAGACCTCCGGCGCGATGGGGGTGGTGGCGTTGTAGTCGAGGTAGATCATGGGATTTCTACTTTCCATACCATTTATGATAAGGCTTTCCCTTTGTTTAAGGCAACCCTCTTGGCCAACAAGCTTTTTTTCTTTTTAGCAAATTTGGGCTCACAGTGTCAATTCCGGTTAAAGAGCGGAGTGACCATCCACCTTCCGAAATAAGTTGACTTTGGGTTGGATTTTTATGACAAAATAAGGCACGATCTATTTTATTAAAATTGTCCGAGGAAGGTATGGGCAATTATTACGATGAGGATTATTACCCGGAAGATTATTACGAAGAGCAGCCCAGGGACTCAAATATAGATAGGGCGAAGATATTAATATATACGGAATTATTTGAGAAAGAGCCTGAGAATGTATTTTATGGAAGACAGATACAAGTATTATTTGAAGATAAATTTTTTCATTGGATTACAGAGAAAGCACTAAAAGAGTTGGTAGCCGAAGGAACTATAAAATATGAAGAGATGGTTTTAAAAGATAAAGTGTCTATTAGATTCTATATGACAAGAAATAATCGTTACTGGAAGAGAAAAGCAGAATCAAAGAGAAAACTAATTGCACAATATTCAACAACAGAGTTTGGTAAAGCCCTCGGACATCATTCAGAAATACTTTTTGATTCAGCAATGGCGAAATATGGCTTTATGCCGAAAGGAGAAAATGTCAAGGAATATAAAGGAAAGAAGTGGACAGAGACGGGGCATAACTTGGATAGGATATATGAAAGGGATGGCATAGCTTATGGTGCCGAATTAAAAAATACTTTATCATATATAGATCGGGATGAGCTGGAGATAAAATTAGAGATGTGTAAGACGTTAGAATTAAAGCCATTATTTATTATGAGAATGGCACCAAAGAGTTATATTTGGGAGTATGTGGGGAAGGAAGGGGGCTTTTCTCTTATTTTCAAATACCAGCTATATCCATTTGGCTTTGAATGGTTCGCAAAAGAGGTAAGAAGAGAGTTGGCGCTTCCAGTTGATTGTCCCAGGGTAATCGAAAGCGGGACGATTGAGCGGTTTTTTAAATGGCACGAGAAAAATCTGTGAATTTAAATAAAATTCACACGCACATATCCGTAACTTGTTCATACTGCTCAGATAATCAGTTACCCCTATGAATACAATATTTATTGGTTCCTCATCGACCCGGATATCGCCAATACTTTCATGAGCCGTTCTTTCTCTCCCAATTTCTATTTCTTCGGCCGCTGGCTGACCCGCCAGACCCTGGGCCGTCTCTTCCGGCTCCGGGTTCAGGGACTGGAGCATCTGCCCGCGTCCGGCCCGGCCATCATCTGCCCCAAGCACCAGCGCTGGGAAGACATCCCCATGGTGGGCGCGGCCCTGCCCCTGCCCCTCCACTACATCGCCAAGGCGGAACTTTTCCATTATCCCTTCATCCGGGAATTGCTGGGCGCCTGGGGCGGGGTGCCGGTGGACCGGGAGCGGCCCCGGGCCACCCTCTCCTCCTTCAAACGGCTGCTGCCTTTGCTGCAGCAAGGGGCCTGCATCGTCCTCTTTCCCGAGGGCACCTATGTCCGGGGCGGGGTGGGTCCCGGCAAACACCGCCTTATTCAGATGCTCCTCAAGCTCCAGAGGGAAAACGGCCTGGGACCCCTGCCCTTTTTTCCCGTGGGCCTGACTTACCGCGCCTGCGCCCTGGGCTGTGAAGCGGAGGTGAAAATCGGCCCCCCCTTAAGCACTCCTGACCCCCGGCAAGCCCCGGCCCTCACCCAAGCCCTCATGGAGCAGATCGCCCGTCTGTGCGAGTGCAGTGAGCAGTGAGCTGTAAGCAGCGAGCAGTTGTCAGGGGTCAGGGGTCAGGGGTCAGGGGTCAGGGGCCAGTAAAAAATCTGCCCTCCGCTCTTTTCTTACTGTCTTGAAAAGTTCCTAAGCGGTAGCCTAGGCTTTCCAGCCTGTGCGGATTACCGAGGCGGGCGAGACGCCCGCCCTACGGTTTATCCGGCTTATGAGTCAGCAAATGGCACCTGGGCAGCGGCTCAAGGCCCGCCGTCTCTGCCTCTACCGGGTTGCAAGTCAAAGGGGTATCGAAAAGGGTGTCATTCTGACTCATCTTCGACAGTTGGGTACGGTTTTTAGGTATTTTTTAGGGCATAAGTTATTGAAATTATTAACCCTGGTTTCGGGGAATTTTTAAAATGTAGTGGCCAACTAATTCGTTGAC
>JBFLXM010000081.1:0-3117 GCA_040757175.1 Thermodesulfobacteriota bacterium
TTGCTCCACGCTTCCTTCAGACCCCGCCTCACGATGATGCCCTTGCGCTTCGCTAACCCTTCACCTCCATCAGGTTGGGTAGAGGACTTCCACCTCCAAGCTGCGTTGCATGCTCGGCACACAAAAAGGGGAAGAGGCCCGAGGCCCCTCCCCCTCTCTGCCATTATTTTCCTGGCACTTACATCTTAATCAGGCCTGCGGCCATTTTGCCGGCCATGACCGTATTTTTCATGAGCATGGTGATGGTCATGGGGCCGACGCCGCCGGGCACCGGGGTGATGAAGGAGGCCTTTTCCTTGATGGCCTCAAAATCCACGTCCCCGGCCAGGATGGCCTTGCCGGTCTTTTCGCTGATGCCGATGCGGTTAACGCCCACGTCGATGACGCAGACGCCGTCCTTGACCCAATCGGCCTGAACGTACTTGGGCACGCCCGCGGCCACCACCAGGATGTCGGCCCGGCGGCAGTGTTCAATGATCTTGTCTTTGGGGGTGCCGGTGTGCACGCAGGTGACGGTGGCGTTGGCCCCGGCCCGCTTTTGGATCATGATGGCCACCATGGGTTTGCCCACGATGTTGGAGCGGCCCACCACCACCACTTCCTTGCCCTTGGGGTCGCCGTAGGCCCGGGAGATGAGCTCCTGGCAGCCCGCGGGGGTGCAGGGCAGAAAGACGTAGTTGCCGATCAGGATGCGGCCCACGTTCACCGGATGGAAGGCGTCCACGTCCTTGTTGGGGTCGATGGCCAGCAGCACCTTGTTGGAGTCGATGTGTTTGGGGAGCGGCAGTTGAATGAGAATGCCGTGAATCTTGGGGTCTTTGTTATATTTGTCGATCAGGGCCAGGAGGGCCGATTCCGTGATATCCGGGGGCTGGTTGTCCTGGATGGAATGGAAGCCCAACTCATGGGAGGTTTTTTGTTTGGCGGTGACGTAGCTGACAGACGCGGGGTCCTCGCCCACCAGGATGGTGACCAGGCCGGGGGTGATGCCGTGTTTGGCTTTAAGTTCGTCAACCTCTTGCTTAAGTTCCAGGCGAATCTGGGCGGCTACCTCGGCCCCTTTGATTAACGTCGCAGCCATCTGCATGGCCTCCTTTACTTGTGATTTTTTTCTTTAAATACCACTATTTTTTCCGCGGCGTCAATCTAAAAATTTATTCCGGACCAACAGCAGGAAATTCTTTGACGCAGCCGTTATAGCTCCCGGCCGCGAGTCTTCATGATTTGCCAATAAAAAAGGGCCGGGCGGCCCTTTTATCAGGAAATTTAGCCCCAGAATCAGCGGTCAGAAGTCGGCATCGGCATGTTTTTCGACCAAAATTGCAGGGCTCCCCACCGGGCGAACTGCGGCTTTGCTCCGTTTCCCCGCCGGAGCAGGAGCCAACCCGTCACTGCGTCCCTCCACCATGGCCTCCAATTCCGCCACCACCCCCTTCATCTGTCCAGACTGGGCGGTTAATTCTTCGGAGGCGCTGGCGCTCTCCTCAGCATTGGCCGCTACCTGCTGGATCACCCGGTTCATTTCATTCACGGCCTTATTGATCTGCTCCACTCCCTGGGCCTGTTCAGTGGAAGCCGCGGCGATCTCCCCCACCAGTTCCTTCACCTTGCCGGTGCTGCTACTAACTTGGGCAAAGGCCTCATTCGTTTTCTCCACCAAATTCGAACCTTCCTTGACCTTGGCAACCGTGCCTTCAATCAAGCTGGCGGTATTCCTGGCGGCCTCGGCAGCCCGCATGGCCAGGTTGCGCACCTCATCAGCCACTACCGCGAAGCCGGCCCCCGCTTCCCCGGCCCGGGCCGCCTCCACCGCGGCGTTCAGGGCCAGGAGGTTGGTTTGAAAGGCAATTTCATCAATAGTTTTTATAATTTTTGCCGTCTCTTCACTGGCCGCGGAAACCTCTTTCATGGACCTGGTAAGCTCAGTCATAGCGCTGTTGGCGCCCTCCACCACCCGGGCCGCCTCCACCATTAAGGCATCAGCCTGTTTGGCGTTATCGGCGTTGCCCATGGTCATGGTGGCTAACTCCTCCAGAGAGGCGGTTGATTCTTCCAAAGAAGCTGCCTGCTGCGAGGCTCCCTGGGCCAAGGATTGACTGGCCGCCGAGACCTCGGTGGCCGCCACCGTCACCTGCTCGGCCCCGGCCCCCAGATACCCCATGATCCGCTGGAGAGGGCGATTAATGGATCTGGTCACGAAAAATCCCATTAACAAACCCATGAAGACGCCGGCCACCAACAAGATTAAAACCCCGTTTTTCATCCACCGCCCGTCGGCAATAGACTTGCCCGCGGTGGCATCCGTCTTTTTCCTGACTTCTTTGGCCGCGGCTTCAATGATGGATTCCAGGTCATGGATGGTTTTTTTATGGGGAGTGAGAAGTTCATTGGCTTTTTGCGGAGAAAGGTCCGGCTGGCTCTGGAGTTGGACCACCAGATCCAGAAATGCCTGGTGATATTTTCCATAAAGAGAGGTGAGAGTGGTCAATTGTTGTTTCAGGTCTGGGGAAAAGTTTTGGTCTTCCCGGCTCAGTTTCTCAACTTCCTGAATTTTCTCCCGGATGGAGGCAGCCTTCTGCTGGAACTGCCCCAGGTACTTTTTCTGAGTTTCAGGCTTGCCGATATTCAGTAAAAAATCCTTTTCAAAACGGCGGTGCTGCAGCATTTCGGTTTCCACCGCCAACGCTTGCACCAGCAGTGTGAGGTCTCTTTGAAAAATTTGGTTCATCTCGGTAATTTTTTTCGAGAGGCCGACAAAGCCCAATCCCCCCACCATCAAGATGAGGGCCACCATAATGAAAAAGCCTGCGGCCAGTTTTTTCTTGATAGTTATCTGCATAAATCACCTTCCACATATCTTGGTAATTTTCTATCGGGAATTTTTACATTTAATATTACATAATTTTCATCTATGCGATGATTTTTCTAAAAATACCGTTAATTAAAACCTTCGGTGTTTAGGCTGGATAGGCTTACCTACCCACCGTCTGCCGGCAGGGCAATCGCGTGTAAAAATCAAGTTGTGAGGACCTTCAGCAGATAGTCATGGTCCCAAGCCGCTTTGAGACGTTTGGTTTGCATGCCGCCTTTGAGGGAATTTTCCCGTTTAAGCAGGTT
>JBFLXM010000082.1:0-15402 GCA_040757175.1 Thermodesulfobacteriota bacterium
TGGGCCATGTTACCATAATAGTCAATAATTACCAGCATTTATTGAATATTTCGGACATAAAAATGACCTTGGAAATTAACAAAACAGCTACTCAGGCCGATTTGGGCAACAGCCCGTAAAGCCTGCGGCTATCAGTTTCTTGTTGCCAATCTCCTGTTGGGCAAGGCAAATTTAGCCCGAAGTCCAACTCCGGCAAGCTGGACGGAGAACTGAAGATTAAAAACTTAACAATACTTCTTAGATTTTTCTGCGGACGCCATTAATGCTTAACCCGGAAATGCCCACCCCGACTCCCGGTGAGACTCCCCCCCACCGTATCCTGAAAAAATTCGCCTATCTGCTCTCCGCGCGCTGGTTCCGGGAGGGCCTGGTGGCGGTCTTTTTTATCCTCCTGGCCCGGCGCAGCACCACTACTTACGGCGAATTTATGCTGGCCATCAGCCTGGGAGCCATCCTCCTCCTGGTGGGGGAGTTTGGCCTCAACCTGCCCTTGGTCTCTCTGCTCACCGGCAAGGAACGGCCCCCGGGGGAATCCCTGGGCCAGGTTTTACTGCTCAAAGGGGTGCTCTTGGTGGGGGCTATAGGAGGGGGCCTGGCCTTTGTCCACTGGCAAGGCTATTCCCCGGCCTTGCAATTGGTGGTGCTGGTGATCGGCGGGGGAGTGGCCCTGGAGGCCATAGCCACCACCTTTTTTGTGGCCTTCCAGGTGGAGGGCCGCCAGGACTTGGAGGGGCGGATCAAGGCCCTGGGCGCGGCGGTGGGTCTGGGCTACGGCCTCCTGACCTTGGCCCTGGGGGCCTCGCCCCTGGTCATCGCCTTTTTCAAGCCCATTGAGACCCTGGTCTTTCTGGCTGCAGGAGCGTATTTCTTCATCCCCCGCACTCCCCTGCGCTGGCCTTCGCTAAAGGGGTTCTGGGGCATCGCCAAGAAGGGCCTGGTCTTTGCCCTCATCGAGATCGCCGCCATTACCTATAACAAGGCCAATATCTTTTTCCTGCAGCGCTATGCCGGCGCTGAGGGGGTGGCCCAATATAGCGTCACCAACCAAACCGTGGACGGCATCTCGGCGATAGTGTCCGGCCTGCTGTTGCAGGCCGTTCTCTTTCCCTTGTTTGTGAAGCTCTGGGAAGAAGACCAAAGCCAGGTCTCCCGCCTGGCCCAAAACACCGCCCGCTGGCTCCTGGCCGCGGCCCTGCCCCTGATGTTTTTATTGGCCGTGGAAAGCGACCGGCTCATCATTCTCATCTATGGCCCCCGCTACCAGGATGCGGTCTGGCTCCAGAAAATTCTGGTGGCCACCATCATCTGCGGTTTTCTCCACAACCTGGCGGCCCTGCTGATGATCAGCATGCGCCGGGAAAGGCTGCTCCTGGTCTTTTATCTCAGCGGCATGCTGGTCAACCTCCTGGCCTGCAACCTGTTGATTCCCACCCTCACCCTCTTGGGCGCGGCCCTGGCCATCATTCTTACCAAGGTGGCGGTGGCTTCCCTCACCGTCTCCTATTGCCAATGGCAAATCAGCCTCATCCCCCGGGGAGCCTTTATCCATTTGCTCCTGGCTGCGGGGGCCGGCCTCCTGGGCTATTTCCTCACCAAACCCCTGCTGCCCCGGGAAGTGGCCGAGGCCCTGGCCGTGGCTCCCATCCTGGCCCTGGCCTGCCACTGGTGGCGGCAGGCAAAATAATTCACCACAGAGACACGGAGGACACAGAGATTCACGGAGGGAAAGAAATATTATTTTTGGTAGTGTCCTAATTTGAGAAGAAATCAACAAATATCCATCTATCAACCCGACCCTCTATATAGCTTAATTCCTCATTTCAAATTTTCCTTGACAAATCGGTCATTCAGACCGATACTATAAAAGCGTCTGAGATGAGTCGCCAAGCGTCTCGTGGAGGGGCTATTAGCCCCCATCCTCAGTCGCTTTTTTTTATTATTAATTATCACAAATACACTAAAGGGGTTATATGTTTCTCTGCTATATTGATGAATCAGGAACCCCAGAAATCCCCGGAAGTTCAGACCATTTTGTTCTAGCTGGCATTTCAATTCCAATAGATAAATGGAAGGATTGTGATAGGGAAGTATCTGTTATTAAACTAAAATATGGTTTATCTGGAGCTGAAATACATACCGGCTGGATGTTAAGAAAGTTTATTGAACAAAGTAGAATTAAAGATTTCGAATCCCTTAGCAAACATCAAAGAATATACGAAGTTGAGAAAATAAGGAAAATAGAGATACTAAGGTTACAGAAATCCAAAAATAAAAAAGCATACCAACAAACGAAAAAGACTTTTAATAAAACGAAGTCCTATATACATTTGACATTTAATGAAAGAAAGGCTTTTATAAAAGAACTTAGCATATGTATTTCAAGGTGGGCTTTTGCAAAACTATTTGCTGAATGTATTGATAAGGTTCATTTTGACCCTGTAAGAGCACCTCGTAATGTTTATACTCAAGCATTTGAAGAAGTAGTTACTCGCTTTGAAAAATATCTACAAATGAAGCATAAATTTGGATTATTGATTCATGACCATAATGAGACTGTAGCTAAGAAACACACGGAATTAATGAGAGAATTTCATCGTCATGGTACTCAATGGCTACTGAAAATAAATCAAATTATAGAAACCCCCTTATTTGTTGATAGTCAACTAACCAGCATGATTCAAATTGCAGATTTATGTAGCTATGCCCTTAGAAGATATGTAGAGAACAATGAAGATGAAGTATTTGATATTATATTCACAAGAGCAGATAGGATACGCAAAACTGTTGTAGGTGTAAGACATTTTACTGGACTAGAATGTAAATGTAAAATATGCAAAGCACACCGGAGAGAACCAGAAGTTCCCCAACCATGAAATAGCCTTCTATAATTTGTCCTTTATCCCCACCACCCTGCCCTGCCAGCCGACCCGGTAGGAAATCCCCCGCCAATGGATTTCCCGGCCGCGCCAGGTGCGGAGGTGGCACCAGACGGCCATGGCGATGGCCCCATAAAACGCGGGCAGCCAGGTCCGAAGTCTTGCTGGTTGAGGATGCAGATTTTTCATGGCCCCGGCCAGGCCGGTGAGTGCGGCCAGAAAGACGGCCCCGGGCCAGGCCGGACCCAGGGAGAAGGTCAGAGCCGCGGCCAGGAGCTGCACCCCGCTCAAAATTACCAGGACGGCCAGCAGATAGAACAGAAAACCCAGGGCCAGCCAGGCGCCGGGCAGGCAAAACTTGAGGTAAAGCCACTGCCGGGTAAGCCAGTCGCGCCAGCCGGCCAGGGTCTCCCCCCGGTAGGGGCTGGAGAGGCTGGCCCCCGGGGCCAACCCCACTGGCAGTCCCTTCTCCTGGAGGAGGGCGGCCAGGGAGACGTCGTCCACCACGTTTCGGGACCACATCCGGGCGACTTGCAAGTCTTCGAAGTCCTGGCGCTTGATGGCCGTGGCGCCCCCCCAGGGTTGGTTGAGCCTGGGAATGGGCTTGGTAAGATAGAGGATCAGGACGGTGATGGCCCGGCCCCAGGCGGCGAACCCCTGGTCCTGGGGCAGGACATGATGGTAACCGCTGACCACCGGGACCTCCCCCCGGACCAGGGGGAGGACCATGCTTTTCAGCCAGTTATTAGGGGCCAGGCGGGTGGAGTCGCAAAAGACCAGGACTTCCGCAGTATCCCCCAGGGCCTTAAGCCCGGCCAGGAGGTTGTGGTTCTTCTGGCCGCAACTGACTGCCGGACCGCTGAGGATCAGGCGGGACCGGGGATACTCCGGGATCAGGGCCGCAATTACCGGGGTGGCCGGATCTGCCATCTCCTTGGTGACAAAGATCACCTGATAATCCGGATAATCCTGGCAGAGCAGGGAACGGAGGTTGGCGGTCAGGTCGGCTGCGGCCCCGGCCACCGGCACCAGCAAAGCCACCGCCGGCCACCCCGTCGGCTCGCTTTCCCCGAGGCCGGAATTTTGCCGGCTCAAGCCCCGGCCCCCGGCGATGAGCAAGCCGGACATCAGCAGCAGGACCACAGCCATGGCCCCCAGAATTAACTGTTCCATACCTGCCTCAGCGCGTTTGGATAATGCAAGTTTAGAGCTCTCTCTGGAAAAAGTTCAAAGTGCCAGGTTCCAGGTTCAAAGTTAAGAGCAAGGCCGGGAGGGATAAAAACCTTGAACTTTGAACCTTGAACTTTGAACTGTTGTAATCAGAATAGGAACTCACCTATTTCTCATGGCCCACCCGGATGCGAGTCTATGATAACAAAAAACCAGGGGATTATGGTAGACTAACCTGGCTAACTCGGCCAAAACCGTAATGAATGCGATTAATTCCCCCCTCATGGAGATGACCGATGACTCAGATCATTTTGGTACGCCACGGCGAGACCCCCTGGAATAAGGATAAAATCTTCCGGGGCACGGTGGATATCCCCTTAAACGATACCGGCCGGGAGGAAGCGGAACTGGCCGGGGAATGGCTGCAAAAAGAGACCATCCACGCGGCCTACAGCTCCCCCCTGTCCCGGGCCCGGGACACGGCCGCGGCCATCTGCCGCCATCATAAACTCCAGGTAACGGATCTGCCGGGGCTGGCGGATATTAATTATGGAGAATGGCAGGGCCTGCCCCTGACCGAGGTGAAAAAGGTCTATGCCGATCTCTACCGCCAATGGGAGACCGCGCCCCACACGGTCCGTTTTCCCAAGGGGGAGACCCTGGAGGAGGTGCGGCACCGGGCCTGGGCGGCAGTGGAGGAGGTGGTTGAGCGCCATCCCGGCCAGGTGGTCCTGCTCGCGGCCCACCGGGCGGTGAACAAGGTCCTCATCGCCCGGTTCATCGGCTTGGACGACTCCAACTTCTGGCGCATCGGCCAGGACACCACGGCCGTCAACCGCTTCCATCTGCTGGGGGACACCTGGCATATCATGTCCGTCAACGACAACTGCCACCTGCGGAGTATGAAGCGGGGGGCGTACGTGGATTTTTAAAATTTTAACCATGACCACCAGGCGTATCCGGCGGATTTTTCTGGAATCCGGGGCTGAGGATTATGAGTTAACCCGGCGGGTGCTGGCCCGTCTGCCGGGGGTGCCGGTGGAGGTCATTCCCCACCGGGAGGCCCTCAGACCCCGGGAGGGGACGCAAGCCGCCCAGGTAACCGCGGCCAAATCCACCCTCCTGCTGGCGGTGCAGAAAGGGCCGTTCTGGCGGCCCTGCCCCGGCACCAAAGACTATATCTGTTGCGGCTACCAGGTGCTGCAGGTGGGGCTCAATTGCCCCCTGGATTGCAGCTACTGCGTACTCCAGGGCTACCTCAATATTCCGGCCATCACCTTATTTGTGAATGTGGAGGAGCTGCTGGCGGAATTGGACCGGGGGTTGGCCGCAGACCCCGGTAAGGTCTGGCGCCTGGGAACCGGCGAGTTCGGGGACAGCCTGGCCCTGGACCGGCTCACCGGCCTCAATGCCCGGCTGATCCCTTTCTTTGCCGGGCGGCCCCGGGCCGTGCTGGAGATCAAGACCAAGTGGCACCGCCTGGAGCCTTTGCTCTCCCTGGGGCCCAATTCCCAGGTGATCTTTGCCTGGTCCCTCAATCCTCCGGAGATCATCCGGGATGCAGAGCGGGGCGCGGCCACCCTGAAGGCGCGCCTCGAGGCCGCCTCCCGGGCCGCGGCCGCGGGCTTCCGGCTGGCCTTCCATTTTGACCCCCTGATCTTTTTCCCGGGCTGGGAGGATGCCTACCGGCGCACGGTGGCGCGGTTGGGCGCGGCGGTGCCCTCCGGGGCCGTGGCCTGGATCAGCCTGGGAGGGTTGCGCTTTCTCCCGCCCATGCGCTCTCTGATCCATCAACGCTTTCCTTTAAGCCGCATTGCGGCCTACGAAATGGTGGCCGCGCCGGATGGCAAGCTCCGATATTTTAAGGACCTGCGTATAGAAATGTACAGCCGCATGCGGGCCTGGCTGGAGGAAGCACTGCCCGGGGCTCTCCTCTATCTGTGCATGGAGAGTCCCCGGGTCTGGCGGGCGGTCTGGGGCTGGGCGCCGGCAGGGGAGGACCTGGCCTTGCTCCTGGATGGCCGGGTCCTCCCTACCGGGAAGTAGGGTTTTTAGGGTTATATCTCAACCGAACCGCACATTGGTTCGGGGTGCGGTGCTCCGGGGACCGGTTTTCTTATGCCGGGTAATAATTTCTCCCAACTTCAAGCGCACGCCCTGGGTGGTGAGATGTTCATCCTCCAACAGCCGCTTAATGGCCTTGATCATGTCCAAATCTTCCATAGTATATTCCCGGCGATTGGAATGAGTCCGGGCCGGCCTGAGAAATTCATCAAAAGATTTTTCCCAATAACGCAGCGTCGATTTCCGCACCCCGGTGAGCTGGGAGATTTGATCGATGGTCAGCATTAAATCCTGCGATACTTTCTGTGATTGCATGGCTCGCCTCCTAATTGACCCCTTTCAATGCCTGCGCCATCGGGATTAACCACCCTGCATCAGTTGCAAGGCCAACTGGGGGAGGGAATTGGCCTGGGCCAGCATGGCCACGCCTGCCTGGACCAAGATCTGGTTCCGGGTGAATTCCGTCATCTCCGTCGCCACGTCCACATCAGAGATACGTGACTCAGCGGATTGCAGGTTCTCGGCCTGAATGCTCAGGGTGGAGATGGTATTGGCCAAGCGGTTGGCGATGCCGCCCAGATTGGCCCGGATGGTATCTTTAACGGACACCGCGGAGTCAATGGCATCCAGGGCCGCCTGGGCCGCGGACTGGGTGCTGATGGTGTAGCCCGCGTAGGAAACGCTGGTATCCTTGGCGTTCCCCAATCCCAGGGCGGAAGCCGAAGAGTTGTCAATCTTCACATAGTAGTAGTCTTCCGCCGAGCTGTTGCCGGTGCCGAAGTGGATCTTCATCTGGTTGCCGGAGGTGCCGTCCACGCCGGTGCCGGAGAGGCTGCCGTCCAGCAGCTTCACCCCGTTGAAGTCCGTGGCATTGGCGATCCGGGTGATTTCCGAGGCCATGGCCTGGTATTCACTGTCCATGATCAGGCGTTGGGCCGTGGTGTAAGTACCGGTGGCCGCCTGTTCCGCCAGCTCTTTCATCCGGGTCAGCTTCTCATCGATAACGGAAAGAGCGCCATCCGCAGTTTGAATCAGCGAGATGGCGTCATTGGCGTTCCGGACCCCCTGGTTCAGGACCTTAATATCCGTGCGCATCATTTCCCGCACCGCCAGGCCGGCCGCGTCGTCTTGCGCGCTGTTGACCCTGAGGCCCGAAGCCAGGCGCTGCACGGAGGTGGCCAGGCGGTTATAACTGACATTCAGGCTCCTGGCCGCATTCATTGCCATTAAATTGTGGTTAATTACTAAAGACATGACCCCTTACCTCCTTGTAATCCAGATCAACATCCTTGTCTGGGTTCTGTTGCATTTAACTCTCTTTTCGAAAATCGCTGGGAATAACTTTAGAAGAAAAAGCAAAAAAAATGAATTTTTGCGGAGAAATCTTAAAGTTCCCCGCAAATAGCCTATTAGCGCCTGGTGGCAAACTCCAAGGCGCGAAGGCAAAGACTAACCGTTATTCACCCTCCTTAAAATGGTCTGCAACTAATTATTGGCGTATTAACGGCAGGTTATCGCCATCGTGAAAAAGGCTCCCCGGTCCTGGAGGCATTATCAAATTAGGGTTAATCCGTTTAGAAGCCGGTATGGCCGCGGCCATGACCCGAAGGAGGTCTATCCAGGGTGGGGGAAAGTCTTAAATGAGAGGTGGATCAGAAGGCTACACCTTTTCCCAAAAAAGACCGGGAAAAGGGAGGAGGTAATTCAGTAGAGCGGGGCAGGCCCTTAGATACCGCCCGTGCCCCTGATTCCAGCTAGGGATAGAGGCGCCGGCAAACCAGGCATTGGGGGTTGGGTTTTACCGGTTTTTCGCTGAAGGAGAAATGTTCTCCTTTAAAATACAACAGCCGCCCCAACAACCCGGGGCCTTTGCCCCCCAAAATGCGCAAGGCTTCCAGGGCTTGGAGGGCTCCCAAAATTCCGGGCAGGGGTCCCATGAGCGCGGGTTTATTGCCGTTGGTGGCCTCAGGAAAGGCACAAGCCAGACAAGGACCCTGGCCGGGCCAGAATGTGGTGAGGCGGCCATCCATTTCCCAGACCCAGGCGTGGATCAGAGGGATGCGAAATTTCACCGCGGCCTGGTTTAAAAGATACCCCGCGGGCGCGTTGTTCATGGCGTCGATCACCAGATTGCAATTGGCCGCCAGCCGGGAGATGTTATGTTCGGAAATGTTTTTGGCCTGCCCTTCCACCAGGGAAAAGGGATTCAGATCTTTGAGGCGTCGTTCGGCCACGGTGGCCTTGGCCTTGCCCAGGTCCCGTTCCCGGTAGAGGACTTGATCGTTGAGGTCGGACAGCGTAATCCGGGACGGGTCCACCAGGCGGATGGCCCCAACGCCGGTGGCCAGGAGATGGAGGGCAACCGAGGATGCCAGTCCGCCCGCGCCGGCAATGAGAACCCGGGAGGATTTCAGTTTTTCCTGAGACTCCCGGCCCCATCCTTCCAAAGCCATCTGGCGGGCATAACGGGTTACTTCGGCAGGACTCAGATTATTTATCACCATTCCTCTTCTCGCGGCGGGCAAGGGAGGGCTCTCTTTTCCCACCCCCCACCCTTTTTCCTGATCTCTGACTAATGCATCGGCTCCCCCCGGCCCGAACTTTAACTTCTGGACGCCTGCGGTTATAATGGCAGCCAGACGCGGTTTTTTTAAATTTCCCTGGAAATATCGATGATTGAGCTAACAAAGGTTACCAAAACCTACCGCCGGGGTCCGGAAGAGATTCAGGCCCTGAGGGGCATTAATCTCCGCATTGCCGCCGGGGAATTCCTGGCCATCAGCGGCAAAAGCGGCTGCGGCAAAAGCACCCTCCTGCACATTATCGGCGGCCTGGAGCCTTGCACCTCGGGACAGGTGGTGGTGGACGGCCATAACCTGGCCCGCCTGCCGGACCTGGAACTCACCCGTTTCCGCCGGGACCGGGTGGGGGTGGTCTTCCAGTCTTTTAATCTCCTGCCCCTTTTGACCCTGGAAGAAAACGTGGCCCTGCCCCGGGTGCTCCAGGGTTTTTCGTATTCCCAGGCCCGGGAAGAGGCCGGGCATTGGTTACAGGAAGTGGAACTGGACCACCGCGGCCGCCACAAACCCCATCAAGTCTCCGGCGGCGAGATGCAGCGCGCGGCCATCGCCCGGGCCCTGATCAACCGGCCCGCGGTGCTCCTGGCCGACGAACCCACCGGCAACCTGGATTCGGCCACCGCGGGCCAGATCCTGGAACTCTTCGCCCGCCTGCACCGGGACTGGCGGCAAACCGTGGTCCTGGTAAGCCACGCGGCGGAGGTGGCCGCGTACGCGGACCGGGTTTTATCCATGCAAGACGGAAGCATCCTCCCGTGAAGGAGTTCCAAGTTCCAAGTTCCTGGTTCCAAGTTTTTTGTTCAGGCTTCTATGAACTTGTCAGACCTAAGGGGGATCAAAACTCGTAAATTCCGTTCTATCACATTTCTTAACTTGGAACTTGGAACCTGGAACTTGGAACTATGAAACCCTTTCTCTTCCGCATTTCCCTGAGCCACCTCACCGAATACCCGGGCCGGACTCTTTTAGGCATCCTGGGCATCGCCCTGGGCACCGCGGTGTACTTAAGCATCTCCCTGGCCGCGGCCAGTTCTTTGCGCAGCTTCCAGGCCGGGGTGGCCGCGGTGGCCGGCAAGGCTCAATGGCGGCTGCAAAGTCCGGGCGCGGCCCTGCACGAATCCCTCTTTGCCCGGGTGCGGCGCCTCCCGGAGGTTAAGGCCGCAGCCCCGGTGGTGGAAAGCGTCCTGGAATTCGCCGGACCCCGGAAGGGACCGGTGCTGCTGCTGGGCATCGACCCCTTTTCCGAAAGACCTTTTCGTAATTATGATTTTAAGACCGGGACCGGGCTGGACCGGGAGGCCTGGCTCCAGTTTCTGACCCAACCCGGCGCGGTGCTGGTGAGCGACCGCCTGGCGACGCAAAAGGGCCTCAAGGCCGGCGACTCTTTGCCGGTGCTGGTGGGCCCGGCCCGGCAGACCTTGAAAGTCGCGGGTGTCTTCCGTTCCCCATCCGGACTCTACCCCCTGGAAGGTTCGCTGCTGCTCATGGACCTGGCCGGGGCCCAGGAACTCCTGGACCGGGTGGGGCAACTGGACTATATCGATCTCATCCTCGCGGGTGATGAGGCCGCAGCCGGGGCGCGTCTGACCCGGAACTTACCCCCCGGCGTGGACCTGGTGCGGCCCGGGGCCCAGGGCCGCCAGATGGAGGGGATGGTGGCCTCCTACCGCCTCAACCTCACGGTGCTGAGCGCCATTGCCCTGTTTGTGGGCATGTTTTTGATCTACCAGTCCGTGACCCTGTCCGTGGTGCGGCGCCGCCGGGAGATCGGCCTGCTCCGCACCCTGGGCCTGAGCCGGGGCCAGGTGCTCCTCCTTTTCCTGGCCGAGGGCCTGGCCAGCGGCGCGGTGGGTGGGTTGCTGGGATTAGGACTGGGAGTGGTCCTGGCCCAAAGCGCGCTGGCCCTGATGACCCACAATCTCAGTTCCCTTTATGCCCCGGTCCAGGCCGAGGAAGTTCTGGTCCGGGCCCCGCTCCTGCTCCAGGCCTGGGGCCTGGCCGTGGCCGCGACCCTGGCCGCGGCCTGGATTCCCGCCCGGGAAGCGGCCCGCACCCGGGTCCGGGCCGTGTGGTACCGGGAGGAACTGGAAGAGCGCCTCCAGAACCGGGCCGGGGTTTTTGGTATTGCCGGCCTCCTGGCCCTAACCCTGGCGGGGGTTTTGGTATTGCTGCCCTTAGGGTCCGGCCCTTCCCTTCCCAGTTTCGCCGCGGCCTTTCTTATCCTCCTGGCCTTTGCCCTCTTCACTCCATTCACGGCCCGGAGTCTGGGGGAGCGGGCCCAACCCCTCCTGCGCCGGGTTCTCGGTCCTCCCGGGGATTTGGGCTGCCGCTATCTCTCCGGTTCTTTGAGCCGCAGCGCGGTCTCCATCGCCGCCCTGGCCTGCGCCTTGGGAATGCTCATCGCGGTGGCGGTGATGATCGGCTCCTTCCGCCAGACCGTGAACTCTTGGGTCAGCCGTTCCATCAGCGGCGACATCTTTTTCGGCCCCGCAGTCTTCTCCACCGCGGCCTACGATCATTACCTGCCCCGGGAGATCCTGCCCGCCCTGCAACAAGACCCGGACATCCAGGATATCTATCTTTACCGCTGCGTGCGCCTCCCTTTCCGGGACCGTTTTCTCCTGGTCATCGGCGGCAGTTTCCAGGTCCTGGCTAAACACGGCGGCCTCTGGTTTAGAAAAGGGGATACCCAAAAAATTATGCAGGAAGTGGGAGAGTCCGGGTATTTATCGAATGATTTTCACCGAAAACCGAAAACAGAAAACAGAAAACCTTCTGTAGTCATTTCCGAGCCGTTGGCCGAGACCTTCGGCTATAAAGAAGGAGATATTCTAGAACTCCCTACCCCCGCGGGAGTGCAGCACCTGAAAATCGCCGGGGTTTTCTATGACTACCGCACCGACGGCCCCAGCGTCTGGATGGATATCCGCCAGTTCCGGCGCTTCTGGCCGGACGAACACCTGAACGCGGTGCGCCTCTATCTAAAGGATAAAGGGAAAATTCCGGAGATGCAGGCCCGCCTGGACCAAAAATACGGCCAGGACTACCGCCTCCTCACCATCTCCCACCAGGAGTTGCGCCAGGGCATTTTGCGCATCTTCGATGAGACCTTTGCCCTCACCTACGCCCTGGAGGGGGTGGCGGTGGTGGTGGCGGTCTTCGGGATCATCACCACTTTTTTGGTCCTCATTATGGAGCGGGAGCGGGAGCTGGCCCTGCTCCAGGCCCTGGGGGCCTCCCGGGGCCAAATCCTGTCCATGGTCCTGGTGGAGTCCGGCCTATCCGGCTTCCTGAGTTTTGTCTTGGGCGCGCTCTGCGGCTCCCTATTATCCTTATTATTAATATATGTGATTAACAAACAGGCCTTCGGCTGGACTATCCACCTCTACTGGACCCCGGGCATCTACTGGCAGACTTTTTTGTTGGTCCTGGCCCTGGGCCTGCTCTCCGGGGCCTACCCCGCCTGGCGGGCGGTGCAGCCGCACTTAGCCACAATATTAAAGGAGGAATGAAAGAAGGGTGGGCCATGCCCACCCTACATTTCTTCATTTCATAAAAGAAGAATAGACATCACTACAGAGGCACAATATTGTAGGGTGGGCATGGCCCACCATCAATGCTTCCGCAGCTAGGAAAAAATATGCCCAGGTATCTAAGATCGAAAACTCCGGGAGGCACCTTCTTCTTTACCCTGGTGACCTTTCAGCGCCGGAGATTTTTAACCGATCCTAGAAGCAGGATCATTTTGCGTGAAGCAATTTCCGAGGTTCGCCAGCAACATCCTTTCAGCATCGATGCCTGGGTGCTTTTGCCTGACCACCTTCACACTATCTGGACTTTGCCGGAAAATGATGATGATTATTCTAAGAGATGGGGATTGATTAAAAGAGAGTTTTCCAAAAGAGCCAGGTCTTTTTTACAGCAAGATCAAGGGATGCGCCAATCTAAGGAAAAGCACCGGGAATGCGCCATTTGGCAAAGGAGGTTCTGGGAACACCAGGTGCGGAATGAAGAAGATTTGCATCGGCACTTGGATTACATCCATTATAATCCGGTAAAACATGGCCTGGTGGCAAACGTCGCGGATTGGCCTTATTCCACTTTTCACCGTTTTGTGAAACAAGGGCTTTACCCGGATAATTGGGGGGAAAACCTCACTTTTGATCCCGATTCGAGCTTTGGGGAATAAAGAAAGGTGGGCCATGCCCACCCTACATTTTCTCCGGGGCCTACCCCGCCTGGCGGGCGGTGCAGCCGCACCTGGCCGCGATCTTCAAGGAGGAATAAAGACTTCACCACGGAGACACAGAGAGCACAGAGAATCACAGAGGAGAAGTTTTTTATAGACGGTTTCCCCGCCTATAAAAATATTCTCTGTGAATCTCTGTGTCCTCTGTGTCTCTGTGGTAAGGTTTTCTCTTGCTCAGGATGACAGAAGCCCACTCTAATGTTATCTTTAATTGATGCTCAAGCGCACCTTCATCCACCTCCCCGGCGTGGGGGAGCACACCGAGGCCCATTTCTGGCGCCAGGGGCTGAACACCTGGGAGGAATTCCTGGCCGCGGCCGAGGTGCCGGGCCTGGGCCGGGAGAGGCTGGTGCAACTGCGGGCCGGCGTGGCCGAATCCCTGGCCCAGGAGGACAACCCCGGATATTTCGGTCCCCTCCTCCCCCCGGCGGAGCGCTGGCGGCTCTTCCGGCGCTTTCGGCAGCGGGCCGCGTACCTGGACATCGAAACCACGGGCTACACCTGGCCGGGCCTGCAAGTGACGGTGGTGGGCCTCTATGACGGCCAGGCCATGCGCCAGTTCGTCCACGGCCAAAACCTGGAGGAGTTTCCCCAAGCCCTGGAAGACCTGGACCTGGTCATCACCTTCAACGGCAGCCAGTTCGACCTTCCCGTGCTCCGGGCCTATTTCCCGGGACTGAAACTCCCCCCGGTGCACCTGGACCTCCGCTTCATCCTGGCCCGCCTGGGCTTTAAGGGCGGCCTGAAGCGCATCGAACCCCGCTTCGGCATCAAGCGGCCCCCGGAGGTGGACGGCCTGGACGGCTACGAGGCCGTGCTCCTCTGGGACCGCCACTGCCGCGGCGATTACCAGGCGCTCCCCACCCTCCTCACCTATAACCGGGAAGACGTGGTCAACCTGGAGACCCTGATGGAGCAGGCCTTCCATTTGGCTGAGAACCGGTTGATGGGGGGAAGGGGCTAGGTGGGGGCCGTCAGCTTGCAGCCATCAGCTTGCAGCAAGAAAATGAAGCCTTAAGACCAAGTTGCGGCCAAAGAAGTAATATCTAGCTGTCATTCTGAACGGAGCGCAGCGGAGTGAAGAATCTCTCTTCGCTATGCTCATAATTACAACTTTACTCGTTTGACGGCGACTTGGTATAATACCTTGTTCGCTTAGAAATGAAACAAACTAACACGCTAACATATTGACATCACTCGTAGGGGCGGGTTTGAAACCCGCCCCTACAATGCGAACATGGTATAAGACCTCTGCGAAAGTCTCAATTACTCTTTTTTTTAAATCTAATACCGAGTTGCAATCAAACGGCAATTTTCTTGTAGGGGCGAATCTTGTATTCGCCCGGCCTCCAGGGCGAACACCAGTAGACTGTCTCAATACCCATCTTCCTCCAGAATGTCATTCTGAGCGAAGCGAAGAATCTAGTCTTTTCAAAGACATAGACCATTCGCTGCGCTCAGGGTGACAGAAAAAAACAGGTTTTGAGACAGTCTCCCAGGTTCGCCCCTACGGTTCAATGTCTTTTAATTGCGACTCGGTATCAATGTGGAGCAGGCGCCCCCGCCTGCTACTAGACGTAACGACATAAATAATTGCGCCTGTCCAAATATCTTCGAATAGGAGAATAATTTCCTCATCCTCTTATTCCCTCCCCCTTGAGGCTGAGCATTACCCACAGGTCAGGAACTATTTGATTTAAGGGCGTATTTGGTGGCACAGGCTTTCCAGCCTGTGCGAGGCTGAACTTTTCCAGGCGTTTATTCATGAGCCTTCGGCTCACCTATAAATTATGAAAAGATCGTAGTGGCGGGCGTCCTCGCCCGCCACAGTTCTGCAAAATGGGTTGCAAGGCGCACCCTAAGAAAAAAGCTTTTCGGCACAGCCTGGAAAGGCTGTGCCACCGATGAAAAAACTTGTGGGTAATGATAAGCCCTTGAGGGGGGAGGGTCAGGGTGGGGGTGGCGTCTTTTGGGCAGGCGCGGCGCTATAATACCATGTTCGCTTTGAAATGAAACAAACTAACATGCTAACATATTGATATCACTTGTAGGGGCGGGTTTAAAACCCGCCCCTACAATGCGAACATGGTATAAGTCGCCACCCTCCCCCCAACCCCCTCCCCTCGCAGGGAGGGGGAGTTTTGTCAGTCCAGCGTCCGGGAATATTAATAGATTAACGAAAAAATAAATGACGTTGCGTATAAATGTGGAGCAGGCGCCCCCGCCTGCTACCAAATGAAGCGTGAACAGCCTAGGGCGGCTGTTCCACCTGGGATTTACGCAGAGGTTTTGTAGCATTTGCCAAAAGTTCTTTCCTCTTGTCCCCTCTCCCCCCAGCGGGGCATAAGCGCTAACTTAGTGCTTGATATATTTATTTAACCCATTATAATCGTCACCCAAGGAGGTGACGATGAAAAAGTTGATTTTTCCAGAAGAGGCGGAGGATTGGCAATTTCTTCTCACC
>JBFLXM010000083.1:0-64894 GCA_040757175.1 Thermodesulfobacteriota bacterium
TTAATCAGCCCTAAAGGCTATTTCCGCTGGGTTGGCTGCTTCTGAATCGACGTCCCAAGATTGCAGCCCGACCATCAGTAAGTGGTCAAAACAGTCCAAAGAAAATGTATTTAGGCAACAGCCCGTTTAGCCTGCGCCAGCACAGGCTGGAAGCCTGTGCCACCAAAAGTTTCCTGTCTAGAGGAATTCCCCGGGGGGAATCTTTCTCAAGGCGACTCTCATTTATACTAGATGGTACTTAAGTGACCAAGGAAAAGTTCAGAAAATGTGCCGGAGGTGGGGCAGGGCAGGGGGGCGCCGGTTTTGACTCCTCGATTGCCCTAATTCCTTTAACTGAAAACCGAAAACGGAAAACGGAAAACTGTTTTTTCACTCCACCCGCACGGCCAAAGTGAGGCCGTCTTTTTCCGGGGAGTGTTGCGGCAGGAAAGACAAAAGATGCACCGCGCGCCAGGATTTCTGGCGGGAGATCTCCCGGTTGAAGGCATCGGCCCCGGCAAAGGCGACGTTATCGGCGATGAGCAAGCCACCCACCTTGAGGAGGCGGAGGCAATGGGGCAGGGCCGGAGCATAGCTTTCCTTGTCGATGTCCAGAAAAATCAGGTCAAAAGTGGTGGTCATGGCGGCCATCAATTCCAGGGCCTGGCCCTCCCGGACCTCCACCCGCTCTGCCAATCCGGCCCTGAGGAAGTTGGCCCGGCCGCGGCTGGCCATGGCCGGGTTCAATTCCAGGGTGATTACCTTCCCTCCGTCCGGCAGGGCCCGGGCCAGATAGATGGCGGAATAGCCGCTGGCCGTGCCCAACTCCAGGATGTTCCGGGCCCCCATGGCCCGGGCCAGGATGTACAAAAACTCCCCCACCACCGGACCGACGATGGGAATGGACTCCCGGGCCGCTTCCTCTTCCAGTTCCAACAGCAGCGCGTCCCGGCGCGGGATGAAACCCCGGAAATAATTCTCCATATCAGGGATCATGAAGGACATGGCGGCATCTCCTGGGGGGGAAATCAAAAAATACTTAACCACAGAGACACAAAGGACACAGAGAATCACAGAGGTTAAAGAACTTTTATTTTTGGCGCTTCCAGCGCCAAAAATAAAAAAATCCTTTCTCTGTGTAACTCTGTGCTCTCTTTGTCTCTGTGGTGAATCTTTTTCTTTAAGCCGAAATTCTTTGCAGCAGGCCGGCCTTGATGCGTTCGAATTCCTCGGGGCTGATCACCCCGGTATCCCGCAGGCGCAGGAATTCCTGCAGTTCCTCCCGGACGCGCTCGGGCTGGAGGACTTCTGCTGACGCCTCCAGGTGGACCGGGGCGGCCAGAGCCAAAGGCGGGGCCGGGATGGCCGCGGGCAGGGTTTCCGGCCCCTGCTGTCCCCGGTAGCGCAAGGTGAGAACACCGTTGAGCAGGGAAACTTCCACGTCTTTGCCGTCTTTGGCCGCTTCCCGCATAAGGTCGTGGAGATTGCTGGTCTGGGTGGCCATCTGCGCCTTCAGACTGCTCCATTTTTTGCTGAGGCGCCAGACCGCCAAACCGCAAATGACCGCGAAGCCGGCGAAGATCCAGACGCTGAAGCCCAGGATGCCGGTAAGCCACACCAGGGCGACGATAAGCACGAAAGGCACGGCAATCAAGAAGACCAGCAGGCTGTAAAATTGGGAGAGATTGCCCCAGGTGGAGACTGCCGGGTCTGGAGGTGCGGTTTTGAATTTGGAAAAAAACTTACCCATTTTAGATACCGGTTTTCGGTTTTCGGTTTTCGGTTCTCCATCTGGTTCCCAAGCTGAGCTTGGGAACCGGATAGTTTTTCGTTAGATAGCCGGTAAATATCTTTTCGATAATTATAACCGAAAACTACAAACCGAAAACCGAAAACCGCCTTAAGCCGCGTTAAAGAAGGCCTGGTAGCCTTTAAAAGTCATGTACAGGTCGGCCTTGGACGCCACCTCGAAGGGCGAGTGCATGGAGAGCAGGGGCGTGCCGCAATCGATGATCTCCATGCCGTACACGGCCAGGTACTTGGCGATGGTGCCGCCGCCGCCTTCGTCCACCTTGCCCAGTTGGCCCGCTTGCCAGATCACCCCGTGTTCCTGGAAGATCTTCCGGATCCAGGCCACGTACTCGGCGTTGGCGTCATTGGTGTAATACTTGCCGCCGCTGCCGCCGTATTTATGAAAAGCTACCCCGTAGCCCAACCGGGCGGCGTTGCGCTTTTCATGGACTTCCGGGTAATCCGGGTCCAGGGCGCCGGTGACGTCCCCGGAAATGGCCCGGGAGGCCATGAGGGCCCGGCGCCGGCCCTGGGGGCTCTCTCCGGCCCGCTCCAGGAGGCGCTCCACGATCTCTTCCAGGAGACAGCTCTTGGCCGCGGTATTGCCTTCGGAGCCCGTCTCCTCCTTGTCATAGAACAGGGCCAGGGAGGTGTATTCCGGTTCCGGGGTCTCCAGGATGGCTTCCAGGGACGCAAAGGCGCAGGAGCGGTCGTCCTGGCCGTAGCCGCCCACCAGGCTGCGGTCCCAACCCAGGTCACGGGCGGGGCCCGCGGGCACCACCTCCAGTTCGGCGCTGATAAAGTCCTCTTCCTGGATAGCGTAACGCTCTTCCAGGTGCTTCAGGAGATAGAGCTTGAAGCGCTCTTTGGTCTCTTTATCCCCCAGGGGCAGGGAGCCCACCAGGACGTTGAGTTTCTCGGCATCGAAGGCTTCGGTGACCTTTTTGTCCATCTGGCTCTTTTTGGCCAGGTGGGGCAGGAGGTCACAGACCGTGAAGACCGGGTCCCCCGGGTCCTCCCCCACGGTCAACTCCACCCGGGTGCCGTCCGCCTTGAGGATGACGCCGTGGATAGCCAGGGGCCGGGCCAGCCATTGATATTTCTTGATGCCCCCGTAATAGTGGGTCTTGAGAAAGGCCAGGTCCGTGTCCTCGTATAGCGGATATTGCTTCAGGTCCAGGCGGGGAGAATCGATATGGGAGGCGATCAGGCGGAGCCCCTCGCTGAGCGGCCGGCGGCCCGCGACGGCCAGGACCATGGTCTTGCCCCGGTAGTTATAATAAGTCCGGGGCCCGGAGGCGTTCCCGGCCAGGTCTACGAAGCCCCGGGCCCGGGCCTGGCGTTCGATCTCCTCCACCGCCTTCCGTTCGGTCTTGGCCCGATCCAAAAAATCCTTATAGCGTTCCCCGTAAGCCATAATGGCTTCCCGAGCGGCGGCGTCCGCCTGGTCCCAAACCAGGCGGGGGCTGACCATCAGGCGCTCCCGCAATTCTTTCAATTCGTCTTTTTCCTGGACTTCCATTAATCTTCAACCTCCGAGAATAGGGGGGATAATGATCTTCTTTAAGAACTGCCTAAATGGCGGGCGGCTATTAGCTGTTGCCCATCCCAAGTCCCAATCAAAAGGCAGCGAAGTGTAGGGGCGAACCTTGTGTTCGCCCTCTCATTCGGGGCGAATACAAGATTCGCCCCTACGGAAAAATTGTCGTTTGCTTGGGACTTGGTATCAATCACTTGATCTTTGTCATCCTCAATGAAGTGAAGACCATCTCAACTAATTAGAAATACAAGATTCTTCGTTTCTCTGCCCATGACATTTGCCGGCCCCACGGCTATTTGCCCCTATCTTCTATTAAATAACATGAATTAACGGGGGAGACAACCGGGGAGGCCCAAATACGCCCGGCCCATAAGGACGGCTTGACTTAAAGGCAAAAAGTTAATAGATTTAAATTGGTAATTGCCTATAATTGCGAGAGTGGCGGAATTCGGCAGACGCACTGGATTTAGGTTCCAGCGGGACACCGTGGGGGTTCGAGTCCCCCCTCTCGCACACCGGCGGTCAGGGGGGATGGTAACCAGGGGGACTAGCCTGCCTGATAATAATCACACTTAGCGAGACTGGAGACTATGACAGAAAGTGCCGTGAAGGTGGAAGTGGAAGATTTGAACTCAGTAACCCGCAAGCTGCGGATTGAGGTCCCGGCCGCAGAGGTCACCCAGGAAGTGGACCGGGCTTACCGGAGATTGGGGAAGCAGGCCAAGGTCAAAGGGTTCCGCCCCGGGAAGGTGCCCCGTGCCGTTTTGGAACTCTATTACCGGAAACAGGTGGAACAAGAGGTCTCCGAGGAGTTGGTGCGGCGCTCTATGCGCAACGCCTTGAAAGAGAAGGAACTGGAGCCCGTCAGCTTGAATTGGCCGGAGGCCCTGCCCGCGGTGGTGGCCGGTGAAGACTTCCGCTTCAGCGTGGAGATGGAAGTGCCGCCGCAGTTCGAAGTGGAAAATTACCAAGGCCTGACCTTAACGGCCCCGGAGGTGGAGATCACCGACGCCCTGGTGGAGGCGCGCCTGGAAGAGATTCGGGAGAGAAACGCCATCCTCCGGCCTCTGGCGGAGCCCCGGGGGATTCAAGAAGGGGACTATGTGGCCTTGGATTATCAGGGCCATTTTGGGGGGAAAGCCCTGGCGGAGGCCAAGCAGGAGAATTACCTTTTAGAGGTAGGCGCGGGCCGTTTCAACCCGGATTTTGAAAATAATCTGCTGGGCCTCAGGCCGGAAGGGGAGAGCCGCTTTGCCGTGGAACTGCCCAATGACTTTTTCCACCCCCTGCTGGCCGGCAAGGTGATCGAGTTTGAGGTGAAGATCCAGGCCATCAAAGAAAAGGTGGTGCCGGACTTGGACGATGCCTTTGCCCAGGGCCTGGGGGGCGATTTTCAGACCTTGGCCGACTTGCGCCAGGCCGTTCAAGAGGATATTATTAAGGAAAAAGACAGAGAGCGCCAAAAACTTTTGGAGAGTCAGGCTCTCGATCAGTTATTGAGCGCGCATCCCTTTGAGGTGCCGCCCTCCATGATCCGCCAGGAGCAGGAGGACCTCCTCCGGGAACAGTGGCAGCGGATGTCGCAGCATGGGCTCAACCTGGCGGGCCTGGACCACGAAAAGATGCTGGAAAGCATCAAGCCCGCGGCGGAGCGGCGGGTGCGGACCAGGCTTCTGCTGGCACGCCTCGCCCGGCAGGAAGGCATCTCCGTGGAGGACTCCGAGGTGGAGGCCGGTTTGCAGCGGCTGGCCGCGGGCACCGGCCGGGAACTGGCCCAGGTGCGGCAGTTCTACGAGGAGCATCAGCTCCTGGGGGCTTTGCGCCGCCAGCTAGAGGATGAAAAAACCGTGAAGTTCCTAGTGGACCACGCCCAAATAGGTCCGGCCCCTGCGGCCGAGACCCAGGAGAAGTGAAGAGCATGCCTTTGATTCCCATGGTGGTGGAGCAGAGCAGCCGCGGCGAGCGGGCCTATGACATCTATTCCCGCCTGCTCAAGGAGCGGATCATTTTTCTGGGCACCACCATCAATGATGAAGTGGCCAACCTGGTCATTGCCCAGATGTTGTTTCTGGAAGCGGAAGACCCGGATCGGGAGATCCATCTATACATCAATTCCCCGGGAGGGATGGTGACCGCCGGCCTGGGCATCTATGACACCATGCAGTTCGTCAAGCCGCCGGTGACTACCCTGTGCATGGGCCAGGCGGCCAGTATGGCGGCCCTGCTGCTGGGCGCGGGCGCGCCGGGAAAACGTTCTTCCCTGCCCCATGCCCGGATTTTGATTCACCAGCCCCTGGGAGGGTTTTCCGGGCAGGCCTCGGACGTGGATATCCAGGCCCGGGAGATTTTGCGGCTCCGGGAAGAGTTGAACGAGATCATGGCCAAGCACACGGGCCAACCCATTGACCGGATCAACCGGGATACGGAAAGAGACTTTTATATGTCCGGCGATCAGGCCAAGGAATATGGCCTGGTGGATGAAGTGATTACGCAGCGGGAGCTGGTAAAACGGCCATTGGCGCCGGTTTGAGGGAAAAGATTTGTTCCTCATGTAACCGGCCAGGGGTGCCGATATACTTACCGGAACCTGAAGGCGGATCAGCAAAGGAAATACCAAACCCGGCGACCCGGGTTTGGGGAGGAAATGGTTATGAGTAAACGGGGAATCGACAAAAGCACCGACCTTTTGTGTTCCTTTTGCGGCAAGAGCCAGAGTGAGGTGAAGAAACTCATCGCCGGCCCTGGCGTCTATATCTGCGATGAATGCATCGAGTTGTGCAACGATATCATCGCCGAGGAATATGAGAAAGACGAGGCCAAGCAGGCCCGGGTGGCCATCCCGGAGCCCGCGGGCATCAAGAAACAGATAGACGAATACGTCATCGGCCAGGAGCGGGCCAAGAAGATCCTCTCCGTGGCCGTTTACAACCACTATAAGCGCATCAACTCCGGGGTGGAGCTGAACGGGGTGGAACTCGCGAAGAGCAACATCCTCCTGGTGGGTCCCACCGGCTCCGGCAAAACCCTGCTGGCCCAGACCCTGGCCCGGATTCTCAATGTGCCCTTCACCATCGCCGACGCCACCACCCTCACCGAGGCCGGGTACGTGGGCGAGGACGTGGAAAACATCATTCTCAACCTGCTCCAGTCCGCGGACTACGACGTGGAAAAGGCCTCCCGGGGCATCGTCTACATAGATGAAGTGGACAAGATCGCCCGGAAGACGGACAGCCCCTCCATCACCCGGGATGTTTCCGGGGAAGGGGTGCAGCAGGCGTTGCTGAAGATCATCGAGGGCACCATGGCCTCGGTGCCGCCCAAGGGCGGGCGCAAACACCCCCAGCAGGAGTTCATCAAGGTGGATACCACCAATATCCTCTTTGTCTGCGGGGGCGCGTTCAACGGCCTGGAGGATATCATCGGCGCCCGGGTGGGCCGCAAGGCCATGGGCTTCGGGGCCGACATCCAGAGCCGGCACCAGCAGCCCTTGGGCGAGGTGCTGGCCAAGGTGCAGCCCCAGGATCTGTTGAAATTCGGACTGATCCCCGAATTCGTGGGGCGGCTGCCGGTCATCGCCACCCTGGATGAGCTGGACGAGGAGGCCCTGGTGCGCATCCTCAAGGAGCCCAAAAACGCCCTGGTGAAGCAATACCAGAAGCTCCTGGAGATGGACCGGGTCAGCTTGAACTTCACGGACGGCGCGCTGGAGGCCGTGGCCCGGGAGGCCATGAAGCGAAAATCCGGGGCCCGGGGGCTCCGGGCCATTCTGGAACGGGCCATGCTGGACTTGATGTACGATTTGCCGTCCCAGAAAAACGTGCAGGAGTGTCTGATTAACGAAGACTTTATTCTCAAACATGCCGCACCCATTTTGAAATTCGAGACCAAGGACGAGGTCGGATGGGATAAACCAGGGAGGGTGGTGCAGCAATGATCTTTCGGTTAAACAAAACGCGGCCTGCGGCGGAAGGGGAAAAGAAAAACATGGTAACCGTACCCATGTTGCCCCTCCGGGACATTGTGGTCTTTCCCCACATGGTGGTGCCCCTGTTCATCGGCCGGGAGCGCTCCATCTCCGCGCTGGAGTATGCCATGGGCCAGGAGAAGTATATCCTGCTCTGCACCCAGAAGGACCCCAGGCGGGACGAGCCCCGGGAGTCGGATATCTTCCGGGTGGGGACCCTGGCCGCAATTCTGCAGCTCCTGCGCCTGCCCGACGGCACGGTGAAGGTGCTCATTGAGGGCAAAGAACGGGCGCAGATCCGGCAATACCTGGCCAATCCCCATTTCTACCAGGTGGAGGCCGAAGAGCTGCCCGACACCTGGGTCCACAACCCTGAGACCGAAGCCATGCGGCGGGCCGCGATCGTCAGTTTTGAGACCTATGCCAAACTGAACAAAAAAGTCCCCCAGGAGGTGGTGCAGACCGTCGCCGGACTGGAGGACCCGGGCCGGCTGGCGGACACCGTCGCCGGGCATCTGGCCGTCAAGACCGAGGAAAAACAGGGGCTGCTGGAGACCCAGGAGCCGGGCCGGCGCCTGGAAAAGGTCCTGGCCCTGCTTAACCGGGAAAACGAAATCCTCCAGATCGAAACCCGCATCAAAAACCGGGTCAAGAAGCAGATGGAAAAGACCCAGCGGGAATACTACCTCAACGAACAGATGCGGGCCATCCAGAAAGAGATGGGGGAAAAAGAGGATTTCAAGGGCGAAATCCAGGAATTGGAAAGGCGCATCCGCAAGAAAAAGATGAGCGCCGAGGCCGCGGCCAAGGTCAAACACGAACTGAAAAAGCTCAAACTCATGAGCCCCATGTCCGCGGAAGCCACGGTGGTCAGGAACTACATCGACTGGCTCCTGTCTTTGCCGTGGTACGAAAAGACCAGGGACAAGCACGACCTGGCGGAGGCGGAGCAAATCCTCCACGAAGACCACTACGGCCTGGAGAAGCCCAAGGAGCGCATCCTGGAGCACCTGGCCGTCCAGAGCCTGGTGAAGAAGATGAAAGGCCCCATCCTCTGTCTGGTTGGTCCTCCGGGGGTGGGCAAGACCTCTTTGGCCAAATCCGTGGCCCGGGCCCTGGGCCGGAACTTCGTGCGCCTCTCTTTGGGCGGCGTCCGGGACGAAGCGGAAATCAGGGGCCACCGCCGCACTTATATCGGCGCCTTGCCGGGGAAAATCATCCAGTCTCTGAAAAAGGCCAAGAGCAACAACCCGGTCTTCTGCCTGGATGAAGTGGACAAGATGAGCACGGATTTCCGGGGCGACCCTTCCGCGGCCCTGCTGGAGGTCCTGGACCCGGAACAGAACTTCGCGTTTAACGACCATTACCTGGACGTGGACTACGACCTCTCCGAGGTGATGTTCATCACCACCGCCAACAACCTGTACTCCATCCCCGCGCCCCTGCAAGACCGGATGGAGATTATCCGGCTGCCGGGATACACGGAAGTGGAGAAGCTGCTCATCGCCCAGCAGTTCCTGGTTCCCAAACAGTGTCTCGCCAACGGCCTGAACCATGAAAACATCTCCTTCTCCGAGAACGCCATTCTCACGGTTGTCCGGCAATATACCCGGGAGGCGGGGGTGCGGAACCTGGAGCGGGAGATCGCCTCCATCACCCGCAAGGTGGCCCGGAAAGTGGCGGCCAAGGGCAGGGATCACCAGGTTAAGGTGAGCAGCCAGGCAGTGCAAAAATATCTGGGGGTGCCCCGCTTCCGCTTCGGGCGCACGGAGGAGGCCGACGAAGTGGGCCTCACCACCGGCCTGGCCTGGACGGAGTTCGGGGGCGAACTCCTGCAGACCGAAGTGGTGATTCTCCCCGGCCGGGGCAAACTGTTGATCACCGGCAAATTGGGAGAAGTGATGCAGGAATCGGCCCAGGCCGCGCTCAGTTACGTGCGCTCCAAGGCCGAACGCCTGGGCCTGTCCCCGGATTTCTACCGCAAGATCGATATCCACGTGCACGTGCCGGAAGGGGCCATTCCCAAAGACGGTCCTTCCGCGGGCATCACCATCGGCACCTGTATCGTTTCGGCGCTGCTGAAGATACCGGTGCGCCGGGACGTGGCCATGACCGGGGAAATCACCCTCCGGGGCCGGGTGCTGCCCATCGGCGGCCTGAAAGAAAAGATCATCGCCGCCCATCGCCACCAGATCAAGATCGTGCTCATCCCCCGGGACAACGAAAAGGATATCAAAGATATCCCCAATCGCATCCTTAAGGCGGTGGAATTGATTCCCGTGGACCACATGGACGAGGTCCTGAAACGCGCCCTGGCAGTGGATGACCCGGAAAGCCTGTTTAAAGAACCGCCGCCGCCCGCGCCGCCGGAACCGGTCTTCCTGCCGGCCGTGGAAACCCCGGCTTCGGAGATCCGGCCGCACTAGAAAAAGTATCTCACGCAAAGGCGCCAAGACGCAAAGAGAGACGCAAAAATTTTATTCCAATGTTTGCGTCTTTCTTTGCGCCTTGGCGTATTTGCATGTGATATAATTTAACAGTAAAAATTTGTAAGAATTCCCCGCCCATTTTTCCCACCGTTGGCTTAGCATAGGGGACTCGGCATGAGCTCCTTGACATTGGTCATAAGCGGCGTGATGGCGGCACGGCTAGGTTGTGCGAGTTCTGAGCCGTCTACCAAACCCAGCCTGAGTCTAATTCCTAACCGGGGAATTAAGTTAGCCTTCCTTAAACTTCCAGGGGTCACCGCACTGGCCCTGGCGCTCCTGATCCTGGCCGCGGTCCTGCCCCGGCCCTCCCAAGCCGCGTCCGGCGCCTGGAGTTCAGCCGGCTCCATGAACGTCGCCCGGTACAGCCACACCGCCACCCTGCTGCCCAACGGCCAGGTCCTGGTGGCCGGCGGAGGTGAAGGGATATCAACCAGGTTTAACAGTGCGGAGCTCTTTAATCCGGCGGATGGAACCTGGAGCTTCACGGGCTCCATGGCTACCGCCCGAAGCAACCACACCTCCACCTTATTGCCCAACGGCCAGGTCCTGGTGGCCGGCGGCTGGTCCACCACCGGCAGCACCGCCAGTGCGGAAATCTATGATTCGGCTACAGGATGGACCACCACCGCCTCCATGGGCGCCGCGCGGGTGGGTCATACCTCCACCCTGCTGCCCAACGGCCAGGTCCTGGTGGCCGGGGGCGATTATCTCGCCAGCGCCGAGCTCTATGACCCGGACGCCAATGGCGGGGCCGGGGCCTGGACCCCCACCGGGAACATGACCACCAACAGAATGTACCATACCGCCACCCTGCTGCCCAGCGGCCAGGTGCTGGTGGCCGGGGGTTTATCTTGGTTCCCGTTCCCCGGAGGCGGAGGACATGCCATCGACATTGCCGACGCGGATCTCTACGACCCTGCCAGCGGCACCTGGAGTTCCACCGGTCCCCTGGGCAGCGGCCGGGATAGCCACACGGCCACCTTGCTTTCCAACTCCTGGGGCCAGGTCCTGGTAGCCGGCGGCTGGTCCGGTTTTTATAATTCCACCCTTGCCTCTGCCGAGTCCTATATGCAGTCGTGGTTTGGCTTTGCTCCCACCGGCTCCCTGGCCACGGCCCGAAATAATCACACGGCCACTCTGCTGCCCAACGGCCAGGTCCTGGTGGCAGGGGGCTATAATTATGCCATCCCTGCCATCCCTTACGCCTGGCTAAATAGCGCCGAGCTTTATAACCAGCCCCTGTACTCGGCTACAGGAACCTGGAGTTCCACCGGCTCCATGGCTACCGGCCGCACCCGCCACACGGCCACCCTGCTGCCCAACAGCAAGGTCTTGGTGACCGGGGGCGTAGTTGCGGTTAACGGTGTCACCACTGCCAGTGCGGAACTCTATGAGCCGGAGCCGCCGCCCAAGGTAAAACTCCCCAGGTTGCTGGCCTTCTATGCCTTCGAGGGCAACGGGCTACCGGTTCCGGGTTATGAGGGAAAGGGCTATTCTTTCAACGGCACCACTGATTTCCTCACCGTACCGCTCAATATAAATCCCGGCAAATATCCCAAGCTCACCATGGGAGCCTGGACCAAGCCAGCGTCCATCGGTGGAATCCAGCCTATCCTCACCCATGATGATGGGGGTTATGACCGCCAGATCGGGCTGGACACCCGGGGAGGGGGCATCGGCTGGTCGGCCTTTTGCGGCGCCGGAGGGGGGGTCCTGGGGGCAGTGCCGGCCATTAAAGACAAATGGACCTTCCTGGCCGTGGTCTATGACCAGGCGGCCCAGACCGTCAAGCTTCAGGTGGATGATATGGTGCTCACCAAGACCGGGGTGGCTTTAGGAGAGGGCCAGAACCAGGTGAACATCGGTGCCAGCCCGCTTTACAGCAATTTTTTCCACGGAATTATGGATAATGTTTTCGTCTTCGGCGACGCGCTCACGGATCAACAACTGGCTTACATCCGCAGCGGCGGCGCCCGGGCCATTCTGACGGCCCGAAAGACTACCCCGGGTTTGCTGTTGCTGTTGATGAACTAAAGGTGACTGAAGATAATGCAGTTTTTTTTGCCTAAAGCGACCGCGAAACGTTTCGGAGTTGGAGCGGGGGGCTCGCCCGGGAGAGATGCATCTGGCGGCGCAAAACTGCCCACTGCTTACCGCTTGCGGCTCACTTTCCCTCTTGACAGCAACGCCGTCATAGGCGACTATTACCGGGGCGGGCGGATAGCTCAGCTGGGAGAGCATCGGCCTTACAAGCCGGGGGTCACAGGTTCGAGCCCTGTTCCGCCTACCAGATTTTTTGGTTCCAGGTTCCAAGTTCCGAGTTCCAAGTATTGGTTCCAGTTACCCTGTTGAAATTTCAAGGTTTCCTGATTAATTTATAAAAGACTAAAAGATGCCTTTAAACTTTGAACTTTGAACTCGGAACTTTGAACTCATAATCGGGGGCGTAGTTCAGTTGGTTAGAACGCCGGCCTGTCACGCCGGAGGTCGCGAGTTCGAGTCTCGTCGTCCCCGCCAGCGAAAATAAAAGGGGTTAGCTAATTGATCAGAGCTAACCCCTTATTTTTATCAACGGCAGTTTTTGCGGGATTTTTTAAAATTTAGGGCAGAATCGTGGACCCTCATGAAACCAGGTACCCCTTCAATGAGGATGAATCTGGAAGATATTGCCAAACCTTTTTTTCTATCATACTGAACGCAGTGAATGATCTCAACACCTAGAAAATACGAGATTCTTCGCTGCGCTCAGAATTATAAAAGGAGGGTATTAAGGTTTTTCAGGGTATCCCAATATAGTCTCCAGGGATAACCTCTTTTTCGTCCCCCCCGCAGCATTCTTTTCTGCCGGCCCCTAGATTAAAGGCAGCAGTTTCCTATGGGCCGGAATAAAGTCCACCAATTTAAAAGGGCTCCGGACCCCGGCCACCGCTTCTCCCACCTGCATGATTTCCGTTTCCCGGATCGGGCCCAAGAATTGCTCGGCCTTAGCCAAATATTCCACCCGGCGGGGGTCGATGCCCATGACCCGCGCGCAGGTGGCGTCCACGGCGGGCAGATTGCGCCCCATGACCAATACTCCTGCCTGTTTGGGGGTGCCCATGATGGGGCCGTCGCCTTCCATGCCCACAATCCCATCGACGATGGCCAATTGGGGCTTCAGGGCGTAAACAATATCCAGGATCGAACCCTCTATGCCCGCATGATGCAGGACATTTTTGGGCCAGCCGTAATAGCTCCCGGGCATGACCCCGAAGAGATTCTTCATGGACAGGGTCACTCCGGCCCAATGATGGGTCTTCAGTTTGGCCAGGGACACCACCCAATCCACCTGGCGCAAGGTCTCGGGGAAAGTCAGATGCGTGAGGGAGGAATAACGGCCCGGGTTCCTGATGGCGTAACCCGTTTCATAATTCAAGTCCACAAAGGGAATCCGGTCGGCCCAGAGCACTGCGGCCAGGCCGGATTCTTCCAGCAGCATCAAAGTATCCCGGCAATGTCCCGGTCCTTCCCCCACGATCACCTGGGCGGCGCCGAGTTTGAGAAAGGCCTGGCCGGCCCCGTAGATCACCGCGGGATGGGTGTTGATATGGATGGCTCCCAGGTCGGTCTCCACCAGGTTGGGCTTCAGTAATATGCGTTTGCCCCGGATTTCCGCCGGGGAAATGCCCAGTTCCCGGAATCCGGAGAGGATGACCGCGGTAATATCCGCGCGGTAATCCGGCGCTTTGCCGATAAAAGTCTGTTCCCGCCATTTGGGTCTGGATAATTGGGGCCACAGGTAAAGGCCGAACGCGGCCAGGGCCGCGCCACCCAGTCCGGCGGCGATAAAATCCCGCCGGGTCAGGCCCTTCTTGGGCGTTGAATTTTTGGTTTCCTCAGAAGTCATGGCGTTGGGGTTCCGGCAACAATGTCCTCCAAGCCGCCGGTCAATTTCCCGGCCAGCAGCATTAAGGCCAGGGAGGAGGTATCATACCCCCCATATCTTTCCTGGCTATGAAGACACTCAGATAGCAGTTGCTGGGCCTGAACCGGGCGGGCCTGCCAGGCTCCCAGCCCCAGGAGACTCCAACCCAGAGACTGAGGCGTATGTAAGGATGCCACCTTCTTCTGCAAATAGTCTAAACTCACCTGCACAGTTTCCCGGGGGGTGGCATTTTTTAAGGCATTGAGAGCCATCCCCGTACTCAAAGGCATGGGGCGTAATTCCTGGCCAAAGACCAAGGTATTGCCATAATTCCAACCGCCGTGGGGCAATTGCCGGTCCAAGACCAGGCGGGCGCCTTCCCGAACCCGGGCATGCTCCCCATACCCGGCAATTCGTAGGGCCATCATGGCCAGGCCGGTGGGTTCCACCCAAGAATGCGTCCCCGCGATCCAGGACCAGCCCTGGATGCCGGTATCGTGGGCCACCGAGGCATCAGCCGTTCTTGGCCAGTGTTTGCCGCTGCTGGTGATCAGAAAATGCACCGCCAGGGCCAGGTTTTTTTGGAACTCCGGGGACCGGTGCCAGGCAAAGACTGTCAGAGCGGTGGGCCAATAGGCCTCGGGGTGGTCCGGAGAGAGGCAGACTCTCCCATCAGGAAGTTGGCTCTCCGCCAGGCGGGCCCGGGCCTGTTTGACCAGCCTCTGACTCGCCGGATCATCCAAGAGCGCCAATATGGCCCAGCAGGTCGCGTCCGGCCGGTACTCGCCCCGCGGTTTCAATGCGAACCCGCCGCACACAAGCGCCCTTTCTTTTAGTTGGTTCATCCCAAAGGATATTGTCTGGTCATCGATATGCAATTTTTTTCTTTTAAAATCGGTCCTTTTGCCCGAATTCTAAAGGAATTTTTCGCCTGGGGATTCTACCCGGACATGGTTTCAATTTTAACTTTGTTAATGTTTGTTTGAATTTTGCCTCTAATAGCTAAGAAGCAACCACGACTGCCGCAGTGGCGGCGGAAAGGGGGAGAGCGAAATGAGAAAGGCTTTGATAATTACGGTTATGGCTCTGGTAATGAGCGGCTGCGCCGGCATGTCTCCCACGGAACAGCGGGTATTGAGCGGCGGAGCCATAGGTGCGAGCGGAGGGACGCTCATCGGCCTGGCCGCGGGCTCCCCGGCCATAGGCGCGGCTGTGGGCGGCGGCGCCGGCCTTCTGGGCGGTCTTGTTTACGACCAGTATCAGAAATCCCAGGGGAGACCCTAAGACTTTGCCGTTATCATCATCCCTAAGACCAGCCGGAAGGCTGGTTGAAAAAACTTGGCCCAGGCGAGATGCCTGGGCCAAGTTTTAGGTTCTTGCCTTCCCAGAAACCCCCGGGTAACCTGGCTGCCTGCGGCCTTCCGTGGGGCCCTGCAGACAAACCGAATAATGGCAAGGTTCCTCCTATTTGCACCTCTAAGCGCGGGCAAAAGGATCAGAATTGGATAATTCAAGTTATGTCGTCCCCTCCCGGCACAATAAAGGGAATATGATGTAATCACAGCCTGTTATATTTTACACAATAGATATTTTTAATAAATAACTATTGTTCTTTAATTTTATTTATCGTAGGATAGCCGCCAATTTATTAATGGAAAAAGGTCATCTTACCGATATATCGAGGTGTTAATGAACCAGGGTCAGTTTCTCTAATCTGGGCTGAAAACTTTGCTGTTTCCTGGTTGCTCCCGAGAATTGCACTCCCTTACGAGGCAGACTTGTGGAAGAGATGGCGGCGACTAGAATTTGCGCTGTGGGAATCTTTTCAGCAAGAAACCTTCCTTTATTTTTTCCCCCGGAATATCTCCACGGTTTGATTAACTATGCCCCGATGCCTGCCGGGTCTAATGACCGCGGGCCATTTAGCCTTCGAGGTCCAGAATGAAGGACGAAGAAAAGAGCAGGGAGCAACTTTTAGAAGAAGTAAAAGAGTTGCGCCTGCAACTGCTTGAGATCGAACGCGCGGAGAAAAGACGCAGGAACCTGGCCCACCGGCTGATGACGGAGAAAATCCTCTCCGAAGCGGTGATAGAAAGCCTGCCGGGCATTTACTATTTATTTGATGAACAAGGGAGGCCGGTCCGGTGGAATGAGGCCCTG
Organism: Thermodesulfobacteriota bacterium; assembly: GCA_040757175.1. Taxonomy (GTDB): domain Bacteria; phylum Desulfobacterota; class Desulfobaccia; order Desulfobaccales; family 0-14-0-80-60-11; genus SURF-52. The sequence goes on from JBFLXM010000083.1 coordinate 15,828, forward strand.
GAAGACATTACCCAGTACTCTGCCGAAGAGATTGCCCAGATACACCTGCTGGATTTCTTCACGGAGGAGGATAGAAGCAAGATAGAGGCCAGTGCCAAAAAGGTATTTAATGATGGTCAAGCTACGGTAGAAGCAGACCTGCTAGCCAAAGACCAGAGCAAAACTCCCTATCTCCTCACGGGCCGCCGGGTAACGGTGGATGGAGAAAATTACCTGGTGGGGTTGGGGATAGACATTACCAAGCGCCGGCGCCTGGAAGAAGCTTTCAAAGATCTATTCTTCTACGCCCCCATCGGCATTTACATTGTCCAGAACCGCAAATTTAGAATGGTCAATCCCGGGTTTCAAAAAATTACCGGCTATATCGAAGACGAATTGCTGGGGAAGGATTGTTTGACTCTGGCGACCGATGAATTCAAAGAGAAGATCAGGATTAATGCGATACAGATGTTGAAAGGCAAAAGATTTTCCCCCTATGAATATCAATTTCTGACCAAAAGGGGAGAAATCAAGTGGGCCATGGAATCGGTCACTACCACTTCCTTTAACGGGAAAAAGTCCACCATCGGCTATTTTATGGACATTACCGAACGCCGCCGCCTGGAAGACCAGTTGACCCGAGCCCAGAAGATGGAGGCCATCGGTATTTTGGCCGGGGGCATTGCCCACGACTTTAACAACCTCCTCACCGCGCTCCTGGGATATGGGGAGCTCATGAAGATGGATCTGGATAAGAAAGATCCCCATTACTATTACACTGAAGAAATCATGAAGACCGCTACCCGGGGCTCCAACCTGACCCAACAGCTTTTGGCCTTCAGCCGCAAACAGATTCTCCAACCCCGGGTCATCAGTATCAATGACCTGGTGGCCAATATGGAAAAGCTGCTGCGCCGCCTCATCGGGGAAGATATCGAGCTGGTCACCGAGATTGATCCGGACTTGGGGGCCGTGCGGGCCGATAAAGGGCAGATTGAACAGATCATCATGAACCTGGCCATCAACGCCCGGGATGCCATGCCCCATGGGGGGAAGCTCACCATTGAAACGGCCGACGCCTTTCTGGACGAGACCTATGAACAGAGACATGTGGAGATTAAACCCGGCCCGTACGTGATGTTGGCAGTGAGCGATAATGGCACGGGTATGGATCTCGACACCCAATCCCATATCTTCGAGCCCTTTTTTACCACCAAAACCATGGGGCAGGGTACCGGCCTGGGTTTGGCCACGGTTTACGGCATTGTCAGGCAGAGCGGGGGATATATTTGGGTCTACAGCGAACCCGGGCAGGGAACCACTTTTAAAATCTATTTTCCCCAAGTGGATGAGGCCGTGGACGCGAGCGATCCCAAGCCGCCCATCGTCACCGACCTTAAAGGCCGGGAGACCATTTTGCTGGTGGAAGACGATAAAGCCTTGCGGGAGGTAATAAGCAAGGGCCTGAAGAAGTTTGGCTACGGGGTGCTGGAGGCCGCTAATGGCGGCGAGGCCCTGTTGATCTGCGAAAAGCGCAAAGCCCCCATTGATCTGATCTTGACCGATGTGGTGCTGCCCCAGATGAGCGGCCGGGAACTGGTGGAACGCTTGGAGGAATTCCGGCCCGGCATGAAAGTGCTTTATATGTCCGGTTATACCGAAAACGCCATTGTCAATAACGGCATTCTTAAGGAAAACGTGGGGTTTCTCCAAAAGCCCTTCAAGGTCAACGTCCTGGTGCAAAAGATCCGGGAGATCATTAGCGCCTGCCATGCCGCCGCCATTAATCAGTAATTATCTCATCCCCCGGCCCGGGCCTTTTGGAGCATGGCTATGGGTTTGGCCATATCCTGGAGGTGACGGTAGGTGGCCTCCAGCGCGCTCACCGGCAGGCCCAGCATCAAATGGCAGGGGTCCAGGCCGGTTTTCAGGCGGCAACCCAGGCCCAGAAAGGTTATATTGGCTATCCCCCGGAGCAGGGGCAGAGCGGTAATATCCGAGCAGCCCCCCAAGGCCCCCCCGGATTGGGGCAGGTCCATTCTGCCGCCCCGCTCATAGTTCAATGCATAAAGGAGCCACATCACCTGCTCGCTGTTGGCGGTGAAGACCACCACCTGGGGGTTTTCCGGGCAGGCCGATAAGGGGGCGATGAACGCCGCCCGGGTCCGGCCCGGCTGTAGATAAACGGCCTTGCGGATGGTGGCCGCGGAAGCCTCCTCGCTGCCGTAGAGGCCCACCCCGTATTTTTCCAGGACCCCGTCGTCCAGGAATTCCTCCAGTTCATTGCCCTTTTCAAACCCTAAAACCGCGGTGCCCAGCTTGCAGCCCATCTGGTCTTTCTGGAGCAACAAAGTCCGGCCTTCCCCGGCAATTACCAGGGCCTGGCAGTAGCTCTTGAACTGCCCTGCGGTAAAAGGCACCCCGGGAGGCAGGGGCTCCGTCTCCTGGTAGAGAGTCACGCCCACGGGCGCGTATTTGAGTGCCAGCGTGGCCACCAGTTCTTGGGACAGAGTGTGGAAGTCGGGCATGGGCTTCTCCCATCTTCATGGTAATTTACTTAGGTTCAATACCATAAAATGTCTATGGATGACAAATCCTTGGGGGGAATATTTGTAGGGCGCGTCTCACGCGCCTTTTTTGGTGTGTAAGACGCACCCTACTATGGCATTTGCCCCTCGGGTTGGTTAATATTTAACTGATGACAAAATTTGGTAATTTTTTCACAGAAGGAAAAACCCCTCCTCTCCGCCTCCTGGCCTGGGAGACCACCCGGCGCTGCAACCTGGCCTGCCTCCATTGCCGCGCGGCCGCGGGCTCCGGGCCTTATCCCGGGGAGCTAACCACGGCAGAGGGGATAAAACTCCTGGACGACCTGGCCGGCATGGGCCAGGTGGTGGTGATTTTAACCGGCGGCGAGCCCCTGCTCCGGGACGACATCTTTGACCTTGCCGCCCACGGCACCGCCAAAGGCCACCGTATGGTCATGGCGGTGAACGGCACGCTGCTCACCTCGGACATCGCTGCCCGTTTAAAAGAAGCGGGCATTCAGAGGCTGTCCATCTCCCTGGACGGGGCCACCGCGGCCAGCCACGACGCCTTGCGGGCCGTGCCCGGCGCGTATGCCGGCGCCCTCGAAGGCATCGCTGCCTGCCGGGTTGTAGAACTGCCTTTCCAGATCAACACCACGGTCACCCGGGCCAACCGCGCCGAACTTCCGGCCATCCATGAGTTGGCCATCTCTCTCGGGGCCGCGGCCCACCACGTCTTTGTCCTGGTGCCCACGGGCCGGGGCGAGGAAATCCGGGATCAGATAGTGACCCCCGAGGAATACGAAGAGACCCTGCGCTGGCTACTGGCGCGCCAGAAGGAAGGCAAGCTGTTCCTCAAGCCCACCTGCGCGCCCCAGTATTACCGTCTCTGGCGCCAGGACGCGGCCGCCCGGGGGGAGAAGATCAACGCCGCCACCCAGGGCATGGAGGCCATGACCAAAGGCTGTCTCGGCGGCCAGGGCTTCGCGTTTGTCTCTTATAAGGGGGAAGTGCAGCCCTGCGGCTACCTGGAGATAGTGGCGGGAAACATCCGGGAGACGCCTTTCCCGGAGATCTGGGCCAATTCCGACCTATTTCAGAAATTGCGCCGGGTGGACGACTACCATGGAAAGTGCCATGCTTGTCAATACCGCAAGGTTTGCGGCGGCTGCCGGGCCCGGGCCTACGCCATGAGCGGCGACGTCCTGGGGGAAGACCCTATCTGTCCTTATGAAGGCTGAAAGAAAAGAATCTCTCGCAAAGGCGCAAAGACGCAGAGAAAGGCGCAAGAAATTTTTAATTAATATCTTGCGCCTTTGCGGCCTTGGCGTCTTTGCGAGAGAATAAAAGGACCGCAATGTCCCGAATATCGTTAGACGACCTGGACAAGGCCATCTTGAACGAAATCCAATCCCATTTTCCCATGGTCTCCAGGCCGTACGCGGAGATGGGAAGAAGGGTAGGGGCCTCGGAGGAGGAGGTGCTCAGCCGGGTGCAGGCCATGGTGGACGCGGGGGTCATCCGCCGCATCGGCGCCAATTTCACTTCCCGGAAGCTGGGTTATACCAGCACCCTGTGCGCCGCGCACGTGCCTGAGGAGCTGCTGGACCGCTTCGTGGACACGGTCAACCACTACCCCGGGGTGACCCACAACTACCTGCGGCGCCACCATTTCAACGTCTGGTTCACCCTCATCGCCCCCTCCCCGGAAAGACTGCACCAGATCCTCCAGGAGATTTCCCAGGCCACCGGCGTCCCGGATATTTTGAGCCTTCCGGCCCAGGAAGTATTCAAAATCAAAGTGGATTTTCCGGTGTGAAGAGAAAAGGCTTAACCACAGAGACACAAAGGACACAGAGATACACAGAGAATTAAAAAATGCTTTGGCGCTTTGCGCCAAAGCATTTTAATTTCTCTCTGTGAAACTCTGGGCTCTCTGTGCCTCTGTGGTTAATCTTTCTCCTGGCCTTCGCCCAGGGGCACGCAGAGCACGGGGCAGGGCAGCAGGCGCACCACCTTTTCGGCAGTGGAGCCGAAGAAGAGGTCTTCCAAAGGCCGGGCCCCGCTGGTGCGGCCGTAGCCGCCCATAACCACCAGGTCCACGGCCAGGTCCCGGGCGATGACTGCGATCTCCTGGAAGGGGAGGCCCACGGCCACCATGCTTTCACATTCCAGGCCGTCAGTCTGCCAGTGGTCCACAAACGCGCCCATCTGCTTCTGGGCCTTCTCCCGCAACTCCGGCAGGATAGAGTCAGGCTCCATCTGCAGGTATTCGGCCAAACGGGTCACCAGTTTCTGGTTGATGACATGGAGGAGCACGATTTTGGCTCCCAGGCTCTTGGCCAGTTTTTTGGCCATTTGCAAGGCCGCGCCCGCGCCTTCGGAGAAATCCGTAGCCACCAAAATGGTATGCAGATTCATTTAGCGAGTCCTCTAAGACGATCCGTCCAGCAGGGGACCTCGGATGGGGCGAGGAAGGGGCAGACCGAAAGGGGATAACTTCTCCGGGCCTGCCCCTCGGCAAATTAGATGCGGTGTCTGGCGGTCTATTATTTCACGACCTTCTTAATGTCCTTCAGGGCCTCATCCGCGCTCTCAAAGGTGCCGATGTGGACCCAAAGAATCTTGCCGGATTTATCCAGGAGCACACTCACCGGATAGGGATGGAAATTCAGGGCATCTCCGAACGCGCTCTTGGGATCCGCAATCACGGGAAATTGGATCTTCTGAAATGCTTTCCACATTTTTACGGCATTGTCATCGTTGCCCTGACCCAGGGCCAGGAACTTCAACTTTCCCTTAAGAGCTGCGTCCTGCTGCACCTTATCGAAAAGCTGGTTCATCACCGGAGCCTGGTGCAGGCAATGGGGGCAGGTGGTGGCGAACTGCTCCACCAGCACATAGGGGGCTTTAATGTCCTTCAGGGTGAATTCCGCGGCTTTGTCTGGCCCGAGGTATTTGGCTTCCTCATCAGACATGGGTTTGGGGAATTTAAAATTGCCTACCGATTGACCGACTTTCGGTTCCACATCCGCGGCCAGAGAAATCGCGGTGGCAAAAACCAACAGCGATAGGCAACACCCCAGGGCTAACCACCGGCTTTTCCAATTCATTGCGCACCCCTTTCGTGGTTTTTGGCAAATAATAAATGAAGCCAGGCCAAAGGGCAAGAGTTTTAACCACAGAGGCACAGAGGACACAGAGTTTCATAGAGAAAAGTTTATGGTTTGGCGCCTAGCGCCAAACCATAATAATTACCTCCGTGTATCTTTGTGCTCTCTGTGTCCCTGTGGTTAAACTTTTCTCTACACTTTGAAAAACCGCGCTTCCCCCCAATCCACCGGGATCCGCACCAGCGCGCCCTGGCGGTGCTGGTAAAGGAGATAGCCGTTCTCCACCCCGAAGGCGAAGAGCCGCTGGGTGAGAAGCACGTCCTGGCGGCAGTAGGACTCCAGTTCCTCCCATTTGCCCGCGGCGTAAAGCTCTAACGCCAGGAGGCCGTCCCCGGTCTTTTGCTCGCCCAGGGTCTTTTCCGCCAGGTGCCCCAGGGAGAGGCGGTGGCCCAGGAGTTTGTTCACCTCTTCCAGAATATCAAAAGTGGGGAGAGCGGCCAGGTCGATGGAGGTATAAGGTTGAAGCACCCGGTAGTCAAAGCGTTTGATATTGAAGCCCACCACCAGGTCCAATTCCTGGAGGCGCTGGCCGAGGGTCTCCAGGTCGGCTTCCCGGTAAGCCGCCATTTGTGCGGGATTGGTCTCGCCCAGGACGGCAATGGAAACGCCCATGCGGTGGCATTCGCCCCAGCCCCCCACGTCTGCCGCGGAGCAGCAGGTCTCCAGGTCCAAAAAACCCACTTTCCGGGCATCAATCCAGGTCTCCACCAGGGCCGCGGGCTCAGCAGAGGGTAGGGGGGCCGGGTCCGGCCGCGGGGGGGCAACTGCCGCCGGAGCCGTCAGCCCCAGAAGCAGGTCCGCGGTCAGAATCGCGGCCTCTTTATCCAGAGGCTTATTCCCCGAACCGCACTTGGGGGAATGGACGCAGGAGGGGCAGCCGTCCTCGCAGGGGCAGGCGTCGATGAGCTCCCGGGTGCGTTTGAGCAAGTCTTCCAGGATTTCATAGGCCCGCTCCGCCAGGCCCACGCCCCCGGGGTAGCCGTCGTAGATGAAGATCGCGGCTTGCCCCACCTGGGGGTGCGCGGGGTGGGAAATGCCGCCGATGTCGTAGCGGTCCGCCAGGGCAAAGAGCGGGAACATGCTGATGAGCACGTGCTCCAGGGCGTGAATGCCCCCCATGAAGTGCCGGCCTTCTCCATAGACCGCGGCCTTGACGTCATCGGGAATCTCCAGCCACATGCCCACGGTCTCAAAGATGGAAGGGGGCAATTCCAGGGGCACCTGGCCCATGAGTTCCTGGCCCGGCAGCCGCCTCTTTTCATAGCTCAACAACCTCTCCGTGACCTTCAGGCGTCCGGTGCAGGCGATGAATCGGGCCATCTGCCGCTTTTCCCGCACTTCCAGAATCTCCGTGTCCTTGTCCGTCTGGATGCGGGTGAAATAATTGGGCTCAATGGGCTCCACCCAAATGTTACGCCGCTCCAGGTCCAGGCGTTGTACCGCATAAGTTCTGGCCTTGTGGAGATAAACCGCGCCGGGATGGCACTCCCTTAAGGCCCGGTGGCCGTCAATGGAGCCCAGGGGCTTTTTCTTGCCTTCCAAAAAGATGGAGAAACTCTCCCCCATGCCCCGGATATTGACTTCCTTCTGGGGAAAACGGGCCCGGGCGAACCAGGCGTCCCCCGCGGCGCTCTGCAAGAGGTGGCGTTCCTGGGAAAGTTCTTGCATCACTGGGGCATGAACTTTCAGGTCAAAGAAGGGGTCATTTTCCCGGAGCGGCAGTTCCTGGGCGGCGCAGGGGAGATGCTCCTGGACCACGTAAGGGTTGTCCGGGTCCACCACCGCGGTCTCCAGGGGCCGGCCGAAAAACTGGTCCGGATACTTGATGAAATACTGGTCCAGGGCGTCGGCCTGGGCCACCAGGACGATGAGGGAGTCCCGGCCCTGGCGGCCCACCCGGCCGGCCCGCTGCCGGGTGGTGACCATGGTGCCGGGGTAGCCCACCAGGATGCAGACGTCCAGGCCGCCGATATCGATGCCCATCTCCAGGGCGCTGGTGGAGATCACCCCCCGCATGCGGCCGGAGGCCAGGCTGCTTTCGATCTCCCGGCGCTCCTCCGGGAGAAACCCGGCCCGATAGGAACTGATATAGCGCCGCAGCTCCGGCACCAGGCGCTGGGACCAGAGGTGGATCAGTTCCGTGAGTTTCCGGGCCTGGGTAAAGCAGATGGTGGCCAGGCCCTGGCGGATGGCCTGGGCAAAGATCTGCGCGGCCACCGTGGCCGCGCCCCCGGGCGGATTCAAAAACAGAAAATGCCGGCCGGACTGGGGCGCGCCGCTCTCCTCGATGATTTCCACTTCCAGGCCCGTGAGCTTGTGGATAAATTCTTCGGGTTTGGCGATGGTGGCCGAGGAGAAGAGAAACTGGGGGGCAGCGCCGTAGTGCGCGCAGATGCGCCTAAGACGCCGCAGCACCTGGGCCATGTGGCTGCCCATGATGCCCCGGTAGGTGTGGACTTCGTCCACCACCACGAACCGCAGGTTTTTAAAGAAATCCGACCACGCGGCGTGATGGGGGAGAATCCCCAGGTGCAGCATGTCCGGGTTGCTGATCAAGACGTGGGGAGGTTTGGCCTTCATGGCCTGGCGGTCCCCGGGAGGCGTGTCGCCGTCATAAATCCCGGCCCTGAGGAAAGGGGAGGGGAGGGCCGCGTCCAATTCGCGCAGGGCCTTGAGCTGGTCCTGCTCCAGGGCCTTCAAAGGAAAGAGATAAAGCGCGTGGCCCCGGGGGTCTTTCAGCAGGGCCTCTAAAACCGGCAGATTGTAGATCAGGGTCTTGCCGCTGGCCGTGGGCGTGGCCACCAGGATGTGCTTTCCATCCCGTATTTGCGCCAGGGCCTCGGCCTGATGCCGGTACAGCCGGGGGATGCCCAACCGTTTCAAGGCCGCGATCACCGAGGGGGCCAGGCTGGTCTCCCCATATTCCGCCTTTATCTCCGGCAGGTAATGGTAATGGGTGAGGATATCCCGGTGTTCCGCGCCAGTTTTCAGGGAGTTGATGAAGTCGTGGAGCATTTTAATGACGGTTTTCGGTTTTCGGTCTTCGGTAATAAATCAGACACGAGAATTCACATTGTGTGACATCTATCTCGTGGGTTCTGGATAGAATGAGAAAAATGGGCATAAATTAGGAAAAAAGTTAAAGAAGTCAAAATGATTTTTCCTCGTGCCCCCCAATGTTCTGCTCTGAAAATGTCTTTCGTAGGGCGCGTCTTACGCGCCAAAATGGTGCGTGAGACGCACCCTACATTTTTCTCCTCGTTCCCAAGTTGCACTTGGGAGCGGACTTGTTGACCAAGTTTAACTTGGTCAACTATTAGCGTTCCCAAGCTCAGCTTGGGAACGAGAAGGTAAAAACCCGGTGGCCCAGGCGTCCCGCCGGTGCCGGCTCAGCGCAGGCCAAAGCCTGCGGCTACCAAAAATTTTTGCGGATGGCGGGCGAGGACGCCCGCCCTACGAGCCCTGACCCTGACCTCCGATCACTGATCACTGATTACTGATTACTGGTCCCTGGTCCCTGGCCCCTGACCCCTCTACTTTGTGCCCACGTCCACGTGTTCCCAGTCCGTCTGGTCGCCGTAGTAAAACCATTCCTGGGGCAGGCGGCAGCCCAGCCATTTGGCCGCGCGGTAGACCCAGGCGGGCATGTTCCGGGCGTCCAGCTTATGCATGGCGTTCCGGTTATACTGCCGGGAGGCCGGGCTGATGGCATTGGGGGAGCCGTCCACCACGCCGTTGCCCCGGAAATTATAATCGTTCAAATCCAGGGCCAGGCCCAGGCGGTGGTTGGAGCCCGGCGCGTGGCGGCCGTGGTACATGTGGGCCAGGTCCTGGAAGTGGCACAGGGTCACGGTGGCGGCTAAGGAAGCGCCGTCCGCGTCCGGGAAACTGAGGCACTCCGCGGCCACCGGCGGGGAGCCGCCCCGGGCGGCAAAGGTGTCCTCGCCGCCCCGGACCACCAACAGGGGCACCCGGCGGGAGACGTCGTAGTAGCCTTCCCGGAAGATATATTCCATCAGCAAACCGACTAAGGGCGCGAATTTGCTGTTAATTTCGAACTGGAGGCGGTCTGCCCGATAATTCGCCTTATCATTAACAGCCGCCATCTTGCCCGCGTGCCAGACATAGCCGCAGGGCCGGGAGGGGCCTGCGGCCACGGTCTGCCATTTCTTCTCAAAACCGCAATAGGTCTTAATCTTTTGGGCGCCCGGGGGCACCCAAACGGGGACGCTTAAGGTCACCCCCACCTGGTCGCCTCTGGGCCAGCGGCGGCGGCGCAGGTCCTCCCAGGAAACTTCACCCAATACCGGCCGCAGGTTCAGGGTTTGATGGCGCAGTTCCACCAGCCGCCCCACGCCCAGGAGTCTTTTGACTTGACGCACCTTGGTGAGAAAGTCCCGGTCCCGGTCCTGGGGGGACATCTGGGGTTCGTATTTCAGGGCCGCTTGCCCCATGATCTTGGCGGCCTGGGGGGCCTGGGAGGTCTCCAGGATCCGGGGAGGGGAGGGGGGGGGCCCGGGTGCAGCCGCGGCTGCTGACGGGGCCCATACCCAACCCGCCAGGAGCGCCCAGGCGGTCAGTAACCAAAAAGCAGACCGGAGTGGCATGGGAGTATTCTATGGGAAGGCAAGACGAGAGTCAATCACCGGAGGATCAGGCCAGGAAGTTGGGGGAGGGCCGGGTAGCAAGGGCCTCTCGACCCTCCCCTCCAGAGGATGGACGCAGCCGGGAGCCGGAAAAACCTTTAGGCTGCCTTAAGATTTTTCTTTCTTCACATATTTCTTGGGTTCGGCCTCGAACTTGCCTTTGCAGAGCTCGGAGCAGAAATAATAGACTTCGTCTTCAAAATCGTACATGAACTTGCCGTGCTCCGCGGTGAGATCGATATTGCAGACCGGGTCCACGTCGCACTTGGGTTTTTTCTCGCTAGCCATTAGCAATCCTCCTGGGTTGAGATCATCTAACAACAAAATAAGTCTCCCAACCCTTCCCGTCATCGGCCTGAGGGAGGTTTTTGGTAAATTAAATCGAGACGTCTGCGAAAATGTTCTAAATTGTCATTCTGAAGGAGCGGAGTGACCGAAGAATCTCAGAGATACCAATGAAATACTAGATTCTTCACTTCGCTGCGCTTCGTTCAGAATGACAGAAAAGGGACTTCCGCAGAGGTCTCGACTTGGTATTAGAGAACTTCCAGAATGAAGCACTTCAAATAGAGGCTCTCCGGCAGGGAAAGGAGCGCCGGATGGTCCCGGGACGCGCCCCGGCGCTCGATCAGGCGGGCCTGGCGGTGGGCGTCGGCCGCGGCTTTGCGGACGATCTCCAGGAACTCGGGTTCACTGAGATTATAGGAGCAGGAGCAGGTGATGAGCACCCCGCCTGGGTTCAAGAGTTGGCAGGCCCGGCGGTTGATTTCATGGTACCCTTTGACCGCGCCTTCCCGCTCCCGGCGGCTCTTGGCGAAGGCCGGGGGATCGAGGACGATGAGGTCAAAGCGCCGTGACTCATGCACCGCGTTTTTCAGGAAGTTAAAGACGTTGTCCTTGACCGGCTCCAGGTTGTCCAGACCGTTGAGGCGGGCGTTCTCCTGGGCCCGGGCTAAGGCCGGGGCGGAGCTTTCCACCAGGGTGACTTTTTGGCAGCCCCGGGCCAGGTGCAGGGCAAAGCTCCCCTGATAGGCGAAGCAGTCCAAAGCCTCGCCCCGGGCATAGGACGCAGCGGCCAGGCGGTTTTCCCGCTGGTCCAGGAAGAGCCCGGTCTTTTGGCCGCCCAGGACATCCACCAGGCAGCGCACCTCTCCCTCCCGCACCTCCACCAGGGGGGGAAGCTCCCCCCAGACCGTGGCCACTTCCAGGGGCAGCCCTTCCAGGCCGCGCATTTCCGCATCATTCCGCAGAGTAATGGAGAGGGGAGAATTGGCTTTCAGGAGGTCGATGATTACCGGGAGAACCCGCTCCATCCCCGGGTGTAGGACCTGGAACACAAAATGTCCGCCGTAATGATCCACGATCAACCCCGGGAAACCGTCGGCCTCGCCGTAAATCAGGCGGAAGGCGGTGCTGCCGGCCACCACCCGGCTGCGGTAGGCCGCGGCCCGGGCCAGGCGCTGCTCCCAAAAGGCCCGGTCCACCTCTTCGTCTGTATAAGTGAGGAATCTTAAGGCAATACGGGATTTGGCGCTGTAAAAGGCCTGGCCCAGGAAGCGGCCCTGGTGGTCCAGGACCCGCACCAGTTCGCCGCCGGGGAGCTGGGGCGGGGCCGCCAGGTCATCCCGGTAGATCCAGGGGTGGCCGGTGCGCTGCCAACGCCAGCCTTTGGCCGTCAACCGCACCTCCGGCAGATGGGGCATTAATCCTCCATTGGTAATCAGTGGCCAGTAGCCAGTGATCAGTGATCAGTAATCAGTAATCAGTAATCAGTAATCAGTGTTTTGTGGTTAGTGGTTAGTGGCATTTAAGGTAAGTTCTAGGTACAGAAGACATAAAACTGGCTACTGGCTACTAAGCCGCGGGCAGGGGAGGGGTAGGGGCCTGGAAAAAATCTCCAATCCCTGGCCCTACCCCACCAATTCCTTAATGATACTATCCCCTTTCCCTTTGCTGGTCAGCTAACTTCTTGCGGATCAACCTGGCCGCGAACTCGGGATGACCCAGATAAGCCTTAAGAGAGGCCAGGAGCTGCTCCTCTATCTGCTTGAGCAGACCGGCCATTTCCCCGGTATCCACGAAATTCCGCACTTCCTGTTGGGCAAAAACCAATTCCTTTCCCAGAGCGGAGATCACCTGGCTTAATTGGGGGCCTAATTCGGCAGGCAGGGTCTCCCCGCTGACCGGAATGGCCACCCGGGCCTCCACCACCACCTGCCAGCGATCTCCCAGCAGGGGCCGGGACAGGTCCCAGAATTCCAGGGATAGACCGTTCTTTAAGGGATGCCGGGAGAGCAATTTCTCGGGGTTCATATCGATTTGCCCGTAAGCCTGAATTATATTATAGTCTATTCTATTCTAAGGCAAGATCAGCCTCAAGGAGACTGCATGCGGAAACCGGTCATTTTCATCATTATCGTCGCCGTCCTGGCGGTCAGCGCCATCTTTGCCGGCGTTTTCTACCAGAGGTGGCATGATTCCCCCCGCTATGCCCTGCAGCAGATGGTGTTGTCCCTCAAGGAGCGGAATCTGGATACCTTCTTTAAGTATGTGGATATAAAGGAAGTATTCAATAACGTCCTGGAGGATTCCACCCGGGAGACGAATTCCCAAGACCGGGGCGGGGACGATTGGACCCGGTTCAGCCGCCAATTGGGGCGTAAATTTGCCCGCCAGATCTTTCCCAGGCTCTACGAAAATTTTGAGAAGCAGATTCACGGCCTCATTAAATCCTATCTCCACGATCTCACCAATACCCAAATCCTGGCCCTGACCGCGGCCGTCACCACCGCCAAGATCGAAGTGCAGGGGGACGAGGCCCTGGTGACCGTCCACGATCCCAAGACCAAGGCTCCCTTACGCTTTCGCATGCGCCGTCCCCCCGGGGGCGGCGACTGGCGCATCGTCGGTTTAAACTATGATGATTTCAAACCTTTTCTAAAGAAGGAATTTTTGGGAATTTCTCCCAAGAAAGACAATGTCTGATAATATATATTATGTAAACTACGATGAAGGTGGAAGAAATCTGTCCCCAATGCGGCCACCGCTCCCCGCGTTACCGTAATCCTGTGCCCACGGTGGACATCATCATTGAATACCGGGACCAGGGCCTGGTCTTGATCGAACGCGGCCAGCCTCCCTGGGGCTGGGCCTTGCCCGGGGGCTTCGTGGAGTACGGCGAGTCCCTGGAGGATGCGGCCCGCCGGGAGGCCCGGGAGGAAACCGGACTTACGGTGGACCTCCTGGGGCAATTCCACACTTATTCCGACCCTGGCCGCGATCCCCGGCAGCATACCATCACCACCGTGTATGTGGCCCGGGGCCGCGGCGTGCCTCAGGCCGCGACCGACGCCCGGGCCCTGGCGGTCTTTGCCCCGGAGAGATTGCCCGGGGTCCTGGCCTTCGACCATGCCCGGATTCTGGCGGATTATTTAAAGGTGCGCTGGGAGTGGTTGGCGAAAATTGACAATTCATATTAAATATGTTCATTAACTATTGTAAATTGATTGAAATAACCTTTGACTTGTGCGTTTAGCTCCCAAAAGATGGTGCGTGAGACGCACCCTACCTTCCTCGTTCCCAAGTTGTACTTGGGAATGGGTGATTTATTATCTCGTTCCCAAGTTGCACTTGGGAACGAGGTCATACGAGATCATAAAGTACTGTATCCCATGATCCTCCGCCTCTATCAAACCCTAACCACCCTGGCCGGCCTCCTGGGCTGGCCTTATTTCTATTGGCACCTGAAGCATCGGGGCCGGGGGGAAAGTTTCCTGCCCCGCCTGGGAATAAAGCTACCCCCCCCTCCCCCGCCCGGCCGCCCCCGCATCTGGCTCCATGGGGTGTCCGTGGGCGAAATCCTGGCCGCACAGCCCTTGTTCCAGGAACTTAAACGCCTGCTGCCCCAAGCCGGGTTCATCATCACCACCGGCACGGAGACCGGCCAGGCCGTGGCCCGGAAAAATTATACCTCCCAGGGGGCGCAGGTGTGCTATTTCCCCCTGGACCTGCCCTGGGCCGTCGCGCGCTACCTGGATCATCTCCGCCCCGATCTCTTCGTGGCCCTGGATTCGGAGATCTGGCCCAACTTCCTGACCCAGGCCCGGAGCCGGGGCGTGCGCCTGGCCCTGGTCAATGCCCGCCTGTCCGACGCATCCTTCGGAAGATATGTTAAATATAGGCGGTATCTAATTGATATATTGAATAATATAGAACTGTTATCAGCGGGTTCTCAACAGGATTACGAACGCTTCCGCAGCCTGGGCCTACCCCCCGGCAAGCTCCACCTCACCGGCAACCTGAAGATCGACCGCCTCCTGGAATCCCAGAAAACGGATAATATGGAGGAATTCCGTTTTCTTATGCAGGGCACAGAGGAGCCCGCCACGGCCCCGGTCTTTCTGGCCGCGTCCACCCACCCCGGGGAAGAAGAAGCGGTCTTGGAGGCGTATCAAAATTTACGGTCCCCCTACCCTGCCCTCCTGCTCCTCCTGGCCCCCCGCCATCCGGAACGGACCCCGGAATTGGGCCGCCTTCTTAATAGCCGCGGCCTCCCCTTGCAACTCTGGAGCCGCCTCAAATCCGGGCAAGAGTCCCGCCGCGCCTCCGTGGTCCTCATCGATACCGTGGGCGACCTCTTTTCCCTCTATGGCCTGGCGGACGTAGCTTTCGTGGGCGGCAGCCTGGTGCCCCACGGCGGCCAGAACCTCCTGGAGCCCGCAGCCTGGGGCCTGGTGCCCATTTATGGCCCGCATATCAATAACTTCCGCTGGGCGCAAGCCATCCTCGAGTCCGCCCAGGCCGGCATCATGATCCAGGACGCCCCTTCCCTGACCGCTGCGCTCCGGGACCTCCTGGACCACCCGGACCAGGCCCGGGTCCAGGGCCAGCGGGCCCGGGACGCGCTCACTCCCCACCAGGGCGCAGCCCGCCGCCAGGCGGAGCTTATTCTGAGATTATGCGAAGTTAGGGGGCAGTTAAAGTAATCAGTAATCAGTAATCAGTGGGGAGTGGGCTAGGGGTAAATTAAGTGTGTCTCGATAAATCAGATCTTTTACTGATCACTGACCACTGACCACTGATCACTGCCCACTGGCCACTGATCACTGTCTTCCCACCTTTCCCCTGGCAAAATTCCCGCGTATGGGGTATATCTTGTGAAAATAAAGGTAGTTGTTGGTGTCCTGCGAACATGAAGACTGAAGACTTCCAGTTATATTTCCGGCTGTTGGCCTATTTGAAGCCCTTTTGGGTGCGCTTTTTGGTGGCCACCGGGGCCATGCTCATGGTCTCCGGCATCACCGCGCTCCTGGCTTATCTGGTGAAGCCGGTGCTGGACGATATCTTTTTCGCCAAGCGCGTGAACATGCTCTACCTGCTCCCCCCCCTGGTGGTAATTCTGTACTTTGTCAAGGGGGTGATGACCTATACCCATCAGTACCAGATGAGCTATATCGGCAACGGCACCGTGAACCGCCTCCGGGATGAGCTTTTTGAGCATATCCAGCGCCAGCCCCTGAGCTTCTTCGACCACCAGCCCACCGGGGAATTGATGAGCCGCCTGGCCTATGACGTCAACCAGTTGCAGGACGCGGTGACCCGGGTGGTCACCGGCTTTTTCAAGGACGCGTTCACGGCCCTGGGCCTCACCATCATCATCTTTACCCGGGAATGGCGCCTGGCCCTGATGGCCGTGGTGGTCTTCCCCCTGGCGGTCCTGGTCATCGTCCGGGTGGGCAAAAGGCTGCGCCGCATCTCCATCAAGACCCAGGAATCCATGGCCCGGCTCTACACCATCCTGCAGGAGAGCATCATCGGCCAGCGCATCGTCAAGGCCTTTGTCCGGGAGGATTTCGAAAGCGCCCGCTTTGCCCGGCAGAACCTGGATTATTTCCGTACCCGGGTGAAACAAACCGCCACCCGGGAACTGACCCCCCCCACCATGGAGATGCTGGGGGCCTTGGGTATGGCGGGGATCATCTTTTACGGCGGCTACAACGTCATCCAGGGGGTGTCCACCCCGGGCACCTTTTTTTCCTTTCTGGCCGCGCTGTTGATGCTCTATGCCCCCATCAAAGGCTTAAGCGGCGTGCACAACACCATCCAGGAGGGGCTGGCCGCGGCCCAGCGGGTCTTCGGCCTCCTGGACCTGGAGCCGGCCATCCAGGACCGTCCCGGGGCCCTGACTCTCGCCCCCATTGCCCGGGACCTCGTCTATCAGGGGGTCTCCTTTACTTATGACCATCGCCAGGTGCTCCAGGACATCGACCTGACAGTGCGCCGGGGGGAGATGGTGGCCCTGGTGGGTCCCAGCGGCGCGGGCAAGACCACCTTGCTCAACCTGCTGCCCCGTTTCTATGAGGTGGACCGGGGAGGCATCCAGATCGACGGCCATGACCTGAGGCACGTCACCCTGGCGTCCCTGAGGGCCCAGATCGGGCTGGTCACCCAGCAGACCCTCCTCTTTGACGACACCGTGCGCTATAACGTGGCTTACGGCCGCATCGAGGCCCGGGAAGAGGAGATCATCAGCGCGCTCCAGGCCGCATACGCCTGGGATTTCGTCCAAACCCTGCCTGAGGGCCTGGATACCAGGATCGGCGAGCAAGGGGTGCGCCTCTCCGGGGGGGAGCGCCAGCGCCTGGCCATCGCCCGGGCTTTGCTGAAGGACCCGCCGATCCTCATCCTGGACGAAGCCACCTCGTCGTTGGACTCCGAGTCCGAGCGGGAAGTACAGCAAGCCCTGGACCGGCTCATCAAGGGCCGCACCACCCTGGTCATCGCCCATCGCCTGTCCACCGTGCGCAATGCCGACCGCATCATCGTCCTGGCCGAGGGCCGGATCGTGGAGACCGGCTCCCACCTGGAACTGATGCAGCAGGACGGCCTCTATAAACGCCTCTACGAAATGCAGTTCCGGGAGGAAGAAGTGGAAGAAGCGGAGGAAGAACTGCGGGAAGAGCTAAAGGCGAAGGTGCTTTGAAATATCCAGGTGAAATATCCTGGTGGCACGGGCGTCTCGCCTGTGCTTCTCTGTTCGTTATATAACGAAACCGGCGATTCTTCTTTCTCTGCCATTCTAATTGAACATGCCTTTTTTTTTCCATAACCTCTTTGATCGCCTCCAGGGCCTTGATGAGGCCCCGGGGCCTGGTCTGCCCCTCAAGGCCGCGGCTGCGTTCCTGGCTGGGATTTACGGCCTGGGAGCCCGGACCCATCGGGCGCTTTACGCCCAAGGCTGGCTTAAAGTAAAACGCCTCCCCGCGGCCGTAATCAGTGTGGGCAACCTCACCGTCGGGGGCACGGGCAAGACCCCCATGGCCGCCCTCCTGGCCCGGCTCCTTCAGGAGCAAGGCCAAAAGGTGGCCATCCTCAGCCGGGGTTATGGGGGCAGGGCGAAAAACGTAACCCGCGTCTCCGACGGCAAACAAATTTACGAAAAACCCCCGGACGCGGGGGAAGAGGCCTTTTGGCTGGCCCGGACACTGCCAGGCGCGGCAGTGTATACCGCGCCCTCGCGTTATGCCGCGGGTATGGCCGCGTGTAGGGAATTGCAACCGGATATGTTTGTGCTGGACGACGGCTTCCAGCATTTTCAGTTGCACCGGGACCTGGACGTGGTGCTCCTGGACGCAGAGTCCCCCTTCGGGAACGGCTGTCTCCTGCCCCGGGGTCCCCTGCGGGAGCCGGTGGCCGCGCTGAGCGCGGCAGACGTGCTGATCCTCACCCGCTTTCTGGCCGGGCGCCATCAGGACCGTCTGGAGTTTGTCAAGGAGAAATACCCTGGCCAAATCGTGCTCACCGCGGCCATTTTGCCCACTAAAGCCAGGCTTTTCCCGGAAGGCCGGGAAATAACCCTGGAGGGTCTGAAGAACCGGAGATTGCTCGCGTTCGCGGGCCTGGCCCGGCCCCGGGTCTTCTCTGACACCTTGCGGGACCTGGGGGTGGATTTGCCAGGCAGCCAGGACTTCCCCGACCATTATGCCTTTCAGGCTGACGACCTGGACGCATTGGTTAAAAAGGCCGCTTCCCTGGAGGTCCAGGGCTTGATCACCACCGCCAAAGATTGGGCCCGCTTGGGAGAAAAATGGCCCTACCCTCTGCCCCTGTATGTCCTGGACGTGGAGGCCCGCCTGGAGGAGGGGGGAGAGGAGAAGATCTTAGAGGAATTGGCGAAGAGAGCCGGCCGCGGCCATAGCGCGGAAGTCCATGCCAATAAATCTTTGCTTCAAAAGTCGCATGGCAATTTTTCTGATTTTTCCGAAAAGAATTTTTTAAGTCCCCCTTTTTTAAAGGGGGATTTAGGGGGATTATTAGGGGCTTATAATAATCCCCCCTACCCCCCTTTAGAAAAGGGGGGTGTAAATACCAGTGTTAACACCACCTTTCTATATTCTTCCAGAGCTGCTCAGAAGGACCAGAGCCAATCCCTGCAACCGCTTCCACCCGAGGTCAGACAACGCTTTCAGGAATTGGGGGTGCGTGGTAAGTGGGCGGGCGATCCCATGGCGGTGCGGCGCATTCTGGTCCGGGCCCCCAACTGGGTGGGAGACGCGGTCATGAGCCTGCCGGCCCTGTCCGGGTTGCAGAGCCTCTTCCCGCTGGCAGCGATCACGGTATTGGCCGCGCCCCGGGTGGCCCCCCTTTTTGCGGGCATCCCGGGGGTGGCGGAAGTGGTGGTCTATCCTTCCGGCCCGAAGAAATGGCTCACGCTCTGGCGTCTGCGCCGTGGTATAACAACCAACAGAAAACAGAAAACAGAAAACAGAAAACCACGCTTCGACCTGGGCCTGGCCCTGCCCAATTCCTGGGAAGCCGCGCTGGGCCTGTGGCTGGCCGGGGCTAAAATCCGGGTGGGATACGACACCCAGGGCCGGGGACCTTTGCTAAATGTGGCCGTAACCGGCGCCCAAGTCCTTTCGGGCCTGCACACAGTCTATTATCTCCTGGGAGTGCTCCAGGGTTGCGGCGGGGTGGAGGCGTTCACCCCGCCCCGGCTTTATCTCCAGGAGGAAGAAGTCCAGGCCGCGGCCGCGATTTTAAAAAGTGATAACACCCAAGGCCCCTGGGTGGGCCTGAGCCCGGGCGCGGCTTATGGGCCGGCGAAGCGCTGGCCGCCGGAGCGCTTTGCGGCTGTAGGCCGGGAGCTGCAAAAAGAGTTTAACGCCCGCCTGGTCCTCCTGGGAGGCCCTGAGGACCGGGACGCGGCGGCGGAAGTGAAGGCGCGGCTCCCTGAGGCCCTGGACCTGGTGGGGCGCACCAGCCTGCGCCAGGCCCTGGGGGTCTTGAAGCACCTGCAGTTGCTGATCACTAATGATTCGGGCCTGATGCACGCAGCCGCGGCCCTGGGCGTACCCCTCCTCGCCATTTTCGGCTCCACCGACCCGGTGGCCACCGGCCCTTTTACCACACGGGCTACGGTGTTGCACCACCCCCTGCCCTGCAGCCCCTGCTTTAAGCGGACCTGTGACCTGGATTACCAGTGCCTGCTGGATATCAGCGTGGAGGAAGTGACAGACGCAGCCAGGGTGTGGCTGCAGGAAGGTTTATGAAAGAGATCGCGGTTTTTCTGGACCGGGACGGCTCCATCAATGAGGAGATGGGCTACATCAACCACCCCAGCCGGTTCGTGCTCCTGCCCCGGACCGCAGCGGCCATCAAGCGCCTTAACAACCTCGGGGTGAAGGTGGTGGTGGTCACCAACCAATCGGGCGCGGCCCGGGGATATTTTCCCGCCTCCCTGGTGGAGGAAGTCCATGCCCGTCTCCGGGATTTGCTGGCCGAGGAAGGGGCACGCTTAGACGGTATCTATTCTTGCCTCCACGGCCCCCAGGACGGCTGCACCTGCCGCAAACCCCAGCCGGGGCTGATCCTCCAGGCCGCCCAGGAGTTGGATCTTGACCTGTCCCGCTCCTATGTGGTGGGGGACCGGTACAAGGATATCCAAACCGGGGCCCAGGCCGGTGTTAAAGGGATTTTGGTGCTCACCGGTTACGGGCGGGGGGAATATGAGCATTTCGGCCGCACCTGGGAAGCGCAGCCCGCCTTTATCGCCGGGGACCTCCTGGACGCGGCGGAGTGGATCATCAAGGATTTAGAAAAATCGTGACTTCTGCGGCCTCACCCCGGATTCTGCTGGTCAAATTGAGTTCCTTGGGAGACGTGCTCCACGCCCTGCCCACCCTGGAGGCGCTCCGGGACCTTTGTCCCCAAGGGCAGATCACCTGGCTGGTGGAAGAGGCCAATGCCCCCCTGCTAACCGGCCACCCGGCCCTGGACGAGGTCTGGGCCGTGCCCCGGGTGCGCCTGGGTCAGAAGGTGGGCCGGGAGGAGCTGCTTCGTTTTCTCCGGCTGCTGCGCCGGGTCCGGGCCACCCCCTTCGACCTGGTCATCGATCTCCAGGGGCTGCTGAAAAGCGCCCTGTGGGTGGCCCTGGCGAAAAGCCCACGCAAAGTGGGTTACGGCCGCACCCGGGAGTTGAGCTACCTGCCGCTCACCGAGCGGCTTGCCCCTTTTGACCCGGAGGCCCACGCGGTCTGGCGCTACCTCCACGTGGCCCGGCACCTGGGGGCCCCCCCTGCCCCACCCCGCTTCCGGCTGGGTTTGACGCCGGCTTTTCCCGATGCCTTGTTCCGGAATGTAGGGGCGAACCTGGCGTTCGCCCCGGGGACTGGGCGAATACCAGATTCGCCCCTACGAAAAAAACATAATTTTGTAAGTGACGAATTAGTATCAAGGCCCCGGGGCCGGGCCTTGGTGGCGCTCCACCCCGGCGCGCGCTGGGCCAGCAAGCTCTGGCCCCCGGCGCATTGGGCGCAACTGGCGGATTGGCTCATCAAGGAGAAAGGTCTGGCCGTGGTGATCACCGGCAGCGCCGAGGACCGGGACCTGGCGGCCCAAATATGCGCTCAAATGCAAGAAAAAGCCCTGAACCTGGCCGGCCGCACTTCCCTTCAGGAACTGGCCGGGGTCCTGACCAAAGCCAGCCTGGCCGTGACCGCGGACACCGGCCCCATGCACCTGGCCGCGGCCCTGGGCACCCGGGTGGTGGCCATCTTCGGCCCCACCGCACCGGGGCGCACCGGGCCTTTCGGGGGGGGACACCGGGTGGTGCGCTTAGGGGTGGAGTGCAGCCCCTGTTTTCAGCGGCACTGCCCGGACCCCCGTTGTCTCACCGGTCTCTCCCCGGACGCGGTACTGGCCGCAGTGGAGAAATCCTTGTCCAGGTCATGCAATAATTGCTAAAATGGAAGTGGACATAATTAATTAGAAATTTCTGGCAACCGGAGGCGTCATGGCCATCAGCAAAGAATTACTGGAGATTCTCGCCTGCCCCCAATGCAAGGGGGACATCCGTCTCAATGAGCAGGGGGACGGCCTCATCTGCGACAAATGCCGCCTCCTCTATGAGATCAAAGACGACATCCCCATCATGCTCATCGAAGAGGCCAAGCCCTTGAAATGACGGTTTTCAGTTTTCGGTTTTCGGTAAAAGACATATCCTTTGGCGCAGAAAACTGTAAACTGTTAAGTGTTAACAGAGGAAGTTAACTGTTAAATATAAGAGATAAACAGTCTTCATGAGGCTCTCCGTCACCGTCATCGTCCTCAATGAAGAGGCGAACATCGTCCCCTGCCTGGAGTCAGTGCGCTTTGCGGACGAGATCGTGGTGGTGGATTCCGGCAGCACCGACCGCACCCTGGAGTTGGCCCGAAACTTTACGGACCGGATTTTTATCACCGATTGGCTGGGATTTGCCAATACCAAAAACTTTGCCCTGGAGCGGGCCTCCATGGAGTGGGTCTTTTCCCTGGACACGGATGAGCGGGTGCCGGAGAACTTACAGGAAGAGATTCTCGGAGTGGTGAAGGCCGACGGCCCCCTGGCGGCTTACAAAATCCCCCGGAAAAATTATGTGGGGGGCCGCTGGATCAAAAATCTGGGGTGGTATCCGGATTACACCCTGCGCCTCTTCCGTAGAGGGCAGGGCCGCTTCCGGGAGCGGGAGGTGCATGAGGAAGTGGAGACGGCCGGACCGGTGGGTTTTTTGCGAACTCCCATTGAGCATTATTCCTATAATGATCTCAGGGAATATGCCGCGCGCCAGGACCGGTATGCCCGCCTGGCCGCTAAAGAGATGCGCAAAGCCGGCCGCCTTCCCTTTCCCGGAGAGCTGATCTGGCGGCCGTGCCTCACCTTCCTCAACCTTTTTCTCCTCAAACGGGGCTTTTTGGAAGGCGCTCTAGGGTTAAAATTGTCGCTACAATCCAGCCGCTATAATTTTTTGAAATACCATTACCTGCGGGAACTTACCCGGGGAGTTGAATAAGATGCCCATAGACCCCAGCGCCAAGATCGCCCCGGACGTGGAACTGGCCCCGGACGTGGAGGTGGGGCCGGGGGTGATCATCCAGGGCCCCAGCCGCATCGGCCCCGGCACCCGCATCCTGGCCCACGCCTATGTCGGCCCCTATACCACTATCGGCGCGGGCAACCTCATCGGCTTCGGGGCCATCGTCGGCTACGAACCTCAGGATTACGCGTTTACGGGGGAAGAGAGCTACACCATCATCGGCGATAACAATCTCATCCGGGAGTATGTCACCATCCATCGGGGCACCAAGCCGGGGAGCGCCACCCGGGTGGGGAACCACTGCTTCCTCATGGGCCTCAGCCACATGGCCCACAACGCGGTCTTGGGGAATCACGTCATCGTGGTCAACGGCGCGCTGGTGGGCGGCTACGTGGAGGTGGCGGATCGGGCCTTCATCTCCGCCAACTGCCTGCTGCACCAGTTCATCCGGGTGGGAGAGCTGGTGATGATGCGGGGCGGGGCCCGGGCCTCCCGGGACCTGCCGCCTTACGCCAATATCGACGACACCCACACCGTCAAGGGCGTCAACCTGGTGGGTCTGCGCCGGGCCGGGTTTACCCGGGACCAGATCGCGCCCCTGCGCCAGGCCTTTCGCATCCTTTTCGGGCGGCGCACCAATCTGAAACAGGCCCTGGAGCAGGTGGAGGCCGAAGTGCCGGTGACCCCGGAGGTGGCGCATCTCCTGGAGTTTATCCGCGCGTCCAAACGGGGCGTGGCCATGGGCCCAAAACAGGGTCGGAAAGAAGATGAGTTTTAAGCGCCTCCCTCATACATATGCTTATCTCACGCAAAGTCGCAAAGACGCTAAGACGCAAGAAATCATTATTAGTGAAAACTCTTGCGCCTTTGCGCCTTGGCGTCTTGGCGTGAGGTATAACATAGGGGAGAGAGTCGAATTTCATGGAATTAAACCCTAACCGCATCCTGGTCATCAAGCTGAAGCAGCCCGGGGACGTGCTGGTGAGCACCCCGGTCCTGGCCGCGTTGAAAAAGGCCTGGCCCCGGGCCCGGGTCAGCTACCTGGTCCCCAAGGGCACGGAGGAGATGATGGCCGACCATCCCCTGCTGGACCGGCTTTTTGTCATGGACCGGCGGGGGGGCAGTTGGGGCCAAACCGTATCGCTCCTCAGAGAACTGCGCCGGGCCCGCTTCGACCTGGTCCTGGAACTCTCCGGCGGCGACCGGGGCGCGTTCGCAGCCCGCATCACCGGGGCGAGGGAGCGGCTGGGCTTCGCCTATGGCGGCCGGGCCTTCTGGCACCGTTTCTGTTTTACCCGGATGCTGCCCCCTCCCCCTTTGCGAATGCATATGGTGGAACATAACCTGGAGATGGTGCGAGCCCTGGGGGTTGAGCCCCGCCAACCCCGCTTGCACTTTTTCTGGCCCACTGAGGTGCAGAACCGGGTAGACGCGCTACTGGCCTCCCATTCCCTAACTCCCGGAGGCTTTGTGGTCATGCACCCGGCCGCTGGCTGGCGCTTCAAATGTTGGACGCCGGGGGGCTATGCCCGGGTCCTGGAGGCTTTGCAGGGGGAGAAGCATTTGCCGGTGGTCCTCACCGGCTCCACTGCCGCGCATGAGCTGGAACTGGCCGCCCAGATTCTCCAAGAGAGCCGCGTGTCCCCCATTAATTTGGTGGGCAAACTGACCCTCAAGGAACTGGGGGCCTTGATGGCCCAGGCCCGGTTTTTCTTCGGGGTGGACAGCGCGCCCATGCACCTGGCCGCGGCCGTGGGCACCCCGGCGGTGGCCCTCTTCGGCCCCTCCGGGGATTTCAACTGGGGCCCCTGGGGGCCGGGCCACCTGGTAATAAAAAAGGATTGGCAGTGCCTGCCCTGCGGCAAAGACGGCTGCGAGGGGTCCAAGATCAGCCGCTGTTTGGTGGAACTGACTGCGGATGAGGTGCTGGACGCTATGGCGCGTCATTTTGGCAAATGATTATTTTCCGTTTTCCATTTTTTGTGACCGGCAATCGGCGTGCGCGGCACGCCCGATATTTCTGCTCAATGTCCTGAAAAGCACCGGGCGGTGGCCCAGGCTTTCCAGCCTGTGCGAGTTACCCAGGCGGGCGGGGACGCCCGCCCCTACGGTCACCTTTTCATACTTTGCGCGTGGGCCATACGGCCCATGATCAACTGCTCACTGCTCATTGCTCACTTTTATGAAAATCGCCCTCCTCCGACAGCGGGTCAGCGCGCCGGGCGGCGCGGAGGCCACCCTCATCAACCTGGCCCGGGGCCTGGCCGGGGCCGGCCAGGAAGTAACGGTCTATGGCACGGATAAAGAAGAAGAAGCCCAAAGGCTCCTGGGGCCGGGCGTCAACTATGCGGCCGTCCCGGTCCGGGGGGGCAAGACCGTCCGGGTGCTTACCTATGCCCTGAAGGTGCGCCAGCTTTTGCGGCGCAACCCGGGCCAGGTGGTCTTCAGCCTGGAGCGCGTTCTTTCCCCCCAGGTTTACCGGGCCGGGGACGGCTGCCACCTGGAGTATCTACGGCGGCGCGGCCCTTATCTCTCGCCCTTCGCCCGCCTGGCTCAGAAGCTCAGCTTCTTCCACGGGGTCGTCCTGGGGCTGGAGAAACGTTTATTCACCGATCCCCGCCTGCTCCGGGTGATCGCCAATTCCCGGCAGGTGCAGCGGGAAATAATAGAGCATTACAGCCTGGCCCCGGAGAAGATCCGGGTCATTTATAACGGCCTGGATCACCGGCAATTCCGGCCCCTGGAAGAGGCGGAGGCCGCGGCCTTAAGGGCCAGGTTGGGCCTGGCCGAGAGCGCCCGGGTGGTCTTATTCGTGGGCTCCGGTTTCGCGCGCAAGGGCCTGGCCTATCTCCTGGAGGCCTTTGCCGCTCTCCATAAGCCTGATCATCAGCTATGGGTGGTGGGCAAAGGCCCGGTGGCGCGCTATCAACGGCTGGCCGCGGGTCTCGGACTGGGGTCCCAAGTCAAATTCTGGGGGCCCCAGGCGGACACCGCGCCTTTTTACCAGGTGGCCGGAGTCCTGGCCCTACCCACCATCTACGACCCTTGCAGCAATGTGGTCCTGGAGGCCCTGGGCTGCGGCTGTCCGGTGGTGACCACCGGGGCCAACGGCGCGGGGGAATTTATCAGCCCCGGGGCCAACGGCGCGGTTTTGGGCCAACCCGGGGACACGGCCTCTCTGCGCCTGGCCCTGGAGGAATATCTGGACCGGGGCCGGGACCCCCGGGTGCGCCGGGCCGCGCGGGAGGCGGTGGCCCACCTGAGTTGGGAGAAGACCGTTGCCCAAACCCTGGAGGTATTGGCGGATGCCTGCCGCTAACCTGATCACATAATTACCAAGAGAAAAGTTCTTTTAAATTTTTCCGGGTACTGTGCTCCAGGCCCGCTACCCCTTTGAGGGATTGAGAAGAATAAGGTATTATTAAATCATGCTCGCCCTTTATTGCGGTGAAGACCGGCAAGTAGTCCTGAAAAAGCTTCCCCGCCCCGAGCCGAAGCCGGGGGAGGTCCTGATCCGGGTGACCCTGGCGGGCATTTGCGGCACTGATCTTCAAGTCCTCCGGGGTTATCACGGCTTCCGGGGGGTCATGGGCCATGAGTTCGTGGGGGTGGTGGCCGGTCCCCGGAACTCCTCCTGGCTGGGGCAGCGGGTGGTGGGAGAGATCAACGTCAGTTGCGGCGCGTGCGACCTCTGCCGCCGGGGCTGGCCCCGCCACTGCCGGGAGCGCCAGGTTATCGGCCTCAAGAACCGGGATGGCGCGTTCGCCTCTTATCTGACGCTGCCCGAGGCCAACCTCGTGGCTGTGCCTGTCCAGGTGGAGGATGAGGCCGCGGTCTTCACCGAGCCCCTGTCTGCGGCCCTGGCGGTAATGGAAGCCGTGCCCCTGGCCGGTAAGTCCCCCGTACTGGTGGTGGGCGACGGCAACCTGGGACTGTTGATTGCCTGGGCCCTGGGACGCAGCGAGGTGGCAGTGCACCTGGTGGGACACCACGAGGCGCACCTGGCCCTGGCCCGACCCTATGGAGTGACGACTTTCCTGGAAAAAGATTTACCCGCCTGGGACTATGAGGTGATAGTGGAAGCCAGCGGGGCGCGCTCGGGGCTGGATTTGGCCTTGGCCCGGGTACGGCCCCGGGGCGCGGTGGTGATGAAAAGCACCTATGCCGGTCATTACCCCCTGGACCCCGCAGCCCTGGTAGTGCCGGAAGTGCGCCTGTTGGGAAGCCGGTGCGGCTCCTTCGGCCCGGGTATGCGGATGCTGGCCCGGAAATGGATCGATCCCCGCCCCTTGATCGACCGGCGGTTTCCCCTCTCCCAAGGATTGGAGGCTCTGGCCTGGGCCCAGCGGCCAGGAGTGTTGAAGGTCTTACTGGATTGCCGGGAGGGGGAATAGGGGCCAGGGATCAGGGGTCAGGGATCAGTAATAAGTAATAAGTAATAAGTAATAAGAGCAATGAAACTGACCACTGACCACTGACCACTGACCACTGGCTGCTGGCTAACCCCTTTCAGGTTTTTATGGAAAACTTTCTCGAATACGAAGTACATCCCTGCGACCACGTCCCCCAAGGCCTTCCCCGGCAGCGTCTGGAGGTCCTCTCCCCCATCTGGCGGGGAGAGTCATTGCGGCTTAAATACCCCGACGGCGCGGTGCACACCCTCCAGGGCCGGTCCGGCCCCGGGGAAGGCGGACCCTGCGAACTCCAGGTCTTTTGGACCCGCCACCAGCCCCAGGCCCCGGCGGTGTGTCTGGCCCTGGGCGGCGACCTGGGCCTCCGGGACTTAGGCCCGGCGGGCGCAGACACGGCCCCTAAAGGCTATCCCTTCCTGGCCCTGGCCGAGAGCCTCATCCCCCCGGAAGTCCTGGCCGTCATCGGGCCCCCGCCCCCGCCCCGGGAGGCACGGGCAATCCGGTTGTTGGTGTGATTATGACACCCGAGGAAAAACAAGTGACAGATTTTTAATCAAGTCGCAGGTCACTACTTTGTTAAAAAGCATTAGGAACAAAAGCGAGACAATAACTAATGCATCATCAAGAAGATTATCTCTAAGAAGAATAAGGTCTGTTCCACCTCCCCCTTTGAGGCTTATCATTACCCACAAGTGATGGGAGGTGGGAAGAGCTTATGTTAATTAAAAGGCAGTTACTCATGGGCCTGGAGCCACCCATAAAAATATGAGAAGAATCGTAGGGCGGGCGTCTCGCCCGCCCCGGTAATCCGCACAGGCTGGAAAGCCTGTGCTACCGCTCAGTAGCTATGCGGAGCAATAGTATGACATTAAGCCCCCCTCACCCTACCCTCTCCCCCGAGGGGAGAGGGTAATAATATGAATAATATCCTTAAGATATAAACTTGTGGGTAATGATGGGCACCAGAGGAGGGGAGCTTTATAACCGGGAACTTGCACAGCATCCCGGGAAAATCTGCTCCCGACACAGGAAAGATTAAGTGTGAGAAATTAGGAGGTGATAATGTCCAGATATTTGAATATATACTTTCTCGCTTTGATCAGTTTGACCCTGCTCCTGGGATGGCCGGGAACCCAAACTCAGGCTTATGGGGCCACTGCGGTGGGCCTCCAGGAAGACTTCATCCGGGTGGCCTCCCAGGTGATGCCCGCGGTGGTCAGCCTGAAGGCGGTGCGGGTGGTGACCCGTCAGCCTTATGGCGTACCGGAGGATTTTTTCCGGGGCACCCCCTTTGAGGGCGCGTTCCGGGATTTCGACCGGCCGCCGCCGGTGCGGCAACGCCAGGTGGGCCAGGGCTCCGGGATTATCATCAACTCCCGGGGTTACATCCTCACCAACCGCCACGTGGTGGCCGGGTCCCAGCAGTTGCAGGTGCATCTCCACGACGGCAGACAGCTCACCGGCAAGTTGATCGGCAGCAATCCCAAGTTTGACCTGGCCCTGGTGCAGGTGCCGGCCGGGGGTCTGAAAGCCGCGATGCTGGGTGATTCCGGCAAGATCCGGGTGGGCCAGTGGGCCATTGCCATCGGCAGCCCCTTCGGCCTGGAGAAGACCATGACCGTGGGCATCGTCAGCGCCACCGGCCGCAGCGGCCTGGGGCAGGGCACCTACGGGGATTTTATCCAGACCGACGCCTCCATCAACCCGGGGAACAGCGGCGGCCCCTTGCTGGACATCAACGGCCAGGTGATCGGCATCAATACCATGATCGCCTCCCAGGGCCAGGGCATCGGTTTCGCCATCCCCATCAATACCGCCAAGAAACTGATCTCCCCCTGGCTTAAATGAGAGAGAAAAAAGGTTAACCACAGAGACGCAGAGGACACAGAGTTCCACAGTGGAAAAATCAATGCCTTGGCGCCACAGCGCCAAGGCATTGATAGTTATCTCTGTGATTCTCTGCGCTCTCTGTGCCTCTGTGGTTAAATTGAATTCTCTACCATGGACGACTCCGAAAAACTCAAGGCTAATTTTGAGCAAGTAAAGGCCATCATCCAGGCCGAAGAGATGTGGGAGCGGGTGCCGGACTATGCCCGGGATTTCTCCCCGGAAAACCTGGAAAACCTGGTGAAGTTCGCTTATTTCGGCGGCTTCATCGACATGGCTCAGGCTCGCGTCCTTTTGTTAGTGGAGAAAGAGGAGATTCGGGTCCTCCGGACCAAGTGGTATGAAGAAGTACGGGAAAAAGGCTGCTGGCTCTGCTGAGGCCCTTACTCGAATCTAAAGCCCTTAACGTTGAAGAGTTTGATGCAGGCTTCCACCACTTCCCGGTCGTAAGCCACCCCTTTGTTTTGGGAGATCTCCTCCAGGGCCTGGTTCATACCGATGGCCGGCCGGTAGGGGCGATGGGAGGACATGGCCTCCACCACATCCGCCACCCCCAGGATTTTGGCCTCCAGGAGAATCTCCTCCCCCTGCAAGCCCCCGGGATAGCCGGAGCCGTCCAGGCGTTCGTGGTGCTGCAGGATGATCTGGGCCACCGGCCAGGGAAATTCGATGGCCTTCAGGATGTCGTAGCCTATCTGGGGATGGGCCTTGATGATGGCAAACTCGTACTCATTGATTTTCCCCGGCTTGCTGAGGATCTCCGAGGCCACCGCGATTTTTCCCAGATCATGGAGCAGGCCGGCTACCCGCAGGCCGTCGATGCGCGCGGCCGGGAGGCCCATCTCCCCGGCCAGGGCGCAGGCTAATTGCGACACCCGCTGCTGATGTCCGGAAGTGTACAGGTCTTTCATTTCCATGGCCATGGCCATGGCCTGGACCACGCCTTCAAAGGCCCTGCGCAGTTTGGCCAGGCCCTCTTGCAGCTCTTCCTCGGCCCGCTTGCGGGCAGTGATATTCAATAGGGCCACCAGGAGCCCGGTGATTCCCCCTTGCACTCCCCGGACCGGATAGACCCGCAAATGCCAGACGCGGCCATCCTGGGAGGTGATTTCCCGCTCCTGGGGGGACCTGGTTCTCAAGGCTGCGTTAAGCGGCAGGGCCACCTGGTTTGAGCCAGACTCCAACTCCGGGAAACGGTTGGACAATGCCTGGCTGGGAGTCAATTTCAGAGAATCCACGGCCGCCCGGTTGGTCCATAAAATCTGCAGATCGGGGTCCAGATAGACGATGGGCTCCACCATGGCATCGAGAAGCAGGGCCTTCTCTTTTTCCGCGGAGAGCAGTTCCTCCTCGATCTGGCTGAGCCAGGTCTGGGATTCCTCCAGCCTGGTGAGGCGGTGGCGCAACTCCCCCATCTCCTGGAGAAGTTCCGCCTTGGTGAGCTTTTTCCCACTCATGAACCGCTGGCCTTTTCAATCATGCCCAGACGCGCCAGGGATTTTTAGAAAAACCTGGCTGCCGGTCCCCCACCGGGGGATAACAGATTCCCCCTTGCACATCATATCGGTCTTCCTCGCACCGGCCATTAAAAGGTTTTTCAATAACGGACAAATGCCGGGGAAGAAATATTTCAGTTTTTCCTGAGGCCGGTATAATATATTCTCCCAAAGGGAATCAAATAAGGAGAGACCATGCGCCAGTATGTCATCCATCCCCTGGTGGTGGGAGCCAATGAGACCGACCAGGGCATCATGACTTATCTGAAAGGTTACGGCAAACGTATCTTTCTTCCCATTTATGTCTTTTATCTGGAAGGGGGGCCGGAAAAGATCCTGGTGGACACCGGTCTGGAGCAATTCATGGTCCCCCCGGGCCTGGAGGAGGAATACGGCCTCAAGGTGCTGGAGTTCGAGGAGGCCCTGGCCACCTATGGCCTCAAACCCGGGGACATCGACATCATCATCCATACCCATCTGCACAACGACCATTGCGAAAACGACTACAAGTGCACCAAGGCCCGGGTCTACGTGCAGAAGAAGGAATACGAATTTTTCCAGGACCCCCATCCCCTGGACCACCGCTACTTCCCGGACCTCCTGGACGACGTGGAGGTGGTGCTGGTGGAGGGGGACCAGGAGATCGTGAAAGGCATCCAGGTGCTGCTCACCCCCGGCCACACCGTGGGGGGCCAATCAGTGGTGGTGAACACCAGCCAGGGCAAGGCGGTGATTACCGGGTTTTGCTGCAATGAGCAGAACTTTCCCGCGTCCGGACCGGTGGTGGCCCCGGGGGTGCACATCAACGCCATTGACGCGTATGAGAGCGCCCGCCGGGTCCGGGAAGTGGCGGACATCCTCCTGCCCCTCCACGACCTGTCCCTGGGCCGCCGCCGCAGCATTCCGGATTAATCAGGATATGATCTTATGCCACGCCGCCCGAAATTGACTGCCGTCTTATTGGCGCTCATAATATTTTGCAGCGCCGGCGGGCTTGACGCCCGGGTGCCCCAGCCTCCGCCGCCCTTGCCTCCCGGGGTCTCGCCCCATTGGACCCCGGCTCCGGGCAATCACCGGGTGGCCTATGCCCCCAATATCCCTGCAGATCTGTTCTGGTATGGGAATTGGTATTATTATTACTACGGCGGCTATTGGTACAGAGGCAAATCTCTGTACGGCCGCTGGCACCTGGTGCGGCATTTGCCCCGGGGGATTTACCGACTGCACCGGGCCGCGTTCAAATACGGGCGGCCCTGGTGAAAAAAGGAAGATTATGCAGATGCCGATAGCTAAGTCTGGGCTGCAAATATTCAAAGTAACCCTGATGATGGCGGTACTGGCGGCGGTCACTGCCGCCAGCACCGCGGGCGCGGAGCGCCTGCGCATTATTCCCGTGCCCCCCCAGGTGGTCCCCCAATGGACGCCGATGCCCGATTTGCCCCAGGTGTCTCACGCCCCCAATCTGCCCACGGACGTCTTCCGCCACCGGGGCCGGTATTATTTCTTGTGGGCAGGGATCTGGTACCGCAGCAAAAACGTCAAAGGGCCCTGGATGCGAGTGGACCCGCCTCCGGCTATCCTCTCCCGCATAAACCCCTCTTATTTCAAAACCCTGCCCCAAGGAGGCGTCCAACCCCCCGGGGCTGAAGCCCCAGGCCAGCCGCCCCCGGGGGAGGTGCTCCTGACTCCGGAGGGAAAACCCGCGGTGCCGCCGCCCCCGGCGCCCACACCGCCAACCCCTCCAGAGGGCGCGACCGCGCCGCCGCCCCAGGCGCCTGCCCCTCCGGAAACCCCGGCACCACCACCGCCGCCGGAGGCAACGCCGCCGCAACCGCCCGAGTCAGCGGACCCACAGCCGCCCGCGCCTCCGGCCCAGCCGCCGGAGAGTCAGGAAGCCGCGCCCCTGGCCGTGCCCGAAGGCAAGATGCCCAAGGCAATGTAAGAAAAGGATTAACCACAGAGGCACGGAGGACACAGAGGTTCACAGAGGAAAAAATTAATGCTTTGGCGCTTTGGCGCCAAAGCATTCATCATCAACTCTGTGATTCTCTGTGCTCTTTGTGTCTCTGTGGTTAGATTTTTTCTTTAAAACTCATACCTGGCGGCAATGGGAATACGGCGGCCCATGCCGAAGGCCTTGGAGGTGATTTTCAGGCCCGGCGCGGCCTGCCGCCGCTTGTATTCGCTGCGGTCAATGGCCCGGATGACCCACCGCACCACCTGGGGATCAAAACCCAAGGCGATAATGTCCTTATAAGCATAGCCTTCGGTCAGGTAGCAGTTCATGATCTGGTCCAGGATTTCATAAGGCGGCAGGGTGTCCTGGTCTTTCTGGCCGGGCCGCAGTTCCGCGGACGGGGCCTTGGTGATGATCTCTTCAGGTATTAAGGTCTTTTCCCGGTTCAGGAAGCGGGCCAGTTGATAGACCATGGTCTTGGGCACGTCCGCCAGGACGCTTAAGCCCCCGCTCATGTCCCCGTAAAGGGTGCAGTAGCCCACCGCCAGCTCGCTCTTGTTGCCGGTGGAGAGCACCAGGTACCCGAATTCGTTGGACAGGGCCATGAGGATATTGCCCCGGATGCGGGCCTGGACGTTCTCCAGGGACACCCCGAGCTTCTCCACCTCCAGGTGCCCTTTCAAGGAACGCAGGTACGCGCGGTAGATAGGGGTGATGGGAATCTCCCGGGAGGGAATGCCCAGGTTCTTCGCCAATTTGCGGGAATCCCGGATACTGCCCCGGGAAGAGTAAGGCGAGGGCATCAGCACCCCCAGAACGTTCTCTTTTCCCAGGGACTGTTGGGCCAGGCAGCAGGTGACCGCGGAGTCCACCCCGCCGGAGAGTCCCACCACCGCCCGGGAAAAACCGCATTTGTGGAGATAATCCCGGAGGCCCAGGACCAGGGCCGCATGCACGTTGGCGATTTCCTCCAGGGGCTCATAGAGGCCCGGCTGGCCGGGGGCAGACGGGTCCGCGGTGGCCACCGCCTCCCGGAAGGCGGGCAGCACCAGTGAAGGAACCCCGCGGCCATCCAGGACCAGACTGCGGCCGTCAAAGATTAACTCGTCGTTGCCCCCCACCTGGTTGACATAAATAACCGGCAGCCCGAATCTCTGGGCGTGATGATTTAGCAAGCGGAAGCGAACCTCTTCCTTGCCCACCTGGAAGGGGGAAGAGGAGATATTGATGAGCAGGGTGGCCCCTTTTTCGGCCAGGACCTGGATGGGGTCTAAGGAATAAAGGCACCGGGACCACAGTTCCGGGTCATACCAAGCGTCTTCGCAGATGGAGATGCCCAGCTTTTCCCCCTGGAAGGGAAACACCTCCACCTGGGCCGCGGGCGCGAAGTGACGGGTTTCATCAAAGACGTCGTAGGTGGGGAGCAGGGATTTGTTCTGGCGAAAAAGAATCTCCCCCCCGCAGATCAAGAGGGCGCAATTGTTCAGCCCCTTGCCCGTATCCTGGCCGGTGGGCATAGGCGCGCCCACCAGCATCCCGGTCCGGGGAAAGTTCCGGGAGACCGCCAGGAGTTTTTCAACTGCGGCCTGGGTGGCCTCGATCAACGCGGGTTGCTCCAGCAGGTCCCGGGGGGGGTAACCCACCAGGAAAAGCTCGGAGAAGACGATGAGGTCCGTTTCCGGTCCATACTGCTCCAGGGTGTCCACGACTTTTTGCAGGTTCCCGGAAACATCCCCCACAATGGGATTGAGTTGGGCCAGGGTGATTTTCATGGCAGTTGGCCGTAAAAATTAAAAAATAGTATTTAATTCAGATTCTTGGAGAACTATACCTCCAGGCCCAGGCCCAGTCAACGTGAATCTGCCAGGGTCTATCAGGCTGTGGAAAAATAGCTTATGAGCCTGATTAGAATGGTTTCTTATCCCCCCCTTTGAAAAAGGGGGGTTAGGGGGGATTTGCTAAGCGCCTGAAATCCCCCTAAAGTCCCCCTTTTTCAAAGGGGGACTTTAAATACCTTTGGTTTTCTCTGAGGCCCTGAATTTCCATATGAAGGTAATTTTTCAACAAGCTCCTCTATGGGGCGTTTAGCTTGTGCGTCGACACAGTCGGCAACGGCCCAGATTGCCTTTTGACTGAAACCTGGCATTAAGTCCTGTCTTCAGTAGTAAATATAATTTCCAGAAAATTTGGCGGAGACGATTTTAACATAGTACAATATCCCCTAAGCTTTTAGGGAGGAACCCACCATGGGGCAGAAAATTATGGCAATGGCTTTAGTGGTAATGCTGGGCGCGGCCTTGGCCGGATGCCAGACCTCCAGCGGCTATTATGACCCGGCCGCGTCCGCGGCCGGGGGCATGGTGGGCGGCGCGGCCGCGGGCGCGGCTTTAGGCTCCATCATCGGCGCGGCCACCGGCAACCCGGGGACGGGCGCCTGGATCGGAGCCGCATCCGGTGCCGCAGCCGGCGGCCTGGCCGGTTCCATCTACGCCCGGGACCAGAACCAGAACATCGCCCGGGCCCAGGCCGCTCAACCGGAGGGACCGCCCCCCGGCTACAATCCAGGGTACGCTCCCCCCATGGGAAACGCGGTCGCCATTGATCAAGTCTACGTCCAGCCCAACCGGGTCAGACCGGGAACCCAGATTATGCTCACCATGAAATACCGGGTGATTAACCCCCAGAACCAGCCGGTGCCGGTGCAACTGGTGCGGGAGATCAGTAAAGACGGGCAACTGATCAACCAGCCCTATCAGGAGGAACGCCAGGTGCCCAACGGCACCTATGGGGCTCGGGTCGCTTATAATGTCCCCCCCGACTTTCCCCCCGGCAACTATGTGGCCACCTTCCGCGTCCTCAGCAGCCTGGGGACCGCGGAAAAAAGCGTTTACTTTTCGGTGCAATGAGCCCAACGGGTACATGTCCAAAATTCTCCGCCGTAAAGATACCCCCCTCTTTTTCGCCCTGATGCTGGCGGTCTGCGTGGCGGTGGCCGGCATCACCTGGGCCGGCTGGCTGGAGCGGCCGGAGACTTTTTATTACGATTTCTGGCACCGGTTGGCCGGGGTCCGCTATCAACCGCAGCACGTGGTAATCGTCGCCCTGGATGGGGCGACCTTGCAGGCTCACCCGGATGAGCCCCTGGTCTGTTGGACCCCGCATTTTGCCCGGGTCATCGAGGTTCTGCGGCGGGTGGGCGCCCGGATCATCGGCCTCGATTTTCTTTTCCAGATCAGCATGGAATCCTGGCTGCAGACTCAAGATTTACCCCGCAACCACCCCAGCCTTAACTTTGACGGGGCCTTCAAGCAGCAACTGGCTTCGGGCCAGGTGGTCCTTGCCGGAAATTTGACCAATGATGAACTGGGGAAAGGAAAGATCATACTGCCCATCCCCAGTTACCTGTCTTCCCTGCCCCGGTCACGGCAGGATGTGGGCCTGCTGAATTTTTTCAATGACCACGACGGCGCGATTCGCCGCTTTGTCCCGGCCCTGGCCGATGATTACCACCAGGTGGGGCTGACCTTCGGCAAGCTCCTGGCCACCCGGGCCCAGGGCCGGGACCCGGCCGGGGAAGCGGCGCGGCTGCAAGGCCAGGCGGCCCTTCGAGACTGGTCCGGAGACCACCCCAGCGCCGCGGTGATCAATTCCCTGCCCTTGATCGGCTTCGCCGGCCCTCCGGATACCTTCCCCCGCGTCTCCATGCAGCGTTTCCTGGCCCCCGGCGCCCTTCAGGACCGGGAAATCCTGGCTCTCCAGGACAAAATCGTGATCGTGGCCACCGAACCCAACCCCCAGGACAGGCAACTCACCCCCTATTCGTTGAGCCTCTGGGGCTGGCAGGGCAGCGACGATATGAGCGGCCCGGAGATTCACGCCAATATCATGGAAACCCTGCTCACCGGCGTCTTTCCCCGGCCGGTACCGGGCTATCTGCGAGCTTTATACCTGTTCGGTGTCATCCTGGGCGGCAGCATTCTGATTTACCGCCTGTCCCCCTGGCGGGGGGTGGCCGCGGCCGCGGCCCTCTGCGCCCTGGCCGCGCTCTTTGCCTATCTGCTGTTTCGCCATTACTGGCTGCTGCCTGCGGCCAATCTTCAATTGGGGCTTATTCTGAGTTATGTGGGCATCCTGGGGATCAAACTCACCGGCGAGGAACGGGAACGGGCCCGGGTCCGCAAGATCTTTTCCCGCTATGTTAACGACGAAGTAGTGGAGAAGATTTTGTCCTCAGGGCAGTTCCCCGACCTGGGCGGCGAGGCCTACCGGGTAACCGTGCTTTTTACGGATATCCGCAATTTCACCACCATTTCCGAGAAACTGGAGCCCCACCAAGTGGTGGAAATGCTCAACACTTATTTCAGCCGGGCCTGCGAGCCCATTTTGGCGCAAGGAGGCAGCGTCGATAAATTCATCGGCGATGCCATCATGGCGGTCTTCGGGGCTCCAGTGCCTTATCCGGACCAGGCCCGCCGCGCCCTGCGGGCGGCCCTGGATCTGGCCCGGAAAGCCCAGGAATTTCGCATCTGGATGACCGAAAATTACCGCGGCCTCGACTTACCCGACTTCGCCATCGGCATCGGCCTGCATACCGGGGAGGCCATTATCGGCAATATCGGCTCCCCCCGGCGCTTGGAATTCACGGCCATCGGCGACACGGTGAACGCCGCCTCGCGGCTGGAGTCCCTGACCAAAGAATTGGGCTGGACCATTGTCGCCAGTTCCAGTACCATCGCCGCAGCCCCGGGGGTGGTGACCGGCCGCCGGGAAACCCGGACGGTCAAAGGCCGCCAGGAACCCCTGGAGGTCTTTGAAGTTTTAGGATTGGCAGAGACTAAGGCAGAAACGCTTTGATCAAAACCACGCACGATTTCTGGTAAGGGAGGAAACCATCATGTGGCAGTTCACCAAGACATTTTTTCAAGGACCCCCGGGTCTGATGGCCGCCGTGGTCCTGGCTGCGGCCCTTGCAGCCCAAGCCGCACCCTCAGCCCCGGCCTCCGGGCCATTGCTCCCGGCCCAGAGCGCGGCACCCGAAAAAGAAAAAGCGCCGGGTCCGCAGCCCCTTCCTAAAAAACCGGGGCAATCGAAGTCCATGGAGACACCTCCCCCGCAGATGCCGGAGAAGTCCAGCAGAATCGAAGAGAGACAACAAGCGCCCGCGGCTGTGGGCACCAAAAAAATCGGCGGCCAGATTATCAGGGATAGAGAAACTCCTGACGGGGAATAGCTCCCGGCCGCCGACACCGGCTAAACAAAAAGGGACCACGAGCTGGTCCCTAAATAAGGCATAATAGGGGGACTCAGATCTGTGGAACTGGCCCCCCGGAGCAGATGCCTAAAGACTTATTTATCGCGTTTACGCCGGCTTGGCCGCCTTACGCGCACCTCTTTTGGCCCCCAGGCCCTTTTCCACCGCCAGCTTCCGGCGCTGCTCGGAATATTCCTTGCATACTAAAGGATATTTTTTCGGATCCAGGCCGAATCTCTTAAAATATTCTTTCGGCATTAAACTGTGGGCCTTGCGGATATGGGCCTTTAAGGTGCGCATCTTCTTGCCGCACTCCAAGCAAACCACGTACTTTTCTTTGACAATATCTTTAAGAGGGATCGAAGGCTTCTTCACCACCTCAGCCTCTGCACCTTTTACCGGTCCGCCTGCCTCCAATAGTCCCATCTCTCCTTCCAAGGAAGACAGGGTATTATAGACTTCTTTAATTTCGTCCACTAATTCAGCCGGGGTAAGCTCGCTCATTGAGGCGTGAGAGATTACAATCTGAGCGGTTAACTTCAAAACTTCGTTGGCCATAGGAATATTCCTCACTTTTTTTGTGAAATGTGTTTCTGAGTGTATTCTAATTTTTATTATTAAATTTTATATTGTCAAGAATTTTATTTTAATTTCGTATTTTTCTTTAGCCCCATTCTTATTTTTTCTGGCAAAGACTCTTTTGTCCCCCGGGAATTTCTGATGCTTGTCAATAATTTTCTCTGGGACAAGCCTTGTATAAGCGAGCATCTCCATCTGCCAATTTATTGATGATGATGTTGATCTCCGCCATTTGTTGGATTGCTTGCGCCATAATTTCCTCGTGTGCAGAACCATTCACGGGTGCAACATTCCATTAACCCGCCAGTCAAAGGGATAAGACCGCAGATAATAATCTGCCTGGCGTCTGTCTTTAAGGGTGTGAAGGGGGACTATAACCCTCTTTCTCTTACTAAAATTTTCATCCGCCTTAACCGATTGCTTTCTCGAAGGGGCAAGCCGGGTACAGCAGGAAATGACTTGCCCCTCTCCAAACTTCACGGCCAGAAGTTGTCAAACCTGCAAATTATTGCGGGGATTTTCCGGAAGAAAGAAAAAATGCGGCGGCTTAAATCCTGATACTGATCCTGGGAAAGTTGGCCTTTTCCTGGGCATAATAGAGGGCCTGGTTTTCATAAATCTGGCGGCCGGCGGCCAGGGTCCGGGAAGATTTGGGGACCGGAACGAGATTAGTCTGGGCGGACTGGATTTCCGGGGAGGATCCTTGGGTGGCCGTAACCTGCAATGCCGCCCGGTCTGGGCTCGTGATGGGGAGTTGGTCGGGGGTTGGCCGGCCTGGGGAAAGAACGGCAAGTGCTGAAGGTTCCGCTGCCTGGTCAGGGAGTGGCGGCACCAGGCCCCCGGAAGCCTCAGAGCCCCGGGAGGAATACTGCTGCAGGATCTGCCAGGCCTCACGAAAGACCGGATTGCCTCGCAGCAGGGACACCAGCTCATCGGTACGCCCGTTTTGATAGAGCTGATGGATATAACCCAGAGCTTCTTCCAGGGTCTCCACCCCAGCGGGGCTAATAACAGGGTGGGGACGCCAGGCGGCTGACTTAAACGGGGTGCGCCGCTGGCCAATATTCTCTTCCGGCCAGGCGATCTGGTTCAAACTCTGGACAGATTGCACCAAACCCAAAAGGAATTCCTTTCCTTGGCGGCTTTCCGGCTCCTTGCCGGACTCCCGGGTTTTTAGCCGGAATCAGGCAAAGCTTTTAACTCCCTTCCCAAATGTTGATAATCACCTAACCCCTGGGCCTCGGCTCAGAATAAAAAAAACCGGGGCCCATTTTCAGGCAACCCGGCTATCTCATAAAAAATCGAGACCCGCAGCTTTCCGTCCCCACCTCACAATGGGTTTGGCTTTTTCTGTTTTTTGTAAACTTAAGAATAGGATATTGAAATGTCAATTAAAATCAACTTTAATAAAGTTTGGCAAAGTTTCTTAATAAGGCTTCCCTGTAAAAAATAAAAGGTAATTATCCATATAACTCATGAAGATAGATTGCAGTCAGGGCAACAAATTAAACACGCCGATTTAGAAGTTATTTGGGAAACTTTTTACTGTCCCCTAAGTTTAATGAAGGGTGCAGGTAATCGACAGGGCTTTATTATTCGATTCCCTCAACCTGACAATCATCCCTAACCATGATCTGTCACCGGAGCGCTAAGGGCCGGTTCAACCCCGGCCTGCTGGCAAGCTTGGCTTTTTCCCAAGGATTGTGGTATCTTTACACCCAACTTCTTTGTCGAAAATAAAGTTTGCCCAGGCAAAGGCCTGCGGCTGCTGACATTGATCGGGGCGGACATGAAGCTGGTCACTGCCGGGGAGATGCGGGAACTGGACCGCCGGGCCATCGAAGAGGTGGGCATCCCTTCTCTGGTGCTCATGGAGAACGCAGGGCGCACCACCTACCAGATTCTCCGCCGGGAATTCCCCCAACTGGCCGGACCGGTGGCAGTGGTGGCCGGGCGGGGCAACAACGGCGGCGACGGCTGCGTGGTGGCCCGCTACCTGGCCCAGGCGGGCCTCCCGGTGGCTGTCTTCCTGACCGCGGCCCGGGACCAGGTCCAGGGGGACGCCCGGGTCAATCTGGAGATCGCCGCCCGCCTGGGCGTGGAGATCGTGGAGGTCCGGGAAGAAAAGGACCTGAACCCCCTGGCGCACCATTTGGCCCGGGCCGCGCTCATCGTCGACGCCCTCCTGGGCACCGGCCTGAACAGCGAGGTCCGGGGCCTGATGCGCCTGGTGATCGAGGAAATCAATCATCTGCGGCCGCCGGTGCTGGCCGTGGACATCCCTTCCGGCCTCTGCGGGGATAGCGGCCAGCCCCTGGGCGCGGCCGTCCAGGCCCAGGTCACGGTCACCTACGGCTGGCCCAAGATCGGCCAGATCCTCCCTCCGGGCCGGGATTACGTAGGCCGTCTTTGGCAGGTGGATATCAGCATTCCCCCGGAACTGGCTAAAGACCTGCCGGTGGAACTGGCGGAGGCCCCGGAGATGCGGGGCCTTCTTCCGCCCCGGCCTTTTGCCGGCAACAAAGGGACTTTCGGCCACCTGGTGGTCCTGGCCGGTTCTGCGGGCAAGACCGGGGCCGCGGCCCTGGCCTCGGAGGGGGCCCTGCGGGCCGGCGCGGGTCTGGTGACCCTGGGGATTCCCGCCAGCCTCAATGATATCCTGGAGGTGAAGGTCACCGAGGCCATGACCCTGCCCCTCCCGGAAGCGGCAGACGCCAGGGCCCTGGGCAGGATGGCCCTGGAGCCGCTGCAAACCTTTCTGGGAAAGATGACCGCGGCGGCCCTGGGACCGGGACTGGGAACCCACCCGGAGACCCAGGAACTGGTGCGCCGCCTGGCCCGGGACCTGACCCTGCCCCTGGTCATCGACGCGGACGGGGTCAATGCCCTGGCCGGAGACCCGGGCCTGCTTCAGTCTGCGGCCGGTCCCCGCCTGCTTACCCCCCATCCCGGGGAGATGGCCCGGTTCCTGGGAAGCACGGTGGCGGAGGTGCAGGCCCACCGCCTGCGCACGGCCCGGGAGACCGCGGCCCGCACCCACGCGGTGGTGGTGCTCAAAGGCGCGCAGACCTTGGTGGCCGACCCCGGGGGGCGAGTCAGCGTCAACTCCACGGGCAACCCGGCCCTGGCCAGCGGCGGCACCGGCGACGTGCTCACCGGCCTTATCGGCGGCTTTCTCGCCCAGAAGCTGTCTCCCTGGGACGCGGCCCGGCTGGGGGTCTATCTCCACGGCCTGGCCGCGGACTATTGGGTGGCGGCCCATGGCCCCCGGGGGCTGATGGCCGGGGACCTGCTCCAGGTTTTTCCGGAAGTTCTCCACGAATTTATGCAGGGCCGTATTCCTATTACAGAGGAAGGTATATGCTGCAAGCGCGTGATATCATGACCAAAGAGGTGATTGCCACCACCCCGGAAACCCCGGTTTCCCAGGTGGCGGCCTTACTCGAGAAACACCGCATCAGCGGCGTCCCGGTGATGGACGCCGCCGGCCTGTTGGTGGGAGTCATCACCCAGAGCGACCTGGTGGCCCGGGCCCGGGATCTGGAACTGCCCCCGGCCATCGCCCTTTTTGACCTGCGGCTCTTCCTGGAAACCCCCTCCCATTTTAAAAAGCGGCTGGAGAAGATGTTGGGGGTCACCGTGGGCGAGGTCATGACCCCCGATCCCCTCACCGTCTCCCCGGAGACGCCGGTCCCAGAGATCGCCGGGCTCATGGCCCGGAAAAAGGTGCATACCCTGCCGGTGGTGGCCGGAGGGAAGCTGGTGGGAGTAATCGGCAAGATCGACCTGATCCGGGCCCATACCCAAGAATCCGGGGCGTGAGGATTCTCAAATGGAGCAGCCGCAGCCCCGCAGCCACCCAGGCCCTGGCCGCGGCCCTGGGCAAGTGGTTGGCCCCGGGGGACGTCTTGGCCCTGAAAGGGGCGCTGGGCAGCGGCAAGACGGAATTCGTCCACGGCCTGGCCCAGGGTTTGGAGGTGCCCGCGGCCGCAGCGGTGGCCAGCCCCAGCTTCACCTTGATCCACGAATATCCGGGGCGGGCGCCCTTAGTGCATATCGACCTCTACCGGCTGGAGACCCTGCCGCCGGAGATGGTACCGGACCTGGAGGAATACCTCTCCGGCCCCCGGGTGGCCGCGGTGGAGTGGGCCGAGAGGCTGGGGGCCTTGCTCCCCAAGGATTATCTGGAAATAGAGATCGAGATTACCGGGGAGGACACCCGGGAGTTTTCGTTTTGCGGCCACGGCCCCCGGGGGGAGGAATTGGCCCGGCTGCTGGCCCGGGAGTTGGTGGCTGAGGGATAAAGGAGCTATCAGCTATCAGCCGTCAGCTTTCAGCCTGTAGGGCGGGAAAGCGAAGCGCATCCCGCCTTTGCATGTCTTCATATGGAATGGAGGGCCTCATAGCAAACCGATGGTTTTTAAAGTCCCCCTTGGAAAAGGGGAACTTTAGGGAGATTTCAGGCGCTTACCAAATCCCCCCTACCCCCCCTTTTTCAAAGGGGGGATAAAACCTTTATCTGAACAGGCTCTAAAGTTATTTTTACTTTTATCTTTAGCTGACAGCTGATAGCTGACAGCTGATAGCTTTTTAAATCGAGAGGAAACAACATGGCCAAACCCGGTTCCCGTAAACGCGACTTCGTGGAAAAGCCTCCGGAGATTCTAGCCCTGCAGTGGCGGTTGCTGCAATATCTCAAGGATTACTGGAAGTGGGTGGCAGCCGGCCTGGCGTTGGTCTTCATCGGCCTGGCCACCTGGGGGATCATGGCCCAGGTCCAGTCCCGCCGGGCGGAGCAGGCTGGGGCCGCCATGGCCAAAATCACCCATCAGTTGAGCAATCCCCAAGAAGCGTCCGGGGCCTTGAAGGCCCTGGAGCAGATCCTTAAAGATTATCCCGGCACCCCCACGGCCCAGGAAGCGGCCATCTTCCGGGCCCACCTGC
The DNA here is from genome assembly GCA_040757175.1 of Thermodesulfobacteriota bacterium. Classification (GTDB taxonomy): domain Bacteria; phylum Desulfobacterota; class Desulfobaccia; order Desulfobaccales; family 0-14-0-80-60-11; genus SURF-52. The sequence continues at coordinate 59,033 of JBFLXM010000083.1, forward strand.
TTTACCAAATGAAGAATTACCCAGACGCGGCCAGGGCCTATGAAGCCTTGCTGCAAGGCCCTTTGTCGGGCTGGGATACCTTGATTGCCGAAAGCCTGAGCTATTGTTATGAGGTGCAGGGAGACTACCGCAAGGCCGCGCAGACCTTGCAACCGGTGGTGGAAAAGGCCGCCAGGCCCCTGCAAAACGAGATGTATCGCCGCCTGGCCCTGCTCCTGGAGCAGGCCGGGGAGCCGGGGGAAGCGGCCCAATACTGGCAGAAACTCCTGGACAAGGTCCCTGAACCGGCTTTATTGGCTTATTTCAAGGAAAAAGCGGCCGCGGCCGAGGCGGCTTCCCGGAAGAAATAAAGGAAAAAAATAACCACAGAGGCACAAAGAGCACAAAGAATCACAGAGAATTTTTTTTATGCTTTGGCGCCAAGACGCCAAAGCATATATATTTTCCTCTGTGTAACTCTGTGTCCTCTGTGCCTCTGTGGTTAAGTATTTTTTTATTTCTTCTCCGCCGCTCTTCTGGCCACCATCTTCAGAAAGTCTTCATCGATCTTGTAACCCAGGCTCTGGGCCTTTTTCAGATCAGTCAGGGATTTGTCGAATTCCCCTAGATCAAAATAAACCATACCCCGATTCCGGTAAGCCCGGGCGAATTTGGGGTCCAGTTCCATGGCCTTGTTGAAGTCCTGGATGGCCTTATCATTCTGGCCCTTGCACCGGTAAACCATACCCCGGTAATCCCACAGCCCGGGATCGTTGGGCTTTAACTTTAAACCCGCATTGAAGTCTTTCATGGCCTGGTCGAATTTACCGGTCTCACAGTTGGCAATCCCTTGTTCCACGTGCGTCTTTACATCCTGCGCGGCCAGAAGGCCGGGCACTAGGCTGGCCGCAAACAGCCAGGCCGATACCAAGAATAGACGTTTCATAAGTTGCAGCTCCTGAAATTGGGTTTTTCCGGCCCGCAGCGCGCTGCTCCAAGCCGCCGAGTCCCTGATAGGGGACAGATCTCCGTTGGCACTTTTAAACTTTATCATAAGACTAGGAGATGGGAAGTCAACGCGGCGTTAACTTAATTTCCCAAATAAAAGGCCCCCGAAGGGGCCAGGAGCTCCTGCTGGGCGGCAGTTTAGTTTTTTATCTGGGGCCTTTCCCGGACAGGGGTTCGGATGACATATATTGCTTAACCATATCGATGTTCATCTTAACCAGGGGTTCCAGCTCCTGATTGCCGGTGCCGCCGGCCGCGGGTTTGAAGGCTACGCAGATACCGCCCACCTGGCACACCCGGTTGATCTGGACCATGTAGCCCTTAGCCCGGGGCAGGGCCTGGTTGAGATAAGTGTCGGCCTTGTCAAATTTTTTGGCTTTGACCATAATGGCCGCCATATTGTTCAGGGCCAGGGGATTGCCGGGGTCTTTGGCCAGAACCTTGTCCAGAAGTTTCTGGGCCGCATCGAATTTCCCCTTTTCCATCATTTCAAAGCTCGCCATCAGCATCGCGCCGACATCCATCGGCTTCTCAGCCTTTTTGGCCTTGGCCGCAAAGGCCAGCCCGCCGGCGCAGAGGATGAGAGCCATAACAATGGCGGTAATCTTAACCGAAGTACGAATCATATATACCCTCCCTCGAATTGATGGTACCATCTCTGCATTGCCGCCCTGGGCAGTAAGATAGGGGCTATTGGTCTAATTGTCAATGTATTTGCGAGGCGAATGGTTTTTGTGTAAAAGTTTTTCTGGCCCCCACTTATTCCCCCAGCCGAGGGCGAGGGACCTCAATTTAACCACAAAGACACTAAGATCACTAAGAATCACCAAGAAATGATTTTTGCTTTGGGGCAATAGCGCCACAGCATAATTTTACTTGGTGTATCTTTGTGTCCTTTGTGTCTTGGTGGTAAATTATTTCGCCGCGGGCGCGGCCATCTTGGCCTTGACCATCCGCATATTCAAGCGGATCAAAGGCTCCAATTCCTGGTCGCCGTATACCTCCTGGAGGGGCCGGAAGGCCAGACAGATGCCATTGACCGCACACACCCGGTTGACCTTCACTCTAGAGCCTTTGGCCTGGGGCAAGGCCTGCCGCAGGTAAGAAAGGGCCTCTACATACTTCCCCTTCGTGACCATAATGGCTCCCAGGTTGTTCAAAGCCAGGGAGTTGCCCGGGTCTTCTTTGAGCACCTGCTCGTAAAGTTTTTGGGCTTCCTCGACCTTGCCCGTTTCCAGGAGGTCGTAGCTCTGGACCATCATCTTCGTAAGTTTTTGGCCATCCTGGGACCAGGCGGGGGAAATCGCCGCCAACAGGACCAGCCACACAACCGCGGCCGTCACCGCCATCGTCTTAGATATTAGCTTCTGCATTTGCTACTCCTGCAAACGGGGGTCAATGGCCTCCCGGATGCCTTCCCCCAAGAGATTGTAGCTCATCACCGTCACCAGTATGGCCAGGCCGGGAAAGAACGACAGCCACCAGGCGATCTCGATGTTGTCCTTGCCCATGGTGAGGATGTTGCCCCAACTGGGCGTGGGGGGCTGCACCCCCAGGCCCAGGAAACTGAGGGCGCTCTCCACCAGGATGGCCCCGGCCACCCCCAGAGTGGCGGAGACCATTACCGGGGTCAGGGCGTTGGGCAGCAGGTGCCGCCACATGAGCCTGGCGTCCGAGGCCCCTAAAGCTCTAGCTGCCACCACGAATTCCCGCTCCTTGAGGGAGAGGAACTCCGCGCGCACCAGCCGGGCCACCCCCATCCAGCCGGTGAGGCCGATGACCACCATAATGTTCCAAATGCTGGGACCCAGCACCGCGATGACCGCCAGGATCAGAAATAAGGTGGGGAAACAGAGCATCAGGTCCACCATGCGCATCAGCGCTTGATCCACCCAGCCCCCGTAATATCCGGCCAGCGCGCCCACCAGCAGGCCGATGAGGGTGGCGATGCCCACGGCCACAAACCCTACCAGGAGGGAGACCCGGGCCCCGAAGATGATGCGGGACAAAACATCCCGGCCCAGGGTGTCGGTGCCCAGGAGGTGAGACTGGCTAGGGGGCATGAGCACCTCCTTAAGGTCGATGAAGTTGGGGTCGTAGGGGGCCAGCCAGGGGGAGGCCAGGGCCACCACCCCCATCCCGGCCACCAGGACCAGGCCGCTCATGGCCAACCGATTGCGCCGGAAGCGCGCCCAGAATTCTCTTTTAATCATATGCTTGCGTCTTTGCACCTTTGCGCCTTGGCGTGAAAATTTTTTATCACGCAAAGACGCAAAGGCGCCAAGGGATATAAGTCACCTCACCCCGCCCTGATACGGGGGTCCACCAAGGCATAGCCCAAGTCCGCCAGCAGGTTGCCCACCAGGGTGAGGAGCGCGCCGATGACCAGTTCGCCCATGACCAGAGGGTAGTCCCGGGCCATGACCGCGCCGTAAAAGAGTTGACCCATGCCGGGAATGGCGAAGATGGACTCAAAGATGACGCTGCCGCCGATGAGACCCGGGAGGCTTAACCCCAGCATGGTGACCACCGGCAGCAGGGCATTGCGCATGGCGTGCTTGAAAATGACGGTGCGCTCCGGCAGGCCCTTGGCCCGGGCGGTGGTGATATAATCCTGGCGGATCACCTCCAGCATGCTGCCCCGCATGTAGCGGGACATGCCGGCCAGGCCCATGAAGGCCGCGCCCAGCACCGGCAGGGTCACGTGGGCCAGCAGGTCCTGGACCTTTTGCCAGAAGGTGAATTGGGAAAATTGCAGGGACGTCAACCCGGAGATGGGCAGCCAGTCCAGATAGACCCCGAAGAACAGGATCAGGAGCAGGGCCAGCCAGAAGCTGGGCATGGCAAAGCCGAAGAAGACCAGGATGGTGGTGGCCTTGTCAAACCAGGAGTGGGCCCGGTACGCGGCCAGCACCCCCATGGGCACGGCCACCGCCAGGATGATGATCAGGCTCAGGAGGTTGAGGCTCAAGGTGATGCCGATGCGCTCATTGATCTTGTCCAACACCGGGCGGCGATCCGGGGCAAAGGAACGGCCGAAGTCCAGGAAGGCCATGCGCTTGAGCCAGTCCCAATACTGGATATACAGGGGCTTGTCCAGGCCATAGATCTCCTTGAGGCGCTGTTGGGCCTCCAGGGAGGCCTTCGGGTTCATGGTGGTCTGCAACTCCACGGGTGTGCCCGGGGCCAGGTGAATCACGGTGAAGGAGATCAGAGTGATCCCCAGGAGCATGGGGACCATGAGGAGTAAGCGTTTTGCCAGATAAAGCCACATAGGAATTGCAGGATGATCCTATACTTCTAGGATATGGCTATTTGTTTCCCTTGAGGGCCTGGTCGATCTGCCGGCGCAGTTCCTGGATGGCCCGGCCATAGTCTTTGGCGCCGAAAATCGCGGTGCCGGCCACCAAGACGTCGGCCCCGGCCTGGGCCACCGGGCCCACTGTCTTTTGGTTGACGCCGCCGTCCACCTCGATCTTAATGGCGAGCCCCTGGGAGTCGATCATCTCCCTAAGACTGCGGATCTTGGGGAGCATGGCGGGAATGAAGCTCTGGCCCCCGAAGCCCGGGTTGACGCTCATGATCAGGACCATGTCCAAATCACCCAGGACGTATTCAATCGTCGCCAGGGGAGTGGCGGGGTTCAGGGCCGCGGCGGCCTGGCACCCGGCCTGGCGGATCTGCTGCAAGGTGCGGTGCAGATGGATGCAGGCCTCCACCTGCACGGTAATGATCTGGGCCCCGGCTGCGGCAAAGTCGTCGATATAACGCTCCGGCTGGGAGATCATCAGGTGCACGTCGAAGGTCAGGGGCGTATAGGCGCGCAGGCATTTAATCACCGGCGGCCCCAGGGTAATATTGGGGACGAAGTGGCCGTCCATCACGTCTATATGGATCCAATCCGCGCCCACCGCGGTGATCTCTTTAATTTCCTCACCCATGCGGGCGAAATCCGCGGACAGAATCGAAGGCGCGATCAGGGCCATGTAGACGTCTCCTTCCAGAAAGATTATCCTGTCATAAGTTAGCTTAATTGCGCAGGGGATGCAACCGGTCTCAAGAGTTCCTGGTTCCAAGTTCCAAGTTCCAAGTTCGACAGCTACCATCGCCGGCTTGACACTATCCCCAGGCTTGCTTTATGTTACCTGCATTGTAATTCTTTTAACAAGGAACCTGGAACTTGGAACTATAAACTTTTTATTTTAAGGAGGAGCGATGCGGGCGGTGGTGCAACGGGTGAAGGAGGCCTGGGTATTGATCGAGGGGGAAGAGGTGGCTAGAATCGGTCCGGGCCTTGTGATTTTGGCCGGGGTGGCCGCGGGGGACGGCCCGGAGGACGTGGCCTATATGGCCCAGAAGCTGGCCCATCTAAGAATTTTTGGGGGGGAAGGCAAGTTGATGCATCTCTCCCTTCTGGACCTGCAGGCCGAGGCCCTGGTGGTTTCCCAATTCACCATTTTGGGAGACTGCCGCAAAGGGAGGCGTCCCTCTTTTGATCATGCGGCCCCGCCGGAGATGGCGGAGAAGCTCTACGAGGACCTGGCCGCGGCCCTGGCGGGTTATGGCATAAAAGTATCCACCGGCCGTTTCCGGCAGATGATGGAAGTGGGTTTGATCAACGACGGCCCGGTAACCCTGCTCCTGGACAGCAAGAAGGTATTTTGAAGATGCTTGGCGGGAATTGTGGGGGAGGCCGGGGCAACCGTATGCCGTCCCCCCCCGGCGCCCTCCCTGATATAGAAATCCTTACATTTCTGTCCGGTTAAGCCCAAGCCATGGTTAACTGGTTATTAACATTCATATTATCCGGCAGCGGGCCGGGCGGTTCAAGGAGTTCCGGCACGGCGCAGGTGCGGAACAGGTTGAGTTGCAAGA
>JBFLXM010000084.1:0-168495 GCA_040757175.1 Thermodesulfobacteriota bacterium
TATTACGAAAACCGCACTTGTTCACAAGCTAATTTGTCAAGGAAAAAAACGCCTCCGGGAGAATTTTTTTCAAATGATGTTTACCGGTTGTCATGCAATTTCCTAACCGGACAGTGCTGGGGCGAACACCAGGTTCGCCCTAACAGCTTATTGCCCGTTGATTGGAATTGAGGCCTCTGCGAAAGTCCCATTTACTTTCCTCTTTAATCAAAATGTGGAGCAGGCGCCCTCGCCTGCTACTATATGAAGGGTGAACAGCCGAGGGCGGCTGTTCCACATGAGACTTTTGCAGAGGTCTCGAATTGGTATGAAACCAGATCGGCAACCAACGACCCTGGTATGGCAGGGACGGCCCCAGGGTGTCCGCCCTGAGGGCGCGTACGCGGGTGCGCCCCTATCCCTGGTCTTGTGCAATTTTTAACTTTCTTCGTTTACACATTAAAAATTATAAAAAGTGCTTTATAATTAGATTAGTTCTACCGATCTAACAGTTATATGGAAAGGTGTCGGCTGTTGGCTGAAAACTGTGCTGGTTTAAGATCACACTGCTCTATCTCCATCCGTAACCGGCCTCCTTAGCCGGCCACCGCGCATGATGAGGGGGGTGATGATCATGGGAGAGACCATTGATTTCCACCTGACCAAAAAATCCCTTTACCGGGCCGCAGTCAAGGAAATGGAGCAGATGTACCGGCTCTCTGGCGGCGGCATTGACCCCATCGTGGATGAGGCCTCCAGGGAGATGTTTGAAAGAGGGGAGATCGACGAAGTGAAATGGCTGAGCTGGGAAAGATATTGTGCAAATGTCTTGAATATGCTGGAAGAATAGTCTTATATCGATGCAGGTTTCTCCAGCCGGGTGCCGGGGGGCAAAACCGCGGTCATGGTCCTGGTCCAGGCAAACCCTGATGAAACCCAATTTGCCGACATCTTCCCCCGCTACCGGCGCTGGCTGAGCTTTTTCGGCTATGACCCGGTCTTCTTGCTCCGGGCCACCGGAGTAAAGGACCCCGGGGACAATAACCGGCAGGCCGCGGTGCTGGAGGAGGCCGCGTCCCTGGCCCGGAAGATTATGGAGAAGTAATGCTAAGGAGGGAATATGGAGTTCAGCCCAAATCCGCGGGATTTGTGTTGAAAGGATGCATTACTTTGAGGTCCCCCACCTCCATCCCCGCCTGAAAATCCTCATTTGGGTCTCCACAAGTGGCTCAATTGTTCCTGAGAAATTAGGCAGATATTGCCGTCCTGTCCTTCCACCCCAACTCTCTTAGTAATTAATTATCAATAAAATCAGCAAGATAGCCAGAAGCAGCCCTGGCATTTTTCTTGCTTCCCCTGCTGATAACCCCATTTGGGGGAGGAGTATGAGCCTTGTCTGAACCCAGGTCTGGATTACCGGCGGCCCTATGAACTTCTTGGTGGTGGGAGGTTTTTTCTTATCGGCGGCCTTACAGCGGCTGGGCCACCGGGTGGTGGACGCGGAGGCCTTTCTGCCCGCCGGCGCCGGGGAGGTGGATTTGCCGGCCGTCCTGGCCCAGTTGCCGGCCGCGGACCGTCCTGACTTGCTGCTGGTGGTGGAGCGTCTGGGTACCCGGCGCCTGCCCCTCAATCTGGAGAATACCAAAATCCCCCGGGCTTTTTATGCCCTGGACCCCCATCTCAATCTCTACTGGCACCAGAAATACGCCTCTGCCTTTGACTGCGTCTTCACCACCCAGCGGAGCAGCATGTCCGCTTTCTGGGGCAAAGGGCGGCCGGTCCACTGGCTCCCCTGGGCCGTGAACCTGGAATCCATCTTCGATCATTCCCTCCCCCGTACCTTTGATATCGCCTTCGTGGGCCGGCTGGACCAGCGCCGCAAGCGCCGCCTGATCCTGGAGGCCCTGCAGAGCCGGTTTGCGGTGCGGATCTGGGGGGACCGCCGGGACAATGAAATCAAGAATCAGGAGATGGGCCGTATTTACAGCCAGGCCCGCTTGGTGGTTAACGAATCCATCCAGGGGGAAGTAAACCTGCGGGTTTTTGAGGCCCTGGCCGCGGGAGCTATGCTCCTCACCGAAGACGTGGGTCCCAATCTCCAGGGACTCTTCACCCCCGGGGAGGATCTCATCACCTACGGGCCCCAAGACCTCCTGGAAAAAGCTGCCTACTTCCTCAACCACGAAGGGGAGCGCCGGGCCATCGCCAAGAAGGGCCGGGAGCGGGTTTGCACCCAACATGACACTTTGGCCCGGGCCCGCCAGTTCCTGGACTATCTGGGGGAGAGGGACTGGTCCTGGCAGGCTCCGGACCATCTGCATCTGGGGCAGACCCTCTTGCATCTTTCTTTCCGGAGCCTTTACCCCCAGCGCCTGGGGATCGCCCGGGCCCGCTTACACCTCCAGGAAGCCCTGGGGCAGAATCCCGCCAACGCCCCTGCCTTCCTGGCTTTGGGCCAACTGGCCCTGATGTCCGGAGACCCTGCCGCGGCGCTGGCGGCTTACGATCAGGCCCTGGCCCTGGCCCCCGGAGATTTCCAGATGCATGTCCTTCGAGGTCATTTATTGCAGCATCTGGGGAGACAGGGGGACGCAGCCGCCTCCTTCCGCCAGGGGCTGAAGCAGGCCCGGGAGGCCTCCTATGAACTGCGCCGGGAACTGCGGGCCTTGCTCCCCTGGAAGATGTACACCGCGGCCTTCTTCACCGGTTTGGGCCGGCTTTACGAGGCCCAGGGGCTCACCCTGGAGCCGGGCTATCCTCCGGCCATTGAACCCCGTTTTTTCAGGTACGCGGTGGAATATTTTCTCCACGCCCTGAAGCTGGAACCCCTACACGCGCCGGCCCTTAAATCCCTGGGGCGGCTCCTGGACCGCCACGGCTTTCCCTGCGAAGCCATCCCCTACTTGGAGACCTGGATGCGGGCCGAGCCGGAAAACCCCGAAGCCCGCTGGCTTTTGGGCCAGGCCCAACTGAAGGGTTACCAGCCCCGGGAAGGGCTGAAAAATCTGCTTCTGGCCCAGGTCCTGGAGCCGCAGCGGGACCTGATGGAGGCGCTGCGGGTGGTTCCCTTGGCCCCGGCCACTTTAAAAATGTTGCTACCCCAGATAACTCCGGAGGAACTATGCCCCTGCCAACCGCTCCCCTGCTGATCGGCTTCTACACCGAAGGCCTGCCTTTTGACGGGGCCACCATCTACGAGCGGGGTCTGGGGGGGAGCGAATCCGCCCTCTATTTTATGGCCCGGGAGTTCGCCCGCCGGGGCCACCGGGTGCAAATCTTTTGTCATACCCGGCGTCCAGGTCTTTATGAGGGGGTGGAATACCGGCACCTCGGCGAATTTTCCCAGGCCGCCCAGGACCAGACCTTCGACGTCTTCATTGTCAGCCGGTTTCCCCAGGTCTTTGTCCAGTCCTTTCAGAGCCGCCTGAAGGTGGTGTGGAATCACGACAACCTGGTGGAACCGCAGACCTACCGCCGGGAAACCTTCCGGGCCGACCTGTTCTTCACCTTGAGCGCTTATCATGAGGCGGAATATCTCTCCCAGTTGCCGGAGCTGACGCCCTTCTTCCTGCGCACCAAGAACGGCGTGGACCTGGAAATGGCCCGGCAGGCCCGGGAGACGGCTGTCAAAGATATGACCAAGGTCGTCTATGCCTCCCGGCCCGAACGGGGCCTGGAGTTCCTGCTGCGCCATATCTGGCCCCGGCTGCTCCAGGCCCGGCCCGAGCTGCGCCTGTTCCTCATGGGCTATGAGGCCCCCAATAAACCCGGCCAGGAGTATATGTCCGAACTGGTGGCCGCCGCGCCCCGGACCACGGTCCTGGGGAGCCTGGCCAAACCGGATTTCTACCGCCACCTGGCGGAGGCCGCCCTGCTCCTTTATCCCTGTTCTTTCCCGGAGATCAGTTGCATTGCCGCGTTGGAAGCCCAGGCCCTGGGCACTCCCATTATCACCAGCCGGGATTTCGCGCTGGCGGAAACGGTGGGGGTTTCCAGATATCTGATTTCCGGGCGTCCCGCGTTCCCGGCCTACCAAGAGGCCTTCATCGCCCGGGCCCTCATCTACCTGGACGACCGCGACCGCTACCAGCAAGATACCGCCGCGGCCTTGCGGTGGGTCAGCGAGCATTATTCCTGGAGCCAGATCGCCGGGGAATGGCTGGAAATATTTGCCCGCCATCTGGCCCAGGAAGAAGAGCAGTTGTCCTATTCCTTGTTTCTGGGGGGCGCAGGCGGGACCGCGGCTGCCTGGCCGGCGCCCCCGCCCGCGGAGGTGCGCTACCTCAGCCTTTTGGAGAACCAGCAGGACCTGCTTGCCCTGAAACCCCGGCTGGAGGAGGTAGCCCAAGGGGAGTGGCTTCTCTTGTTGGAAGACCCGGGACTCTCCGGGTCCTTGCCTCCTCTCCAACCTCTGTTGGACGCCAGTAATGTGGATTGGTTCGGCTTCCGCCGCCAGCTTCAGCCCCCGGGCCAGTGGGTCGGGGTCCTTTTCCGCCGGCATTGCCACTTGCATCCGGACAACGGCCTGGAGGTGGTGATCCCTTAGCTTATGCAGACCCTAAGCCTGTGCATGATCGTCAAGAATGAAGCCCGGAACCTGCCCCGGAGCCTGGCCCCCCTGATGCCTTACGTGGATGAGGCGGTGGTGGTGGATACCGGCTCCACCGACGGCACTCCGGAGCTGGCCGCCCGTCTGGGGGCCCGGGTGCATCACTTTGACTGGGTCTTCGATTTCGCCGCGGCCCGGAACTTCTCCCTGGACCAGGCCGCGGGCGACTGGGTGCTGTGGCTGGACGGGGACAACCGCATTCCGGAGGAAGACGGGGCCCTCCTCAAATCCCTGGTGCAGCGGGAGGGAGAGGCCATCCTCTGGGCCACCGAGATTCTGGAACCGGGGGGCGGCCGGCTCCTGCAAAAGCGCGTCCTGCCCCGGCGCCCGGAGAGCCGCTTCCGCTACCGGGTGCACGAGCAGCTCTGCCATCCCCCGGATTGGGCCCAGGTCATCACCCCGGTGCGCATCTATCATTGGGGTTATGAGGACCGGGGCCGGCGCCAGGCCAAGGCCCGGCGCAACCTGGCCATTCTCTTGGCCGAACTGCAGGAGCGGCCCGATGATTTTTATCTCCGCTACCACCTGACCCGGCACCATTTCTTTGCCGGGGAGTTGCAGGAGGCCTGGGGCCAGCTCCAGGAAGTGCTGGCCGCGCCCGATCTCGAGGCCCAAAACCCGGAGATCGCCCGTCATGCCCGGCTCCTGGACGCCATCCTCCGGGACCGGCTCCAGGACCTGGCCGGGGCCCTCAGGCAATTCCGGGAGATGGTGAAGCGTTACCCCGATTACGGCCTGGCCTGGTACCACCTGGGCCTCCTCTGTTTTCGCCACAACGACTTCCCCACCGCGGCTTTGGCCCTGGGCCGGTTTTTGGAGCTGGGCTGCGGCCATTTCTTTTTGGATCAACCGGAGGAAAAGTTGACCCTTACGGCCCTGTTGACCCGGGCCCAGGCCTTGCGTCGCCTGGACCGGCATGAGGAGGCCGGAGAGGCCCTGCTGGAGGCCCAGAGGCTTTTCCCCCAGCAGCCCGGGGTCTGGATGGAGACCGCGGCCCTGGCCCGGGCCTGCGCCGATTTCGGCAATGCCCGCCGGGCCCTGAACGCCTGCCTGGCCCTGCGGCCCCACTCCCGGCAGGCCCAGACCCTGCTGGCGGAGATGGAAGGATTGGCATGACCATCTGGGAAACCAACCTCCAGGCCCTCAAAGCCAGGGCCCCGGCCGGGGACCTGCTGCCGGACCTCCCGGCCGCACCCCCCCGGTGGCAGCGGGTCACCCTGGTTCCCGGCCCCCATCCCACCCTGCAGGTGCCGGGGGAAAAGGGCCGCCCGGTCACCCTCCACAGCCCCCGGGAGGCCTGGAAGGAGGCCGACGTTTTGGCGGCCCGGGCCCCCCGGGCCCCTTCCCGGCCTTTGCTGGCCTTGGGGCTGGGCCTGGGTTACCATTTGCTCAGGCTGCTCCCCCGCCTGGACCCGGAGCAGCCCCTGGTCATCGTCGAACAGGACCCGGAAATCTTCTGGGCCGCGCTCCAGACCCTGGACCTCACCCCCCTGCTCTCCCGGCCCCATACCGCGCTGGTGGTCAATCCCGACGCCCGGGAAGTGGTCAGCCATCTGCGGGGCCATCTGCATCTGGGCAACGGCTGCGGCGACCCGGTCCTTTGGGGCCACCCCGCCTCTTTACGGGCCGCCAACGGCTTCTATCAGGAGGTGATCGCCGCGTTCCAGGCCCCTAAGGTTGCGCCTTCCCGGTCCTATGGCCTGAAAAAGGAGAAACTGCGGGTACTGGTGGTGAATCCCGACTACTTCCTGATTCCTGAAGTCTCCCAGGCCTTCCAGCAGTTGGGCCATGAAGTGCAGCTCATTCTCTTCGACAAACGGAAAGACCAGGGGGAAGAGGTGCTGCAGCGCATCCTCAAGCGGGTGGCGGACTTTTCCCCGGACCTGGTCTTCACCATCAATCACCTGGGCTTTGACCGGGAGGGCCTGCTAATGGAGGCCCTGAACCGGCTGCGCCTGCCTTCGGTCTCCTGGTACGTGGACAGCCCGGCCATCATCCTCAATCTCTACGGGGGTCCCAAAAGCGATCTGTCTTATATCTTTGTCTGGGACCCCACCTATGTCCCCGAGGTCAAGGCCCTGGGGTTTACCAAGGTCTTCACCCTGCCCCTGGCCACCGACCCGGACATCTTTTGCCCCCGGCCCGGGGCCGACCTGAAGCCCTGGCGGACCCAGGTTGCCTTCGTGGGCAATTCCATGATTTCCTCCGTGGCCAAAAAGCTGGAGCGGCTGCCTTCTGCCCCGGAGTTTCTGGCTCTCTTCCAGCAACTCCTGAAGGCTCTCCAGGGGCAGCCCTACCGCCGCCTGGACCTGCTTCTGGAGGAGGAGGGCTTGGCAGAACATCCTCTGATCCGGCAGATGCAACTCAGCGAGCGCACCGACCTGGAGGCCGGGCTCATCTGGGCCGCCACCCGGGACTACCGCCTGCGGTGCGTCCGCCAATTGGCCCCCTTTAAACCCACGATCTATGGCGACCCAGGTTGGCAGAAGCTGGTGCCCGCGCCCTTCCGGCTCCACCCGGAAGTCAACTATTTCCATGACCTGCCGGCAATTTATGGAGCCACCGCCATCAATTTCAACGCCACCAGCCTACAGATGAAGGCCGCGGTCAATCAGCGGGTCTTCGACGTGCCCGCGGCCGGGGGCTTTTTGCTGACGGACTTTAAAGAGCAACTGGCCGAGGTCCTGGAACCCGGGAAAGAGTCGGTTTGCTACCACGCGCCGGAGGAGATTCCCGGCCTGGTCCGCTTCTACCTGGACCACCCTGAAGCCCGGCGCCGCATCATCGAGCGGGCCCGGGCCCGGGTCCTCCAGGAACATACTTATCGCCACCGGATTCAGGAGATGCTGGCGGTGCTGCGGAGGACCCTATGAACCCCCTGGCGGCCCGGGAAGAAGCCAGGGAAATGGCCGCGCCCGGGGCCTTGGGCCTCCAGGGTGCGCCTGCTCCCCGCCACATCCTGGTGCTGCAACTGGCCCGTTTCGGAGACCTGGTGCAGACCTGGCCCCTCATAGCGCGGTTGCGCCAGGCCTATCCCGAGGCCCGGCTCACCCTGCTCACGGACCAGCGCCTGCTGCCCCTGCACGCGTCGGGTCCCCCGGTGGACGCGGTCCAGGGCTTCGATATCCTGGGCCTGACCGCCCTGGCGGAGCAGGATTGGCCGGGGGCCTATCAACGGGTCGAGGGTCTGCTCCAGGACCTTAGGGCCCGGGAGTTCGACCTGGTCTTCAATCTCAACTTTTCCCGGATCAGCCTCCTCCTCACCTATCTTTTGGGGGCCCCGGCCCAAGGTTTTCTACCCGCGGCCGGAGGCCGAGATTTTTCCCGGGGTCCCTGGCTGGCCTGGATTTACAGCTTGGTGCACGCCCGGCGTTTCAACCGCTTCCACCTCACCGACGTCTTTCGCCATTTGGCGCCGGACCCGGCGGTGGCGGCCGCGCCGCCGGCCCTGGCGGCTTTTCCGGGGGGAGAGCCAGTGATCGCCTTGCAACTGGCCACCCGCCACCACCGGCGCACCTGGCCCCTGGCACACTTCACCCGCCTGGCGGATTTTTTCGTCAGCCAAATGGGAGCCCGCGTTCTGCTGCTAGGCACCAAGGCCGAACGGGACCTGGGGGAAAGGCTCCGGGCCGCGCTCATCCCCGCGCTCCGGGAGCGGGTGGTCAACCTCCAGGGCCAAACCGGCCTGGCGGAATTGGCGGCGCAGCTTCAGCAGACCCACTTCCTGGTCAGCGGCGATACCGGCACCCTGCATCTGGCCGCGGCCCTGGGCGTCCCCTGCCTGGCCCTCTTCCTGGGCCCGGCCCTGTGCTTTGAGACCGGCCCCTACGGCTGCGGCCATTACGTCCTCCAGGCCGAACCTCCCTGCCACCCCTGCCTGGAGGCCGCGTCCCCTTGTCCCCAGGAAGGCCAGGTGTGCCTGGAGATGCTGCCGCCCCTGGCGGTGGCCCCACTGGTGGCCGGCCTGCTGCAGCCGGGGGCCGTTCCCCCTGACCTCCCCCTGCCCGCGGGCGCCCGCCTCTATCGCAGCCAACTGGACGCGTTCGGGGTCTTTTATCAACCCCTGGGCGAGACGCCCCCCCTATTCAAGGACCTGGTGGGCCTGGCCTACCGCCGGGCCGGGGTCTGGCTGGCGGGGGCGATGCACGAATATGGGGGAGAGGCCCCTGCCCCCTCCCCCCAACCCCCTCCCCCAACCCCATATTGGGGTAGAGAAATACTGGCTTCTGCCGTTTTAGAACCCTTAGATGTGCTTCTGGCCACCTTGAGACATGGGAGGCCAGCGCCCTTGGAGATGCCGGAAGTGGCCGCGGCCCTCAAGCCCCTCCTGGCCTTTCAGGGGGAAATGCAGCGCCAAGGCCGGGAGGACCTGTTTTTCGACGCTAAAGTTTTTTTCACCTCCCAACTGGAAAGCTGGCTAAATCAAACGAGGTAAACCTAGATGAGTCTCTGGGCAAAAAACCTGGAAATTTTGCAACAAGTGGCCCCGGACCTGGCCGCCGCCCTGGCCGCCACCGCCGTTCCCGACGATCACCAGGTCCGGCCCTCCCGCTCCGGCCCCCTGTATCTGCAGGTGGGGAAGCAGCGCCTGACCTCCTCCTATGACCCGGTCAAGGAAGGCCAGGACTGGGCCCAGGCCCTGGAGGGAGACGCCGCTGAGCCCCTGGTGGTCTTCGGCCTGGGGCTGGGGTATCATCTCCTGCCCCTGCTGGACCGGGAGCAGCCCTTGTGGGTGGTGGAACCCTCGGCGGCGGTGGCCCGCCTGGCCCTGGAGCACCAGGACCTCACCCCGCTCCTGGCCCGAGGCGGCCTGCGCCTGGGCTCCGATTTCACCGGCCTCCCCCGGAGCGCCCGCCTGGCGGACCACGGTCCCACCCGCCGCCTCCACCCCGGCCCCTACCGCCGCCTGACCCGCTTTCTGGCCGGAGAGGCAGGGGAACTGGGGCCTTTGCGCATCCTGGTGGTGGGTCCCCTTTATGGCGGCTCCCACCCCATCGCCCGCTACACGGCCCGGGGCTTCCAGCAATTGGGGCATGAGGCGGAACTCCTGGATTTCGCGCCCTTCTATGCCGGTTATCAGGCTATGGCCCGGGTCACCAAGGACCAGCGGGCCGAACACCACCTGAAGCAAGGGCTGCTGGGCCTTTTGGGAGAGACCCTGCTGGCCCGGGCCCGGGATTTTAAGCCGGACCTGGTCTTTGCCCTGGCCCAGTCCCCCGTGGCCCCGCCCCTGCTCAAGGCCCTGAAAGCGGAAGTTCCCCTGGTAGCCTACTGGTTCGTGGAGGATTTTCAGGTTCTCACCTACTGGCAGGACCTGGCCCCGGAGGTGGACGCCTTCTTCACCCTGCAAAAGGAGCCCTTCTTTTCCGAACTGAAGCGCCGGGGGGTCATGAATTACGCCTGCCTGCCCCTGGCCGCGGACCTGGAGGCCTACCGCCCCCTGGACTTGAGCCCGGAAGAAAAACGCCGCTGCGGCGCGGCCCTGTCCTTTGTAGGCGCGGGCTATTACAACCGCCGCCAGTTTTTCCAGGGCCTCACTGACTTCGATTTCAAGATCTGGGGATCGGAATGGCAACTGCACTCCCCCCTGGGCCTGCACATCCAGAACCAGGCCGCCCGGGTGTCTGAGGAAGACTGCGCCAGGATTTTCAACGCCACCCGCATCAACCTCAACCTCCATTCCTCCCCCTTCCATACGGGGGTCAATCCCCAGGGGGATTACCTCAACCCCCGGGTCTTTGACCTGGCCGCGTGCGGCGCTTTTCAGTTGGTGGATTGGCGCTCCCAGCTTCCCGGTTTCTTTACCCCCGATAAGGAGCTGGCCACCTTCGCCTCCCTGGCCGAGGCCCGGGAGAAGATCGCCTATTTCCTGGCCCATGAAGACGAGCGGCAGCTCCTGGCCGCGGCGGGTCGGGAGCGGGTCTTGCGGGAACACACCTATGCCCACCGCCTGGCCGCGGCCCTGGAGATGATCCAGGACTTCCATCCCGGAACCCTCCCCTGCCGCCAGTCCCAGACAGGAGCCGTGGCCCCGGCCCGGTCCTCCTTCCCTGCGGATCACCCGGTCCAGGCCCTTTTGGCCCGCCTGCCGGCAGACGCCGCCCCCGATCTGGAGGGCCTGGTGAACCAGATTAAAGAAAGCAGTGAACCCTTGACCGAACCTGAAGCCATTCTCTGGTTTCTCCATGAGTTCCGCCGCAAGATCCACCGCCCCGGCGTTAATGGAGGGTGCTGATGCGCATTCTGGTCATCAATCTGTTGCGTCTGGGGGATTTGGTCCAGTGCTCTCCCGTGCTCCGGGCCCTGCGGCGCCGCTACCCGGAAGCCCAAATCACCCTGGTGGTCCAAGATGTCTTCCAGGAAACCGCGGGCTTGCTTGCCGGCCCGGACCGCCTGGTGCCTTTCCCCGCCCTGCAACTGGCTCCCCTGCTGGATGCGGGGGGGGATTGGCCCCGGGCCTATCAGGTGGTGGCGGATTGGCTGCGGACCCATATTGCCTCCCCCCCGGACCTGGTGGTCAACCTCACCCCCGACTTCTTGGGGGCTCTGCTCTCCTACCTGAGCCGGGGCCGGGAGGTGCGGGGCTTTACCCTGGGCTCCAGCCGCTCCTTTTTTACCCACCCTGCCTGGATGAGTTATTTGATGATCATTTCCCGGGCCCGGAAGGCCAACCCCTTTAACCTGGTGGACATCTTCCTCAAATCCGCGGGCCTGGACGCGGACGGGGAGGGCCTGGCGGTGCAGATCCCCGCCGAGGTCCAGCGCCAGGCTGCCGGTTTCCTGGAGGGAGTGCCCCTGGCGCCGGCAACCTCCCTGGTGGGGCTGGTCCCCGGGGCTTCCCAGCCCCAACGCTGCTGGCCCCCGGAAAGATACGCCCAGGTGGCCCGGGCCCTTTTGGCGGCGCGGCCCTGCCATTTCTTCATCTTCGGCAACCAGAAGGAAAGACCGTTGGGGGAGGCAGTAGCCGGCCTCCTGCCCCCGGGGACCGCGACCCTGTGCACCGGGGGGACCTCCATCCCCTTCCTGGCCGCCTTGCTGTCCCATCTCCATCTGTTAATCACCAACGATACCGGCCCCATGCACCTGGCCGCGGCGGTGAACACCCCGGTCCTGGCTTTCTTCCTGGCGGGGGCCCGGGTCCAGGACACCGGGCCCGTGGGGGAAGGCCATCTGGCCCTGGAACCCCGGATAGACTGCCACCCCTGCCACTACCCGGACTCCTGCTCCCTGTTCAAATGCCACGAGGCGTTTTCTCCGGAGGGGGTGGCCGCCTGGGCCCTGCACCTCCTGGAGAAGAAGGCCCTCACCCCCGTCCCCGACGCCTCCCTCTGGCGGACCCTCCAGGTCTATCATTCCACCTGGGACCCCACGGGCCACCATGCCCATCTGCCCCTAATCCGCCGCCCCCTGGACCGGAAACACTTCTGGACCCTGGTGCACCGGGCGGTCTGGCCCCGCTTCCTGGATGGGGCCGGAGCACCCGGGGAGGCCCTGGAACGCTGGCTCCTGGAAATTATCGGCAGCCACTTCCTGGCCCCCCGGGACGATTTAGGATTGCCAGGCGGCCACCGGGCCTTAACCGAACTGGTGGATCTCACCGCCCAGGGCGAAGGGCTGGCCCGACGGCTTATTGACATTCCCCAGAAGCGCCGCTCTCCCTCTTTCCTCTGGCAACAGGCGGAGGCCATACGCAGTATCGACCCCAAATTGCACCGCCTGCTGGTGGGTTATCCCGAAATCGCCTCCTTTATTGAGTTTTATTTCCAGGAACAGCGGAGCAACGATGCGGATACGTATGTCAATGTTTTGGCGCGTCAACTGGCCGAAACCTACCACAACCTGCATCAGGCCGGTAAAATTTGCCTGGAGGTATTAGGGGAGCTTATCCGGTTTTCTCCGGTATTATTCCAACATATCAGCATGTTGCCTGATATGGCACATCTTGTGCATCAATCGTCCATAACGGACACCTATCAACTTACCGAGGTGGCGCCATGCAAATAACCCTCAATGATCAGTCTTTGCCGGTGGATCTCTCCCACCTGCGCAACCTGGAAGAAGCCCTGCTGGAGCTCAATGAAAAATTCATCCCCTCAGGGGAACAGCTCTTTCAAGTGCAGGTCAATGGCCAGTTTTTTACGGAACGGTATCCCCGGGAGTCCCGCTATATCACCCTGGGCGAGGTTTCCAGCCTGGACCTCAAGACGGTGACCGACGCGGACCTGGCCCGGGGCATCCTCACTGATGCCTCCCACAAGGGGGAAACCCTGGTCCTGGCCCTGGAAAAAGGCGCGGCTCTCTTCCGCCTGGCCGCGGAAGATGAGGCCAACCACTATTTCGCCCAGGTGCTGGAGGCCCTGCGCTGGATGCTCCAGACCGGCGAAGGGGCCTGCCAGGTCCTGGACGTGGACATGGTGCACACCAGTTCCCCCCAGATCGGGGACGTCTCCGAGTTCCTCAGGCGTTTTCAGGACCTCCTGGATGAGATGCTCCAGGTTTACGAAGAAGAAGACTACATCCTGCTGGCAGACTTGATGGAATACGAACTCTTACCCATGGTGCAAGAATGGCAAAAGATACTCGCCCACCTCTCACGCCATTAACCCGGAGCCGGGTGGCCCTGCTGCAAGACATCACCCGGGCCATCACCGCCGCGGTGCTCCAGGACGACCTGGGGCGGGCCGTCACCCTCCTGGAACAGCGCCAGACGGTGCTGCAACACCTGGACTGGTCCGAGCCCGCGGAAGACCTGGGCGACAGCCTGGAAAGACTGTGGGACCTGGATCGCTCCCTCATGGCCTTCTGCCAATCCTGGCGGCAAGCCCTGGAGGAACGCCTGCAAACCCTCAACCTCAGCCATTACCTGCGCCAGAAATACGCCCCGGCCCACCACGAAGCCCGGTTTGTCGACTTTCATAAATAAACGGCTTGCCTAACCAGACCGGGCGGAGCCCAGGCTCCGCCCGGTTTATTTATTGAGGGGAGGTCCTGCGCCCAGCCGAGAGCCCGCCCTGCATAACCCGGTCTTCTCATCTCTAAAAAAATAGGGTGCGCCCAGCGCACCCTATTTTTTATTAATTTTTCTTTGTGCTTCTTTCGTGTTCTTATACCCTGTTCGCTTAGAAATGAAACAAACTAACACGCTAACATATTGACATCACTTGTAGGGGCGGGTTTGAAACCCGCCCCTACAATGCGAACATGGTATTAGTGCCTTTGTGGTGAATCTTTTCCGTTCCCTAACCGGCAGGTTGGGCGGTATAGAGTTTCAGGATTTTGGGAATGTTATCCGGGGACAGGCGGCCGTAGGTGTCCTCGTTGATGCGCACGGCCGGGGCCAGGGCGCAGCAGCCGATGCACCTCACCGGCTCCAGGGAGAACAGCATGTCCTCGGTGGTGCCGCCGGATTTGATCTTCAGCTCTCTCTCCAAACGGTCCAGGAGCCGGGGGGAGCCTTTAACAAAGCAGCCGGTGCCCAGACAGACGCTGACGATGTATTTGCCCCGGGGCACCAGGCTGAAGGCGTTGTAAAAAGTGGCCACCCGCAGGATGTCCGCCAGGGGAATGTGCAGATCGTCGGCCACATGCTCCAGGGCCGGCCGGGGCAGCCAGTTGAAGGTGCGGTTGATGCCCAGCAGGATGGGCAGCATATTGCCCCGCTCTTCCCGGTATTTATTGATAATGGCGGCAACGGCCTTTTCATCCGCGGGCTGGTCGTAAGCGCTGCGCTCCTTCAGCTTCTGGACCACCACCGGGCTCGGGGCCTTATAGACCGAGGCGGTTCCGGGAGCGCCCAAATGCTCCAGGCAGTCCGAATAACAATTCAAACAGCGGGTGGCTTCCGCCCGGGCCGTTTCCTGCGTAAAACCCGTGGCGATTTCGTCGAAGCAGGAGCAGGTGTATTCCGGGGGCAACGTGGGCATCACCGCCCGGGGATGGACCACCCCGCCCACCGGGAAGGTCTTGGGACGATGATGGCGTTTCCGCTTCTTGATGCGGCCTTCCTTTTGGTCGAGTTCCCGGAGGTAACGGTCAATGGAGACCGCCGCCTTTTCCCCGTCGCCGATGGCGCCTACGGCAATCCACGGCCCGGTTTGCGCGTCCCCGGCCGCGAAGACCCCGGGAAGGTTGGTCTCAAAGGTGATTTCGTCCACTTCGATGGTGTTCCACCTGGTGGTCTCAAGGCCGGTGCCTTCAAAAATCGAGGTGTCCGCCCGCTGGCCGATGGCGGGGATGATCATGTCCACATCGAGTACAAAATTGGAGCCCTCCACCGGGACCGGACGGCGGCGGCCCGATTTATCGGGTTCGCCCAACTCCATCTTCTGGCACTCCAAACCCGTGACCTTGCCGTTGGCATCGGTCTTTACGGACACCGGGGCCGTCAGGTAGAGGGGTTCCACGCCTTCGCACAGGGCCTGGTGGACCTCGTGTTCAAAGGCCGGCATCTCGTCCCGGGTCCGCCGGTAGACCAGGGTGACCTTGGAGCCCAGGCGCAAGGAGGTGCAGGCCACGTCAATGGCCACGTTGCCGCCGCCGATGACCGCCACGTGTTTGCCCAGCTCGAAAGGTTCGTTCAGAGTATGCTTACGGAGGAAATCGACACCCTGCATGACCCCGTTGGCTTCCTCGCCGGGGACCCCCAGCTTCATGCCCACATGGCAACCGATCCCCAGAAACACGGCCTTATAGCCGTCTTTTTTGAGGCTGTCCAGGGTGAAATCCCGGCCCATGGCGGTGTTGTACTTCACTTCCACGCCTAAGCTCAGGATGTTGTCGATCTCCCGCTGTAAGATGGCATGGGGGAGGCGGTAGTCCGGGATGCCCACCCTCAACATGCCCCCCAGCACCGGCAAGGCTTCGAAGATGGTGGTCTGGTAACCTGCCCGGGCCAGGTGGTAGGCGCAGGACAGACCCGCGGGGCCGCCGCCGACGATGGCCACTTTCTCCGGGCGAGGCTTGCCTTTCTCCAGCCCCAACTCTTTCAAATCCACCTGGTCGGCGGCAAAGCGCTTCAGGTTGCAGATGGCCACGGGCTCATCCACGGTCTGGCGCCGGCACTCTTCTTCGCAGGGATGGGGACAGATGCGACCCAAAGTCCCGGGCAAGGGCAGCCGCTCCATAATGAGCTTGACCGCTTCCTTATCCTTGCCCTGGTTGACCAACTGCACATAGCCCTGGACGTTGATCCCCGCCGGGCAGGTCAAGGTACAGGGCGCCTGAATCTTGGCCACTTCGTGGATCCAGGCGGTGGGGCAGACAAAGCCGCAGGCCCCGCATTCCTGGCAGACGTCCGACAGTTCCCCGAAGGGGGTTAAAACCTCGCGCTTGGACCCCCGGCCCTGCATGCCGATGACGCCCAGCTGCTCCAATTCGGAGCAGACCCGGGTGCAAAGATCGCAGAGGATGCATTCGCTGTCCCCCACCGGGAAGCTGGGTGCCATGACTCCCAAATCGTTGGCGATGGATCGGAGAATGGGCAGGTCCGGACTCCGGGACCATAAAAGATCGATGACCAGCCGGCGCACCTTCATCACTCTTTCGGTATCGGTGGACACCTTGATCCCCTCGGCTACGGGATAGGCGCAGGACGCGGTCAGGGAGGTGCGGGGGCCGGCGGTGACTTCCACCACGCAGAGGCGGCAGCCGCCATAGGGTTTGATCGCCTCATAATAACAGAGGGTGGGGATTTTTATTCCTACCTGGCGGGCTGCCTGCAATATGGTGGTGCCCTCAGGAACTTCAACCAATTTGTCATTGATCGTTAGTTTTACCATGGTGTGCCTCTTTTATTCGACAATGATGGCGTCAAACTTACAGCGGTCGAAACAGGTGCCGCATTTGATGCATTTATCTTGGAGAATCTTGTGGAGCTCTTTTTTTGCTCCCTCCACGGCTTCCACCGGACACACCAGGCGGCAGCGCCCACAACCGTTGCATTTCTCTTCGTCCACATGAAAGGTAATCAGTTCCTTGCAGACTTTGGCAGGACATTTCTTCTGGGTGATGTGGGCCTCATATTCCTCCCGGAAGTATTTGATGGTGGTGAGGACCGGATTGGGCGCGGTCTGCCCCAGGCCGCACAAGGAACCATCCTTGATCGTTTCCGACATCTCCATCAATTGGTCGATGTCTTCCAAGGTGCCTACCCCCCTGGTGATACTCTCCAGCATTTCCATGAGGCGCAGGGTCCCTTCCCGGCAAGGGGTGCATTTGCCGCAGGACTCCTCCATGGTGAAGTCCAAAAAGTACTTGGCCACGTTCACCATGCAATCCCGCTCATCCATGACAATCATGCCGCCGGAACCCATGATGGAACCCAAAGCTCCCAGGGTGTCGTACTCCACCGGGGTGTCCAGGTATTGGGCGGGGATGCAGCCGCCGGAAGGCCCTCCGGTTTGGACCGCCTTAAAATTCTTTTTACCGGCAATGCCGCCGCCGATGTCGAAGATCATCTCCCGCAGGGTGGTGCCCAGGGGGATTTCCACCAGGCCCGCATCTATGATCTTGCCCACCAGGGCAAAGACCGTGGTGCCCGGGCTTTGTTTGGTCCCGAAGGAAGTATACCATTCACTGCCCCGGACGATGATGGGGGCGATGTGGGACCAGGTCTTGACGTTATTGATGATGGTGGGCTTGCCCCAGAGGCCGGATTGGGCCGGGAAGGGGGGACGTTGGCGGGGTTCGCCCACTTTGCCTTCAATGGAGGCGATGAGCGCGGTCTCTTCGCCGCAGACAAAGGCCCCGGCGCCCTCCCGGATCTTGAGCCGGAAGGAAAAGTCGGTGCCGAAAATGTTATCTCCTAACAGCCCGCGCTTTTCGGCTTGCTCAATAGCTATCTCCAAACGTTTCAGGGCCAGGGGATATTCGGCCCGGCAGTAGATATAGCCTTCTTTCGCCCCCACGGCATAGGCGCCGATGGCCATCCCCTCCAGGAGGGCGTGGGGATCGCCTTCCAGGATGCCCCGGTCCATGAAAGCCCCCGGGTCGCCTTCGTCGGCATTACAGATGACGTATTTCATGTCCGAGGCGTTGTTGTAACAGAATTCCCACTTCAGCCCGGTGGGGAAGCCGCCGCCGCCCCGGCCCCGCAGCCCCGAGGCCTTGACCACGTCGATCACTTCTCTGGGGGTCATCTCCTTCAAGGCCTTATACAAGGCCAGATAACCGCCCCGGCCGATGGATTCCTCGATGCGCTCCGGATTGATGTAGCCGCAATTCCGGAGGGCGACCTTCACCTGTTTTTTGAAAAAAGGCACTTCCTCATATTTGGGCACCTCCACCGACAATTCCACCGGATGGGGATTGGCGTAGACCTTAACCTTCCCGTCCACCAGCAGCTCCTCTTGGTCAATCCGGCAGAGGAGGTTCTCCGGATAGATCTGCCCTTCCTTGATGGCCTCCACCATGGCCTCCGCCTTATCCGGAGTCATGGCCTGGTAAGAGATGCGCACGCGGTGGGGATAAACCACGTCCACCAGGGGCTCCCGCTGGCAAAAACCGATGCAGCCGGTCATTTCCAGCACCGCGTCCACCCCCAGCTCCGTGATTTTTTTCTCCAGGGCCTTGTAGACTTTGTCAGCGCCCGCGGAAATACCGCAGGTGGCCATCCCTACCATGATTTTGATTTTCTCGGGGTACGTGAGCTTTAGCCCCTCCCCCTTCACCGCCTGTAGGTCGTCCAGCGTTTTAATCCTCATGATCCAGTCCTTTTTGCCGTTATTTTCTTTTGTGGATATTTGCAATTGTCAACCAAACGGACCTGGCCTTGGGTTAACCTTGGGGGCCTTAATCCAGTTGCTGATAATGGTCCCCTAGGCCATTTCCTAGCGTTCCACTATCTCAAACATAAGCGCCTCTCCTCAAATCGGGGAAATTGATTGCTCCAGATCGGGCCAGGCTAAGGCTGGCTGTCTACACGGATTTCTCCTATAACCCGTTTTTCATACCACGGGTAAGGGGAGTATTCAAGTGATAAATATCACATTCTTCAACCTGATACGATTGTGCTTAAAAACCGATTAGTTATGTCAGCCCAACCCAGCCCTGGCAGCAGCCCCGGGAGCCGCATTTTTTTCCCCTGGGGGGCAGCGGTGATTTTAGATTATACTGAGGGGAAAGCTGAGGATAGGAGGAGGGCTCCCAGATGGCCAGACATAATTGTGAGATGTGCTCTTTCCGCGCCAGGTATGACCGCAACCCCCGCTCGCTATTGGGACGGTTATGGCGTTGGCATGCAAACTGGTGCCCGGGCTGGAAGGCTTACCTGGGCTCGCTTCCCAGCCAGGATCGCCTCCAATTAGCCCGCAAATATGACTTGAAAAAATACCTTTAACTAATGTAACTATGCACAGGTTCAAGTCCTTCCCCCAAAAAAACCGGCTTCCCGGAATCAGCGCCCCGGGAAGCCGGTTTTGGCATGCAGATAAGGCGGGCAGCGCCCACCCTATATTTTACTTAGAATAGGCCGAACACCGTGCCTTTCTTGACATCCACGTCGACGCGGCGGAAGGCCGGGTCGGAGCCGGTGCCGGGCATCAGGGAGATGGCGCCGCACACCGGGCAGATGAACTTGGCGCCGCCGTAGACCAGGAAGTCCCGGACGGGGAGCGTCCAACCCTTGGGAGTCCCTTTGACCGTGGGATCATGGGTCAGGGACAGGTGGGTCTTCACCATCATGGTGGCGTATTCGTTATACTTGGGATCCTTCTCGAAGCGCTCCGCCTTGGCATTGGCTTCGGGGGCGAAGGTGACGCCGTCCGCGCCGTAAACCTCTTTGGCGATCATTTCGACGCGCTTCCGCAGGGGCAGCTCATTGGGATAGAGGAATTTGAACTTGGGCTTATCTTTGCAGGCATCCATGACCGCGTCGGCAAATTCCAGGGCGCCTTCACCACCGAACTGCCAGTGTTTGGACACGGCCACCCGGGCGCCGGCGGCCTCACAGGCCCGGCGGATACAATCATGCTCTTCCGGGGAATCGAAATGGAAGGAGTTGATGCACACCACCGGGTTGATGCCGGCCTTTTTGATGGTTTTGACGTGGTGCACTGCGTTCTCCACGCCCTCTTCCAACCATTTCATGGTCTCTTTGGAGGCCGAGAAGTATTCTTTGGGCACGGGTTTGCCCGGAGGACACGGCAGGGCGCCGGCCTTGACTCCGTGGTGCTTCAGGCCCCGGACGGTGGCGGTGAGGACCGAGACGTTGGGGATCAGGCCGCTGAACCGGCATTTCACGTTCCAGAACTTCTCAAAGCCGATGTCCGCGCCGAAGCCGGACTCGGTGATATGGTAGTCGAACATCTTCAGGCCGATCTGGTCGGCGACGATGGAGCTTTGTCCCACCGCGATGTTGGCAAAGGGGCCGGCGTGCACGAAGCAGGGCTGCTTCTCCACGGTCTGCATCAGGGTGGGGTTGATGGAGGGCAGCATCCAGGCGGTCATGGCATTGCCCACTTCCAGGTCGCCGGTGGTGATGGGGTTGCCCTTCTTGTCGTAGCAGACCACCATGTTATTCAACCGGGTCCGCAGATCTTCCAGAGAAGTGAACACGGAGAGAATGGCCATAACCTCGGAAGACACGGCGATACCGAAGGAGGACTTCATCATGAAGCCGTCCATCTTGCCGCCCATGCCGATGATGATGTGGCGCAGGGCCTGGGCGCAGTAGTCCATGATCCAGCCCATTTCGAAGTTCTTGGGATCGATGTTCAGGCGCTTCAGGTTCCGCTTGGCCAACTGGGCGTCGTCATAGTTGAATTCGTGCTGCAGCCGGGAGGTGGCGGCCACCATGGCCAGGTTGTGGGCGTTCATGATGTTGTTGATGTCGCCGGTGAGGCCCAGGGAGAACTCGGTCATGGGGATCAGCAAGGAGATGCCGCCGCCGGCCGCGGTGCCCTTGACGTTCATGGTGGGGCCGCCGGAGGGCTGGCGGATGCAGCCGCCCACGTTGACCTTCCGTTTGCCCAGGCCCTCGATCAAGCCCATGGAGGTGGTGGATTTGCCTTCCCCCAGGGGAGTGGGGGTGATGGCGGTGACTTCGATGTAGTAGCCATCGGGCTTGTTCTTGTTGCGTTCCAGGCATTTCATGTAGTCGATGCGGCCGATTTTCTGGCCTTGGGGGATGCGCTCATCTTTGGGGATTTCCAGTTTATCGCACATCTCCTCAAAAGGAATCATCTCCGCTTCGGCAATTTCCGCAATCTGCCAGTCTTTCTGTTTTACCGGATCATACTTCGCCATAAACCAAGGCCTCCTTATGGTTATGTAATTACTGGTTAATTCCCGGATAGCCGCAACCAGCCGGGTTTGTTGCAGAGTTGGCCCTTGCGGGGCTCGCCTCTGGCAGGGCTCCCGCCAGGGCTCATACTTTTTTTCACATAGACCCCCATTTAATCGACCGCAACCGGGTTTGTCAACAAATATTTTTGCCCAAGAGCGCCAGCAATCAAATTTTTCTTCCGGAATTTTATTTGACATCACTTTTTTTTAGAAGTAAATTGTGAATAGATGTACAATATATCTCCCGGTGGGGCTGGTATTTTGGGCCTTTCCGGGGGAGATTGATCATATCCCCAGCCTTCCCACCTGTGAGCTTTTCGTGCCGGCCGCGGGGCGCCCCTGGCCGCACCAAAGCGCAAAAACTGCGGCGGGCCCTGGAGCAATCTCACATCTGCTCCGGATTTTTGGGAGAGGAGGAGCCTTAATGGTCATCGGGGAATCAAAACCCGTAGCGGAAATCTTGGAAATGATCAAGGATTTCAAAAAAGTGGTGGTAGCCGGCTGCAAAGGCTGCGTCACCGTCTGCAACGCAGGGGGTGAAAAGGAAGTGGCCATCCTGGCCTCGGAGCTGCGCATCGCCCGCAAGGCCGCGGGCAACGACCTGGAAACCCTGGAGTACACCTGCGAGCGGCAGTGCGATCCGGAATACATCGAACCCCTGGATGACTTGGTAAAAGACGCGGAGGCCATAGTTTCCATTGCCTGCAGCGTCGGCCCCCAATACTGCACGGCCCGTTATCCTTACGTGCCGGTCTTTCCGGGCCTGAACACCATGTCCATCGGCGGCGCCACGGAACACGGCGTCTGGAAGGAATTCTGCCAGGCCTGCGGCCAGTGCATCATCGGCGATTTCGGCGGCCTCTGCCCCATCGCCCGCTGTGCCAAGCAATTATTGAACGGCCCCTGCGGCGGCTCTTCCGAGGGCCTCTGCGAGGTGGGCAAAGGCAGCATCCCCTGCATCTGGCAGCTCATCTACGACCGCCTGAAAAACCTGGGGCAACTGCATAATCTCCAGGAAGTCAAGCTGTACAAAAACTGGTCCACCAGCAGAGACGGCGGGCTACGTACCACTATACGGGAGGAGTTGAAACAATGACCGCCGAATATTCCGCGGGAAGCAAACTGGAAAAGATCTTTAAGAGCGGCCAAAAGGCGGTCACCGGCGAATGCGGCCCGCCCCGGGGGGCCGACGTGGAGCATTTCCAGCACAAGGCCAACTTTTTGAAGGGCAACGTCGACGCGGTGAACCTCACCGACAACCAGACCGCGGTGGTGCGCTTCTGCTCCATGGCCGCGGGCAGGATTCTCCTGGATATGGGCATCGAGCCGGTGATGCAGATGGTCACCCGGGACATGAACCGCATCGCCCTGCAGAGCAACGTCCTGGGCGCGGCCGCCCTGGGGATCAAGAACCTGCTGTGCTTGACCGGTGACCACCAGTCCTTCGGCGACCATCCCCAGGCCAAGAACGTCCACGACATGGACTCCATCATGCTGCTGCACACGGTGAAGACCATGCGGGATGAAGGCAAGATGGTGAGCGGCACCGAGGTCCAGGGCCGGCCGAAGATGTTCCTGGGCGCGGCCGCCAACCCCTTTGCCGACCCCGCGGAATTCCGGGTCATCCGCATGGGGAAAAAGATCGCCGCGGGCGCCCAGTTCATCCAGACCCAGTGCATCTATAACATGGAGCGCTTCCGGAAGTTCATGGAAATGGCCGTGGATATGGGCCTCACGGAGAAGTGCTACATCATGGCCGGCATCACCCCGCTGAAATCCGTGGGTATGGCCAACTACATGAAGAAGTTCGTCCCCGGTCTGGACGTGCCCGACTCCTACATCGCCCGCCTCAAGGGTGTGGGCAAAGAGAAGGTGGCCGCGGAAGGCATCAAGATCGCGGTGGAGCAGATCCAGGAATGCCTGGCCATGAAAGGCATCGCCGGCATCCATCTCATGGCCATCGAATGGGAAGAACGCGTGCCGGAGATCGTCAAGGCCGCGGGCCTGGTGCCCCGGCCCGTGGTGGATTAACCCCCGCA
The DNA here is from genome assembly GCA_040757175.1 of Thermodesulfobacteriota bacterium. Lineage (GTDB taxonomy): Bacteria > Desulfobacterota > Desulfobaccia > Desulfobaccales > 0-14-0-80-60-11 > SURF-52. The sequence goes on from JBFLXM010000084.1 coordinate 22,909, forward strand.
AACCGTAGGGTGCGTTTTACGCACCATATTTGGACCTTCCCAGAAAACCCGAGCCCGGTCCCCCGCGGACCGGGCTTTTTTTATGGGAACGGTCGGGACTTGCGCCAAGTCGCAATTTTACGGCAATTTCCCTGTGGGGGCGGACCCAGGTGTCCGCCCCTGGCGTAGGTCCGGATTTATACCAGACATCGACGTCAAACATGCTTTTTCCCGTAGGGGCGAACCTGGTGTTCGCCCGCCCGCCTGGGGCGAATACAGGATTCGCCCCTACGCAAAATTACTCTTTTGGTTGCGAATTATTATTAGGATTGACAGCGCTGAAAAATGAAATAAAATTGACTATAGTAATTTGACCATAATCATTAAGAAAGGGCAGGCCATGGAATCATTGACGGTTTCCAAATTCAAAGCCACCTGCCTGGCGGTGGTGGAGGAAGTCGCCAAAACGAAAAAGCCGGTGATCATCACCAAACGGGGCAAGCCCGTCGCCGAATTGATTCCTTATGCCGGGGAAACCGGGCAGACGCCGCTCAAAGACACGGTGGCTTTTCTGGGGGATATTATTTCCCCGGTGGCTGCTGAGGACTGGGAGGCTCTTAAGTGAAACCCATCCTGCTGGACACCCATGTCTGGGTCTGGCTGAGCATCGGCGATCTGTCGGCCCTGTCCGCCCAGGCCCGGAAGGCCATGGCCCCGGGGACGCCGAAATGGATTTCGGCCATTTCCTGCTGGGAATTGGCCAAATTGGCGGAAAAGGGGCGCATCGGCTTCACCATTCCCACCCTGACCTGGATGCGCCGCTCCTTAAACGAAAATAATATCCGCATCGCCGACTTGACCCCGGAAATCGCGGTGGAGAGCACCGGCCTTGAGGGATTCCACCGGGATCCCCCGGACCAGATCATTGTCGCCACCTCCCGGGTCTTGGGGATGCCGGTGGTGACCGCGGACCAAAGGATCATCCGCTTCGGCGGCGTGGAGGCCATCTGTTAGCCGCGAAAACACAAGTGGTTACGAGAAGATGAAGATGTGGACCCATGAATTTAACGTTCTTTTTTGAAGTCAGGGACACCCAATCCCCGGCAAATTTTCCCGGCCAGCTTGTCAGGGATTTCCGCATGTCGCGGCACCGTCTCCATCTTGCCGCTCAACATGTTGACCCATAGGGAATGAGCGCTTCCTTCTCTCTTTAAGTAGCAGCCATGCCGACGCAGATGCCGAAGAAGCGCTTGCCTCTTCATGAGATTGCAATCACTTCCCGAATTGCATCTTCAGGCAAGCCGCGTATGGCATCCTGGCGTCGATCCTCCAAGATAAGGGAAATCGCGGCAACCAAGCTCTCCTTGCATTCATCTATGGTTTTCCCTTGGCCGTTTGCACCAGGTACTTCGGGACAGTAAGCAATATACCAATCGTCGTCTTTTTCAATGATTGCCGTAAACTCGTTATACATGTCGCCTCTCCGTGCAGATCAAGCATCCAAAAGTTGGAAGTCGAATTTTCTGAGGTCGAGATGATTGATGAAATTTATCAAATGAAAACCTTGGTTCTCTTAAACCCTATACGAAACTGATTTAAGTATATCAAGCAAAAAGAGGGTCGTATAGTCTGGGGGCTTCTGCACTCCTATTGAACGGGCTTTTTTTATGAAGAAAGTTGTAGTATGGTGGAAATCATTCGGAGCTTTTAAAAAAGCGAAAAGCGCGTAGGGGCGGGCGTCTCGCCCGCCCCTACGGTGATAGGGCATGGCTGAAACGCGGGAAGATGAGTTGGTCATCTATCGACGGAAGATGCCTCATTGGCGGTTGACTGGCTCCGTGTATTTTGTTACCTGGCGGTTAGAGTTCTCTCAACCCGAACTGACCCCCGACGAACGTGCAGTGATTTTGTCGGCCCTCCAGCACTTTGACGGCAGCAGGTATGAACTTTACGCGTGTGTAGTCATGCATAATCACGTTCATGCCCTGGTCAAACCTCTGGATACATATCGCTTGCAGGACCTCGTCCACTCCTGGAAGTCTTTCACTTCCCATAAGTTCAGCCGAGAGTACCAAAGAAAAGTTCCCATCTGGCAAAAGGAGTATTTTGATCGCATTATCAGGGATGAAAAGGAATTTTTGGACAAGGCCCGATACATCATCAACAACCCCTTGAAACAGTGGCCTGAAATAGAGGAGTATCCCTGGGTTTGGATTAAAGAGGACTTAAACCCATAACTCAAAACCAAAACCCGTAGGGGCGGGCGTCTCGCCCGCCCGAGTAGAGAACCCCAAGAGAGGCGGGCGAGGACGCCCGCCCCTACGATAAGTTTTGTCACTTTTTGAAGAGGAGATTTTAAGATGGACCCCCAAGATACTAATAAAGAAAGCATCTCCATCCAGCCCGACACCCTGGCCTTAAAAGAAAAGGCCCGCCAGGAAGGCCTTGAGACCATCTGGGACCGTTTTGCAGCCCAACAGCCCCAGTGCGGTTTTTGCGATTTGGGGTTATCCTGTCGCATCTGCGTCATGGGGCCTTGCCGCATCGATCCTTTTGGGGAAGGACCCCAGCGGGGGGTATGCGGCGCGGACGCGGACATCATGGTGGCCCGCAACCTCGCCCGGATGGTGGCCGCGGGCGCGGCCTCCCACTCCGACCACGGCCGGGACCTGGTGGAGACGTTGTTGGCCGTGGCCGAAGGCAAAGCACCTGGCTATAAACTTACCGACCTGGAGAAGCTCTCCCGGATCGCCGGGGAATTCGGGGTGGCCCCGGACCTGCCGCCGTTGGTGCAGGCCAAGGAACTGGCCCTGGCCCTGATGGAGGAGTACGGCATCAAGAAGGGTTTTCTCCAGTTCACCAAACGCCTCCCCACGGCCCGCCTGGATAAATGGGCCAAGCTGGGCCTCGCGCCCCGGGGCATCGACTGGGAAATCTCGGAGATGCTGCACCGCACCCACATGGGGGTGGACAACGACGCGGTGAATATCCTCCTCCAGGCCCTCCGGGCGTCGCTGGCGGACGGCTGGGGCGGCTCCATGATCGCCACCGAGGTCTCGGACATCCTCTTCGGCACCCCTAAGCCCGCGGCCTCCCAGGTCAATATCGGCGTTCTGAAAAAAGACCAGGTGAACATCATCCTCCACGGCCACAGCCCCCTGGTTTCGGAGATGGTGGTGCAGGCCGCCCAGGACCCGGGGCTACTCAACCGGGCGAAGGAATTGGGAGCTAAGGGCATCAACCTGGCGGGGCTGTGCTGCACGGGGAACGAAGTGCTGATGCGCCAAGGCATCCCCATGGCCGGCAACCACCTGGTCCAGGAGCTGGCCCTGGTCACCGGCGCGGTGGAGGCCATGGTGGTGGACTACCAGTGCATCCTGCCTTCCCTGGGGGACCTGGCCTCCTGCTACCACACCCTCTTTTTCACCACCTATGACAAGGCCAAGTTTTCCAAGGCGAAGCACCTCTCCTTTTCTCCGGAGAACGGCGCGGCCCTGGGCCGGGAACTGGTGTCTGCGGCGGTGGAGAATTTTGCCCGCCGTGATCCAAAGCGGGTTTCCATCCCGGTTGCGCCCGCGGCCCAGGTCAGCGGCTTTTCCGTCGAGGCCATCGTCGCCGCGCTGGGGGGGACGCCCGGGCCTTTGCTGGATGCCATCAAGGCCGGGCAGATCCAGGGCGCCGCCGGGGTGGTGGGCTGCAACAATCCCAAGATCACCCATGACTATGGCCACGTCAACTTGACCAAGGCCCTCATCGCCGCGGACATCCTGGTATTGGACACCGGCTGCGCGGCGGTGGCCCACGCCAAGGCGGGATTCAAGGTGCCGGAGGCCGCGGAACTGGCCGGGCCGGGCTTGAAAGCCGTATGCCAAGCCTTGGGCATCCCGCCGGTCCTGCATATGGGCTCCTGCGTGGACAACACCCGGATCATCAACCTCTGCGCCGCCCTGGCCGGGGCTTTGGGGGTGGATTTGGACATGCTGCCGGTGGCCGCGGCCGCGCCGGAATGGTATTCGGAGAAGGCCGCGACCATCGCCTGCTACGCAGTGGCCAGCGGCATTTATACGGTCTTGGGGGTGGCGCCCCCGGTCCTTGGGAGCGCGGCGGTGACGGATTTGTTGCTCAACGGCCTGGAAGCCCACCTGGGGGCCAAATTCGCGGTGGAGCCGGACCCGGGGAAGGCCGCGGCCCTGATCATCAGTCATGTGGAGGGGAAACGGCGAGCTTTGGGATTGGATGCCCGGTAAGCTCCTTGAGGAAAAGGATTGACAAGAACTGGAGCGAAGTAGGGCGGGAAAGCGAAGCGCATCCCGCCTTCAGGGAGATAACCCAATTGCTGCGTCAGTCACCCATTATTTTGTCCTTCTTGCCTATGGTGGGCCATGCCCACCATACATCCCTAAGGAAAAGAGATTGACAAGAACTGGAGAAATGGGTAGAAAAGATTAATCCGTAGCGCCCATCTAAACTTAGGAGGGAACGATGTCCGGTTCTGAGCCTCTCCAGGTTAGTGACGCCACTTTTGAAGAGGAAATCCTCAAATCCGATATTCCCGCGATGGTAGATTTTTGGGCGGCTTGGTGCGGCCCCTGCCGGGCCATTGCCCCGGTGGTGGAAGAACTGGCCCGGGACTATCAGGGCAAGGTGAAAGTGGCCAAAATGAACGTGGATGAAAATGCCAAAACTCCCGCCAAATATGGCATAAGGGCCATTCCCACCCTGATCATCTTCAAAGGCGGCCAGGTACTGGAGCAGATTACCGGCGCCGTGTCCCGTTCCCTGATTGAGAATGCCCTGAAAAAAGCCCTGTAATCCCCTGGACCGGTATGCCTGCGTGGGATTATGATATCGTCATTGTGGGGGCCGGCCCCGCCGGCCTCACCGCCGGCCTTTATGCCGGCCGGGCCCGGCTGAAGACCCTGCTTCTGGAAAAACTCATCCACGGCGGCCAGGTGATGACCACCGACCTGGTGGAGAATTATCCCGGCTTTCCGGAGGGTATTTCCGGCTTCGAGCTGAGCGACCGCATGCGCAAACAGGCCGAGCGCTTCGGCCTGGAGTTCCTGAACGGGGAAGTCCTGGACCTGGAGCCCGGCCCCGGTTATCACCTCCTGCGGCTGGCAGGACAGGAACTGAAGGCGGGTGCGGTGATCATTGCCAGCGGGGCCCGCTATCGCAGCCTGGGGGTCCCCGGGGAAGAGGCCTTTACCGGCAAGGGGGTAAGCTACTGCGCCACCTGCGACGGGGCCCTGTACCGGGGCGAGACCATAGCCGTGGTGGGCGGCGGGGATACCGCGCTCACCGACACCCTGTTCCTCTGCCGCTTCGCGGCGAAAATTCACCTGATCCACCGCCGGGATGCCTTCCGGGGGGAAAGGATCCTCCAGGAACAGGTTAAGGCCCAGGAAAAAGTGGAGATCCACTGGGACACGGTGGTCCAGGAAATCCGGGGGCAGGAGGCGGTGGAGGCCCTGGAGCTGAGGAACGTGAAGACCGGTGCGGTTTCCCACCTGCCGGTGGCCGGGGTCTTCATTTTTGTGGGCGTCATCCCCAATACCGCCTGGCTCAAAGGCCGCGTCTCCATGGATGAATGGGGATTCATCTTCACCAATCCGGAGATGGGCACCTCCGTCCCGGGCATCTTTGCCGCCGGGGATGTGCGTAATAAACTCCTGCGGCAAATCTCCACCGCGGTGGGGGACGGGGCCACCGCCGCGTTTGCCGCGGAACACTATCTGGCCCAACGTCATCCGAGGTAAGGCTTATGTCTGGTAAAAAAGTCAGCCAAGTATTGTTGGTCCTGGCCCTGGCCGCCCTCCTGGGCGGCTGCAGTACGGTCAAAGGTTGGTTTAAAAGTAAAAAGCCGGACAAACCACCCGACGTCATGGCCCAGGAAGGCATTACCCAACTGAAAAAGAAAAAATATGACGATGCCATCGAGACCTTTGAAAAGGTGCGGGACCGCTATCCATACAGCGATCAGGCCATGCTGGCCCAAATCAAGGTAGCGGACGCCTATTTTTATAAGAAGAAATACGACGAAGCCCTGAATGCTTATAAGGAATTCGAAAAACTGCACCCCACCAACAAGGCCGTCCCTTACGCCATCTTTCGTCAAGGGCTCTGCTACTACCGCCAGCGCTCCACCATCGACCGGGACCAAACCTATACTTTTAAGGCCCTCCAGGAATTCCGCCGCCTGAAACAGAAATACCCGCAATGTGAGTATATCCCCAAGGTCGATAAATTTATGGGCGCCTGCCGCCGCGACCTGGCGGAACACGAATTTTACGTGGGCAAGTTTTACTTCCGGACCAAAAAATATAAGGCCGCGTTGGACCGCTTACAAGCGGTGGCCCAGGAATATCCCGAATACACCAAGCAGGCCGAGGTGAAGGACTATATCGCCCGGTGTGAGATAAAAATGGCGGAAGAGGAAACCAAACCCAAAAGCGGGTTAATGTATAATATTTCCCACCTTTTCGATGCCCAATGGTAGCCCGTATTTAATGCCGGATAATCAAGACGGTAATTCCCCGGTTCAAGATTTTTCGGGGAATTACCGATAATCAATCCACAAACCAAGATTCTCCGAGGGCTAAGGGCATGGGATTCCTGGAACGCCGCCGGGAAGCAAGGGTCCTGTGTGTGCTGGGGGTAGGGGCAATTAATGGGCAGTCTTGCCCGGATACCTACCTGGTGGACATCTCTTCCATCGGCGCCCAATTAGAAACGGGGCATTCTTTAGGCATCGGCGAGGCGGTGGAAATTGACCTTCCCCAGATGGTGGAAGCTCCTGAAGATAAAGGATGCCGCCGTTTTGCCGGCCGGGTGGTGTGGGTCAAGGAAGCCGCGCCGGACCTGAAGCGATTCCGCATCGGCCTCAGTTTTCTTCATCCCTTGCGCGAGGCGACCACCATTCTGGCAAATTTTCGCTATCGCTTGGTTTAGGAAGAGATTAGACCATGTTCGCTTTGAAATGAAACAAAATAACATGCTAACATATTGATATCACTTGTAGGGGCGGGTTTAAAACCCGCCCCTACAATGCGAACATGGTATTAGACCAAAAGCAGGGGCGCGGATAACGCCGTGCCCCTGTCTCCATTTTTACGCCTTGGCGCCTGGCCGGGAAATCCTCTCGCCCTTCTTCCGCCCCCTATTTTTCCAAAACGTGCAGGCTCTTCAGACTGGGATAATGGGTGAGATCGTGGTGCAGGGGGGTGATGGAGACATATCCGGCCTGCAGGGCGCCGTAATCCGTGTCCGGGGCCAGATTCCGGCGGTCGTTGATGCCCGCCAGCCAATAATATAAATGCTCCCGGGGGTCGACCCGGCGGTCGAAGTGCTCCACCAAGGGCCCGGTGTCCTGGCGGGTGAGGCGCACGCCTTTGATCTCTTCCTCCGGCAGGGCCGGCAGGTTGACGTTCAGGCAGACGGGCGCCGACAGAGGCTGGCGCTGCAACTGGGACAGCAGCTTCCCGGCCACCCGGGCCGCGGTGGCGAAGTCCGGGTCCTTATAGGTATTCAGGGACAGGGCCACGGCCTTTTTCACCCCCAGGATAGCCGCCTCCGTGGCCGCGGAGACCGTGCCGGAATACAAGACATTGATGCCCACGTTGGGGCCCAGGTTGATCCCCGAGACCACCAACTGGGGCATCTCCGGCAGCAACTCCGCCAAGGCGATCTTGACGCAGTCGGCCGGGGTGCCGCTCACCGCCCAACCCCAAACTCCCTTGCCCAGGGGGGCCTTCTTCACCCGCAAGGGCGAGCTCAAGCTGATGGCGTGCCCCACCGCGCTCTGTTCGCTCTCCGGGGCCACCACCGTCACCTCCCCTAACTGCCGCAGCTCTTGATACAGGGCCGCCAGCCCCGGGGCGTGGATGCCGTCGTCATTGGTCAGTAAAATCCGCAATCGCTCAAGTCCAACCATGGTTTTAGGGATGGGAGAGGCCCTTCAGAAGCCGGGCGCCGCTTACCAGTGGTAATTTCTTACTGGCCACTGGCTACTGGCCGCTATCCTTCCCTTTCTTCTCCGGAGCAGCACCCGCCGCCGGGGGAGGGCTGGCCAGACGGGTCATTTCCTTCTGCCATTCCTGATAGGCTCCTAGCGCCACCAGGCCCGTATCCGTCTTGTCCCCCACCTGCAGCCGCACCAGCACTTCCTTGTCCCCTTGCCGGCGCAACTCCTCCAAGCGGAACAGGGGCTTGCCGGCCCCATCCAGCAGCTCCAGCTTATAGAGGGGTTGGGGCGGAGGAGTCTTGGCAGCCGCCGGGCGGGCCAGCTCCAGGGCCTGGAGTTTCCAGAGGCCCACCTCTACCCGGACGGCAGGTTGTTTGAGTTCCTGCTTTTCGGGACCGGTGATCTTCCAGAAGTCTTTTTCTTTGACCGCCACCCAGGTTTTGCCGGGAGGCCCCCACACCACTTTTTGCACCGCCGCGGCCTCTCCCCGCCACAAGCGGCGGTCTTCCAGGGCGACCAGGGTCTTGGTGATATGGGCCAGCAGGTCTTTATCCGTCACCACCACCGGGCCGTCCGGGGCCTTGCGGGCATAGTCGCCACCCTTGGCCTGGGCCCCCAGCAGCAGTCTTTCCGGCTTCTTATCCTGGACTACCGCCACCTCCGCCAGGGGCGACGCCAGGCCATAGGAGGCCAGTTTTTTGGGCGCGTCACTGACAAACTCCTTGACTTTGGCGGTTTGCAAAAAGCGGAGTAATTCCTCCACCCGGTCCCCCCGCAGCGGAAATTTTTCCCGGTCCACCCAGCGCCAGGAGCCTCCGGCCTCTTTCTCCAAATGCACGGCCTTGGCGCCTCCGATTTTGAGGTGCAACGATTTCGCCTTGGCCGGGGTGAAGGCAAAGAGGGTCTTGTCCCGGAGGTCCGCCAGGGGCCGGTCCAGGGAGTTCTTATTCCCCGGGTTGATGACCAGCAGGTGGCGGGAGTCCTGATCCCGGTGGGCGTAATAGCCCAGGTTGCCAGGGGTGGCGCTGCCGATCACCAACCTGCCTCTCTTTTTCGGGGCGGTGAATTCCACCACCAGGGGCGGCTTATCCAGGCCGAAGCTCTTCAAATCGGGGGCGCCCACCAGGTCCCGCTCCTTTTGCAGATGGGCCAGCGCTGACAGTATCGACTCCACCATAGCTTTGTCGGCCCGGGTCTTCAGGGGTTTGGTAATCAACCACTCCCCGTCTTTCTTGGCCAGGCGCACCTCTTCTTTGCCCCTTTTGAGGACCAACTCGCTGATATCCGCCGGTTTTACCTGGAAGATCTTTTTGGCTTCGAGTTTTTCCGCCTCCTGGCGGGACTGATGCCAGGTCAGACCGGCGTAAAGACCCAGCAGCGCCAGGAACAAAACCAGGTAAGGCAGCAAGCGCCGGGGAATCATTTCTGCCCCCGGCGGCGGAGATAGGCCCGCACTCCGGCCGCCAACATGATCAGGGGCAGGGCCGCCAGGCTGATGAGAAACAGGTACCAACCCTGCCAGCCCTTGAGCATCAGGGGCTGGGCCTTCCCTTCCTCCCGGCGCACCACGATCTGCTTTTCTTCCGACCCCAGGAAATTCAAGGTGTTCAGGAAGAGGTCCCCATTGCCTGAAAGATTGAAATAGGCGTTGGTGGCGAAGTCCACGTCCCCGAAGACCACCAGGTAAGTCTTTTTCTCCTCGGCCTCTTTCTTGGCCGGTTTTGGCGGGGCCTTGCCCTTTTCTTCCTTCCCGGTCTCCAGCATGATCTCGGCCAGGGCCGCCAGGGTGAAGGGGCCTTTTTTATCACTCTGGGGATTGTAATTTGCCTTTCCTGCCTTCATCCACTCCTGGCCGAATTTTTCCCAACTGGTGTTGGTGGTGGTGACCAGGGGCAGCAGGGTCACGTCCTTGACGCCGGGCTTGAGAATCAGGGGCCGGGCCAGGGGGTAGATGGTGACCACGTTGGTGAAGTCCCGGGTAATGCGGTGGGGGCCGTATTCCATGGCCAGGGGCATGATGGCGCTGGCGCCGATGGCCTGGGTCACCTGGTTCATATCCAGGATGATGCCGTTATCCAACTCCACCCCGTAACCGGTTAACCAGTCTTTCAGGCCAGCGTCCTGGAAAGGCGCCAACAGCAGCAAAACGCGCCCGCCCCGGTTAAGGTAGGCCTTCAAGGCCGCCATCTCGTTGGCGAACAAGGATTTGCTGGGCCCCACCACCGCCACCACGGCTGCGTCTGTGGGAACTTCGGCCTTGGTCAGAAGATTGAGGTCCTCCAATTGATACCCTTCGTTCTCCAGGGCCTTTTTGGCCCCACTTAAACCATTGCGCCCCCCATCCTGGAGGCTCCGCTCCCCATGGCCGGTGAGGAAATAGAGCTTTTTCACTTCCGGCTTCAGCAACTTGCGGATAGCGTTGGTGATGCCTTCTTCATTGGCCTTGTCCGCCATCTGCCGCCGCCCCTGGTACTCCAGCAGCACGTTGCCGGGATAGCGATAGCCCGCCTCCTTGGCCTTGAGGGGTTCCCGCTCCGGGTCCACCAACTGGAAGCTGATCTGGCGGTGGCCGTGCCCATACATCTGCAGGAACTCTTTAGCCCGCTGCCGTTCAGCCTGCCCCTCCGGGTAAAAAGCGGTCATGGTCAGGGGGTCTTTCACCTCGGTGAGCAAGGCCCGGGTCACCGCGGTGAGGGACTGGCTGCTATCCTGGGTGAGGTCCCAGCGGTAAGAAAAGCGGGTGGACAGCAAGGCCAGCACCACCAGGATGCCCGCCACCAGGATCACCGCCGCGGCCGAGCTGCCGCCATAGACTACGGCCCGTTTTTGTAGTAAATCCCGCCAACTCACGTTAAGCTCTCCAGCGTCGAGATTCCAACTGTCTTTTGGTCAAAAACAGGAAGAAGTAGATGAAACTCAGATAATATACCAGGTCCCGGGTATCGATCACCCCCCGGATGAAGCTGTCGTAATGGTCCATCATGGACAGGGCCACAAAAAAGCTCCCCCAGCCCGGGGCCCCGATATCCTGCTGCCAGCCGATTATCCAGAAAAGCAGAAGCAGGGCAAAGGCGGTCACCGCGGCGATGATCTGGTTTTCCGTGAGGCTGGAGGCGAACAGGCCCAGGGCCAGGCAGGCCCCTCCCAAAAGAAACATCCCCAGGTAGCCCGCGGCCAGGGCCCCCCAATCCAACCGGCCCACCGCGCTGAAGGCCAGGGGGTAAACCGCGGTGAAACCCAAAAAGATGGCGTAGATGAGCAGCGCCGCTAAAAATTTACCCAGGATGATGGCCCAGTCGGTGAGGGGATAGGTAAACAGGAGCTCCGCGGTGCCGGCCCGCTTCTCTTCGGCCAGGAGGCGCATGGTGAGCAGGGGCACCAGGAGCAGGAGCACCACCGCCAGGGTGGCGAAAAGGGGCCGGAAGACCATCTGCAAGGGGTTCAAGTGGCTGGCCAACTGGAGGTTCTGGGCCGCCTGGAAGCTGACCAGGCTGTAATAGAGGGTATTGGCGTAAAAAAAATAGCCTCCCAACAGCAAAAAGAAAAACCCGGTAATATAAAAAATGGGAGTGGAGAAATAGATCGCCAACTCCTTCCGGAGCACCGCCAGAAAACTGCCCGTGTTCTTCATGACTGTTCTTCCGTTGTCTCTTCTTCCGTCACCAGATCGAGGAAGACCTCTTCCAGGGTGAACTCCTGGGCCTTGAGCTCCAGGAGGTCCCAGCCCCGCTCCACCACCAGGCGGGCCAACTGGGGGCGCACATCCAGATCATTGGCGGCCACCACCAGGTAGCGGCCGTCGCCTTCGCCGGCAACTTCCTGGACCCCGGAGACTTGTTGCAAGGCCGCGGCCACCTCCGCGTCCGGCCCCTGCACCGCCAGGCGCACCCGGGAGCCGTGCCCCAACTGCCGGGAAAGGTTCTCCGCGGTGTCGCTGGCCACGATCTGCCCCCGGTTGATGATGATCACCCGCTGGCAGAGTTGGCTCACTTCCGGCAGGATATGGCTGCTCAAGATCACCGTGTGGGCCCCGGCCAGCTCTTTGATCAACTGGCGGATTTCCACGATCTGGGAGGGGTCCAGGCCGATGGTGGGCTCATCCAGGATGAGCAGCGGGGGGTTGCCCAAGAGGGCCTGGGCCAGCCCCACCCTTTGGCGGAAGCCCTTGGACAGCGCGGCGATCAGTTTGTGCCGCACCTCCCCCAGGCCGCAGGCGGCCACCACCCGCTCCACCTCCCCGGTCTCCCCTTTGGCCTCCACCCCTTTGGCCTGGGCCGCAAACCGCAGGAATTGGGTCACCGTCAGATCCGTGTACAGGGGCACCGCCTCCGGCAGATACCCCAGGGATTGGCGCACCTCCAGGGACTGGGTCAGGCAATCCAAGCCGTTGATGCGGGCCGCGCCCCCGGAGGGGGAGAGAAACCCGGCCAGGATCTTTAAAGTGGTGGTCTTGCCTGCGGCATTGGGCCCCAGGAAGCCCACGATCTCCCCGGCGGCCACCTCAAAGTTGAGACGGCTGATGGCCAGGGTGGGGCCGTAGTATTTGGTCAAGTCCTGGACTTCGATCATCATTTCCATTTTCGATTCCACATGGCTGCCTTATGTTAGTGCAAATGAACCAAATGTTTATTTTAACCACTCTTATGCATCTGGCAAGGGTCAAGTTGACAGAGGCTGAATTAAGGAAGAGAAGAAGGAGGTTCGACCTCCTTCTGTTCCTGAAAAATTCAAAGCGGTGGCACAGGCTTTCCAGCCTGTGCGGTTACCCGGGCGGGCGGGGACGCCCGCCCCTACGTTCCCCTTTTCATGCTTTGCGGGTGGGCCATACGGCCCATGGAGAACTGCTTCTAATTTTGCCCCAAGATTGACATCCTAACCATATCAATTATAATAATTACCTAGATTTATAATAATTAATGGAGAAGGCAAGGGACATGCTTAAAAAGATTTCCGCCATGAAGGCTCGGCAAAACCTGGGCCAACTCCTCAACGAAGTCTCCATTCGGGGAGACGCCTATATCATCGAGCGGGCCGGAAGACCCCTGGCGGCCCTGGTGGACATGGAGCGGTTTCAGCAGTTGCAGGAGGACCAGGAGGCCGCGTTGCAGGCGGTCCGCAATCTCTGGGGGAAAATGGCCGGCGCGGACATTCAGGAGACACAAGAGGCACTGGAGGAGGCTAGCCGTGCGGCCAGAGATGAAAAGCCAAGAGCCGGGGCATGATCCGGGTCGTCCTGGACACCAATGTTTTTGTAAGCGCCCTATTAGTCCCGGATGGCCCTCCGGCCAGGATTTGAAAATTATTGGCTGAATAGGAACCCCTCCGGTGGCCTCCAGCCGCCAGGGGGCCTTATAGGCCAGGCCCCTGGCTTTCCTTTAATCCCTGCCCCTTCAACATCCCATTACCTCTCCCGGAACGCGGCCACGGTGCGGGCCAGGCCATCTTCCAGGCTCACCCGGGGTTGCCAGCCCAGCTTTTTCTGGGCCAGTTGGCAGTGGAGGGCGCTGCGGCGCTGCTCTCCCGGCTTGGCCGGCCCATGCTGCGGTCCCAGGGGCGAGCCGGCCAGTTTTTGCAGGTGCCGGTAGATGGTGAGAATATCGGTCTCCAGGCCGGTGCCGATATTAAAGGTCCCGGCCTGGGGGTAGGCCAGGGCCAGGAGGTTGGCCCCGGCGACGTCCCCCACGTAGGTGAAGTCCCGGGTCTGGAGGCCGTCGCCGTTGATGACCGGCTGCCCGCCGGCCAGGAACTTCTCGATGAAGATGGCCACCACCCCTGCCTCTCCCAGGCCGTTCTGGCGGGGACCGTAGACGTTGGCGTAACGCAAACACACGGGGACCATCCCGTATTGCCGGTGATAAAAGTGGAGGTAGTGCTCCACCGCCAGCTTGGCGATGCCGTAGGGACTCTCCGGCCGGGGGGAGTCCGTCTCCCGGGCCGGCACCGGGGCCGCATCCCCGTACATGGCGCCGCCGGTGGAGGCAAAGATGAATTTCCGGACCTTGACCCGGGCCCCGGCTTGCAGGAGATTCAACGATCCCAGGATATTGTCCTGGGCGTCCAGGAGGGGGTTGCCCACCGACACCTGCACGCTCATCTGGGCCGCGTGATGAACGATTACCTGGGGGCGCCAGTCCAGGATGAGTTCGGAGGCGTAACTGCTCTTGATATCGTAACGGAAAAACTGGGCGGCCTCGGGCACGAACTCCCGCCTGCCGGTGCTCAGGTTGTCTATTACCGCCACTTCATGGCCTTCCGCCACCAACAGGTCGGCCACGTGGGAACCGATGAATCCCGCCCCTCCGGTGATCAAAATCCGCAGCATCGAGAAAAACCTCCATCCAGTAGTGCATCACACCTTAAAGCTTCTTATCTTTACTGTAAAGAACATCATAACGGATGTGAGAAGACCGTGGCAATTATTTCATCTCTCCGCCTAGGCATAATTACCTAATTCTGCCGGTCTTTGCAAAAAACAATGGACTTCCCATGCCTCCTTGCTAAAATGGGACAATTGTAAACTTGGGGGAAGTGTTGGCAGACCTGCCAACAATCTGAATCCTTTACGAACGGGGGAATTGGGGAAATAGAAGTTATTTCATAACTTTATTTTCGCCAGCGCACCAGTTTTTAGCAGCTTCTGGAAAGGAGGGGGATATGACTTATTGGGTCCGTTTCGGGGGCTTGTTTCTGGCCCTGATCATCCTGTTGGCGCCTTGGGGCACCGGGGCTGCGGAGGCTCCCCAGCTCACCTTGCCGCAGTTGACTACCATGGCTTTGGAATATAGCCCGGAGGTCAAGGCCAGCAAAAGCGAAGTAAGATTCGCGGAAGAACAAGTGGCCGAAGTGAAAGGCCACTATTTTCCGCAACTGGATGCAGTCGGCGTCGGCGGCGTGGTTCCCAACGCCAAAAGGCCCTATGTGGACACCGGCGGCCAGGGCGGCAGCGGCCCCACCAGAGGCGTTATCGTTTACCCCTATCCCAGTAACCGTCTCCATGGAGTGAACGTCTTCGGGCACCTGGACGCCTTCATTACCCAACCCCTTTATACCTTCGGCAAGATCGCCTACCGGGACCGGGCCGCGCAGAAGAACGTCAAGGTCAAGGAAGCCGGGGTGGATCTCAAAAAGGGGGAAATTATCGTGCGGGTGGCCGAGGCCTACTACGGCCTGGTGTTGGCCGAACAGGGCAAGGACGCGGTGAAAGAGGCCCGCTCTTATCTGTCCGACACCCGGGAACGCATTACCCGGCTGTTGGCCATCAATTCCCCCAATGTCAAGGAATCGGACCGCTACCGGCTGGCCATGTATGAAGGCGGGGTGGAAAAATTCACGGCCCAGGCGGAAGAAGGGGCCAAAGTGGCCTACCAAGCCCTGAAGGCCATGATCGGCTACGGTCCGGGCCAGGAGTTCCGGGTCCCTTCCGAGCTGCCTAACCCGTCCGCGGCCCCGGGCACCCTGGACCAACAGATCCGCACGGCCCTGGAGCTCAGGCCCGAGTTCTCCCAGTTAAAAGAGGGCCTGGTGGCCCGGCGGCTGCTGGTGGATGGGGCTAGGGCCGATCTGTATCCTTCCTTTTTCGCCGCGGTAATGGCGACCCTGGCGGGTGCGCCCGGCCGGGAAGGGTCACGTGACCCTTATATTAACGACTATTTTAATCAGGCCGGCGCCTTACCCGTCCTGGGGGTGAAGTGGCACTTTGACTTTGGCATCCTGACCGCCAAGGTCAGACAGGCCCAGGCGGAACTGGAGCAGACGAAGCAATACGAGAAGGCCGCGCTGATGGGCATCCCCGTGGAGGTGGCCCAGGCTTACGGCAAGGTCCAGGAGAACTGCAAGGCCTCGGAGGGCATGCAAAAAGCCTATGTTAACGCCCGCCGCTGGCTCATCACTTCCTTCAGCAACTTCGACATGGGTCTGGGGAAGATGGATGACATCTTTCAGGCCTTCGAGAGATACGGGGCCTTCCGGGGGGAGTACTTGATGGCCTTGTACAATTACAATCTGGCCACGGCCCAACTGGATAAGGCCACCGGCGCTTACCGCCGCACCCTGGCGGCCGCGGCGCCGGCGCCGGCCAAGGCCAACGCCAAAGCGCCGGCCCCCACCAAGACGAAGTAAAGCGATTTGAGGGAGGGGGCCAGGGGTCAGAGGCGCCCTTCCCCTCCCTCAAAACCATTTCAGCCCCCAAAAAGAAACAACCGGGCGTAGACCACCACCGGCACGGCAAAGAGCAGGCTGTCCAGACGGTCCAGCATGCCGCCGTGACCGGGCAGGAGCTGGCCCGCGTCCTTCACCTGGGCCTGACGCTTGAGCATGGACTCGAACAGGTCCCCCAAAATTCCCATCAGGGCCAAAATCAGGGCCAGCCAGATCAACCCCCAAAGATTCGCCTCCAGGAGCCACTTCCCGGCCGCGATCCCCACCACCAAGCTGCTGAGCACTCCCCCCCCCGTGCCGGCCCAGGTCTTGCCGGGACTCACCTGGGGGTACAGCTTTGTTTGCCCCAGGGCCCGGCCCACGTAAAAGGCCCCGGTATCCCCGGCAAAGATCACCAGCAGCAGCCAAAAGATCCACAGCTCCCCTTGGGGCATATATCGCAGCCAGATGAAATGCCCCAAGAGAAACGGGAGGTAGAGCAGCCCCAGAATATTTATGGCCAGATGCTGGATTAACTGCTCAATATGACCGTAGCTGATCAAATAAAAGAGCAGGAGGATAAAGATGCACCAGACCAGGACGAACAACACCGTGGAAGGGTTGCAGGGGATAATGCCGCCCGGATAACAAAGATTGCCGAAAGGAGAGGCCGTGCAAAAGCTGAGGAGCAACAGCGATCCCAAAAGGATGGATTTCAACCGCTCGGCCCGGGGGGCAGCGGCAAAGAACATCCCCAAAAACTCCCATTGGGCCAGGGCGTTGACCACCAGGATCACCAACACCAGGCCGAAGCGGCCCCCTTTGAGGAGCGCCAGCAACAGCAGGGGCAAAACGACCAGGGCGGTGAGCCAGCGGCGGCTGTGCATGGGTACTCCTAAACTTTACTCCCTCTCCCCCAGCGGGGGGAGAGGGCCGGGGTGAGGGGGGGGATTGTGGAACAGCCGCCCCCGGCTGTTTCACGAGCAGGCGAGGGCGCCTGCTCCACATTCTCCCAATCTTATTTTAAATCTATTCAGGACCCGGATTTGCCGGCCCGGCGCCAAAACCACCACAGTAATAGGCCGCTAACCATCGCGATGGCCAGGGCCGCCACCTGGGTCAGGGGCCAGTTGAAAACGATGACGGGGCCCCGGTAATCCAAGGGGTTGCGGACAAATTCCGTCACAAAGCGCACCGCGCCCGCCAGGGTAAAATAGGTGAGCATCACCTGGCCCTGGAAGCGTTTGCGGGTGCGCAGCCCATAGAGAATACCGAACACCCCCAGCAGCAGCAAGGCTTCATAGAGCTGGGAGGGATGGAGCGCTTCTTTAACGGGGCAAAGGCTCTCCGGGTGGGTAAAGGTCACGGCCCAGGGCAAACCGGATGGCCCCCCATAACAGCACCCGGCCATGAAGCAGCCCACCCGGCCCAGGGCCTGGCCCACGGGCATGCCCACCGCCAGGGCGTCAAGGGCCGGCCGCCAGGGAAGCGCGTGCCGGCGCATATAGTAAAAGGCCGCGGCCAGCGCGCCCACCAGACCGCCGTGGAAGATCAAGCCTCCTTCCCACAGGGCGAAAATCTTCAGGGGATGGACCACGAAGGTGGGCAGTTCCGTAAAGACATAAAGCAGGCGGGAGCCCACTATGGCCCCCAGGACCGCGTAAAAACACATGTCATAGAAAAGGGCCTTGGATAGGCCCAGACGCTCGGCCTCCCGTCCCCCCAGGTAAATGGCGCTCAAAAAGGCCAGGGCCAGGAAAAAGCCGTAAGTGTAAATATGTATCGGTCCTAATTTAAGCAGTGTCGGAAACATTAACTTCTTTCTCTTCCCGTAAAATCACCAGCACCAAAAACCCCGCGCCCAGGCAGATCAGGGTGTCCGCCACGTTGAAGGCCGGCCAGTGGTAGCGGCCCCAATAAAAGTCCAAAAAATCCACCACCTCTCCCCTCCGAAAAACCCGGTCCACCAGGTTCCCCAGGGCCCCGGCCATAATCAGGCTATAGCCTAAAGCCGCGAGGTTTTGGCCCTCGGGCAGGCGCCACCAGAGGTAGCCCACCACCACCAGGACGATGCTGGTGGTAAACACGAAAAACACCCGCAAGAAGTCCAGGGACCAGGAGGCGAACAATCCGAACGCGGAACCACGGTTAAGGACGTGCACCAGGTTGAAAAAGCCCTTGATGACCGGCATCTGGGACCCCAGCGGCAAGTGCTGCAGCACCAGTTGCTTGGTCACCAGGTCCAAGGCCACCCCCACCAGCAAAATCGGGAGAAGAATGAGCAGTTTTCGTTTCATGGAGATTAACCTTCCAACACTTGGGAGCAACGGGCGCAGAGTTGGGGGTGCTTGGGGTCCTCCCCCACTCCCGGATAATGGAACCAGCAGCGCACGCATTTGGCTCCCGGGGCCTTGGCCACGAACATCGTTAAACCTTCGATATCCCGCCACGGCAAATGCGAACCTGGCAGGTCTTGAATGCGGTTGACAATATGCAATTCGGCCACTTGCGATAAGATTTGCAGTTCCCCGGCTTGGGCCTGTAATCGGCTGAAGAGATGGTTATCGTCGGCGGCAAGATAGACCTGAGCCTCCTGGGCGGTGGCAACGGTTTTCGCCTTCCGGGCCTCTTCCAGGCCCCAATTGATATAGCCCCGCACTTTCAGCAAAAACTCGTATTTTTTCAGCAACTCCTCGTCCGGAAAGCCCGGCGGCGCCTGGGGAAAGGCCGCCAGATGCACGCTCTCCCCCTTATCCTCCCCCGGCAGGAAACCCCAGACCTCCTCCGCAGTGAAGGAGAGAATGGGGGCCATGAGCAAGGTCAGGCTGCGCAACAGCTCGTATAAGGTGCTCTGGGCGCTGCGCCGGGCCAAAGACCCGGCCCCGGAGACATAAAGGCGGTCCTTAAGGATGTCCAGGTACAGGGAGGACATCTCCACCGCGCAAAATTGGTGCAGCTTATGAAAAGCCAGGTGGAACTCGTAGTCCAGGTAGGCCTTTTTCACCCGCTCCGTCAGTTGCGCCAGCCAGGAGAGGGCCACTCTGTCCAGTTCCTGCCGCTGCTCGTACGGCACCCAGTGGCTTTGGGGGTCGAAGTCGGAGAGATTCCCCAGCATAAACCGGGCGGTGTTGCGGAAGCGGCGGTAAGCCTCCGCCAGTTGCTTCAGAATGGCGTCCGAAAGGCGGATGTCGTCCCGGTAGTCCTCCCCGGCCACCCAGAGGCGGAGAATCTCGGCGCCATATTTATTCATGACCTCCTGGGGGGCGATGATGTTGCCCACGGACTTGGACATCTTGCGGCCTTCCCCGTCCACCACGAAGCCGTGGGTCAGCACCCCCTGATAAGGGGCCCGGCCCCGGGTGCCCACCGCGGCCAGGAGGCTGCTGTGGAACCAGCCCCGGTGCTGGTCCGAGCCTTCCAGGTAGAGGTCCGCGGGCTGCCGCAACTCCTCTCTGGCCTCCAGCACCGCGGCAAAGCTCACCCCGGAATCGAACCAGACGTCCAGGATGTCCGTTTCTTTGGCAAATTGACTCTTGCCGCATACAGGGCAGCGGGTGCCCGGGGGCAGGAGGTCGGCCGGGGCCTCGGCGAAATAAAAATCCACCCCTTCCCGGCGGGCCCTGTCGACGATGCCCTCCAGGATTTCCCGGGTCAGCAAAACTTTGCCGCAGCTCTGACAATGAAAAGCGACGATGGGCACGCCCCAGGCCCGCTGCCGGGAGATGCACCAATCCGGGCGGTTCTCCACCATCAGGTGGATCCGCTCCCGGCCCCAGCGGGGGATCCAGGTCACTTTATCAATGGCCTCCAGGGCCTTTTGCCGCAGGCCGTTTTTCTCCATGGAGATGAACCACTGCTCCGTGGCCCTAAAGATGATGGGTTTTTTGCAGCGCCAGCAATGGGGATAGCTGTGAGTGACCTCCTCTGCGCCTAAGAGCCGGCCCTTACCGCGCAGCAACTCGATGATCCCGGCATTGGCCGCCCAGACCCCCTGGCCCTCAAACTCCGGCACTTCTTTAGTGAACCGGCCGTTGTTGTCCACCGGTGAGTAGGGTTTGAGCCCGTATTTGCGGCCGCTGTCGTAATCCTCCTGGCCGTGGCCGGGCGCGGTATGCACCAGCCCCGTGCCCGCGGTGAGGGTCACGTAATCGGCCAGGATCACCTGGGAGTCCCGGTCCAGCCAGGGATGGCGGCAGACCAGCCCTTCCAGTTCGTGGCCCCGCCGGGTGTTCACCACCACCCCCTTAAGGCCAAGATGCGCCAAGAATCCCTCCGCCAGATCCGCGGCCACCACCAGGCCTTCATTCCCCACCCGCACCACCGCGTATTCCACCTCCGGATGCACGGCGATGGCCAGGTTGGCGGGCAGCGTCCAGGGGGTGGTGGTCCAGATCACCAAATAATCCGCGGCCAGGGCATCCCGGTCCAAATTTTCCTTAACCGGGAATTTCACGTAAACGGACGGAGTCTTATGCTCCTCGTACTCCACCTCCGCCTCCGCCAGCGCGGTGTGGCAGGTGGCGCACCAATGCACCGGCTTCTTGCTCCGGTAAATGGCGCCGCTCAGGAAAAACTTGCCGTATTCCTCCAGGATGGCGGCCACGTAGGCGTGGTTCATGGTCAGATAGGGGTGGTCCCAGTCCCCCAGCACCCCCAGGCGCTGGAACTCGCCCCGCTGGATGCCGATGAACTCCTGGGCGTAGGCCCGGCAGCGCTGCCGCACTTCCACCTGGCTCAATTTTAACCCCTTGGCCTTCAGGCCCTTGTCCACCTGGTGCTCAATGGGCAGGCCGTGGCAATCCCAGCCCGGCACGTACGGGCAATCAAACCCCGCCATCTGCCGGGACTTGATGATAATATCCTTGAGGATCTTGTTCAGGGCGTGGCCCAGGTGGATGTGGCCGTTGGCATAGGGCGGCCCGTCATGGAGGATGAAGCGGCCGCGGCCCTGGCTCTGGCCGCGGATGCGGCCATAAAGGTCCATGTCCGCCCAGCGCTTCAGGAGCTCCGGCTCCCGCCGGGGCAGGTCCGCCTTCATGGGAAACGCGGTGCGTGGCAGGTTCAGGGTTTCTTTATAATCCATGCGGTTCAAGCCTTTTATTGATCTCTAACCATTTAGCATATCCCATCGGCCCGAAAAATCAATCAATTGGAGTGAGCTGATCCTGATTAGATGACGCCCGTGCGGCCAAAAATTCTTTTGCTCTGCATGATCTTTGATGCTAATTTCCGAAGCAAAATCTTCTGGCAGGGGCGGTAACGGCCGGCATGAAGGCAGCTAATAAGATACTCAGATACTGTCTTTTTTTGTTGTTTATCGTTGGCTTTCCTGGATTATTTGAGGGTGCGGCCGCCCAGTATGTCACGGTGCAAAACGGCAACTTCTACCGTGGCGGCCAGCCTTGGTTTCCTTATGGGGTCAATTACTGGCCCCTATACGCCATACAGTTTCCCTATAGCTATCCGGAGTACTGGCTGGGCAGCGGCTATCGCCCCAAAGTGGTGGAGGCCGATCTGACGGTCCTGGCCTCCATGGGGGTAAATTGCATCTCCAGCCAAGGTTCCCTGCTGGTGGAGCAAGCACCGGCGAATCTCATTGACTTCCTGACCCGCTGCCGCAATCATAATCTCCAGGTCATCCTGTCTTTTTCCAAAGCCGACCCCATGAACCCCGTAGCCCATGATGGACCGACCTACGGCAGCCCTCCTACCCGCACCTATATCGATCCCGAGACGGCCCTGGATCGGATCATTCCCAGTCTCCAATTGGACCAGCGGCCCGAAATTTTATCCTATGATATTGCCTGGGAGCCTCATCTGGGCACCTGGGATCAAGGGCGGGCCGCCTGGGACGGCGTCTGGTCGCGCTTCATCGCCCGGGAGTTCGGCTCCGTTGCCGCGGCCAATCTTGCTTTTCAACCGCATCAGCTTGTGACCCAATACAGTGGCAGCCTGGCTTCCGGCCTGCTTTCCCTCACCATGCCGGTGCGCGCGCTGGCCGACAAGACTGTGAGTTGCAAAATAGTCATGCAAAATTTGGGAAATACTTGGCACCAGGGGCAAGTTGTCCTGCTGCCCCTCTTCGGTGAAGGGCTGCCGGGTACCTCAAACCCCATCGGGCTGCAGGAGGCCTCGGTGACCACGGGGAACCAGGGGACCTTCAGCTTTTCCTACAACGCGGCCAACCCGGGGCGGAACAGGCTGCGCCTCACCTTGGCATCTCTGGGGAAAGATAATGCTTATTATCCCTTCGGCACGCTGGTCGAATGGGAGGTGGAAGTAGTCTTCTCCGGCAGGGCGGTGGTGCGGACCATCGACGCTCCTCCTCCCATTTTGGGTTGTCCGGGGGATAACGAGTTGGATCCGGTGTTCCCGCCCACAGATCCGAGATTTATACCCTCAGAGCCACCCCTGCCGGCGGCGCCGCCCTCAGCCGCCCAGAATTTCCTGGTCAATGCCTACCGCCGCTGCCTGGACACCGAGACCGCCACCCGCTTCGGCCGCGTCATCCGCCGCATTCGCCAGCTAGACCCCAACCATCTCATTTCCTGCCGCCAGGGCTGGGACGGCAACGGCAACCCCTTTGCTGTGACCAATTACCCATTGGAGATGGTGGCCACGGCTTATCATTTCGATTTTCAGGGGGTGGAAAATTATTACCTCTCCAAAACTACCACCCCTCTCAGCGATGGCGATTATATCCTGGCAGGTATGGCCACCGACCAGGCTTACAGCCGCTGGGCCACCGGTGGCAAGCCGGTCATCTGGGCGGAAGCGGGCTATCTCTATGCCGCGCCCAGTTTCAATCCCCCCATTGCGCCGCGACCGCAGACGCAGGCGGATTATTACTCCCAATTCATCACCTCGATGTTGGCAACCAACGGCAACGGCGTCCAGTTCTGGTGGTGGCCCGGCGGCTTGCGGACAACCCAGACCGGAGAATTGGAGGACTGGGGGATAACCAACCCCGACGGCACGCTGCGGCAAGCAGCCGCGGTGATGGCCGATCTGGCGAGCAAGGCCACCTCCCCCCGCTCTATCCCCCAGCATACAGTAACGGGCACGCCCGTGGACCTCCTGGCCGACGCCCGGGGCTATGCCTGGATCTACTGCACCCACCAAAAGGAAGCCCTGGCAGCCATCAAGGCGCCCAGAGGGGGTAAAAATTATGTCTTGATCGGCAAGGGCGCGGACAAAGATTCTTCCAGCACCACTTGGGTGGGGGGCTTGCCGGAATTTCTCTGGGCCGAGATCAGCAAAGTGGAACTTAAGGTAGGGGAAACCGGTTCTTGGTTTGAAGTGCGGGACGGCATGGCCTACGCGGTGCCCGCGGGCAAAAAAATCTACTGCCGGGCCGAAGTAATCAACATGGGAGACGCCACCTGGCTGACCAACGTGGCCTTTGCCGCCAATCCCAGAGAGGCCGGCTTTCTTAACTTCGCACCGCAACATTTGACTGCCAACGCTCCGCGCCTAACCAAGGTGACTATCCCGGAGTTTCAGCTGTCTTCCGGCCTGGGGACAGACCAGCCGGTGCAGTTTCAGATGAACGCCCAGGGGGTGTGCTGGATCACCGGGTCAATGCAAGTCCTTCTGGCGGTTGATAAATCGCCGTTGACCGGCTTAAATCTCCTTCTGCTGGATTAGGACTAACCTTTTCCAAAGTATCAGGTGATTATGGCTCTGTTCCGAGGTGATTGCCCCGCCTCCCTTGACCCCGGAAACCTCTTCCGTTAGAATCAGGCATGCGGCAAGCCATCTTCGCCTTTCTGCTCTCGGCCTTTGTCTTTCCGGGGTTGGGCCAGCTCTACAACCAGGACCGGAAAAAGGGCATCATCCTGGTGCTGTTGGCCAACCTGCTCCTGGGCCTCCTCCTCCTGGCCGGGCTGGTGGTCTTCTCCCAGGGATACTACGAATACTTTTATCCCAAGCCCCTGACCGGACCAGTAGTTAAAGAACTGGGCCGATACCTCCTCGCCCACCCCTTGTTTTTTCTGCCTCTGTGCGCCTTCCTGGGATTATGGGGGTTTGCCGCGCTGGACGCGGCCCGGGGCGCCTGGCGCCGGGCCGCGGCGCCGCCAATGGAGGAACCGTGACCGGCACTGAACTTTTCTGGATCTTCCTGATCTTCATCGCCCTGCAGCCCTTGATCAAACAAAAGGCCATGGAATACGCCCGCAAACGGCTCCTGGTCAAACTGGAACAGAAACGCTCCTCCCGGTTCATCCTCCTGGTGCATCGCCAGGAGACTATGGCCCTGCTGGGCTTCCCCATCTTCCGCTACATCGACGTCCACGACTCCGAGGAAGTCATCCGGGCCATCCACCTCACCGGCGACGACTTGCCCCTGGACCTGGTGCTCCATACCCCCGGGGGCCTGGTGCTGGCCTCCACCCAAATCGCCCGGGCCCTGAAGAAACATAAGGGCAAGGTCTCCGTCTTCGTCCCCCATTACGCCATGTCCGGGGGCACCCTCATCGCCTTGGCCGCGGATGAAATCGTCATGAGCGAACATGCGGTCCTGGGGCCGGTGGACCCCCAGATCGGGCAGTTTCCCGCGGCCTCCCTGCTCCGGGCGGTGGCCAAGAAACCGGTGGCCGAGGTGGAGGACAGCACCTTGATCCTGGCGGATCAGGCGGAAAAGGCCATCACCGAGGTGAGAAACAGCGTCCTGGAACTCCTGGGCGATAAATTTCCCCCGGAAAAGGCCGAAGAACTGGCCCGGCTGCTCACGGAAGGCACCTGGACCCACGACTTCGCCATCACCTTCGAAAACGCCCAGAGCCTGGGCTTGCCGGTTTCCTCCCAGATGCCCAAGGAAATTCTGGAACTCATGAGCCTTTTTCCCCAACCCACGCGCCAGATCCCGGCCGTGGAATACCTCCCCTTCCCCCGCCGGCCGAAGCCGTGAGAAACGAAAAACGGAAAACGAAAAACGGTATTAAACATGCGCCAATATCAAGTTGACGAAATCAGCCGGGCCGACATCCCCCGCATCCGGGATTATCTCAAGGACCACGCCCTGGCCTCCAGCCTGGAAGGCATCTGGTGGGTGGACCTCCCCGAAGACCTGCTCAGCCCGGAGCAGTTCGCCCACCCGGATTGCCGCCCTTTCCGGTTTGCCGTGGAACTGGGGGATAACTTCGTGCGCTTCGAATTCCTCATCCGCAGCCGGCAAACCATGCGCTGCGTCTGCATCGGCTACGCCACCCGGGGCCAGAGGGACTTCATCCTCGCCTTCGCCGACCGCCTGGTGGAGGACCTGGCCTTACGGACCTGACTTCCCGCCAAAATCTCCGGACCTGCGCCTGCACCAGCCACCCCCACCTACACGCCAAAGACACCCTCGTCCCTTGCCTCAATCTGCTGATGAAAGAACTGGCTTAATTAAATTTTTTTTCGAAAAAATTCCCAAATTTTTACCAACAAGATCCCTTGAGTATCCTGGCGGCGCCATTTCTCTTGGGCTTGCGGGGAATATGTCCTGATTTTTATCGTAATTGAGGATACAGCCGATATAGTGTGGATGGTGACCGCTATCCTAAAAAATAAATTACGGGGTGGCCGCGGCTCTACTGCGGCTGCTCTTGCCTGTCTCTGCTCTATGACCAGGGGACCGACGCCAGACGCTATCCCGAAAAATGGCCTCCCGGATGACCGGGAAGGTCACATCCTGGACTATCATCTGGATGCCAGCAAAATCCTGGCTCCTGCCGCGGGGGGAGAAGGGGAGGGGTATACGCCTTTGCCGCTGCGGAACCTGGAGCCGGGCACGAAAATGCCCTTTAATGTCTATATCAAATGCAAAACCAAAGACCAAGACGAGCCTCAATTCACCCCCTGCTGCGCCAAAGGGCAGGTGTTCAGGCGGGACTGGCACCGTAAGCTGAAAACCCTCAAGGTGCCCTGGGTTTATTTTCCTTTGCAGGAAACTGCGGCGGTCCTGGACTACCTGCACCATAACCTGAAAGATCTCAAACCTGAGGATTGCTGCACTTCTCCTGACAAGGCGGCCATGGTCCTGGATGCCATGCTCCTCTGGATCCAGCATTTCTTCTTGGCGGACAGATTCCGCACCGGACCCAAGCTGGAAATGGCCCTGGACTGTATCGACCTGGTATTCGAGTTTATCAAGAGCAGCAGGGCCTATCTGAGTTTGCTGATGGAAATCAAGCACCACGATGATTACCTGTTTAAGCACAGTCTGAACGTGTGTACCATCGGTCTGGCCTTCGTTAATTACTTGGGATTGGCCGAGCAAGAAGCCAGATTCTTCGGAGTGGGGGCCCTGTTACACGACTTGGGGATGACGCAGGTGCCCCGCCTGGTCCTGCAAAAGCCCGGGCCCCTGGAGGAGGAGGAGATGAAGCTGATCATGCGCCATCCCCTGCAAAGTTGTTACATGATCAAGCATCTATCCACTCTTCCCAAAGATCCCATCGTCATGGTGCAGCAGCACCACGAGAACGGTGACGGCTCCGGCTATCCCCTGGGTCTGTCCGGGAGTTCCATCCATCCTTGGGCCAAAATTCTGCGGATCATCGACAGTTATGAAAGCGTCACGGCCGGGCGTCCCTGGCGGGCAGCCAGGCCCCCGAAAGAAACCCTCTGGGACATGCGCCATGAATGGGAGAAGAGTCAGGTCTATGACTCTGCTTTTCTCCGGGCCTTCATCAAATTCCTGGGGGGGGCGAATTAGTCCGGCTTATCCAGAAGGGGAGTTTTGTCTCCCCATCTTCCTTCAACCCTTTCCCGGAACTCACTTCCCAGCCACCTTACTTCTTGGGGTTATTAAGGATAGTTGCCACCATCGGGGTTTGCCCCGGCATCACCACCGGGATGTTGAGGTCCAGGACCCCGGGGCCTTCGGCCTCCGCCAGGATTATGCGGATGGCAGTGATATTGACGGCCGGGAAATAAACCAGGCCGTCAGCAAGCATCCCCCGGCCCAGGGTTTGGATGGGCAGCGTCCTGGCATAGAGCAAGCTGCGGATTTTGGACTCCAATTGGGAACGGCTGAAAGAGGTGCCCACCATCAATCCTTGAACCCCGCCAAACCCGGCGCCGATGGCCGCGCCGGAAGCTGCCGATCTCCCGCCCCCGGCAATGCCCCCCACCGCCGCGCCCAGACCGGCCCCCAGGGCTGCGCCCAGTATCGCCCCGGCCACCGCGCCCCGGGCGTAGGCGGCAAAGGCCTCCGAAGCCGCCACCGCGTCTCCGGCTTCCTTGGGGCTGTAGGGCCTATAGGTGACCCCGGCCGCGTCGGTACAGGTTATCTGGAGGGGGTTGACCACATAGGGGACGTCCGCGTCACTGTTGAAAATCAAGCGGACGGGGCAGACCCCGGCCTTGAACCAATTGAAATCCGGTTTGCGGGGATGGGGATCGCCGGGGGCCGCATACACGTCCCGCTGGGGGTCAAAGGGCACCGCGGCCACCGTTACCCCGCCCGCGTTCACGGCCTGGGGATAGCCGGCCGCGGGCAGCATTACCTTGGGTTTGGGCGGCTGCGGAGTGGCGCAGGAGGATATCAGGGCGCTGCCGAAGGCCACTAGGACCAGCCAGACCAGACATTGTTGTTTCTTTGACTTCATTAATTCCCTCTCTTGCGGCCTCCCCCAGGCACGATTAGTAATAAGTAATAAGTAATAAGTAATAAGTGATAAGTGATAAGTAAAAGTTTGAAATGTCGACCATTACCGACCACTAACCACTTATTACTGATCACTTATTACTTATTACTGAAAATCCCTCCCCCTCAAAAAAATCCTGGATAATGCCCACCAAGCTAGTACGGCGACAGCGTATATTTCTGCTCCCCCTTGGGCACGTACCACTTGGTGAAGTTATAGTCGATGCCCGCGGCTGCGGGTTTAATCCCCCGGAAGCGCCGGGAGATGGCCGGCAGCGAGTCGGGCACGAAGAGGAAGGTGTAGGGCTGGTCCTCGGCCAGGATCTCCTGGAGGCGGAAGTAGGCCCGGCGCCGCTTTTCTTTATCAAAGGTGTGGCGTCCCTCATTAAGGAGCCTATCCACCTCCGGGTTTTGATAATGGATAAAATTGAGTTCTCCGGGCTTGGTCTTGGAGGAGTGCCAGATATCGTACTGGTCCGGGTCCAGGCCGGTGTTCCAGCCCAGCAGCACCGCCTCAAAATGCCCTTTTTCGATAAACTCTTTGATAAAGGTAGCCCACTCCACGGTGCGGATCTTCACCCGGATGCCGATCTCCTGGAGGCGGCGCTGGATGATCTCCGCGGTGCGCACCCGGATGTCGTTCCCCTGGTTGGTGAGGATGGTGAATTCAAAGGGCTTGCCGTCCTTGGCGAGGACGCCGTCCCCGCCCGGTTGCCAGCCTGCGGCCGCCAGCAGGGCCTTGGCCCGGGCCGGGTCGTAGCTGAACTTGGGGACATCCGGGTTATAGAACCAGGCGCCGGGCTTATAGGGGCCGTAGGATTCCTGCCCCAACCCCAGGAGCACCCCGTCGATGATCTCCTTTTTATTGATGGCCAGGGTCAAAGCCTGGCGCACCCGCCGGTCCTGGAAGCGGGGCTCGTCCAAATTGTACCCCAGATAAATGTAGGAGAAGGGGATGTACCGGTATTTATTATACATCCGGGCAAACTTGGGGTATTCGGTCTGGCGGGTGTATTGCAAGGGCGTGAGGCCCATGCGGTCGATGTTGCCCGCCTTCAACTCCAGGAACATAGTGGCCAGATCCGGCTTGATCACGTAGGTATAGCCGTTCAGGTAGACCCGGCCCTCAAAATAATCGGGGTTATACCCGAGCACGACCTTTTCCCCGGCCTTCCACTCCTGAAATTTATAGGGGCCGGTGCCGATGGGCCGCCGGGCCAGGGGGGATTTGGTGATGTCTCGGCCCTCCAAGAGGTGGCGGGGCAGGATGTTCAGGGTCCAGCTCCCCAGGGCCGGGGCAAAGGGCTGGGGATAAGTTACCCGGAAAGTATAGTCGTCCGGGGCCTCCGCCTTCTTAACCTGCAGGTAATCGCCGGAGTAGGCCGTGGGCGTCTTGGGGTCCACCATCACCCGGTAGGTGAAGAGCACGTCTTGGGCGGTGAAGGCCGCGCCGTCCTGCCACTTCACCCCCCGGCGCAGCTTAAAGGTGATGGTCAGGCCGTCCGGGGAGACCTCCCAGGACTCCGCCAGGTCGCCGATGAGGTTCAGATCGCCGTCATACTTCACCAAGCCGCTGTAAACCAGGGAGGCGATGGCGTGGGACGCGGCGTCCGAGGCCAGGGGGGGAATCAGGGTGCTGGCGTCGCCGATGGAGGCGTCGATGAACAGGTCCCCGTAGGCCGGGCCGGTGTCCGGGCCGCCATAGACCTTCTCCGGCTCCGGGGAGCCGCAGCCGGAGGCCATGAAGAAGGCTAGCCCCAGAAGGAAAAATAACCAGAAAATCCGGCCCGTTTCTCCGCGAAATCTTCTATTCGTTGTCAATTATTCCACCTTCCGGGATTGCACCCTGTGAGCGGTAGCACAGGCTTTCCAGCCTGTGCTGCAACAGTGGCAAATTTTCAGGAACCACGAATCTTCCACCCCCGAAAGCTTTAAAATCCCCCCTATCCCCCCTTTTTCAAAGGGGGGTTTTAAAGTCCCCCTTTGCAAAAGGGGGATTTAGGGGGATTTGGGGGGGCATGGCAAGGCCCCAGGCTGCCAAAAAGCACGGTCTTCCTGCAAATTTTTGGGAAAGCCTTCAATTTCTCTTTTCTCTTGCGCTCGGCGGGCGTTTTGGATAAATTTTCAGCAGTCGGGACGTGGCTCAGCCTGGTAGAGCACAGCGTTCGGGACGCTGGGGTCGCTGGTTCAAATCCAGTCGTCCCGACCATTTATTCCCTTCATCCCGCCTGCATCTGCAAAACTGCGCCTTGCCATTATATTGGACCTTGCGGGGAATAGCTATGTTAGCAAGAATGTGGGGCGTGCCTAGGGGTGCGCCTTTCTAGGGGTGACACGCAGGCCCTCCCCCCACCAACCAACTTCACACCGCCCTTAACGCTTCGATCAGCGGCAGCCGCGCGGCCTTGAAGGCCGGCAGCAGGCCCCCCACCAGGCCCATGCCCACGCCGAAGGCCAGGCTTTGCAGCAAAATCCCCGGGGTCAGGGTGAAGCGGAAGGTGATTTCCGCGAAGCTGGCCCAATTGATGGTGGACAGGGTGAGAAAATTGAGGAAGGCCGCGGGGATCATGCCGATGAGCCAGCCCAGCCCCCCCAGGAGACCGGCCTCCAGCAAAAAGGCCAGCAGGATATGCCGCCGCTGAAACCCCAGGGCCCGCATGGTGCCGATTTCGTTGATGCGGGTCCCCACCTGGGCGTACATGGTGATCATCGCCCCCAGGACCGCGCCCAGGCCGAAGATGGCGGTGAGCACCAGCCCCAGGAGGCGGATGAAATCCGCCAGCCGCCGGGACTGGGCTTCGTAGAATTCCACTTCCCGGCGCACCTGCACGGGCAGGCGGGGGTCGCTCTCCAGCCGGGCCTTTAGGGCGTCAAAGTCCCCGGGGGCCCGGAGGCGCAGGATCACCGCGGAAAAAACCGTACGCCGGAAGGCCTGGAGCAGTTGTTCCACGTCCCCCCAGATTTCCGAGGAAAAGCCGGTGTTGCCCGCGTCAAAGACCCCCACCACCCGCCAGTCCCGCATGGCGAAGCGCAGCGTCTCTCCCAGAGCTGCGCCCTGAAAGCGGCCGGCGATCTGGCCTCCGGCCACGATCTCGTTGGAGCCGGGCTTAAACCAGCGGCCCTGGGCCAGACGCACCTCCCGGCGCAGGCCGAAGGAGGGGGGCTGCACCCCCCGGATCATGACATTGCCGGGTTTGCCGCTGCCCCGTTTGGTGAGGTTGACCAGGATGATGGCTTCCGAGGCCACCAGGGGGCCTTCCGGACCCGTGGCGATCTCCGGCTGGGAAGAGATGATGGCTGCCTGGGTGCGGTCGATGGCGCTCTGCACCTCGGTTTCGCTCCCGGCCCGAAGCACCATGGCGTTGTCGAAGGAGCCGGTGGCCACCAGGGTCTGGCGCAGGCCCTCGGAGAGCATCAAGACCGCGGCGAAGACAAAGATCACCAGGGCCATGCCCGCAGCAGTGAGTAAGGTGGTGAGGCGCCGGGCCAGGAGATTGCGGTAGCTGTAAGAGATGGGAATGGGCATCTTTAGGGGTCAGGGATCAGGGGCCAGGGGCCAGTTTTTATTCTTCGATCTTCGGTTAAAAGGCAAACTTAATCATCGATCATGGGGCGGCCCATGGCCGACATAAGTGCTGGCATCTTTTTACGAAAAACGAAAAACCCAAAACGAAAAACGATTATTTGTATCCTTGCATGATCCGATAGGCTTCACGGAAGGCCGGCTGGGAAATTTCCGCATCCCAGCCCAGGGCCTTCTCCAGGTCCTGCCGGGCCATGGCGATGCCCTCCACGGCCTTGACAAAAGCCTCGCCTCCCGGGTGCTTGGCGGCAATCTCAGACCAGTACTGGGCCGCAATATTATACCACCAGGCGGCAAACGCGTCCGGCGCGGCTTGGGCGGGAATCACCTCCGCGGACGCGGTGGCCTTTTTAAGATGCGCGAACGATTTTTCCATGGCCACCCGGGGCCCCTCATCCCTGGCCAGCCGCCAGGCGGCATAGGAAGCGTGCTTGACCTGCTGCCGGTCGCCGAATAATGCGGCCACGGCCTTCCCCAGGGCGCTTTCCTGGGCCGCAGCACCAATACTTAACCCCAGCAGCAACACCAGCGCCACTACCGGAATAGCCAATCTTTTCATTTCCGGGTCAATTCTCCTTGTCGATGGCTGTGAAAGAAGGGGATGGGAATAATCAGGGCCTAGCATACCATGTTCCCCACCCTTACCTCAATCCCCCTCTCCAACCCCAGATAAGGGGTGGGGGGTTGAAGGGGGACAGGGGTCTGTGACTCCGTTACCTCCCCCAACTCACCCAACCCGCCGCAGGGCCGCGGCGATGCCCACCCGGGCGGCCCGCCAGGCGGGCAGGAGCGCGGCCAGGATACCCACGGCCAAAGAGACCCCCAGGCCGATGGCCAGGGTGGCGGTGGTGACGTTGAAGACCCCGAAGTATTGCATCACGGAAGCGGGCAGGGCCAAGACGATGAGGGGCGTCAGGGCCAGGCCCAGCAGCCCGCCCAGGAGGGCCAGGGCCAGGGACTCTCCCATGATGGTCAAGGTGAGGAACCGGGGCTTAAAGCCCATGGCCTTCATCACCGCGTATTCCCCCAGGCGCTCCCGGGCGCTCATGGCCATGGTGTTGGCCAAGACCAGGAGGATGACGCCGATGACCACCCAGGAGACCGCCTGGATGGCCAGGAGGATGGCTTCGGTCATGGCCACGAACCCCAGGTTGAAGGCCTTCTCCGTTTCCGTCAGGGTTTCCGCCAGGGAATTTTTAAAGAACGCGTCGATTTTACCCGAAACCTCCCCGGCCTGGTCCGGGGAGGCGATCTGGATCAGGAACCAGCCCGCTTTGTCCGCCTGGTCCGGGGCCAGCTTCTTCATCTGCTCATTGAGATAATCCCAGTGGAAGATGAGCATGGTTTCGTCGGTGCTGGGGTCCCGGCCTCGATAAATCCCCCGGATGACCAGTTGATACTCTCCCGGGAAATAGGTGCCCTTGAGAATGATGCGGTCCCCCACTTTCCAGCCGAAGCGGGCCGCGAGTTTGCGGCCCGCGAGTGCGCCCCGGCGGTCCCGGATCAGGGCCAGCCTCTGGTCTTCGGGAAAAAGCAGTTCGGGAAGTATGTCCAAGTAACCGGGGAGGGAGATGGCAAACTGGGGGAAGAAGTGTTTTTTGTCGATATAAACGCCTTCAAACCAAAAGGCGTGACCCACCGCAGTGACCCCGGGCACGGCCCTGATCCTGGCCTCATAAGCCAGGGGCAGCGTGTCCATCAGGGAAACGGCGTTCCGGGTCACCAGACGCACCGGCGAGGACGCGTCCACCCCCGCGTACCAGGCCTCCACCATGGTGCGCAACAAGGCAAAGGCCAGGATGGCCAGGGCCATGCCCAAGACCGTGAGCGCGGCCCGGAGAGGATGCCTTACGAGATTGCGCAGGGTCAATTTAAGCATAGTTGCCAGTAATGAAGGGAGCTTTCTTCCCAACTCCCTCTTAAAGGGGTCAGGGTTCAGGGGCCAGGGGCCAGCAAAGACTGGCTATATCTCTCCTGGCTCCTGGTCCCTGGTCCCTATCATCTTCATCCTACCTTCCTTAACGCCGCGGCGATGCCCACCCGGGAGGCCCGCCAGGCGGGGAGCAGCGCGGCCAGCACCCCCACGGCCAGGGCCACCCCCAATCCTAAGCCCAGGGTCAGCCGGGTGAGGGGAAAGACCCGGAAGTATTGGCCCAATTGGCTTTTAAAAACCTGCACGGCCGGGAAGGTGAGGGATAGACCCACCAATCCCCCGGCCAGGGCCAGGAGCAGGGATTCCCCGAAGATGAGTCCCGCCAGGTGCCGGGGCCTAAAGCCCATGGTTTTCAGCACCGCGTATTCCCCCAGGCGCTCCCTGGCGCTCATGGCCATGGTGTTGGCCAGGACCACCAGGATGACACCGATGACCACCCAGGAGACCACCTGGATGGCGATCAGGATGGCCTCGGTCATGGAGACGAAACCCTGGAAGAACGCGGCCTCCGTCTCGGTGAGGGTCTCGGCCAGGGAATTCTTAAACATGCCGTCGATCTGCGAGGCCACCGCGGGGGCCAGCTCCGGCCGGGCGACCTCCACCAGAAACCAGCTTACCTGGTCCGCCTGGGCCGGCAGGTTCTTTTTCAGGGCCTCATTCAAATATTCCCAGTTGAAGAAGAGGCGGCCTTCGTCGGTGGTGGGCTCCCGGCCGGTATAGATGGCCCGGAGAATGAAGCGGTACTCCCCCGGGAAGATCCGGCCCTGGAGGATGATGGCGTCCCCCACCTTCCAGCCGTAACGCGCGGCCAACTGCCGCCCCGCGGCGCAGGCCCGCCGCTCCTGGAAAAAAGCCATTTTCTGGTCTGCGGGAAGCTGATACTCCGGGTAGATCTCGAAATAGGTGGGAAGGGACACGGAAAACTGGGGGAAGAAGTGCCGCTCATCGATATACACGCCCCCGAACCAGTTGCCATAGGCCACGGCCTTGACCCCCGGCACCGCCTGAATCTTGGGGAGATAGGCCAGGGGCAGGCGGAACATCAGGGAGATGGCGCTCCTGGTCACCAGCCGGGAGGGGGAGGCGGAGGACACCCCCGCATACCAGGCGGCCACCACCGTGCGCAATAAGCAGAAGGCCAGGATGGCCACCGCTAGGCCCAGGACCGTGAGACCGGCCCGCAAAGGATGCCTTAAGGTGTTCCGCCAGGTGAGCTTAAGCATAGGGGTCAGGGGTTAGGGGTCAGGGACCAGTTTCTAGTTTTTATACGCAACGTCATTTATTTTTTCGTTAGTCTATTAATATTCCCGGACGCTGGACTGACAAAACTCCCCCTCCCTGCGAGGGGAGGGGGTTGGGGCATAAGCACTAAGTTAGCGCTTATGCCCTCAAGGGGGAGGGAATAAGAGGATGACGAAATTATTCTCCACGTCGAAGATATTTGGGGGTGCGCAATTATTTAGGTCGTTATGTATAGTTTTTGGTTTTTGCTGGCCCAGGCTTTCCAGCCTGTGCTTCCTTATCTTTTGCTGCCAAAATCTCCACCGCGCGCAGCCCCACCTGGATCAGCCTTTTTTCCGCCAGGGCCTTGAGCCGGACGGAGTCGAAGACCGAGGCCCCGGTGAGGCGGTTGTTCAGGACTGCGCACGCGCCCCCGGCCCGCAGGGGATAGGTGGAGACCCCGGCCAGGGTCAGGTACGCGGCCATCTCCATCTCCAGGTTCAGGACCCCGGCCCGGCGGAGGCGCTCCACCTTCCCGGGCTCCAGGAGGGGGAATCCCGGGGCCTGCCGGGCCTGGCCGCTGTAGAAATCCGCGGTGGTGCAGGTGAGGCCCACATGATAAGGAACTTGCAACTCCGCCGCGGCCTCCTCCAGGGCCGCAAGGACCAGGGGGTGGGCCCGGGCCTCGTATTCCGGAGGCGCGTAATAGTGGGTGGTGGCCTCGTCCCGCAGGGCCCGGGCGGTGATCACCAGGTCCCCGGGCGCGATCTCCGGCTGCAGCGCGCCGCAGCTCCCCAGGCGGATGAAGGTGGCCTTAGAGACGCATTGCGCGGCCTCGATCACGGCGATGGCGGTGTTATCCGGGCCGATGCCGGTGGCTATGACGGAGAGGGGAAGGCCCTGGTAGCAGCCGGTATAGGTATAAAATTCCCGGTTGCGCCGGCGCACCGCCACGTTATCGAAGCAGCGGGCGATCTTCCTCGCCCGGCCGGGATCGCCGCAGGTGAGGATGTAGGAGGCCAGGTCCCCGGGGCCGCAATCGAGATGGTAGAAGCGGCCCTGGGCATTACGAGGGAGTTCGCGGTCAGGCATCAAAGCGGCTCTGAAAATGTCTCTTGTAGGGCGCGTCTCACGCGCCAAAATGGTGCGTAAGACGCACCCTACAACTGAGAAGACTTTCATGGTTTTGGGTGTTCTGATGGAACATGAATGGCTCGTTCCCAAGCTGGGCTTGGCATCTTAAAGGTCCCAAGCCAAGCTTGGGTTAAAAATGGGTTCCCAAGCTGAGCTTGGGAACCAGAAGGAAAAGGGGGCACCCTACTTTTTCTCCTGATTCAGCAACTGCCCCTTGATCAGCCGCCGGATATGGCTGGCGTGGTGCGCGGCCTCCGGGTCATGGGTGACGATGATGATGGTCTTCTGAAAATCCTGGTTGAGGCGGGTCAGAAGGTCCATGATCTCGCCCCCGGACTTGCGGTCCAGGTCCCCGGTGGGTTCGTCCGCGGCGATGAGCGCGGGGTCGGTGACCAGGGCCCGGGCGATGGCCACCCGCTGCTGCTGGCCCCCGGAGAGCTGGGCCGGGTAGTGATGGCTGCGGTCGCTCAGGCCCACCAGTTCCAGGACCAGCTCCGCGTGCTCCCGGCGTTCATGGCGGGACAGGTGCGTCAGCAACAGGGGCAATTCCACGTTCTCCATGGCGGTGAGCACCGGGATGAGATAATAAAATTGGAAGATGAAGCCCACGGACCGGGCCCGCCAGGCCGCCAGTTGGGCCTCGGTGAGTTGGGTCAGGTCCAGGCCCTGGACCAGTAAGCGGCCGGAGTCGGGCCGGTCCAGCCCGGCGATGAGATTGAGCAGCGTGGTCTTGCCGGAGCCGGAGGGGCCCATCAGGGCCAGAAATTCCCCGGCGGCAATATGCAGGGAGATGTCCTGGAGCACCGGCAGGGTCTGGCTGCCCCGGCGGTAGGATTTGTAGAGGTGCCCGATCTCCACCAGGGGCCCGGGAGGTGCGTTAGTGGTCATGGGATGCGATATCTTCAGTAGCCAGTAGCCAGTAATAAGTAATAAGTAATAAGTAATAAGTAATAAGTAATAAGTAAAAGCTGTTATTGTCAGTACTTAGGGTGATAAAAACTTTCTCATTATTGATAAAAACTGGCTACTGGCTACTGATTACTTATTACTTATCACTATCATGGAGAGGCGTAGGGCGGGAAAGCGAAGCGCATCCCGCCTTCAGTAGACTCTTCCCTGATAATTACGAACTCTTGACCTTCACCCGGGCGCCGTCCGCCAAGGCAGGGGGCGGCTTGAGCACCACTTTGTCCCCTTCCTTGAGCCCGGCGGTGATTTCCACCAGGTCGCCCATCTCCTGACCCAAGGTGAGGGGAGTCAGTTTCACCCGATTCTCTTCCAGGAGAAAGGCCAAGGACCGGCCGTCCCGGGTGATCACCGCGGCCTTGGGGATAGCCAGGCGGGCCCGGCGTTCCTCGGCCTGGAGAGGCTGGGAAAGAAAGGCCACTTTGGCGCTCATTTCCGGAAGGATGCGGTCGTCGAACTCCAGGAACTTGACCTTGGTGAGGACCGTGGCCTTGGCGCGGTCCGCGGTGGGCACGATCATGTGCACCTGGCCGGGGAAGCGCTTGTCGGGGATGGCGTCCAGGGTGATTTCGCAGGGCTGGGCCAACTTCACCTTATCCAGGTTGGATTCGGCCACGTCCGCCTCCACCATCAGGGAGTGAAGGTCGGCCATGGTCACCACCGCGGCCCGGGCATTGACCGCAGCCCCGAAGGGGGCCACCACTTCCCCCACTTCTGCGTACTTGGTGAGCACCACCCCGTCGAAGGGGCTGCGGATATAGCTGTATTCCACCGCGGCCTGGGCGTTGGCCAGGGACGCCTGGCTGGTCTTGATGCGGGCCCGGGCCCCGGCCACTCCGGCTTTGGCCTTGTCCAGGCGGGCCACCGCGGTGTCGTAATCCTGGCGGGCCACCAGGTCCTTGGCCACCAGGGTCTTGTAGCGATCGAATTGCAGTCTGGCGTCGGTCAGCTCCGCCTGGGCCTGGGCCAGGCTGGCCTGGGATTCTTTGATCTGGGCCGCGGCCTGGTCCCGGGAGGCCACCACGTCTTCATTCTCCAGGGTGGCCAGGACCTCCCCTTTCTTCAGGCGGCTGCCTTCCTCCACCCCCAGAAAGGCCAGGCGGCCGGTGCTTTTGGAGGAGACCGCGGCCTTGCGCTGGGCCACCACGTAGCCGCTGGCGTTGAGGACCGCATAAGCCTGGGCCGGATAAATCCGGGCCGCCACCCCGGGAG
The DNA here is from genome assembly GCA_040757175.1 of Thermodesulfobacteriota bacterium. Taxonomy (GTDB): domain Bacteria; phylum Desulfobacterota; class Desulfobaccia; order Desulfobaccales; family 0-14-0-80-60-11; genus SURF-52. The sequence continues at coordinate 60,668 of JBFLXM010000084.1, forward strand.
TCACCTCCTGGGCGGGCTGGAGAGGTCCCCAGAAATAGAGGATGAGGAGAAGGAAGAGCCCGGCCCCGCCCAGGATCAGGGCGAGACGGAGGCGCCGGGGCGCGGCCGGGGGCCGCTCCCCTTCAGGGCGGGAGATGCGCAGTTTGTCAAGTTCGGGCGGCAAGTTAGGTGTCCTGGGGAAAAAAATAGGCCTGCCCCTTAACAGGGGCCAAGCCTAAATTAACATATGGCTTTGGGGTTGGCAACTTCTGCCTTGCCAACCCTATAAGGGATTGGGGGTGGGGGTTTGGGGGAGGGGGTAGGGGCCCACGGCCCTTAGCCCCCTCCCCCCAAATTCCTTCCCTAGACCTTTTTCACCCCATCGGCGGTGATGGTGAGGAAATGGAAGGGCGGGCCGAGGTATTCGTCCTGGCCGGACAGCTTGTCCATGGCGGCCTTGGCCGCGGTCACGATCTCGGCCAGGGGCGCTTTTTGAGTGACCATCTGGCTCAGCTTGAATTCCAGCCCCAGCCGCCGGGGCAGGGTAAAGATGTTGGTGACCTGGTTGACCTCAATTTTCGGAGGCTGGGGCCGGTTCCAGACAATGAACAGCCGGGAGGGGTGCTCCGGCTGGTGCGGGGCATAACCGGCCAGCACCAGGTACATATTGTGGAGGGGGTCCACCGGCAGCTTTTCACACATCTTGCGCATGACTTCGTCATAGCGGCCGGCGAAAAAGGGCAGGGCCGCGTCCACCAAGGCGTCGATGTCTTTGAGTCCCTCACCTTTGGCAAAAGCGGCAAAATCCCGGCAGAGGTCATGGCCCTCCACCGCGCCGGCGGAAGCCAGGACCGCGTGGGAGCCCACGGGGATGAGGCGGTCCACGGTGATGAATTTTTCTTCGCCGCCAGGTTCAAAAAACTCCGTGCGGCTGTCAGAGGCCAAGAGGATGCCCTCGGGCGTGGCGCAAGCTATCAACTGTCCCATGGGGATTCTCCTTAATAGGCAAGTCAATTTGTAAATAAGATAATCATCTCCGGGGCAGAGGTCAAAGGGGGGAAAGGGCTCCCCCTGGCAGGAGACTTGGTGGGCAGAAACTCTTTTAATCATCTTGGCCTTGATTTTTGATCCTGGACCCCTCTATGGTAAGGAGAAAATTTGCCCCCTGGGGGCGGCAGTATTCAACACCAGGTTTTTATAGCAAGTCGCAATCAAAAGACGTTGAACCGTAGGGGCGAACCTTGTGTTCGCCCTGGAGGCCGGGCGAATACAAGATTCGCCCCTGCAAGAAAATTGTCGTTTGATTGCAACTTGGTATTAGGCCCAAAAGGAAGGGGAACGCCCATGAACCACACCATTACCAAAGTCGCCGGGATCGAGGTGGGCCATTGGACCGACCTGGAGGCAGCCACCGGCTGCACGGTCATCCTCTGCCGCCAGGGCGCGGTGGCCGGGGTGGACGTGCGGGGCTCGGCCCCCGGCACCCTCATGACCGATTGCCTGCGGCCGGTCAACCTGATTGAGCAGATACAGGCCGTGCTCCTCACCGGCGGCAGCGCCTATGGCCTGGAGGCCGCGGGGGGGGTCATGCGCTGGCTGGAGGAACGGGGCCTGGGCTTTGAGGTGGGGGTGGGAGTCGTCCCCCTGGTCGCGGGCGCGGTCATCTTTGACCTGGCCATCGGCCGGGCGGACGTGCGCCCCGGCCCTGAGGCCGGCTACGCCGCCTGCCAGGCCGCGGGGGCCGGGCCGGTGGCGGAAGGGTGCGTCGGCGCAGGGACCGGGGCCACCGTGGGCAAACTGCTGGGACCGGCCTGGGCCACCAAGAGCGGCCTGGGGTCAGCCGCGCGCCGCCTCGGCAGCGGGGTGGCCGTGGGCGCCCTGGTGGCGGTCAATCCCTTTGGGGACGTGGTGGAACCGGCCACAGGCCAAATTCTTGCCGGTCCCCGGGACCCCCACGGGCCGGGCTTCATCAACACCATGGAACGGCTGCAGGGGGAACCGGGCCGGGCCATGCCGGGGTTTGCCGCCAACACCACCATTGCCGTGGTGGCCACGGATGCCGCGCTTTCCAAAGAGGGGGCCAACAAGATGGCGCAAATGGCTCACGATGGCCTGGCCCAGGCCATTAGTCCCGTCCATACCATGGTGGATGGGGATACCGTCTTCGCCCTGGCCACCGGCCAGCAGCCCGGGGCGCAGGCGGACGTTAGCGTGGTGGGCGCGGTGGCCGCGGTGGTACTGGCCGAAGCGGTGGTGCGGGCCGTGCGCCAGTCAACCCGGCTGGCGGGGGTGCCGGCGGCCCGGGATTGTTGGTAACTTAGGTTTCTTCACGGGGCCAAGGGCTGGGGAATAGGGGCGAAAGAGGTTGCCGACGGGTGTGGCCGGTTGCAGGTCCATTTAATTGGACAAATACGGATAGAGTTCCTTCATACACTTCGGACAGAGCCCATGGGAGAAATCCACCCCGATATAGTCTTTAAAGTATGCTTCAACGCTGTGCCAATATTTCTGGTCATCTCGAATCTTTTTGCATTTCGCGCAAATCGGAATAATATCCTGCAAAGTTGTCATCTCGCTGATGTCCTCGATGATTAATAATGCCAGCGGTTCATTATTGCTCGGCAGGGGGCTGGCGGTGATCAACAATTCGAGTTCCTTCTTTGATTCCCCCAGCAGCAGCTCGACTTTGGTGCGTCGGCGCGTAACAGTTTGCCCTTTCAGGCAGGCTTCTACTGAATTCCGAATAACACAAGTCTGACAAAATTCTCCTCTCCCGCAACCCTCTGGAACATCATGCCTGTGAAGACAATGCAACACTTCCCCGCCACGGCGCTTAAAAACGGTTGCTTTATTCAAGCCAAATACCGTGGCCGCGGCAGTGTTCAGGTCATGGATGCGCACATCTTCATCGACCACAAATATCGCCAGTGGTATGGCATCTAATATTGTGCGGTAGTACGAACCGTCATTTTCTTTCATAAAATATTCCCCTACCAATATTACTAAATTAGTAAATAATATTTACTAATTGAATCGATTCAATTAACAAATTATCTGAATCCTTCAGAAAGCAACGGGCAATTTTATCTTTAAAAGGATATCATCCCCCAGGGAGTTGTCAAGGGTAGATGAGCGGGCCCACAAGGACCCATCCCCGGAGGTCCCCAATAGACCGGGGTGGGCGATGGATTGCCTGGCTTCTTATACCATGTTCGCATTGCAGGGGCGGGTTTTAAACCCGCCCCTACAAGTGATATCAATATGTTAGCATGTTATTTTGTTTCATTTCAAAGCGAACATGGTATTAAAGGCAACTGGGGAAGAAAGACAGGGTGGCGGCGAAGGTTCTCAAATAAAAGGGAACTTCCGGTTGAGAAATTGAGCCAGGGACGGGGAGGGTTTTGATGACCAATATTTTCCGGCATTCCCAGAGAACAAAACCAGCGGCAACCACGGACTCCCCGGGTTGGCCAGGGGTTTTACCTCTCGCCAACCCGGCAACCAGGAATTCCTGCCTTAATTTCGCTGGGACGCGGGCGGACCGTCCTTGACCAGGGTGCTCCGCAGATCGGCGATGAGGCGGCGGTAGCGCTCCACCATCTCCTGCATCTGTCTCCGCTGCTCCTCGAGCAGCCCTTTTTCCTCCCGGATTCTCTGGAGCTCTGTGCTCAACTGGTAATTTTCCCGGAGCAGGGCCTTGTTTTCCACTTCCAGGGCCATGAGCTGTTCTCCCAGGTTCAGGCGTTCCTCCTCCAGGTCGGACTCCCGGCGGCTGAGCTCCTGGGCCTTATTGGCGTAGGCCTCTTCCAGGCGATTGGCCATATTCTCCTGAGTAGTCTGCACCACCAGGCTTTTATAAAGTTGGGACCAACTGTCGTATCCCAGGCAGATGTTGGCCACATAATGAAAGCGGCGGCGCTCCTCGGAGTTTAGCCCCCGGTAAAAGCTCCCCAGCTTGTTGTCGGAGAGGCCGGCCAGGGCTTCCTGGAAGCGTCTGCCGTCCCGGTGGGGATCAATTATCAGCGGGGTCTGGTTGATGAGGTCCTTGATGGTTTTGAGATGCACAGTGCTGGTCATTTGCTTACCATTTCAGAATTCCACCACCGCGTCATCTCCCAGGAGCAGTTGCAGGGAGCGATGGCGGTTGTGGCGGGAAACCCGGGCATAACGGCCGATGAGGCTGTCCTCCAGGCGGTCCACCTGAAAGACCGTGACCCCGGCCAGCAGCACGGAATGTTCAATGACTGAGCCCTCCACCCGGGAGTGGTCCCCGATGCTGGTGAAGGGGCCGATGAAACTGTCCTTGATCAGGCAATGGGCGCCGATGGCTCCCGGCCCCCGGACGGTGGAGTTGATAATCTGGGTGCCGGCGCCGATGCTCACCCGGCCGCTTATCTGGCTGGCCCCGTCCACCTCTCCCAGGATCTCCCGCTGCCCCCAACTGTCCAGGACCATGGTGTTGGCGGTCAAGAGATCGTCCTTTTTGCCCGTATCCAGCCACCAGCCTTCCAGGGTCTGCCAGCCCACCTTCTTGCCGGTGTCCAGGAGATTTTGGATGGCGTCCGTGATCTCCAACTCTCCCCGCCAGGAAGGGGTAAGCCGGTCAATGGCCGGGTGGATGCTGGGGGAAAAAAGGTACACCCCCACCAGGGCCAGATTGGTGGGCGGGTCCTGGGGTTTTTCCACCAGCCGCACCAGCCGCCCCTGGCCGTCCACCTCGGCGATGCCGAACTGGGAAGGGTTCTCCACTTCCTTGAGCAGGATCAGGGCATCCAGGGCGTCCTGCCGGAAGGCTTCCAGGAGATGGCTGATGCCGCTGCCGATGAGGTTATCCCCCAGGTACATGACAAAAGGGGCATCCTGGAGGAACCCCCGGGCGGTCTTTACCGCGTGGGCCAGGCCCCCGGGCTCCGCCTGCAGGATATAGGTGAGCTGCACCCCCCAACGGGAACCGTCCCCCACCTCCTCTTTGATGGACTCCCCGGTCTCGGGGCTGATGATCACGCCCACGTCCCGGAGCCCGGCCTGAGCCATATTTTCGATGACGTAATGGAGAATGGGCTTGTTGGCCACAGGCACCAGTTGCTTGGCTCCCGTATGGGTCAGGGGCCGCAGGCGGGTGCCCTTGCCGCCGCTCAGGATCAGGCCTTTCATTTCCCCTCCTTTAAACTATTATCGACTGGTGTTAGCGAAAGGTTAACTCCGTTTGGCGTTTTAGACAAATTTTTTTCCAGAATAGCACTATCTTCCCAGCCGCGCCAGGTTTGCATTTAGGCCGGGAATGTGGTACGTTCAGCCAAATTTTCGGGCCTACCCCGGGCCCCGGACAAGGATCTGGGCATGAACGAACAGGAAGGAAACCCCCGGGATGTGGAGTTGGCTGAACGGGTCCGTCCTCTGGTGAACGGGATACTGGAGCGTTTCAACCAGGAGAACATCACTCCCCCGGAAGCGGGGATGGTGGTCCTGGCCCTGATCAGCCGTTTGCTGGAAGTCATGGAGGGGCACCCGGAGCCCCGGCGCCTTTTTATTTTGAACCTGATCAATATCATAAACAGCTATCTGGTGCAGGAAGCCGGGGAATCGCCCCAGGGTTGCCCGGCCGGGTCCGGCGGCCCGGACTGATCAATTGACGTTTTGAAAGGTCACCCTTGGCCAGACACGGGCGGGCGAGACGCCCGCCCCTACGAAAGACATACCGTTTGTTCTGGTTCCCAGGCTAAGACTGAGAACCAGATGGGCGACAGGTTTTACCCCCCTTTGCTAAAGGGGGGCAGGGGGGATTATATAAGCGCCTTAAAATCCCCCTAAATCCCCCTTTTTCAAAGGGGGACTTAATCGGCCAATCCGGCGCTACAGACAAAACAAACCTGTATCCCAAAAAACATACCGCTTGTTAATAGTATTAGGCGACCATGAACGGCAAAGCCCGCAACATCCTGGAGTTGATCGGCCACACCCCCATCGTGCGCCTCAACCGCCTCAATCCCCACCCCCAGGTGGAAGTTTTCGTCAAGCTGGAATACTTCAACCCCGGGGGCTCCGTTAAAGACCGGCCCGCCCTGGCCATGGTGGAGGCCGCGGAGGCCGCGGGGGAGTTAACCCCGGAGAAGACCATCATGGAGGCCACCAGCGGCAACACCGGCATCGGCCTGGCCATGGTGGCCGCGGTGAAGGGCTACCGTCTGCTCCTGGCCATGCCGGAATCCGCCAGCCTGGAGCGCCGACGCATCCTCCAGGCCCTGGGCGCGGAGCTGCTCCTCACCCCCGCCCACCTGGGCACGGACGGGTCCATCGAAGAGGTCTACCGCCTGAGCCGGGAAAACCCGGAGAAATACTTCCTCGCGGACCAGTTCAACAATCCCGACAACCCCGCGGCCCACCGCAGCACCGCCCGGGAGATCTGGGAACAGACCGGGGGCAAAGTCACCATGGTCATCGCCACCATGGGCACCACCGGCACCCTCATGGGCCTTTACCGCTACCTGAAGGAGTTCAGCCCCGCCATCCAGGTGGTGGGGGTGGAGCCCTACCTGGGCCATGCCCTCCAGGGCCTGAAAAACATGAAGGAGTCCTATAAGCCGGGGATCTTCGACAAAACTATGGCCGATGAGATCGTCCACGTGGAGGACGAAGAGGGTTTCGAGACCGCCCGCCGCCTGGCCCGCCAGGAGGGTTTGTTTCTGGGCATGAGCTCCGGGGCCGCGGTGGCCGTGGCCCTGCGCAAGGCCCGGGAGCTGGAGTCCGGCCTCATCGTCGCCATCGCCCCGGACGGCGGCGAACGCTATCTCTCCACCCCCTTGTTCACCGCCAAGGAGGCCCCCACCCTCCAATTTTACAATACCCTGGCCCGGACCAAGGAGGCCTTCGACCCCCGCCGCGCCGGGGAAGCAGTGATCTTCACCGACGGCCCGGCCTTGAACGCCCCCCTCTCCCTGGGGGTGGCCCGCCGCCTGGCGGTGGCGGATCTCTTGCAGCGCTACCTCCGCTTCCGGGCCTTTAAGGTGCGCCAGGTGGTGAGCCTCATCGACCTGGACGACCGGGCCCTGGCCGGGGCCGCGGCCGCGGGCCAGGACCTGGACGAATTCACCGGCCATTTCCGCCGGGAATTGTTCCAGGACCTGGAAGGCCTGGGAATTCAGGAAGGCAACCTCTATCCCCTGGCCTCGGAGCACGTGGAGGACATGGTGCAACTCACCCGCCGCCTGTTGGAAAGGGGCTTTGCCTACGAGAAACTGCGCTCCGTGTACTTCGACATCTCCCGCTTCAAGGACTACGGCCGTCTTTCCCGGGTGGACCTGAGCAAGATCAAGGTGGGGAAGACCGTGGACCTGGACGAATACGCCAAGGAAAACCCCCGGGATTTCACCTTATTCAAGCGGGCGAAGTTGGGGGAGTTGAAAAAGGGGCTCTATTTCTCCACCCCCTGGGGCAAGGTGCGCCCCAGTTGGCACCTGGAGTGCGCGGCCATGGCCCTCAAACACCTGGGGGAGACCGTGGACTTCCACGTGGGCGGCATCGAATCCCTCTTCCCCCACGAGGAAAACGAAAACGCCCTGTTTACCGCGGCCACAGGCAAGCCCCTGGCCCGCTCCTGGCTCCACTGCGCCCGGGTGCTCCAGGAGGGCCGGCCCCTCAAGGAGGAAGGCGCGGTCACGGTCCGGGAACTCCTGGCCCAGGGCTTTAAGGGCCGGGATGTGCGCTTCTTTCTCCTGGCCACCCACTACCGCAAGCCCCTGGGCTTCACCAAAGACAACCTGAAGGCCGCGGCCGCGGCCCGGGCCCGCCTGGACCATTTTGTGCAGCGCCTTACCCTGGTAACCGGGGAAGGCCCGGTACAGTCCAGCCTGGAGGAGCGGCTCTTCCTCCTCAAAAAAGAGTTCATCTCCGCCCTGGATGACGACCTGAACATCTCCCGGGCCCTGTCCGGGCTCTTCGCCCTGGTGGGGGACCTCCACGCCGACATCGACCGGGGCCGCCTGGGCCGCGGCGACGCGGCCGCCATTCTGGCCCGCCTCCAGGAACTGGACGAAGTGCTGGGGGTGATGGCTCCCCCCCATGCCCACCTGGATGCAGCCCTGGAAGCCCTCCTGCAGCAACGGGAAGAGGCCCGGAAACGCCGGGATTGGGCGGAGGCCGACCGCCTCCGCCGGGAACTGGCGGACGCGGGCGTCGAGGTCCTGGACACCCCCGCCGGCCCCCGCTGGCGGCGGCGGGAGTAAGTAAAGATGATTTGGGGGAGGGGGCCAGTGGTCACAGCCCCCTGCCCCCTCCCCCAACCCCATATATTTTTCTTAAGAGGATTAAGGTAGGCAGACTATCCCCCAAAATCCCTCCTGCAACTATCACTTTTCGCCAACTCAGGGTATAATCAAGGCAAATTATAAGGGGATATACCCTGTGGATAGTGCTCTGGGCCAATTTTACCACCATCTGGAGACGGAAGAAAGCCTGGCCGCGCCGGCTTTGGAGGCCTTTACCCGGGATCTCCAGGACTTCCGGGAATTTGTGGCCCAGCGGGCGCGGCTCTCCTGGGAGGCGGTGGCCCTGGAGGATCTGCAGGATTATTTTCAGGCCCTGGAGGCCCAGAAGCTGCCGGTGCGCAGCCTGGACCGGCGCCTGGGAGCGTTACGGAACTTCTTCCAGTTTCTGCTCCGGAAACAACTGATCCCCGCCAACCCCTTAGAGCAGTTTTATGCATCCGCCCCGCCCATTCAGAGCCCCTCCCAGGTATTGAGCAAGCCGGAGATCAAGGCCCTGCTCTCGGAATTGCTCCAGGCCGGGCCTGATTACCTGGACGAGCTGCTGGAGCAGTTCTACCACCATCTGGCCGCGGAGCGGGGTCTGGCGCCCCTGACCCTGGAATCCTACGCCCACGATCTCCAGGATTTCCGGGAGTTTTTGTTCACCCTGGCCCGGACTTCCTGGGAAGAGGTCGCCCTGGAGGACCTGCAGACGTACCTGGGGGCCCTGGAGGCCCGGGGGCTGTCGGCCCGGAGCCGGGCCCGGCGGCTGTCGGCCTTGCGCCAATTCTTCCGGTTCCTGGTGCGGGAGGAGAAGATCTCCGCCAATCCCGTGGAACTGCTGGACTCCCCGCGACTGCCCATGAAACTTCCCAATGTCTTAGGGGAAGGAGAAGTGGCCGCGCTGCTGGCCGCCACCGACCCCACCACCCCCTGGGGCCAGCGGGACGGGGCGCTCCTGGAGGTCCTGTACGCCACCGGTTTGAGGGTTTCGGAGCTGGTGGGCCTCACCCTCAAGCAGGTGGATCTGCGCCGGGGAGTGGTGCGGGTCCGGGGCAAGGGCAACAAGGAAAGGGTGGTGCCCCTGGTGGCCCCGGCCGTGGAGAAACTGAGCCTCTATCTGTCCCAGGGCCGGCCCCGTTTAATTAAGGGCCGGGAGAGCCATTACCTCTTTCTCAACCGCCGGGGGGGCCCCCTGTCCCGGCAGGGCTTCTGGAAGATTCTCAAGCATTATGCCCGCCAGGCCGGGGTCCGGGAATTGAGTCCCCACACCCTGCGCCATTCCTTCGCCACCCATCTGCTCTCCCGGGGGGCCAATCTCCGGGTCTTGCAGTTGCTTTTGGGGCACGCGGATCTGGCCACCACCCAGATCTACACCCACCTGGACGCGGCCCGCCTCCGGGAGATCCACAAAAAGGCCCACCCCCGGCCATGAACCGGAAAGACGCTCCTCCCGTCCGCGCCCTGGAGGTTATTACCACCCACCTGAACGCGGACTTCGACGCCCTGGCCTCCATGGTGGCCGCCAAGAAGCTCTATCCCCAGGCCCTTCTGGTCTTTCCGGGGGCCCAGGAGGCCAGTCTACGGGACTTCTTCATCCGCTCCAGCTTTTATTTTCTGGAATTCGCGCGGCTGAAGCAGGCGCCCCCGGAAGAAATCAAACGCCTCATCCTGGTGGACACCCGGCAGGCCTCCCGCATCGGCAGGTACGCGGAGGCCGCGGCCTCAAGCGAAGTGGAGATTCACATTTTCGACCACCACCCCGACTCCCCGGACGATGTCCACGGGAGCCTGGAAGTGGTTGAACCCCTGGGCTCCACCACCGCCATCCTCACCCGCATCATTAGGGAAAAGGGCCTGGAGATATCCTCCCAGGAAGCCACCATCATGGCCTTAGGGATCTTCGAGGACACCGGCTCCTTCACCTTTTCCTCCACCACTCCCGAGGATTTCGAAGCCGCGGCCTATCTGCTTAAGCAGGGGGCCGACCTCAATGTGGTGTCCGGGATTCTTTCCCGGGAGATGTCCGCGGAGCAGGTGGCCTTGCTCAATAGCCTCCTGGAGCACACCAGCCACTTTCACGTGGACGGCATCGAGGTGGTCCTGGCCCACAGCACCGCCAAGGAGTACGTCCCCGACTTTGCGGTGGTGGCCCACCGCTTCATGGACATGGGCAATATCCAGGTCCTCTTCGCCCTGGCGCAGATGGAGGAAAGGGTCTACGTGGTGGGCCGCAGCCGGGTGCCGGAGGTGAACGTGGCGGAGATCCTCACCGAACTAGGGGGCGGGGGCCACAGCTACGCCGCGTCCGCGGCCCTCAAAGGCGTTCCCCTGACCCAGGTGGAGGAAAAACTGCGCCAGTTGCTCCAGGCCAAGGTGCAACCCCAGCGCCGGGCCCGGGAAATCATGTCCTTCCCGGTCAAATGGGTCTCCCCGGAGGTGACCCTGGAAGGCGCGGAACTCCTCCTCAACCGTTACAGCATCAATGCCCTGCCGGTGATCGACAACGGCAAACTGGCGGGCCTGATTACCAGGCAAACCGTGGAAAAAGGCATCTACCACGGCCTGAGGCACCATCCCGCCAAGGACTATATGACCACGGAGCTCGCCACCGTGCCCCCGGACGCCACCCTGGCGGAGATCCGGGAGAAACTGGTGATCAACAAGCAGCGCCTGCTGCCGGTGGTGGAAGAGGGGCTGGTCCTGGGGGTCATCAGCCGCACCGATCTGCTGCATCTCCTCATCGCCGCGGAGGAAGAGACTCAGTGGACCCAGCCCCTGCGCACCAAAAACATCCAAGCCCTGATGCGGGAACGCATCCCCCGGCACATCCTGGAAATTCTCCAGCAGGTGGGCCAGGTGGCCGAGGAACTGGGCTATACCGCTTACACGGTGGGGGGCTTTGTCCGGGATTTGTTCCTACGGTATGAAAACCTGGACATTGACATTGTCATCGAGGGTGACGCCATCGTCTTCGCCCGGCGCTTCGCCGGCCGCTATGGGGCCCGCTCCCGGGAGTTCCACAAATTCAAGACCGCGGTGATCATCTTCCCGGACGGCTTCAAGATCGACGTGGCCACCGCCCGCACCGAGTATTACGAGGCTCCCGGGGCCCTGCCGGTGGTGGAGTACAGTTCCATCAAGATGGACCTCTACCGCCGGGACTTCACCATCAACACCCTGGCGGTGAAGCTCAACTCCCGGGATTTCGGCACCCTCCTGGATTTTTTCGGCGCCCACCGGGACCTGAAGGAAAAGGTGATCAGCGTCCTCCACAACCTGAGCTTTGTGGAAGACCCCACCCGGGTCTTTAGGGCCATCCGCTTCGAGCAGCGCTTCAAGTTCCGGGTGAGCAAACTCACCGCCAATCTCATCGCCAACGCGGTGAAAAACAACTTCTTCGACCGCCTCTCCGGCGCCCGCCTCTTCGGGGAGTTGAAGCTGATTCTCCAGGAAGAAAACCCCATCCCCGCCATCGCCCGCCTGGCGGAGTTCAACTTGCTTTCGCCCATACACCCCCGGCTGCGCTACGATGAAGGCACCAAGGGCATGCTGGAGCGCATCCAGGCAGTGCTTTCCTGGTTCGACCTCCTCTACCTGGAAGAGAAATTTCAACCCTGGCTGGTCTATTTCTTGGGATTGGTGGAGCCTTTGAATCCGGAGGAACTGGAAGAAATGGTGCAGCGGTTCAAAGTTTCCCCCAAGAAGGCTACGGCCATTACCAGGGGCAAGGAAGCCGCGGACCAGACCCTGGTCCGTCTCTACCGCTTGGGTGAGGCAGACCGCGTCCCCATTTACCGGCTGCTCAGCCACCTGGGCACCGAGTATCTGCTCTATATGCTGGCTAAAACCCGGCAAGAAGCCTCCAAGAAGGCTATTTCCCTATACTTCACCCACCTGAAGCACCTGAAGCCGGAACTGCGGGGCCGGGACCTCCTGGCCCTGGGCTTCGCCCCGGGCCCCCTCATCAAGGAGATGCTGGAGCGCCTCCATGAGGCCCGCCTCACCGAAGAAGTAAAAACCCGGGCGGAAGAAGTGGCCCTGATCCGCCGCTCTTTCGGGCCGTAATACCGTTTTCGGTTTTCGGTTTTCAGTTTTCGGTTAAAAGATTACTAATTATCAATAAGTTATCCATATGATTTGTTGCAGTAGAAAACGAACTTGGTATAAAATGGTTTTCTCACGCAAAGGCGCAAAGACGCAAAGAAAGATGCAAGAAATTATTGTTGAACATTCTTGCGCCTCTCTTTGCGTCTGGTGGCTTTGCGTTAGGTATATGTTTTAGGGAAGGGTAGGTATATATCCGTTGCCAAAAGTTTTTTCCTACTCCACCCTAATCCTCTCCCCCCGCTGGGGGGCTTATCATTACCCACAAGTCAGAAAAAAGTTTAGCTTAGGGAGCTATTTATGAAATCCGGCTCCCTCATAACCAATGAAAAGAGCGGTGGCACAGGCTTTCCAGCCTGTGCGAGGCTGAACTTTTCCAGGCGCTTGGGTCTGGGCCTGCGGCTGACCTATAAATTATGAAAAGATCGTAGTGGCGGGCGTCCCCGCCCGCCACAGTTCTGCAAAATGGGGTGCAGGGCGCACCCTAAGAAAAAAGCTTTCCGGCACAGCCTGGAAAGGCTGTGCCACCGCTTAGAAATACTTGTGGGTAATGATTAGGCTGGGGGGAGAGGGGATAAAAAGAAGAAACTTTTGGCAATCGCTATAACTCGGCGTTATCGAGTTACTTTTCTCCGAGCTTACAGGGCGTCATCACCACGTTCACCTGCTTCCCCCGCAGGTTTCCATTCAGTTTGTCCCCCTCCATTTCGAAGTCCAGAACATGGCCCAATTTGGAGGTGAAGGAGAATCTTGACTTCTTCCCCGCGGTGACCAGGTCCACCTTGTGCCTGGCCCACCCCGCCTTGATTTTCAACTCCGGGGAATCTCCGAAGGCATAGATGATGGCGGCTTTTTTGCCGGCCACCTTTTCAAAGATGAGGATGGCGTTGAGGCCTTCTGCCGGCGGCGACGCCGGGTTCCTCCATCTGCCGCTCCAGGCCCGGGCTGTCAGCCCCGACGCCGCCTTTCCCTGCAGCCGCAGATCCTTGGGCAGGGGCACATCGCTATACAAGTCGGCCGCGATCAGAGGTGAGGTTAAAACCAGACAAAGGATGGTGACAATTATCAGCCTGAATCTCATATCTTTTCCGCGTGCCTCCAATAATATGGGATGGTTACGGCCAAGCCATAAAAGGGGCAGCGTCTCCCATGGAGTCCCGCCCCTCATCTAATTTCTTCCCGGCTTAACGCTGCCGCACGTTTTCCTTGATAAAGCCGACGATGTCCTTGGTGTCGGTGCCGGGGCCGAAGATGGCGGCGATGCCCGCGGTTTTCAGCGCCGGAACGTCCTCGTCGGGGATGATGCCGCCCCCCATCACCAGCACGTCCTGGATGCCTTTCTCCTTGACCAGCTCCATCACCCGGGGGAAGAGATAATTGTGGGCCCCGGAGAGCACGCTCATGGCAATGACGTCCGCGTCCTCCTGGAGGGCCGCGGCCACGATCTGCTCCGGCGTTTGCCGCAACCCCGTATAAATCACCTCCATGCCGCTATCCCTCAAAGCCGCGCAGATGACCTTGATCCCGCGATCATGACCATCCAAACCGGGCTTGGCTGCCAATACCCTGATCTTCCTTTCCGCCATTTTCATCTCCTTTTATCAGTGAGCAGGGAGCAGTGAGCCGTGAGCAGTAAAACCAGGATGGCTACTCACTGCTTACCGGTCTGAAAGTCCTCAGAGTTGGTGGCACAGGCTTTCCAGCCTGTGCGAGTAACGTGGCGGGCGAGACGCCCGCCGATTTTTCGTGATTTACCAATGGGCCGAAGGCCCATGAATAACTGCTTACTGCTCACTGCTCACAGCTTACTTAAACCAGCGCCGGGGCTTCGTATTCACCGAAGACGCCCCGGAGGGTGTCGCAGATTTCCCCCAGGGTGGCCAGGCTTTTCACCGCCGCCAGGATGGGGGGCATGAGGTTGGCGTCCCCTTGGGCCGCGGTTTTCAGCGCGGCCAGGGCCTGGGCCACTTGGGCGCTGTCCCGGGTGCTTTTCAGCTCCTGGAGGCGGGCCACCTGGCGGTCGCCCACTTCCGGGTCCACCTTCAGGAGGTCCTTGGGCTTTTCCTCTTCCTTCACCTGGAACTTGTTCAGGCCCACGACGATGCGGGTGCCGGCCTCGATCTCCTGCTGGTAGCGGTAAGCGGAAGCGCCGATCTCTTTTTGCACAAAACCCTGTTCGATGGCCGCCACGGAACCGCCCATCCGGTCGATCTGGTCGATGTATTCCTGGGCCTTGGCCTCCACCTGGTCGGTGAGGTTTTCCAGGTAATAGGACCCGGCCAGGGGGTCCACGGTGTCCGCCACCGCGGTCTCGTAGGCAATGACCTGCTGGCTCTTAAGCGCCACCTGCACGGCCAGCTCCGAAGGCAACGCCAGGGCCTCGTCGAAGGAGTTGGTGTGCAGGGACTGGGTGCCGCCCAGCACCGCGGCCAGGGCCTCGAACGCGGTGCGCATGATGTTGTTCAGGGGCTGCTGGGCCGTGAGGCTGCAGCCCGCGGTCTGGGTGTGGAAGCGGAGCATCAGGGAGCGGGGGTCCTGGGCCCCGAAACGCTCCTTCATGATCTTGGCCCAGAGGCGGCGGGCGGCCCGGAACTTGGCGATTTCTTCCAGGAAGTCCAGGTGCGAGTTAAAGAAGAAGGAAAGCCGGGGGCCGAATTCATCCACTTTGAGGCCCGCTTTGATGGCCGCGTCCACGTAAGCGATGCCGTTGGCCAGGGTGAAGGCCACCTCCTGCACCGCGGTGGAGCCCGCCTCCCGGATATGGTAGCCGCTGATGCTGATGGTGTTCCACTGGGGCACCTCCGCGGTGCAGTAGGCGAAGATGTCGGTGATCAGCCGCATGCTCGGCCGGGGCGGGAAGATATAAGTGCCCCGGGAGGAATATTCCTTCAAAATGTCGTTTTGCACCGTGCCCCGGAGCTTGCCGAAGGGCACTCCCTGTTTCTCCGCCAGGGCCAGGTACATGGCCAGGAGCACCGCGCAGGGGGAGTTGATGGTCATGGAGGTGGAGACCTGGTCCAGGGGAATGCCCTGGAAGAGCCGCTCCATGTCCCAGAGGGAGTCGATGGAGACCCCCACCTTGCCCACCTCCCCCTGGGCCAGGGGGTGGTCGGAGTCGAAGCCGATCTGGGTGGGCAGGTCAAAGGCCACGGACAGCCCGGTCTGCCCGGACTTCAGGAGGAAGTGATAGCGCTCGTTGGTCTCCTCGGCGCTGCCGAAACCCGCGTATTGGCGCATGGTCCAGTAGCGGCCCCGGTAGGCCGTGGGCTGCACCGCCCGGGTGAATGGGTACTGGCCGGGCAATCCCAGTTTTTCCAGGTAGTCGAAGCCCTCCATGTCCAGGGGGGTATAGACCCGCTGCACCGGGATACCGGAGGTGTTGACGAACTCCCTCCTCCGCTCCGGGATCTTCTGCAGCACTTTCTCCACTTTTTCGTCATACTTGGCCTTGGCGGCCTGCAGGGCTGCTGATTTGTTGGGATCACACATAGACGGGCACCTCGTTTGGGATAAATGGCAATGGCTCAGGTGAGGGGCTGGGAGCGCAATCCCTGGCCCTACCCATAAAAAATTGACGGCAGACTACACCATGATTAACAAGAGAGGTAAGGCGTGAAAATCAGGCAATTTCTGATTTTCTTGTCAAAAAATCTCTTACGCCGCTTTGGTCCTCTCCCGACTCCAAATTCTTTCAATTGTCAACGCCCGCCCAGGATACTCCAGAGGAGGCCGGAGGTCAAGGTGGCGGCCAGCAAGGCTGCCTGGCTGGAGGCCAGGGCGTGGAAGAACAGGTTGTTATGGGCATCTTCCCGGCGGCCCAGGATCTGCACCATCTGGGCGGCATCCGGCACCAGACCCAGGGCCGCGGCCCCGATCAAGGGGTTAATTTTTTGGGAAGAAAACAGATTGACGGCCTTGATGGCCAGGATCACCAGGATATTGGCCAGAAATAGAGCCACCAGTCCCAGAAGAATTATTTTGATAAAGGCCAGGGAAAAAATCAGGGACACATGGCACTGGCTGCCCACTGCCAGACCCAAGAGCAGGGCCATGATATCGGCCAGACGGTTGGACAGGGTGCGGGCCAGGCGGTCCGCCACCCCCGCTTCCTTGAGGATGTTGCCCAGAAAAAACATGCCGGTGAGGAGAACCGCCCAGGGCACCAGGATCAAAGTCAGGACCAGGCCGGCCCCGGCGAACAGGAGACTTTCCCGCCTACTCACCTTGCGGCTGGGGGGCATCCGCAGCATGCGCTCCTGCTGGCTGACCAGCAGGTCCACCAGGAAGGGTTGCAGCCAGAAATAGAGGCCGATGAGGGTGAAGGCCGCCAGGGAGATGGGGCCGGTGAGTTCCGGGGCAATCTTGGCCGCTAAAAAGGTGGCGGCCAGCCCATCACCCCCGCCGATGAGCGCGGCGCTCCCGGCCTGGGAGGGCTGCAAACCCAGGGCCCACCCCAGGAAGAGGACAGCCATAAAAGCCAGGGGGGTGAGCAGCCCCAGGACCAACAGCCGGGGCTGGGCGATGAGGTAAGTCAGATTCGCGCCCGCGCCCCAGCCCAGGAAGATCAGGGCCGGATAAAGACCGGAAGTAAGCCCCCCCTGGAGGGTGAGGAAGAAAGGGGTCAGAGCCGCGTTCAAGGCGGGGATGGGCAGATTGGCAAAGAGCAGGCCCCCGGCCAGGGGCACCAGAAAAACCGGCTGCAGCCGGAAAATAACGGCCACATAGATCAATCCCAGGGCCAGAATGGCCATCAGGACCCAAAGCCCCAGTTGCAAAAGACTCGTCTCCCCCGGCATCCGCCCGCACCGCTAGTCTGCGGAGACCACTACCAGGACATCACCCACAGACACATTGTCTCCTTTGCTCACTCTTACCTCTTTGACCACCCCGGAGATGGCCGCCTGGAGGTCATTTTCCATCTTCATGGCTTCCAGTTTCACCACTGTGGCCCCGGCCGGCACCTGATCCCCCACCTGGACCAGTACGTCCAAGATGGAGCCGGGCATGGGCGCGGTCACCATCCCCGGGGCCGCCGCGGCTGCCGGTTTTTCCGGCGGCGGAGCCACCGGCGCCGGGGCGCGGGGAGGAGCTGCGGGCCGGGGCGCGGCAGCCGGCCGGCCCGGAGCAGGCGGGGGCGCGGCTGCCGCGGCCCCAGGGGCCAGGGGCCGAAACTTCACCTCATAGGTGCGGCCGTTGACCAGCACCTGGGCCTGCTCGCCTTTAAGGGAGAGCACCTCGATCTCGTAGTTCTTATCACCGATGGTCAGCTGATAACGCCCCATACTTATCTCTTTTGCCGGTTGAGGCGGGCCTGCATGGCTTGCCAGCGCCCGGACAAGGCCCAGGGGGAACCCCCGGCCGCGGCCGCCTGCACCCCGACGATGCGCACCGGCTCCTGTTGATATAAGGTCAGGGCCAAGCCGATGGCCGCGGCCAAGAGGGGATCAGGCGCGGCAGTTCCCAGCCTGCTGGCCAGGGGCTCCCGGGGCGGCAGGGTAGAAACCGTCCCTTCCTCCGCTGGCGGAGCAGCCGGCGCGTTGGGACCAAAAGAACCCGGTTCCCCCAAACTCCAGGGGGCCACCGGCCCGGCGTCCCCATACCTTAAGATCCGGGGCAACAGAGTCGCGCTCCAGGCCAGCAATCCCCCCATTGCCAGGATCGCCAACAACCCCAAAACACCGGCCCCTAATATCTCTGTAGCCATGAGTTCACTTTTTTGTTTGTTGGGGAGAGGTCCAAGGAATAGTGAGCGGTAAGCAGTAAGCAGTGAGCAGTAAAAGATAAGACCAATCGGGCCACTTTTTTTCACTGCTTACTGCTTACTGCTCACTGCTCACTCTCTAAATCTCCCCGTCCTGTTCCATTTTGGCCAGATCCTGGAAGCGGATATCCAGCCCCAGGACCCCCTGGATTTCGTCGTTTTCGTTGCGCACCGGCACGCTCACGGTGATGCACAGGGCGCTGGTGAACCGGGAGGTATAGAAATCCGACACGAAGACCTTGCCCGACTTGATGGGTTCAATGAACCAGTTGCGGTCGGAGAGGTCCTCATCCGGTTTCATGGACTCGTATTTGGCCCGGTCGACGATATGGGTGATGTTCCGGGTGATTTTCCGGCCCTCCAGGTTGGTGACGTACATGAACTGGATAAAGGGGTTGAGGTCCAGGACCTCTTGCAGCACCGGCTCCATCTGGGCCGGTTCCATGGTGCGGATCTCGTCCCGTTGGGCCAGATCCTCGGCCAGGTGGGCCGCCAGTTGGTAGGCCTTTTCCTTGAGCTGGTCAAATTCCGAGACAAAGAGTTCGGACAGGTATTTCCGGGCTAGGCTTTCCATTTCTTCGTTGGAGATGGAAGTACAGCGCCCCGCTTCATACTGCTCCATGATCCGCTTATGGATCTTGGAGACCCCGGGGTGTCCCTTATCCACCTGTTTCTCGCCTTCCAGGGACAGCCGGGCGTTGATCCAGTGGACGATGCCCGCCTTGCCGGATTTATCGGTAATGGTGATGGTCACCGGCCTTTTCAAGATGCGGCTGGTGTCAAAGGCGTTGTAAATCTCTTCGTTTTTCAGCAGGCCGTCCGCATGAATCCCGGCGCTGGTGGCGTTGAAGTTCTTACCCACAAAGGGATAATTGGGGGGAATATGATAATGCAGCTCCTTCTCGAAATACTGGGCGATATCGGTGATCACCGTGGTATCGATACCGTCCATGGCCCCCCGCAAAGAGATGTACTCCATGAGCAGGGCCTCGATGGGGGCGTTGCCGGTGCGCTCTCCGAAACCCAGAAGCGTGCCGTTCACCGCGGCGCAGCCGTAGAGCCAGGCGGTGACCCCGTTGACGAAGACCTTGTGGAAATCGTTATGGCCGTGCCATTCCAGGAGGTGGCCGGGCACGCCCGCGTCTTCAATCATGGCCCGCACCAGCTTGGGCACGCTCCGGGGCAGGGCCGCGCCGGGGTAAGGCACCCCGTAGCCCATGGTGTCGCAGAGGCGCACCTTGATGTCGATGCCGCTCTCCTGGCGCAGCTTCATCAGTTCCAGGGCCAGGGGAATGCAAAAGCCGTAAATATCCGCCCGGGTCACGTCCTCGAAATGGCAGCGGGGCGCGATGCCCAGTTCCAGGGCCGCCTTGACGATGCCCAGATATTCATCCATGGCCTTCCGCCGGCCCCACTTAAGTTTCAAGAAAATGTGGTAATCCGAAACCGAAGTGAGAATCCCGGTTTCCTTCAACCCCAAATCCTTCACCAGCTTCAGGTCCGCGGCCACGGCCCGGATCCAGCCGGTGATTTCGGGATAGAGATAACCCCGCTCCCGGCACCGTTCCACGGCTTCCTTGTCTTTGGCGCTGTAGAGGAAAAACTCGCTCTGCCGGATAATGCCCTTGGGCCCGGAGAGCTTGTGGAGCATATCGAAGATCTCCACGATCTGCCGCACCGTGTACGGCGGCCGCGCCTGCTGGCCGTCCCGGAAGGTGGTATCGGTGATGATCATCTCCTCCGGCGGGGAGGGAATGACAAACTTGTAGTCAAAATCGATGCGGGCCACCTCCGTGTAAGGGAAGATCTGCCGCATCAAATTGGGCTCTTCCACCTCCTGGAGGCGATGCTCCCAGAAAGAGGAATGCTCATGATCCAACAAACGACGCTCTCTGTTCCAACGGGCCATAATTTGTCATCCGTTTTGATTAGTAGGGGCGAATCTTGTATTCGCCCTAATTAGTGGGCGAACACAAGGTTCGCCCCTACAGCTATTTCTCCAACCTTAATCCCAATTCCAGCAGTTGCTCCGGTTCTACCCGGGACGGCGCCTGGGTCACCGGGCAGGCGGCCTTCTGGGTCTTGGGGAAGGCGATGACCTCCCGGATGGATTTGGCCCCGCAAAGGATGGCCGCCAGCCGGTCAAACCCGAAGGCCACGCCTCCGTGGGGCGGCGCGCCGTATTCCAGGGCCTCCAGCAGGAAGCCGAACTTTTGTTCCGCCTCGGCAGGGGCCATCCCTAAAATCTGGAACATCTTTTCCTGGACGTCCCGGCGCCAGTTGCGGATGCTGCCGCCGCCGATCTCCTGGCCGTTGAGCACCAGGTCGTAGGCCCGGGCCCGCACCTGCCCCAGAGTCTCCGGGGATGCCAATAAAGGTATATCTTCTTCTTTGGGTGCGGTAAAGGGGTGGTGCACGGCCACGAAGCGCCCTTCGTCCCGGTCGTATTCCACCAGGGGAAAGTCGGTGACCCAGACCATGCTGAAGGTGTCCTCAGGGATCAAGCCTTCCCGCTGCCCCAGGTGGAGCCGGAGCTGCCCCAAGGCGGTGTTGGCCACCTGGGGGATGTCGGCGATGAAAAACAAAATATCCCCTTCTTTGGCCCCGAGGCGGTCGTTCAGGGCTTTTTTCAGGCCCGGGGGGAAAAACTTGGCTATGGGGGACTGCCAGTCCTGCTGCATCTTCACCCAGGCCAGCCCCCGGGCCCCGTAGACTCCCGCCAGGCCGGTGAGATCGTCCAACTCTTTGCGGGAGAGTTTGGCCAGGCCGGGGCCGTTCATGGCCTTGACGATGCCCCCCTGGTCCACCACCTGCCGGAACTGGCGGAACTCGGATTCCCGGATCAGGTCCGTGACCTCTTTGAGCTCCAGCCCGAACCTGGGGTCAGGGCGGTCCAGGCCGAAGCGGTCCAGACATTCCCGGTAGGTCAGGCGGGGGAAGGGCGGCTTTAATTTTACATCCAAAAGTTCGCTAAAAAGGGCCTTCATCAACCCTTCCACCACCCCCATGATGTCCTCTTCGGTGATGAAGGCCATCTCCAGGTCGATCTGGGTGAACTCCGGCTGGCGGTCGGCCCGGAGGTCCTCATCCCGGAAACAGCGGCAGAGCTGATAATAGCGGTCCAGGCCGGACATCATCAACAACTGCTTGAAAAGCTGGGGCGACTGGGGCAGGGCGAAAAAATGCCCAGGCATCACCCGGCTGGGAACCAGATAGTCCCGGGCCCCTTCCGGGGTGCTCTTGGTGAGGATGGGGGTCTCCACCTCGATGAAGCCCTGGTGGTTTAAAAATTTTCGGGTCACCTGCGCGGCTTGGTGGCGGAAGAGGATGTTCTTCATCACCCCGGGCCGCCTGAGGTCCAGATAACGGTAGCGCAGCCGCAGGGCCTCGGAGATGTCCACCCGGTAGTCTTCCAACTGGAAGGGGGGGGTCTTGGAGGCGTTGAGAAGACGCAGCTCCTCCACCAGGACCTCGATCTCGCCGGTATCCAACTGGGGGTTGACCATGTCCGGGGGCCGGGGGTTGACCACGCCCCGGACGGCGATAACCCATTCGTCCCGGAGGACCCCGGCCTTGTTATGTTCGTCCGGGTTGACTTCCGGGTTGAAGACCACCTGGGTAAGGCCGTCTCTGTCCCTCAGGTCCACGAAGATGAGGCCCCCGTGGTCCCGGCGGCGCTGCACCCAGCCCATAAGTATCACTTCCGCGCCCGCGTCAGAGGCCCGCAAGGCCCCGCAGGAATGGGTGCGTTTTAGTCCTGTTAATGAATCAAACACTTTGATTTTTTTCCTTGTTAAGTACTCTGTCCAACAAATAATTTACCAATTCTTCAAAAGGAATAGATTCTTGTTGTTCACTCATTCGTCTCGATTTAATTTCGCCAATAATTATTTTATCTTCATCCTTAATAACAAAATCTGCCATGCGTCGAATAGTAGCCTCTCCTTGGGATATTTCCCTTTCCCCAAGTATTACCGTAAAACTTGCACCCAAACGATCTGCCAATGACATTTGAGCTTTCAATGATCGATTCTCAAAATCCATTACAGCAGGAAGACCAACTTTCCGAAATTCCTGCATAAATTCAAAAGCTTTATTGCGTGCTTCTGACCCCATAGCGGCTAAAAATACAAGCCAGTCATCTTGACCTAATTCCTTAGACAAGACCTCCAGGAGACGGTCCTCGCCGATGGCAAAGCCGATGGCCGGCAGTTCCGGCCCCCCCAGTTCCTGGGCCAGGCCGTTGTAACGGCCGCCCCCGGCCACCGCGTCCTGGGCCCCTAACCCCACGGCCACCACCTCGAACGCGGTGCGGGTGTAATAATCCAGGCCCCGGACCAGCCGGGGCTGCTCCTCGTAGGTGACGCCGAAACGGTTAAGCAACTCCAATACCCGGGCGAAGTGCCCGGCGCACTCTGGGTCGAGGTAATCCCGGAGCAGCGGCGCGTCCTTCAATATTTCCTTGCAGTGCACGGACTTGCAATCCAGCACCCGCAAGGGGTTGGTGACCCGGCGGCGCCGGCAGTCCTCGCACAACCCTTCCCGGCTCATGAGAAACAGGCCCAGGGCCGCCTTAAATTTGGCCTGGCACTCCGGGCAGCCCAGGGAATTGACCAGCAGCCGGGAGGCCCCCAACTGCACCTTTTGCAGGATGTCCGTGAGCATGAGGATGACTTCCGCGTCCAACTCCGGCGCGTCGGACCCCAGGGCCTCGCAGTTGATCTGGTGAAACTGGCGGTAACGCCCTTTCTGGGGCCGCTCGTAACGGAACATGGGCCCCAGGGTATATAGCTTCTTTACCCCCGCGGCCTTGTCCAGGCCGTTTTCCAGGACCGCCCGGAGCACCGCGGCCGTGGCCTCGGGCCTGAGCGTCAGGGAATCGCCGTGGCGGTCGGGGAAGGTGTACATCTCCTTGGAGACGATGTCCGTGTCGGCGCCGATGGAGCGGGCGAAGAGCTCGGTGCGCTCGATTAACGGCAGCCTGATCTCCCGGTAGCCGTAAACGCGGAAAACCTCCCGGGCCGCGTTTTCCACGGCCTGCCAGCGTCCCGTCTCCGGCGGCAAAATATCCCGCATGCCCCGGATGGCTTTGATTTTGCCTGCCATTCCAAAACCCGCTTTAAAATGATAAAATTAACCTGCCATCAAACATATTGTCAAGTTGTCAAGGCGATTTCCCGAAAGGTTGTGGGTTATTTTTCTTATGCGAAAATCTTCTTATGAATTTCATATTTTCTGGTATTTTTTCGATAAAGATTTTAAAATGATTTAAGGTCACTTGACAACTTATATGTATAACCTAAATTTAGGATATGGGAACATATGCACCCTATCCTTCACTGTGTACTTCTTGCAGGAATCTCTCTTATTCCTCTATCGTTGAATTTATTTCACCCAATTTTTTCAGATCTTACAAAATATTCGATAATTATTATCGCATTTGTCTTAACTTATACTTTATATTTTCATCAATTTTATAAACCTTTTAAAAAGAAAAGTAGGGAATATTTAGATAAAATTCTTGGTGAATTATTTTCATCCCTGGACAAAAAAGCACGAGAAGTAAGGCCACAACTTAATGATTTGCGTATTAATGTTATGATTGCAAAGAGGAAATTCCCGAGAATTTGGGAAAAACACTTGAAAATTGATTTTTATCATGGCGAATATTTTCCTGCTGAAAAAGAACTAGAGTTTGTAAAAAATGGTTGTTGTGGTTCGGCCCTTTATGATAATGCGCAATATTATTACGATGCAGAACCACATCACGAAGCTTTGAGGAGTATGACAGAAATACAGAAAAAAGTTACTGAACATCTTGGATCAATATTAAGCACTCCAATTTATTCTCCTAAAGATGAATACAAGGAACATCCTATAGCTATTTTGAACTTAGATAGCACCGAACGAATTAATAAAACAGGGTTTGATGAAGATATAATGTTAAAAATAGCGGCTTATTATGCTGCATTGATTGGTGGGCAATTAATATAGGAGCTAATAAAATGAAAAAAGTCAAAACGCAGTCTGGCTTTTTTAAAGTGGAACGTACCCAAGCCGAAAGAATCAGGGATTACTCAGTGAGCAATGATTTTATGCAGGACATGAGGGATAAGATTCCATCTAAAAGCATTGCTGATGCCATTATAAAGTCTTATAAAGATGCGAAAGGAAGTCGTGACTAAATAAGTTCACTTGATTGATTAATTCCTGGTGGGCCATGCCCACCCTACCTTCCAATTTCCCCTTGACAAGCCGGGGCCGGGCCGATAAATTGACGCCATAGAAAAACTCCCCAGGCAATCCGGAACCCGGTGTGAATCCGGGGCGGTCCCGCCGCTGTAATCGGGGACGGAAGAGAGTGAAAGGCGCAAGCCGGCCACTGCCGGGTGACAAAAACCCGGTGGGAAGGCTGACTCTCTCCGGCTGATCCGAGAGCCAGAAGACCTGCCTGGCGGTAGAGAAGGCTACTCCTGATGGTAAAGGGAGTTCCATCCAAGTGATGGGACTGCCTTTTTTTTGTTTCTCGCAAAGGCGCAAAGGACGCAAAGAAAGACGCAAAACATAAAATTAAATAACGTTAGCGGCTTTGCGCCTTGGCGTCTTTGCGTGAGATAAAGAAATGGTGCGCAAGGCGCACCCTACACGGAAAACGAAAAACGAAAAACGGTTTCTGAGAGCTTTCCCCCCGGCGGCTGTCGATCTTCATCCGGCCGGCCGGTAAACCACGGAGTAAGGAGGACAATACTAAATGGCCAAAGACAAGAGTACCAAGAAACCCATCAGCATCCGTTATACCTGCAAGCCCAACGGCGACCAGGTGGGCCTGTCCCATTACCTGATGGCGGACGCCAAAAAGTAGCAGGTAATGGCGAAGAAGACAAAAACCTTGAAATCTCCGGCCGCATCCTCCGGCCCTTCTCTCCGTCCTCTCACCGGGGGCGGCCAGGGGGCCGGGGGGAGCGCGGCGGATTACACTCCCTCCGCCCACCAAGTCAACGCCGGGTACGGCCCCCACTTCGACGTCCTGGAGGTGGGCCACCCGGACTACGTGGCCCTGATCAACGCCGACACAGCGTTCTGGGTGCTCTCCCCCCGGGCCGAGGCCCTGGACTATCTTCTGGGCGGCGATCTGCCTAAATCATATCTGGAAAAAGAGGCCAAACTGGCTGGGGATCTGGAGACCGTGCGCTTCAAACTGCTGCCCTCCGCGGTCTACTTCAACCCCACGGAGCGCTGCAACCTGGACTGCGGCTACTGCTACCTGCCCCGGGAGGCCCGGAGAACGGGTCATGATATGGACCCGGCCCGGTTGCTGGAGGCCCTGGCCAAGCTCAAGGAATTTTTTGTCCACACCCTGCCGGAAGGAGCCCGGCCCCAACTGGTCTTCCACGGCAGCGAACCTTTGCTGGCGAAGGATGCGGTCTTCCAGGGCATAGAAAAGTACGGGGACTACTTCCGCTTCGGGGTGCAGACCAACACGATCCTGCTGGATCAAGAGGCGATAGACTTCCTGAAGTCCCACGGTGCGGGCATCGGCATCTCCATTGACGGCCCCACCGCGGAGGTGGCGGACCGCACCCGCCGCACCTGGGGCGGCTCCGGCGTCTTTGCCCAGACCGTCAAGGTCCTCGACGACCTCATCGGCTACCCCGGCCTCAATATCATCACCACCGTCACCAGGGAAAACGTGCGGTCGCTCCCGGAACTGGTGGATTTCTTCCACGCCAAGGGGGTGACCAACGCCCTCCTCAACCCGGTACGAGGCACCCAGCTCGGCGGCCGCAACCTGATGCCGGACCAGGGGGAACTGGCCCACTTTTTCTTTCAGGCCCTGGACCGCACCTATGAGCTATTTGAGCAAACCGGGCGCAAACTGGTGATCGGCAATTTCGCCAACCTGCTCCTGGGGCTGGTGGCCCCGGGGGCCCGGCGGCTGATGTGCGACATCTCGCCCTGCGGCGGCGGCCGCTGCTTCTTCGCGGTGGGCGCGGGCGGCGAAGTGGCCCCGTGCAGCGAGTTTCTGGGCCTGCCGGAATTCCACGGAGGCAATCTCTTCGAGAGCTCCGTCAAGGACCTGATGGCCACCATGGCCTTCGTCCAGGTGACTTCCCGGGCGGTGGAGCAACTGGAGCCCTGCAAGCGCTGCGCGGTGCGGCACTTCTGCGGCGCGCCCTGCCCCGCGGAGGTTTATGCCCTCAACGGCAAGCTGAGCGCGCCCGCGCCTATGTGCGACTTCTACGCGGCCCAGGCCCGCTATGCTTTCAGGGTCATCGCCGACGGCCGCCTGGACGCCCTCCTCTGGGACGGCTGGCAGGACGGTCTGGAAGAGATCGTGGTGATGTAATATGCGGCGGCGTAGGGGCGGGTTTAAAACCCGCCCCTACACAGGCTTCCGCACACACGTCCCTGGGCCTCCCATCCCCTTCTTGCAACCGCGCTTGCTCCTTGTTACAATCCCGCCTGGAGCGAAAAGTAGTGAAAAAGCCCCTACGCCTCATCCTGGCCATCCTGAAATGGACGGTCATTACCCTGGTGGCCGTGGAAGCCGTGAGCTTCCTGGTCCTCACCCTGACAAATCTCTTTATCTACGGCAGCATCTGGGAGGGCAGCCGGGTCAATTACGACGCCTACACCCTGTTTCAGGAAGGCCCCCGGCCCACCGCCAATAACCCCGTTAATCCATCCTCCTCCAAAGATCATCGGACCATCTGGATGTTCGGCGGCTCCACCATGCGGGGCAGCACCGATGATGACGCCAAGACCATCTCCAGCTTTCTGGCGGGCCTCCTCAACCGGGAAGAAAAACCCCTGTCCTTCACGGTCCGTAATTTCGGGGAGAACTCCTTCAACTCCCTGCTGGAAACCAAGTATCTGCAAAAGCTATTGATAGAAAGCCCCACCCGCCCGGATCTGATTATCTTCATGGATGGGGCCAACGAGTGCGTCTATTTTTCCCAAAACCGCACACCCTACGCCCACCACGGCTACCAGCGGGTGCAGGCCCTGATCGAGAGCCACCGCCGTAGCCTCTTCGGACTGCTCAAACCCTTGACGGCCGCGGTCTATGCCTCCTTTACCCTGGAGATGTATGGCAAGCTGCGCCAGACCGTGATCCCCATCCGGGCGGACTCCGGGGAACTGCGCCATTTCGCGGCAATGACGGCCCAAAGATACGACTACGTGCAGGAGCAGGCGGGTTTTTACGGCAGCAAGTTTCTGCTTTTCTGGCAGCCCATCTTATGGGTGGAGGACTGCGCGGTGGCTCCCCAGGTGCGGGAGATTGAGAACAACTACGCCATTAATAAGTTGCGCTTCGCGGCGGTGCGCCAGAATTTCCAGGTGATCTACCAGGCCCTGGCCGAGCGCCTCCGGGACAAGCCCTATTTCGTGGACTGCCAAAATATCCTGTGTTCCCGGACCCAGCCGGTTTACAAACATGATGGGGTGCATCTGCAGGACGCGGGCAGGATGATGGTGGCCCGGCGGATGCTGGAGGTCTTGAAGGAGCGGGGGTTGATGGGGTCTAAACGGTAATGTAGAGCTTTATTGTCATTCGAACCGCTGGGAAGAGATTCTTCACTCCGTTGCGCTGCGTTCAGAATGACAATTTCTTTTTAAGTTGGCGCTTATGGGTGTGAGGGAGGGCCGTGCACTGGAGGCGGGCGAGACGCCCGCCCTACGGAGCCATACCTAATCCAATTCGTAAGTCTCCCGCCAGTCTTGATCTTCCTGCCAGGGGGGTTGGGACTTTTTGTCGAAGAGATAGTCGCCCATCACCAGGTAATCCATTTCCGTGCGCATGAAACACTGGTACGCGTCCAGGGGAGTGCAGACGATGGGCTCGCCCCGGACGTTGAAACTGGTGTTGACGATCACCCCGTAACCGGTTTGCTTTTTAAACTCCTCGATCAACTGCCAGTACCGGGGGTTGGTCTCCCGGTGCACGGATTGGATACGGGCCGAATAATCCACGTGGGTGATGGCGGGGATATCGGAGCGGAGATGGTAAAGCCGCTCAAACAGCGGCAGGTCTTCATATCCCGGGGGTAGGGGGTTCTGCCTGGACTCCTGCACCGGGGCCACCAGCAGCATGTAGGGGGAGGGCCGGTCCAGGGCGAAATATTTCTCCATATCCTCCATAAGCACCGAGGGGGCAAAGGGCCGGAAACCTTCCCGGTATTTGATTTTCAGGTTCAGCCGTTTTTGCATTTCCGGGTCCCGGGCGTCCCCTAAAATACTGCGGTTGCCCAAGGCCCGGGGGCCGTATTCCATGCGGCCTTGGAACCAGCCCACCACCTGACCCTGGGCCAGGAGCGCGGCCACGTCCCGGATCATCTCCTGGAAATCGGGGTAGTGACGGTAGGGGGCCTGGAAACGCCGGGCCACCCGCAGGATCTCCCCGGCCCCGAATTCGGGCCCCAGGTAAGCGCCCTGCATCCGGTCGCTCCCAGGATTGGACGAACGTTCCTGGTTCTGCCAGATATGCCAGGCCGCCAGCGCCGCGCCCAGCGCGCCGCCCGCGTCTCCGGCCGCGGGCTGGATCCAGATATCCTTGAACAGGCCTTGCCGCAGGAGCTTGCCGTTGGCCACGCAATTCAGGGCCACCCCGCCGGCCATCACCAGGTTATCGGCATTGGTGAGCTTCTTGGTGGTGGCGGCCAGGCGCAGCACGATTTCCTCGGTTACCTGCTGAATGGCCAGGGCCATGTTCATATATTCCTGGGTGATAAAGGTCTCTTTCGGGCGGGGGGGGACCCCGAATAAAGACGTCCAGCGGTCGTTACGGCACATGGTCAGGCCGGTGGCATAATCAAAATGGTCCATATTCAAGAGGATGGAGCCGTCTTCCCGGAGGTCCACCAACTCATCCAGAATGAGCTGCCGCCATTTTTGCACCTGCTCGGAGTCCGGGTTGCCGTAAGGCGCCAGGCCCATGAGCTTGTATTCGCCGCTGTTGACCTTGAAGCCGCAGTAATAAGTGAACGCGGAATAAAGGAGGCCCAGGGAATGGGGGAAGTGGAGCTCCCGGAGGATACTCAGTTCTTTGCCGCGGCCGAAGCCGATGGTGGAGGTGGACCACTCGCCGACGCCGTCCAGGGTGAGAATGGCCGCCTCGGCAAAGGGGGAGGGGTAAAAGGCGCTGGCGGCATGGGACAGGTGGTGTTCGGGAAAGAGCAGGGGCGGCTCGCCCGGCCCCAGCTTGGCCAACTCGTCCCGGAGAAGTTTCCGCATCAGCAGCTTTTCCTTGATCCACACCGGGATGGCCATCAGGAAGCTGCGCAGCCCCCGGGGGGCGAAGCCGTGGTAGGTCTCCAGCAGGCGTTCGAACTTGAGCAGGGGCTTGTCGTAAAAGGCCACCGCGCTCAGGTCGCTGAGCCGCAAGCCCGATTCCGCCAGCACATAGGCCACGGCATTAGCGGGATAAGATGGGTCGTGCTTCTTCCGGGTGAAGCGCTCCTCCTGGGCCGCGGCGATGATCTTGCCGTCCGCCAGGAGGACGGCGGCGCTGTCGTGGTAGAAGGCGGAAATTCCTAAAATCGCGTCAGGCAATGCGGTCCACTCTAAAATAGGGTGTAGATAAAGGGCGCGATGGCCGAACCGCTGGCAAAGATGATCAGCGAACCGAACAACAACAGGGTGAGAATGATGGGCAACAGCCAGTATTTCTTACGAACCTTTAAAAAACCCCATAAATCGCGCGCTAAACCCATGGATGAAACCCCTTAAACCGCAAAATTTTCTTATCCTTAATAAGGATTAACCAGGTCCTCGGGCGCAATCGCGCCTTTTCGCTCGATGAGGACCGAACCGGTGTCTTGCTTCCACTTCCGCAACTGCAGGGAGTCTTTCCCGGCCCAGCGCCGGATCAGGCCGATGGGGGTAACCAGGCCAAAAAAGAGGATAGTTAGGAACACCCGGGACACCACACTCCCCATGACATGGGAGAACCCGAACCAGAGCACGGCCAGAGGCCGGAAGATCTTGGGCCAGGTCATGGTCAGCAGCAAGAGGACGATGGCCAGGGGCAAAAACCGGGGATAGCCCCACCAATAGGCCAGGAGCAGGCAGATGAGGACCATGGCCATACCCGTGTCCCGGGCCTGATCATTGGTGGAACTCAACAACCAGGATAGGATGCCGCGCCGTTTAGTATTTGCCTTTTCCATGGTTTTACACTAAGGATAGTTTCAAGAGGCATTAATTTCCTTATTCAACCCCAATAAACTTACCAAGTAATTCATCATAAGTTTTATAGATAAAATTTACAACAAAAAACTGTTTCAGTTATCGTCTTGTCCGTATTTGTGGATAGACTTCAATTTGTCTATTTTTGTGTTGGCCAAGATATTGCTTATAATATAGGCTGAAAATATTTCATTTCCTTTTTTGTTGTAATGGCAGCAATCGTCGATATAAATGGTACCCTTTTCATCGGCAAAGAGCATGGTGGCATCAAAAAATCTAATTTTATTTTCCAGCATAGCTTTGCCCAGGTTAATTATAATAGGATAGCCAATAACTGCCGGTCCCCGGTATGGGTGGTTTTCATTATAGGCAGTCCGCACTTCTTCTTCGGTGAGCTCTTTTGAGTTTTCGTAATATTGGTTGGGTTGCAGAAAGTGATAATACTCAGTGCCATTCTGGCTTGCTAAATTATTGATGAGGAGCGAGCTGCGGGCCCAAACCTCTGCGAGATCGTAGTAAAGCTGGTTGACATCGCCATAAGGGACCGATGGCCCCGTCTCTTCGAAACTTTTTTCCACCTTGGACTGTCGGCGCACTATTTCGCGCTGGGTTTTATTGATGTCATAATTCAGTTTTCTAAACCAGACCCAATTCAGCATGCCATAAATGGCACTATTACGGCCGAATCCACTCGATAATCCGGCCACAAACTCCTTCTCTTTTGGCAGCAATTTTTTCGCCTTCTCCCAAAGGGAGAGCGTCTGTTCATGGCGAAACAATCTAAGATCCCAACCTCGCGGGAAAAAAGGATTGATCCCGTCTTTGCGATTCTCCGCGATGGGTAGAACGATATCGTTGAAGCCATCCACATTGATAATCACCTCATACTCGGCTCCCAAGGCAATAAAATAATTAAGCGCCAGCAACTGTTGCGGCTGCTTGTAACCTCCCAGGGCCAGAGTAATAATTCGTGGGGAAAGACCAGAAGCTCTTTTCAATTCATTTTCAAGGAAACGCCCCAGCTTTAATGCTACCGAACCGCCTACTAACGCCACATTCAGTTTGTCTTTTTCTTTCTTCAGAACTGGGGGATTGTCTGCCATAAATCCGTGTTGTCTATTATTATGTTCCCTATCATAATATTCCCATACATATCCTACATAAGGATGATTTATTTCTGATATAGTTGAATCCAACCTATGAAGCTTGTCCCTTTTCTCCTTGACATGAGAAAGAAGATTATTTATTGAATACCTCTCCTTGAAAATTATATAGTACGAGGTCTGGGCTATAATTTCTACAATAGTCAGAGTTAATAAAATCATTATTAAATAAAAAATAATCCTTTTCAATTTTTCCATTAATTAAAACACCCTCCCCTGAGGCCGTCCTTTCAAGTAGACAACGTTTGGTTTTAGGTGACTTCAGGATGGGCATGGCCCAATATTCCAAAATGCCCAAAGCTACCCTCCTTTTATCTTAAAGTTTGTTAGGACCCTCCACCTTTATATAGAGCTTTTATCACAAAAGGCCTAAGTGCGTAATTTATCATTTTTTGGGAAACCGGGGCAAGTCCTCCAAGGCCTTTTTGATCATTTCCTCCGGATCGGTCTCGATGTCCTGGAGTTTGCCCTCCAGGAAGGCGTCGTACGCGGCCAGATCGAAATGACCGTGGCCGGAGAAGTTGAGGACGATGACCTTGGCTTTTTTGTCTTCCCGGCAGCGCACGGCTTCGTCTACTGCCGCCTTTAATGCGTGGGCCGTTTCCGGCGCGGGCACGATGCCTTCGGTCCGGGCAAAGAGACGGGCCGCGTCGAAGACCGGGTTCTGGGGATAGGCCCGGGCCTCGATCACTCCCTCATGGACCAGGAGGCAGAGCAACGGGGCGTCTCCATGGTAGCGTAGGCCCCCGGCGTGGATGCCGGGGGGCACAAAGGAGTGCCCCAGGGTGTGCATCATGATCAGGGGCGTGAGGCCGGCGGTATCGCCGAAGTCATAGGTATAGGCCCCCTTGGTCAGGGTGGGGCAGGCGGTGGGCTCCACGGCGATGATTTGCAGGTCCCGGCCCTTGAGCTTATCCGGGACAAAGGGGAAACAAAAGCCCGCGAAATTACTGCCGCCCCCCACACAGCCGATGAGGATATCCGGTTTTTCCCCGGCCAGGGCCAATTGTTTCTGGGTCTCCAAGCCGACGATGGTCTGGTGGAGCATCACGTGGTTGAGGACGCTTCCCAGGGAGTAATTGGTGTCCGGGTGGGTGGCCGCGTCCTCCACCGCTTCGGAGATGGCCATGCCCAGGCTGCCGGGGGTGTCCGGCGTCTGGGCCAGGATGGCCCGGCCCGCCTGGGTGCGGTCCGAGGGGGAAGGATAGACGTCCGCCCCCCAGATGTGCATCAGGGAGCGGCGGTAGGGCTTCTGGTAATAGCTCACCTTCACCATGTACACCGTGCATTCCAGGCCGAAGAAGTTGCAGGCCAGGGCCAGGGCGCTGCCCCATTGCCCGGCCCCGGTCTCGGTGGCCAGCCTATGGATGCCCGCCGCTTTATTGTAATAGGCCTGGGCCACCGCGGTGTTGGGCTTATGGCTGCCCGCGGGGCTGACGGATTCGTCTTTATAATAGATGCGGGCCGGGGTCTTGAGGGCCGCCTCCAGGCGCCGGGCCCGGCGCAGGGGGGTGGGCCGCCAGAGCCGGTAGATGCGCTGCACCTCATCAGGAATGGGGATATAGCGCTCCTGGCTCACCTCCTGCATGATGAGCTCCAGGGGGAAGATGGGGGCCAGGTCCTGGGGCCCCACCGGCTGACCCGTGGCCGGATGGAGATAAGGGGGCAGGGGCCGGGGCAGATCCGGCTGAATATTGTACCATTCCTGGGGCATCTCGGCTTCGGGCAGGTGGATTTTATAGGCATCCATGGGCATTCCACTCCTGGAGTTGTGAATGGAAGTCATATATAGCCGCAACCGGGGCCTGTCAAGGAAAAACCCTTAATAATCATAATTTTCTTTATTTTATAATATTTAATAAAATATTGCGCTATTATGTGGCCCCTAATTTTAAGTTTCCCCCTATCCCTGCCGATTAAATGATTGACCTGTCTTATTTTCCGGGCGAAGTCCGTCCCGGGCAGGCCGAAAGAGGCGTTAAGAACCATCACCCAGGGCCTGCGGCCCCCGCCAACTTCCGCAGGCTAACCGGGTGGGGGCGCGGTTTTGGGGTTGAGGAATTAAGCACCAACCATTGCTGCTCTGCGGAGCTGTCCAGCCAGGCATTATGACTCGTCTGAAAATGAAAAAAGATGCCGATTCCCCGGAGATGAACCGCAAGATCGCGCCTGAGAAGGTGGCGGCCGGGGTTCGTCCCGACGAGATCGGCCGGATTTTAAATCTCAAAAAGGATCTGGACTATAGTGACGTGTTAGCCAAATATGCCTGCCGCTACTTGCAAATCGGTTGGGACCTGGTGGCCGTCAATCCCAAGGGCGCGGTGGATCTGGATTTGGATTTCCACCAGCCCCAGGGAATATGGACCAAAAGGCTGACCGATCTGGGAATGGAAGGAGTCCAGGTCAATCTGGGGGTGCGCACCGGCGCCGCCTCCAACCTCCTGGTTTTGGAGGTCCGGCCGGGGGAAGGGGATTTGCCCTTCCAGGGCTGGGATGATTGGCGCTCCGGGTGCGTGGCTGAGGTGGGGGGGGGCTGGGAGCAGCATTATTACATCCTGCCCAAGGGGTGGCCCGTGCCTTCCTCTGCCTTTATCGACCCGCACCGGTTCATGATCTTCGGGGCCGGGGGCCTGGTCCTGGCGCCGCCTTCCCTGGAGCCCCGGGCCCAGGAAAACTTGCGGTGGCTCCGCCCCCCCTGGGAGAGTCCTCCCTGCCGGCCCAGTCCCCGGCTGTGGCAGTTCCTCCAGGGCAATGTGCCCATGGCCGCCGCGGTTGCCTCGGAGGATGAGCCAATCCCGCCCGCCTGGGAGGAGATTTACGGGATTATCGCTTCTCGCCCCCTCGTCCTCCAGGCCCTGTTGGCCCCCGCGGCCGATGCGGAAGAATATTATCTGCAATTGCTGCAGATCGCCCTGGAATCAGGATTGACCGACCCCCAGGTCCTCTTGGGACTCCTGTGGCACGCCCCTCTGGGGGACGCCCGCCAGCGGCCCCAGGGGCTCCGGGAATTGCAGAACCTGATAGCCGGCACCACTCAGAAGGACCCCTCCCAGAGCGCTCTGGAGCGAGTGACCACTTTGCTCCAGGAACTGCAGGGCGCGTTTGCGGCCCTCTCCGGGGCCGGGGGCCAGGCTCCCGCGGCCGTCCCGCCCCCTCTGCCACCGCCCCGGCAGGCGCCGCCGCCCGCACCGGCCTCCCCTAGCTTCTCTAACCCCAGCCCTCAAGGCTGGCAGGAGCCCGAAGGCAATTTTACCCTGGTGGGCCGGAGTCCGACCCATAACCTGCCGGAAGTCTATAATCAGGGGGCGATGCGGGTATTATGGAGACCCCGGGAAAGTATCACGGTGGAGCGGGACCGTTATGAAGCCATGCTCTATGAATTGGGGAAGCTGGGAGCCTGGCATGAAATCCAACAAGACTACTCCCGGGAAAATAAGGTGCTGAAAGAACGGATCGATTCCCAACAACAGAAGGAAATTTCCCGTCTTCGCCGTTTATGCACCCAGAACCAGAACCAGAATCAAAATCAGAATCAAAAAAAAGATAAAGGCTGGTGGAGATAATCATGGCAGAATTGCACCCTTCCAGCACCTCTCAGGGGGGCGGAACCACTCCCCCTGACCTGGAAATCCTCGCCCCCGGGGAGGGAGGCCTCCCTTTTCATCTGCCGGTGGTCATCAAGAGCCTCTCTGCCGGGGGGGTGATCCTGGAGGTGCGCTACCCCCCCGAGGGCCTGGACCTCCGGGAATTCCAGGGGCGGGGCGGCCTGATTCACCTGCCCCTGGCCGGAAACGGCGCGGCGATGACGATCCGGGGCACGGTCCTCTGGACCCGGCCTCAAGCCAGCGACAATCCCAATTTTCTCCTGGGATTGGCATTGGAGGAACCCACCCTGGAAATGCGGCAGGCCCTGGAAGATCATCTGCCCATCGCCACCAAGGATATCAAAGAATTATGGGATCATTGGGACCGGCTCCAGGAAAAACCCGCCCCCCCACCCCAACCCGCTTCCCAGGGTATCTATGTGGTGGGCATTGGCGTGGTGGTGGGAGGCGTGCTTCTGCAAACCTGGGGCCCGGAAAATCTGCGGACTTTCGGCTTTATCCTGGTCCTTTACGGTTGCCTGGCCCTGGCCGTCAAGAGTATCTGGAGCCTCTGGCGCCCAAGACGGGATACCAAGAGCCAGGAATCCGTGGCTTTGGACAGAAGTATTAAAGATTCCGGGCTCAGGGAAGAGGGACGATGACAGAAACTGCAAACGGCAAAAAACTGTGGGCCATCGGCGGGGGCAAGGGCGGCATCGGCAAAAGCATCTTCACCCTGGGCCTGGGGATCTCCCTGGCCCGCCTGGGCAAGAAGGTGATCCTGATGGACGCGGACCTGGGGGGGGCCAACCTGCATACCCTCATGGGCGTCCGCTATCCGGCCCATACCCTGGAGGATTTCCTCCTCAAACGGGTGGAAAACCTGGAAGATATCGTCCTGGACACCCAGATCGGGGGGATCGGCCTGATCTGCGGCGCGGACGATATCCTGGGCGCGGCCAACCCCACCTACTCCCAAAAGATCCGGGTCCTGAACCAGATCGAGAGCCTCCCCGCGGATTTCGTGCTCCTGGACCTGGGCGCGGGCACTTCGTATAATACCTTGGATTTCTTTAATTATTCCTCCGGAAAGATTGCGTTATTTACCAGTCAGGCCACCTCTCTCCAAAATGTCTACGGCTTCCTGAAAAACTCCCTGTTCCGCAGGATTTCCCGGGAGTTCGCCAAAGACGACGAGGTGCTCTGGCTCCTGCACCAGACGGGCAGCAAAGCTCAGGAAGTGAAGGTTGAGTCCATCAACGATCTCCTGACCCACTTGCAGAGGAAAAAACCGGACCAATGCCAGGAACTGCGCCGGATACTCCGGGATTTCCAGGTCCTGGTGGTGGTGAACATGATCAAGACGGACCGGGATTTCCAGGCGGCCCAGATCATCCAGAATGTGAGCCACCGTTTTCTGGAACTCTCTCCCCAGGTTTTGGGCTATCTGCACTTTGACCAGGCCGTGGAGCAGGCGGTCAACCAGTTGGTGCCCTTTCCCATGAACGTGCAGAAGAGCCGGGCCGCGGATGAATTGCGGGATATCGCCCAGACCATCATCGAAAAATTCGCGCCCCCTGACCGCCTCCGGGAACCGGCTTACCAGGAGGAGGAAAAAGAAGCCGCGGCCGGCAGCTCCTGGTCAAGTTTCTGGCGCCGCGCCCCGGCTTAAAGACAGTTCCAAGTTCCGGGTTCCAAGTTCAAAGTTAAGAAGCCCCAGGTCTAAGGACTTGGGGCTTTTCGTTTAATACCGATTTGCCCTCAAAGGTACTTTTTAGCTAATATGTGTAGGGCGGGAAAGCGCAGCGCATCCCGCCTTTAGTTAGCTATAGCCTTCCTGGAAAGCTTGATCTTTTTGCATTCATAGTTTTCTCCTCCAAAGATGTTCTTGAGGTTCCTTTGTACTGGAGTGATTTTAAACTTTTCTTCAATGCTTCTCCGGTCACTGAAAGTCGCATAGAGATTGTTGGATATTAGCATTTTGTTCTGGGGTCTCTTGTCCCGCTGTTCGATTGCTCCTTGTAGACGTGCGGCTACAACGAGGGGACGACCTGTATACTCAGGTCTTTGGTTCATTATCAAGCGGATGCACGATCCAATATCCATTCCGAAAGTGAGTCCTATATTTTGAATTCTTATCGTGAGCACATCTTTGATTTGTCTATTGTACAGGGAGATAAATTTGGCTGAAAGTTCCCTAATAAACGTGAGAATCTCGAGTCCCTCTCGTCTAGGCTCAAAGAGAAGTATCCATCCATCACCAATAAATTTGTAGATTTCAAAGTCCATTTTGCGATACTTGGATTTAAGATATTTTTTTACACCTATTAGAAGGTTCCGCCAGAGTAACTGATTCTCCGTTCTGTTTAGTTCTTCAAGGATTGAGGTGGAAGAACAGATGTCAAAGAAGAGGACTATCTTTCGTTCAACTACAACATTTTCGCTTTGCCTGGTCATTTTCTATTACCTTTCTTAATACGGCATAGGTTGACCTATCTCAACGCCTGAAGGCGGGATGCGCTACGCTTTCCCGCCCTACGGTCGCTTGCCCCGCTTTGCTGCTTCCTCGTAGGCCTTGGCACGGGGGCAAAAGGCGGCAATAAATATCGTCCGTCCGGGTTCGTCGAGGTAATAGATGATCCGCCAGTCTCCCACGCGGGCGGAGCGGCGGTCGGGGGACATGGTAACGGGTTTGGAAAGGCGCGGGTCCAGGGGATTTTCCGCCAGTTCCCGGATTTTTGTTTGTAATCTCCGGAGAAGTTTTTTTTCTAAGTGCGCCGCTTGCTTATCTGCCAACGGATCGTATTCAATCCGGTAACTCATAAGCCGTGTCTTCTCTCAAACTCCTCCTGGGAGATAAACCGGCTCCTGTCACCCCGTTTCACCGCCGCCTCCAGCTCCTCCAAGGCGCTGAGGCATTCAGGTGAGAGCGGCTCGGTGTCGTATTCCTCCTGCCGTTCGTAAAGCAAGTCTACAAACTTTTTCAGCAGCCCACCATCGGGGCCTTGCGCCACCAACCTCACTTTGTTCAGCAGGTCGTCTACGCTGGCGGATTCCATCGGCGGCCCTCCGTGTCTTCATTGGAAATTATTATATCACGAAAATAAGATTGCTTACGCATCCTTAAATTTTTTGGGATCAAGAGAGGCGAGTCATGTTTGCGAGCCTCTGACCCCTTCGGCCCATCACCCTAAGCACTGACGGAAACCCCCCCCGTTCCCCCCTGCCACCAGGACGCGTACGGGGAAGAGCTCGTATACGCGAGCTGTTTGCTGGCAGGAGAGGAGGAGGAAATCAGGGACCGGGCCGGGTAGGAGGTGAGGCCCTGGACAAACTTTTTCAAGGTGGCCGCCAAACCGCCGATGGCTTGCGCGGTCCCGGGGGTGTTTTGTTGCAGGGCCTGGGAAAATTTGAGGGTATCCAGGCCCACCTCTCCCTGGGAGCCGCGTTCCAGGCCGTAGTTGCTGAGAATGCCCACCTCTTGTTGCACCAGGTCCGACCAGGCCGAAGACAAGGATGGGGTCAAGTAGGGATTTGCGGACAGCAAGGCGCCGAAGCTGTTCATGCTCCCGGTGAGGGACTGCATCAGGTCCACCGCGGCCTGGGGCCCGGTGGCCACCGTGGCCGCGCCGGTGCCGGTGAGGTTGACCTGGAGGTGCCCATCCAGCAGGGACACGGCGTTACCGGCCTGGATGTTGACGGTGCCGTTCATCAGGAAGATGGCGTCCGCAGAAGCCTGGGTGCTGTTATTGATCCCGCCGGCGCTGACCGCGTTGCCGCTCAGGTCCGCCAGGGAGAAGGCCTGGGCCTCTCCGGTCCGGCCGGAAAGATTGAGCTGAATGGTGTTGTCTCCCCGGACCAGGGCGGTGGTTACTCCGGTGTTGGCGGCGTCGATGGCCTGGGCGATTTTCCCCAGGGCCGTGGCGTTGGTGTCGCCGGCATTGACGGTCACCTCCAGGTTATAAGCCGTGCCGCCCACGGTCAGGGTGAAGGTGTTGGCGCCGGTATTAATGGCGGAGGCTGCATCTGGATCCAAGGAGGACCCTTGGTTAACCTGGTTCTGGGCGATCTGCTGCACCTGGAATTGGAACTGGGACTCCGGGGTCTGCACCGGGTAATGGGTCTTATCAAAATAGGTGATATTGGCTACCTCGGTATCCGAACTCCGGGTGGGGCTCTGGGAAAAGTTGACCTGGCCTTCCACCCCCGACAACTGGTCAGCCAGGGACATCATCTGGTAAGCCCGGGCATACAGGTTATTGAGGGCGTCCAGTTGTCCGGCGGCATCCCCGGGAGAGGCAGCATTGATGGTGATATTGGTGTTGGCGGAACTGGCAGGATGCCAGTAGATGGAAAGCGTCCGGGAGGTGGAGCCTAAAGGCGACAGGGGGACAACCATGCCTCAGTTCACCGCATTTAGCCGTACTTCGGGTATGGCACCTGAGCCTCCTTGCTCACTGGATTGGCCGCAAACCTTCCCGGTTTGCCGCCTAGGAAAGTCCAACCCCTTAAGGGGCGGAGACCTGCTTCTCTCCCAATTCCATATATCGGCAGTTTAAGGGAGGGATATAAAAATTGCCCCTTTCCCCCAAGGCCTGGGGTCAATGCCCCCTTGATTGACACCCCTTTCCCCCTCTGGTAAAAAGCTTGGAGTTCCATCTCTTTTGAGTGAGGCCTGAAGGGGGAAAAGCCATGTCCAGACCCAGGCGCTCTGACCCGCCGCCGTACCTTAATCTCCTGGAGCAACTCAAGACCTGCTTCCCGGTGCCCATCTCCAATCCGGTGATGGACTGCTATTTCGTGCATACCCTCTCCCAGTTTCTGGACCGGGTGGACGGCCTGAAATCCGGGGTGCCCATTCTGGGCCCAAGCAGCAAAGTTCCTTACCAAAACCTTTTGGGGGAAAAGTTCCCGGAAAAGAGGCACACGGTGGAGGAGGTCACCCGGCTGCTGGTGGAATATTGCCAGGGCATGCCCATCTGGGCCCATCCCAACGCCCAGGTCAACGTCGTCCCCCCCCACGACCATTCCCAGTATCACCGCGTTTGTGGCCGCGGCCATTTACAACCCCAACCTCATCTCGGACGCCTATTCGGCCCGCTTCGCCGCCGCCGAGGTGCAAACGGTGGCCATGACCGCGGATCTCATCGGCTATGATCCCCGGCAAGCCGGCGGGGTCTTCACCTTCAGCGGCACGGGCACCAACTTCTATGGCTGCAAATTGGGGATTGAAAAGGTATTGGGCGGCCGGGCCATGGAGGAGGGGGTCCGGGAGGACGTGAAGATTGTCTCCTCCGCGGTGTCCCATTACTCCCGGTTGAACGTGAGCGGCTGGCTGGGGGTGGGCATGAAAAACCTGGTGACCATCCCCACCACCCCGGACAACGATATGTCCCTTCCCTACCTGGAAAAATACCTGCGCCGGGCCTTTGAAACCGGGGAGAAGGTGGGGGTGATCATCGCCACCATGGGGACCACGGACGCGTTCGGGCTGGACGATTTGGGGGCCATCGTCCGCCTGCGGGATCAGTTGGCCCGGGAGTATGGCCTTGAGCAGCCGCCCCATATCCATGCGGATGCGGTCATCGGCTGGGTCTGGTCGGTCTTCCGGGATTATGATTTTGCCGCCAATCCCCTGGGGTTCCAAGGCCGCACCCTGAAGGCCCTGCAAGATTCCCTGGGGCGATTGGGGAACCTGGCCCTGGCGGATTCTTTGGGCATCGACTTCCACAAGACCGGGTATACTCCTTATGTTTCCAGCCTTCTCCTGGTGAAGGACCGCCGGGACCTGGCCCTTCTCTCCCGGCACCCCGAAGAAATGCCTTACCTGTACCAGGTTGGTTCCTACCACCCGGGGATCTATAC
The DNA here is from genome assembly GCA_040757175.1 of Thermodesulfobacteriota bacterium. Classification (GTDB taxonomy): domain Bacteria; phylum Desulfobacterota; class Desulfobaccia; order Desulfobaccales; family 0-14-0-80-60-11; genus SURF-52. The sequence continues at coordinate 101,559 of JBFLXM010000084.1, forward strand.
CCTGGAATGCTCCCGGCCCGGCACCGGGGCCCTGGCGGCTTACGCCAATATCCGTCTCCTGGGCAAAGAGGGCTACCGGGTGCTCATCGGCCACAATGTGGAGATGGCGGAGATGCTGCGACAGCGGCTGGAAGCCCACCGTAGCATCCAGGTGGTCAACCATCGCAATTTCGGCTCCGTGACCCTGTTCCGGGTTTATCCTCCGGGAGTGGAGGCGGCCGCGGCCTACCGCCGAGAAGCGGGTGATCCGGCTTACCGGGAGCAGTTGGAGGCTCATAATTTCTATAACCGCCGTATCTTCCAACTGATCCATGACCGGGCCATGCGGGGGGAAGGGGTGCTCCTGTCCTGGACGGACGCCTGCCGCCATGCCGACTATGGTGGAGAAGCGGGTCCTCCCCTGGCCGCGCTGAAGTCCTTCATCCTCAGTCCCTGGACGGATCTGGCAGCCGTGGAGATGGTGGCCCGGCAGGTGGTGGAGGTCAGGGATCAGATGGAATCGGAGCGGTAGCTCGGGGATGGGCCGGAGAGATGGAGGCCGTGAGCCCCTGCCCCGCTTATTTTTCTTGACATCATTAAATCTCTGCTATAATTAAGATATTACTCTGGGGATGAACCCCAGGAATTATTCGAAATTTACCGGTTTAATCAGCCACGAAGGCCAGCGCTCCAGAAGGGGCGGGGATTCGTGGTTTTTTTTTGGCCTCGATCACGAAAGGGGGAAAAATGGGACTTTTTACCAACGGCAAGATTTGGTTGATCCTGATCTTGGTCCTTTTGGGGGGGAGCGTGGTCATTCCCACGCCGGCGGCCGTGGCCAGGGAAGAAGGCAAACCGGCAGAAAAGACGGCTGCCGAAGAGGTTGGCGGGCGGGGGGAAGGATTCCAGCCGGAGTGCAAGGAGGAAGCCAAGGAGGGGAAAAAAGAGGAGGCCAAAGAGGACGAATGTCCCGCCACCTTCGGGCCCATCATCACCGACACCGCCATCCCCATTGAGAAGGGCAAGTTCGCGGTCCAGCCCACCTTTGGGTTAGGCTTTGTCACCCATAGCTTGACGCAAAGCTGGCGCAGGGTATCGGCAGGCGGTAATTTCAAGACTTACAGCATGGATTGGAAATTCACTTATGGGCTGTGGAATAACCTGGAGGTCTTCGTGGTGGTTCCCTATGTGCACAACTGGGCCGGCAGCGTCAATGAGCCGGGTCCCAATGGGGAGCGCGCCGCCAATTTCGGCGGCCTCGGAGACATCAATTTGACCTTCAAATACCGGCTGGTGGAAGAAACCGAAACCAGACCCACGGTGACCGCGCTCTTCGCCACCGATTTCCCCAGCGGCCATTTTAAACGGTTGAATCCCGGCCGCCTGGGGACTGATGAAATCGGCGGGGGGTCCTATGTCTTCACCACCGGCCTGAACCTGTCCAAGTATGTCAAACCCTTTATCTTTTACGGCAACCTCTGGTACTCCATGCCCACCGCGTCCAGCAGCCTGGGCGAGGATGAAGAGGGCTATTCCGTCTATTTCCGCAACTACCCCCGGGATTTCGTCACCGTCAACCTGGCCGCGGAATATCCCATTACCAAAAAATGGGTGGCGCTCCTGGAACTCACCAGTTTCTGGGACGGGGGGCGGCTATTCGGACATCAATCCAATGTGGCGCCTGCGGCTTTGTTCTCCATCATGCCGGGGATCGAATACATGGCCACGGAAAAATTCTCCCTGGCCCTGGGGGTGAATGTGGATCTCCTGGGCAAAAATACGAACGCCGCGGTGACGCCGTTGTTGTCCATGGTGTATGCTTTTTAAATATTTGCAAAGGAGGGCCAGCGCATGAAACGGTGGCCGCTTGTTGGAACGAGCGTTTTGGGCCTGGCGGTTTGGTCTTGGGTGATGGCCGCCCCAGCCCTGAGCCAGGGCCGGGGCCAGGGGTTCCGGCCCTGTCCTTACGCGCCTTATACCTGCAAGGTCTCGAACCTTTGCCGGCCATTAAACGACCGCGGCAAGGTGGTGCAGGTGCGCACGGAAATGATCCAAGAAGGCATGTATCCGGGCATGGCGCTCCTGGTGGACACCAAATCTCACGGCCAGGTGCTGGTGCACCTGGGCCCGGTCTGGTATCTGGAGCGCCAGGAGTTCACCATCAATCCCGGCGACGAAGTGGGGATCAAAGGGATGTGCGATAAATTGGACGGCAAGGTGTCGGTAGTGGCCTACGAACTGACCAAGGGAGACTACGTGCTCCACCTGCGGGACGCCCAGGGACGGCCCAATTGGGAGGCATGGCGCCAGCGCTGATTTCTGCCAAACGGTCTTTGGCGTCCGAACTCGTATGGCACCACTTATTACTATGACATGCAAATTTAGGATTTATCCCCCCCTTTTCTAAAGGGGGGTAGGGGGGATAATATAAGCCCTTAATAATCCCCCCTAAATCCCCCTTTAGGAAAGGGGGACTTAAAAAATCCCGCATTCAATGGGGCTCAGTTTATATCGCCCTAGATATGGAACGGGAAGCTGGCAAATGCGGAAGACACAATGCCAAGATCTGGTTACAATTTCACCTTGAACCTTTGGGAGGATTGTTTATGCACATGGCCGACGCCTTGATTTCCCCGGCCGTGGGCGGCGCCATGTGGGCCGCCACCGCGGGGCTCACTGTCTACAGTGCGAGGAAACTCAAGGAAGATCTGGATGAACATAAAGTCCCGCTGATGGGCGTCCTGGGAGCGTTTATCTTCGCGGCCCAGATGATCAACTTTACTATTCCGGGCACCGGCTCCAGCGGCCACCTGGGGGGAGGGATGATCCTGGCCATCTTGCTGGGGCCCTATGCCGCGTTTTTGGTCATGGCCTCCATCCTCACCATCCAGGCCCTGTTCTTTGCTGACGGGGGGCTCTTGGCCCTGGGGTGCAACATCTTTAACCTTGGCTTTTTCCCATGTTTCCTCGCTTATCCCTTAATTTATCAGAAGATTGCCGGGGAAAAACCGGCCCCGGGCCGCATCCTCTGGGGAGCTATGGCTGCGGCCATCATCGGGCTGCAACTGGGCGCGTTGGGGGTGGTTCTGGAAACCTGGTTCTCCGGCATTTCGGAGTTAGCCTTTACCACCTTCGTTCTCTTGATGCTGCCCATCCACCTGGGCATCGGCATCGTGGAGGGCCTGGTCACCGCGGCGGTGGTAAGCTTTGTCTGGAAGGCGCACCCCCACACCCTGACCATGGCCCAATCCCACACCCAGGCGCACACCCATTCCCATGCGCCCCTGGTGCTGGGCCTGGCCTTGTTCGCCTTGGTGGCGGGGGGTATGTTGTCCTGGTTCGCCTCCACCCACCCGGACGGCCTGGAATGGTCCATCAAGGGGGTTTCCGGCAAGGAAGAACTGGAAGCCTCCAAGGAAGGGGTGCACGGGGCCATGGCCTGGATTCAGGAGAAACTGGCGTTCTTGCCGGACTATGATTTTAGGAAGCCCGAAGGGGAAAAAGGCGCCAAGGCCGAAGGAGAAAAGGGGGAAAAGAAGGGGGAAAGCTGGCCTGAGGTCAGCGCCGGCAAATCCCTGTCCGGCGTTTTGGGGGCCGCCATGACCTTGCTCCTGGTGGGGGTCATCGGTTTGGGCCTGAGAAGATTTTATGCGCACAGCAAGGGTTAGGACGGACCCTTTTTGGATATCGCTTTTCAGGGCATTTGTTCATGAGCCACTGGCACACCCGTAAGTCATGAAAAGTGGAGTTATGGTGGGCATTGCCCACCCTACATTAACTCGTTCCCAAGTTGCACTTGGGAACGAAAATGGATGCCAAGCTTAGCTTGGCCTCCAAGGCGTTCCCAAGCACAGCTTGGGAACGAGGGGTAAGTTTGGGAAACATCGAATCCTCCTTATTAAACATCGGCTACCTGGAAACCCTCTCCTACCAGCAGACCCCTCTGCAGCGGCTGGACCCCCGGGTGAAACTTCTCACCACCCTGGTTTTCATCACTGCCGTAGTTTCCTTTGGGAAATACGAGATAACGGGTCTCATACCTTTTTTTATCTACCCGGTGGCGCTGGTGGCGGTGGGCAATCTGCCGCCGGGATATCTGGCCAGGAAGATTCTGCTGGCCGCGCCCTTTGCCTTTTTCATCGGCATCTTCAACCCCCTGTTGGACCGGACCATCCTGGTGCATTTAGGGCCGGTGGGCATCTCCGGGGGCTGGGTCTCCTTCGCCTCCATCATGATCCGCTTCTTCCTCACCGTCAGCGCCGCCTTGATCTTAATCGCCGGCACCGGCCTCCCTGCCGTTTGCCTGGCCCTGGATAAATTGGGGGCCCCCCGCATCTTCGTCATGCAACTCCTGTTTGTGTACAGGTATATTTTTGTCTTGACGGATGAGGCCCTGCGCTTGGTCCGGGCCAGAGCCCTGCGTTCCTTCCAGGGCCGGGGCCTGGGCCTGAAGGTCTTCAGTTTTATGATCGGCCAGCTCCTCCTGCGCACCCTGGACCGGGCCCGGCGCATCCACCAGGCCATGCTCTCCCGGGGCTTTGCCGGGAGGATTCACCTGCTCCGGCCTTTGCGCCTGCGGGGCCCGGATGTCGCCTTTCTCCTGGGCTGGTCCATCCTCTTCGCCCTCCTGCGCTGGTATAATATTCCCCACTTGCTTGGCAGTTGGGCCGGGGAGTGGATCAGATGAGCCATCATTTAGTGGAAGTCAAAGACCTGCAATATGCCTATCCGGATGGCACCGCGGCCCTCCAGGGCGTCTCCTTTCTCCTCACCCATGGGGAAGCCGTGGCCATTATCGGGGCCAACGGGGCCGGCAAGTCCACGCTGCTGCTGCACCTGAACGGCTGCCTGCTGCCCCAGGCCGGAGAGGTGCGCATCGGCGGCCTGCCTTTGAACAAAAAGACTTTGTCCCATGTGCGGCGCACCGTGGGCATGGTCTTCCAGGACCCCGACGATCAGCTCTTCATGCCCATCGTCTATGACGATGTAGCCTTCGGCCCCCTGAACCTGGGGCTGCCGCCTACAGAGGTGGACCACCTGGTGTTGGACTCCCTGGCCACGGTGGGGGCCTCACATCTTCAGGACCGCCCCCCTTACCGGCTTTCCGGGGGGGAAAAGCGGGCCGTGGCCATAGCTGCGGTTCTGGCCATGACCCCGGATATCCTGGTCATGGATGAGCCCACCTCGGCCCTTGATCCCAAAACCCGGAGGCAACTCATCGAGTTGCTGAAGACCTTCAAACATACCCGCATCATCGCCACCCACGACCTGGACCTGGTTCTGGACCTGTGCTCCCGCACCATCATTTTAAGGGACGGCCAGGTCGCGGCTGACGGACCTACCCTGGACATCCTGCAAAACGAAGAACTGCTCGCCTCCAGCAATCTGGAAAAGCCCCTCTGCCTGCAAGGCTGCCCGGTTTGCCGGGGCAAATCCGGCTGAAGCAGGCGGAAATAATTCCCCCTGTCTTCACAAATGTAGGGCCCTGCCCTTGCCTCTGAATTTGCAAGTCCCTATCTTTATTTAATATAATGGCCGGTGGGAAACCGAACCGGCCCGGTGCCCCGATTCTCAACGGGTTTGGGGTTGGAGCACGGCAGGAGGGGTGGCGATGTCGGGTAAAAGGATTTTGGCAGGCATTTTTGCGGTGACGATCCTCTTGAAACTGATTTTCTTGGCCATTAATCCCCATCTTTGGGCCGGTGCGGTGCAGGTCCTGCAGGCCAAGCAGACGGTGATCATGCTCGTCTATCTGGCGCTGCTGGTCATAACCGGTTACTATGCCTTTTCCTCTCTGGATTTGATTAATATCGCGGTGGTGATGCTGTTTACCTCACTCCTGATGGCTTTGACCATGACCCCCTACCTCAGCGCCCTGCCCAAGTTGCCGGAAGAAATCATCAGCATGGGGGTGGGCAGGGCCTGGTTGCCGATACTCATTTGGGTGGCCCTGGCCGTGGCGGTGCTGTACAAGATTTCCTTACCAGGCCGGGGGCCGCGGCGTTATTAGGGAAATTTCCCTCATCACTCCGCGGTTAGGGGATGGTGCAGGGTTTCGGGTTCCCCCGGGCTGCCCTCCACCCCCTCCCGCCAGGCCAGCAAATAGAGAATCTCCGGGCCGGGGTTGCGCAGGGCATGGGCCAGGCCCGGGGGAAGGCGGACCAGGGTGCTCCTGCCGGTGAGCCGCCTTTCCTGCACTTGGCCGGGGGGGTCTTCCCAGAGCAGTACCCCCGCGCCGTGAAAAGGGAAAAGGTATTCCCGGTGGCCGGGATGGAGGTGGTTGCCCCGCACCTGGCCCGGGGCGATGGAGATCAGGTGGAAGGTGCGCAGTAGTTCCTGGGGCTCTTGCCCCCCTTGCTGCCAGGGGAAGAAGACGAAGCCCCGGGGGTCTTCCCGGGTCTCGCCGGAAATATCCAAAAATTCCACCTGGGACATGGTCGTTATTCTCCCTTAAGCGGTAGCACAGGCTTTCCAGCCTGTGCGGATCACCGGGGCGGGCGAGACGCCCGCCCTACGCCTTTTCGCAGTATCTGAATGAGCCAACGGCTCATGAACGATTGCCCGGGTTAGAGGTGCTTATTCAAAAAAGCATTGATCTTGGCCCACACCGCCTTGCTGCTCACAAAGATAAAATGCCCCCCGATTTTGCCGGTGGGGACCTCCAAATACTCGAAGACCTTTTGCCGCTGCTCCAGGGCCTCTTTCAATTTGCGGGCCTGGCTGACGGGCACCAGGTTGTCTTTAGCCCCCGTGAATCAGCAGGATTGCAGGGCATCTTGCCCCCTCCTGATAGTCCGGGGGCAGGGACAAATAACCGGTGAGTTTGGCCCCGTTGGTTAAGGTATAGTCAACGGCAGTGACTGTCCCCGGGCCGCGGCCCCAAGTGATGGAGGCTGAGAGCAGCAGCAAAAACGCCGACAGCAGGAAACCCCTGGGAACCTTACTTTTCATGGCCGCTTTCCCCGGCGCTGCCTCAGAAAATTATAGAGTTGGGGGATCATGTGGTATTATTATCTGTGTAACTACTGGGTGCCCCCATTACTTCTGCACGGGGCTGTTAAGAACATTATGGCCACCATCAATGATCTGGTGCTGGTCTATTTGGACCAGAAACCCGCGTTTTATGCCCGCATCAATGACATCAACCCCGATGTCAAGCGGGGCTGGTATCAGGTGGAACTGCTGGTTCTCACCCTGCCGCCCCAGACTTTGGTTTGGATTTTAGAAGGGACCCACCTGCAAGGTGAAGAGTTCACCATGGGGGGGCGGCCCATGAAACTGGTGGAAATTCCTGCTAAATCTCCTTCCCAGCCCGAAACCCCCGGTCCCAAAGGCAAGGGGAAGGTCGTCCCCTTGCGGAAGTTGTGATTTTTCAGGAGAGAGGCCGGGGAAAGTCAGTAATCAGTAATCAGTGATCAGTGAACGGCACTGATATTCATACTGATTACTGATCACTCGATCACTGCTTCCTATCCTTAGGCCCCACCCTGGCGCCCGTACCGGGGGTCAGGCGTGTACATCCAGTATTTTTGCCACCAGGGAATTTTGCGCCAGATAAAGAGCATCTTCAGGTAATATTGGTATTGGTGGCGGGCGATGGCCCGCACCACTTCCCGGGCGGCCCCGGGGGGGATAGCCGGGGTCTGGGGTGCGCCGGCCCGGGCCAGGATCTGGAACGCGTCCCGGCGCCACACCCGGAGGTTATCCGTCTGCCAGCCGGCTTTGAGCAGCAGCCATTTGAGGGTCTGGGGGGAAAAATAGAAGTTGTGGGCCAGGGAAAAGAGCCGCCGGGGGCCCACCTTGGGGGCCAGGATATTGGGGGTTTCCAGAAGGAGGCGGGTTTCCGGGTGGGCCATCTCCCGGGCGCCCCGCAGAAACTCCAGGGGCTGGGGAAAGTGTTCAATTACATGGGAGGCCAGGATCAGGTCGAACTTCTCTCCGGGCAGATCCACTTCCTCAAAGCGGGCCTGGATAATGGGCAGGTCACCCTGCCTTTGGGCGTGCGCGGCCTGTTCCGGGTCCGGCTCCACCCCCAACACCTGGGCCCCCATGCCCTGCAAATGGTGCATCGCCAGGCCCCAACTGCACCCCACTTCCAGCACTTTCAGGCCCGGCCTGAATAGGGGCTCGATTAACGGCCACTGCCCGGCCCAGCGCCTGGTGAGCTTGCGCCGTTGCCGGGGATTGATGCCCGCGCCGGTATGCCACTGACCGGGGCTGATTTCCAATTTCTGCCGGTCCTGGTCTTCCACCGCGGGATTGTGATAAACCAGGCCGCAGTCAAGGCAGACCACGGTATTGAGTTGCAAGCCCCGCTCCCGGCGTTGCTGGAGCAGGCGGGTATGGTCCGTCTCACAGATAGGACAGGTAATGGTTAGCATGGCCGCGGTCTTCCGAACTATCCCCAGAATGGCCTGGGGCCGGGGGTGTTCTTTTATCTTGGCATCAGGCCGGTGATTGCATTAAATTAAAGATATACTGGCAAGCTTATCCGGATAGATTAAGGTTTTCAATGAGAATATTACTGGTACAGCCCACGACCCGTTACCCTGATCAGCGGCTCCTGCGCAGCCGCACCCGCTGGCTCGTGGGGATCACCCTGCCCTATCTGGCGGGCCTCACCCCCAAGGGCATCCACGTGGATCTGGTGGACGACCGTCTCTCTCCTATTCCTTATAACCGCCAATATGACTTGGTGGGTATTACCGCCACCTGCGCCACCGCGCAACGGGCCTTTGAGATCGCCGGAGAATTCCGGCGGCGGGGGGTACAGGTGGTCATGGGCGGGTTTCATGTAACTCTGCATCCCGAAGAGTCCCTGGAACATTGCGATGCGATAGTGGTGGGGGAAGCGGAAACGGTGTGGGGCCAGGTGTTGGAGGATGCCCGGGTGCGGCGGCTGCAGCCCCGCTACCAGGCCCCTGACTTTCACAATTTGGCGGGCCTGCCCCGGCCCCGCCTGGAGTTGGTGAATCTGCGCCGTTACCGGGTAAAGATCATCCCCACCCAGACCTCCCGGGGCTGCCCTTATCACTGCGCCTTCTGCGAAGTGCCCATTGTTTACGGCCATACCTACCGGCGCCGGCCCCTGGGGGAAGTGATCGAGGAAATCAAGGCCAACGTGCGCATTACCGGACTAAAAAATATCTACTTCATCGACGATAATTTGACCGGCCACCGGGAATACGCCAAGGAGTTGTTCCAGGCCCTCATTCCCTTGAACCTGCGCTGGAGCTGCCTCTGGACCATCAATACCTCCCGGGATGAGGACCTGTTGGACCTGGCCAAGAAATCCGGCTGCCACCACGTGAACATCGGCATCGAAAACGTCTGCCAGGAGTCCATCGCCTCCATTGAAAAGGTGCAAAACCCGGTAAAAGAATACGAATGGCTCCTGGGCCGCCTCCGGGACCGGGGCATCTTTTATTCCTTGAACTTCATGTTCGGATTGGACGGCGATAAGATGCAGCTCTTTGAGGAGACCCTGGAGTTCCTGCAGCGCATCAAAGCGCCCTTAGCCTTCTTCAACGTGGCCACCCCCCGGCGGGGCACCCCCATGTGGGAGCAGCTTAATCAGGAAGGCCGGGTGCATAACCCGGATGCGGAAAAATACCTGGGCATGGTCTGCAATTTCATCCCCAAACAGATGACCCCGGAGGAGTGTGAAGCCGGGGTCTGGCGCTGTTTTCAAAAATTTTATGCCTTTTCCTCCATCTGCCGCCGCCTGCTCCTGCCCCCCAACCGCTATATCTTCCAGGGGTTGCCCAGCAATCTCTTCTTTCATTGGTCGGCCAACCGTAAAATCGATCCGGTGGATTTTTATTAGTGAGCTGTAAGCAGTAAGCAGTGAGCAGTAAGAATCTTCATTTGAGGGTGGACCTTGGGTCCATGAACAACTGTCCTGAAGAGTTCAAAGCGGTGGCACAGGCTTTCCAGCCTGTGCGGGTTACCTGGGCGGGCGGGGACGCCCGCCCCTACGTTCACCTTTTCATGATTTACGGGTGAGCCAGAGGCTCATGAGCAACTGCTCACCGCTCACTGCTCACTTTTCTCATCCCCAGCCGGGAAAAGCCGCGCGCAGCCCCTGGATGACGAATTCCACCGCCAGGGCCGCCAGGATCAGGCCCATGATGCGGGTCAGCAGCCGCACGCCGCTTTCTTTCAGAAAACCGAGAAGCTGCGCGGCAAACCTGAAGACCACATAAGTCAATAACATGATCAAACCCAGGGCCAGGAGGAGGAGCCCGTCTTCCAGGGGGGAATGGGACCGGCTGGTGAGCACCAGGATGGTGGAGATGGCCCCGGGACCGGCCAGCAAGGGCATGGTCATGGGCACCAGGGCGATATCCCGGTAGTCGGCCGCCACCAGGCTGGAGGAGGTGTCCAGGCGGTTGAAATGCCCCCGGCCTTCCAGCATGTCAAAGGCGATGCGGAAGAGGATGAGACCCCCGGCGATTTGAAAGGCCGGCAGGCTGATGCCGAAAAAGTTGAGTAAGACCCGGCCGATGAAAATGAACAGGCTCAGGATCAGAAAGGCGTAAAGGCAGGCATTCCGGGCCAGTTTGCTCCGCTCCGGGGGCGCCCCGGCCTGGGACAGGGCCAGGTAAGGAAAGACATTGCCCGGGGGGTCGATGATGACGAAGAGGGAGATCAGGGCGGTGATAAAAAAGGGGATGGCAGACCCGGAAAACTCCGTTAACATAATGGCAAAATAAGGACCTCCAAGGAAAAGGTCAAGGGTGACCCAAGCAGCGCCCTTACATTATCTAATTAATATAGACAATAATAGTATTGTATAGCTTGACAGGCGCCGCATCTTTCTGAGATAATTGCCTAAAGATGGGTGGCCGGCGGGGAGGACTCTCCGGCTGCGGGACCGGGAAAAACCGAGAGCGACCTGACGGGCCGCTCTTATTTGGTTTCTTGTCAAGGACAAGATTTGAGGATACGCCATGCACGCGGAAATGTTAGTATTGCAATTTCCCCGGGAAGTGGTGGACCAGCCCATCATTTACCGGCTGGTCAAGGATTTCGCCCTGGAGTTTAATCTCCTCAAGGCCGCCATCAACCCCCGGCAAGAAGGGTTGATCGTCATGGAGCTCAGGGGCCACCCCAAGGATTTCCGCCGGGGCCTCAAGTACTTGCGGGATGCGGGCGTAAAGGTGCGCCAGGTGGCCCGGGAGGTGGGCCGCAACGAGGAGCGCTGTTATCAATGCGGCACCTGCACCGCGGTCTGTCCCAGCGGGGCCCTTTATATTGAGCGACCCGAAATGGCCGTGGCCTTCGACGCCACCAGATGCAGCGCCTGCGAGCTTTGTTGCCAGGTCTGCCCGGCCCACGCCATGGAAGTCCGGCTCAACCGCGAGGCAGTATAAAGTGGCAAGGAAACAAATAAGAACTGAAAAATGAAGCAATATTTACGGATACGTTCTGACAGGGGCGCCCAGGCCCGGAGGGTAAGGCATGGCAAACTACCAGGTAAATAAAACTTACCAAGAAATTAATGAAAAGATCAAAAAAGGCCAGGCAGTGGTGGTCACCGCCGAAGAGATTATCGACATCGTGCGCCGCAAAGGGGAGGCGGAAGCGGCCCGTACGGTGGACGTGGTCACCACCGGCACCTTTTCCCCCATGTGCTCCTCGGGCGCGATCCTCAATTTCGGCCATACCAAGCCGCCCATCAAGGCCTCCCAGGCGTGGCTCAACAACGTCCCGGCTTACGCCGGCCTGGCCGCGGTGGACGTCTATCTCGGCGCCACCGAGCCGGCTACGGATGATCCCCTGAACAAGGTTTACCCGGGCGAGTTTAAATACGGCGGCGGCCACGTGATCCAGGACCTGGTGGCCGGGAAGGCCGTCCACTTGGTGGCCGAAGCTTACGGCACCGACTGCTACCCTAACAAAAGGGTGGAAAAAGACGTCACCTTAAAGCAGTTGCCCAACGCGGTGCTCTTTAACCCCCGCAACTGCTACCAGAACTATAATTGCGCGGTCAATCTCTCCAACCGCACCATTTATACCTACATGGGACCTTTGCGACCCCGGGCCGGGAACGCCAATTTTTGCACCGCCGGCCAACTCAGCCCCCTGTTCAACGATCCCTATTACCGCACCATCGGCATCGGCACCCGTATCTTCCTGGGAGGAGGGGTGGGTTACGTCTGCTTCCCCGGCACCCAGCACAATCCCGGCAAACCCCGGGGGGAAAACGGCATTCCTCTGGGTCCCGCGGGCACTTTAATGGTCCTGGGGGACCTGAAAAAGATGAGCGCCCGTTATCTGGTGGGCGTCAGCCTCCTGGGCTATGGCTGTTCCTTGACCGTGGGCATGGGCATCCCCATTCCTTTGCTGAACGAGGAAATCGCCCACTTCTGCGCGGTAACGGACGATCAACTCCTGGCCCCCATCGTCGACTACGGCCACGACTACCCCGCGGCCACCGGCCGCATCCTGGGCCACGTCAGTTACGCGCAGCTAAAAAGCGGCAAGATGGACCTGGACGGCCAGGAAATCCTCACCGTCCCCCTCTCCAGCCTGGTCCGGGCCCGGGAAGTGGCCCAACTCCTGAAGGAATGGATCGAGAAAGGCCAGTTCCTGCTGGGAGAACCCGTGGACCTGCTGCCCGGCAGCGAGGAAATCCACTGCGTCCGCACCGCCGGCAGGGACAGTTAGAGTCAGGGGCCGGGGGCCGGGGGTCAGTAATAAGTAATAAGTGATATGTAATCAGTTTTTAGCTTTTTGGGTTTTAGGCCAAATTCTCTTTTCTAAATACTGACCTCTGACCACTGGCTACTGATCACTTATTACTTATTACTGAGAACCCGCCTAATAGGAACCCAGGAGATAATCCCATCAACAACTTAACCACCTACCTCCAGGGTTGTTCCCGGGCCTTGTTACTGTTTTCCGGGGGGCTCGATTCCAGCCTCTTGTTGACGGCCGCGGCCCCGGTCCTGGGGCCGGGCCTGGTGGCCCTCACCTTTACCGGCCCCCAGACCGCGCCCGGAGAACTGGCCGCGGCCTTCGCCCTGGCCCGGCGCCTCCGGGTTAGACACCTGTTTAGGGAGACGAATCCTTTATCTCTCCCGGATTTCCGGAACAATACCCGCCGGCGGTGCTATGCCTGCAAAAAGGCGATTATGGAGCAGGCCCGCAGGATTGCTGCTCCCCTGGGCATTGCCGCCATCTGGGACGGCACCAATGTGGACGACCTGGGAGATTTCCGCCCCGGGCTCCAGGCCGCCCGGGAACTGGGGGTACAAAGCCCTCTAGTGGCCGCGGGCCTGGGGAAAGCGGCCATCCGGGACTTGAGCCGGAAACTGGGCCTGCCGGGGGATAAGCCCCCCCAAAGCTGCCTGGCCACCCGCTTTCCCTATGACACCCCCTTAACCCGAGAAGCCCTGGCCCGGGTGGGCCGGGCCGAGTCCTGGCTGCGCGGCCGGGGGTTCACCTATGTACGCCTGAGAATTAGGGGGGATCAGGCCCGCCTGAAACTGGCCCCAGGGGAATGGTCCGCGTTTCTGGCCCCGGCGGTGCGCCGGCCTTTTACCTCTCTGGTGGCCAGGCTGGGATGGGAAGTGGAACTGGATGTTCCTGGGGGAGGGGGTTAACCAACATGCTCAAAGTCCTGTTTCTCTGCACTGAAAACGCCTGCCGCAGCCAGATGGCGGAGGGCCTGGTAAACTATTATCTGGCCGGTAAGGTCCAGGCCTTTTCCGCGGGGGTGAGGCCCTCTAAGGTCAACCCCCGGGCCATCCGGGTGATGGCCGAACTGGGAATCGACATCAGTAGCCACCGCTCCAAGTCCCTGGACGACCTGCCAGAAAAAAATTTCGATCTGGTGATCACCGTCTGCGACCAGGCCCGGGAGCAATGCCCTTTTTTCCCCGGCCCCACGGCCAAGCTGCATCTCGGCTTTCCGGACCCGGCCCGGGCCACCGGCGCGGAAGAGGAAATCCTCGCGGTTTTCCGCCGGGTGCGGGACGCCATGCGGGCGCAAATCCTGCCCCTGCTGCAACAAAGAATCTCCCATTAAAACCTAGAAGCTAGTGCAAAACCTATTTTTCTTGTCACCCTGAGCCGCAGGCGAAGGGTCTAGTCATTGAAAATACTAGATTCTTCGCTTCGCTCAGAATGACAATTTGGCAGATCATAAGGTTTTGCAATAGCTTCTAACGCTAAGGGAGAGTTAAAACGACCAACATTGTGAAAGGTATGCCTGGGGTTAGGCTATTAACCGAGGGCCGCGGCTATTTCCGCCACGATCTTCCGGGCGGCTTCTACCGGGTCTGGTGCTTTACGAATGGGGCGGCCCACCACGATATAGTCGGCCCCGGCCTGGATGGCTTGGGCCGGGGTGGTGATGCGGGTCTGGTCGTCTCCGGGCACCGCGGCCCACAAGGGGCGGATGGCCGGGCAGACCACCAGGAAATCCGGGCCGAAGGCATCTTTCACGGCCCGGGCCTCCGTGCCGGCGCAGACTACCCCGTCGCACCCTGCTTCCTGGGCCAGCCCGGCCCGCAACAAGACTAATTTGGTGGGATTATGGGCGTACTCCGGGGCAATGCCCATGGCCTCCAGGTCCTCGGGGCCCAGATGGGTGAGGACGGTGACCCCCAGGACCTTGCACCCGCCTTTGGAAGCCTCGATGGCCCGGCGCATTTTGGCGCCCTGGTCGATATGGACCGTGGCCAGTTTGGCCCCTTTCATGACCCGGGCCTGGGCGGCCATCATGGTGGCGGGAATGTCATGAAATTTTAGATCCAGGAAATATTCGACCCGGGCCGTGTCCGCCAAAAATTTCAGGAAGGCCGGGCCTTCCGCCATAAAAAGCTCCAGGCCGACTTTGAATAGCCCCACTTCCCCTCTTAAGAGGGCAATGAACTTTTCCGCCTCGGCCTTATTCGGCACATCCAGGGGGAAGATCAGGCGGTCTTTAGGCTGCATGGGCTCCCTCTAGGTTCAATACTTCCCGAACTTTAGCATCTTCCCTGACAATTAGTCAAAATTTTAGAGGAAATAGGCTAATCCAAGTCAGCTTAGGTTATCTACAATTTTAATCTAACAATGAACTACTCCCAGCCCCTCGGAAAACTTGACAACCCGGGGGTTAACTGTTAGTTTACTCAGATATTTTTTAGTCCTAAAGGAGAGGCTTAGATGACTTTCCAAGAACTGCTGATGACCCTGGAGCGCTTCTGGGCGGATCGGGGGTGCATCATCGTGCAGCCTTACGATATCGAGGTGGGCGCGGGCACCTTCAGCCCTCACACCCTCCTCCGGGCGCTGGGACCGGAGCCCTGGAATGTGGCCTATGTGGAGCCGAGCCGCCGCCCCACCGACGGCCGTTATGGGGAAAACCCCAACCGCCTGCAGCATTATTATCAATACCAGGTAATACTGAAACCCTCTCCCAAGGACATCCAGGAACAATATCTGGATAGCCTGCGGGCCCTGGGGATCGACCCCCTGGACCACGACATCCGCTTTGTGGAGGACGATTGGGAATCCCCCACCCTGGGGGCCTGGGGCCTGGGTTGGGAAGTCTGGCTGGACGGCATGGAGATCACCCAGTTCACCTACTTCCAGCAGGCCGGGGGCATCGACCTCCACCCGGTGTCCGGGGAGCTGACCTACGGGCCGGAGCGCATCGCCATGTACCTCCAGGGGGTGGAAAGCGTCTATGACCTGGCCTGGACCAAGGATATCACTTACGGCGACGTGCATCACCGGGGGGAAGTGGAGCATTCCGTTTATAATTTCGAGCAGGCCGACGTGGACATGCTCTTCAAGCTCTTCGACATGTACGAGCAGGAGTCCATCCGCATCATCGGCCAGGGCCTGGTGCTCCCGGCCTATGATTACTGCCTGAAATGCTCCCATACCTTTAACTTGTTGAACGCCCGGGGCGCCATCAGCGTGGCGGAACGGGCCAGCCTCATCGGCCGGGTGCGGAATCTGGCCAAGCTATGCTCCGAAGGCTACCTGAAGCAGCGGGAAGAGATGGGGTTCCCGTTGTTGAAAAGATAGTGAGCAGTAAGCGGTGAGCAGTGAGCAGAAAAAAGACCAGATTTTACTGAAAGCTAATAGCTGATAGCTTTTTCCCCAAATAAAGAGGACATCCATGGGCAGCGAATTGTTGTTGGAGATCGGCACTGAGGAGATCCCGGCCCGGTTTATCCCGCCGGTGTTGGAGGAGTTGGCCGCTTCTTTCCAGAAGTTGCTGGGGCAAGAAAGGATTGCCGTGGGCGAGGTCACCACCTGGGGCACGCCACGGCGTCTGGCTTTGGTGGCCCGGGAGGTGGCTCCGGCCCAAGCCGAAGCCAGCACCGAGATCATCGGCCCTCCCAAGGCCGTGGCCTTTGACTCCTACGGCAACCCCACGCCCGCGGCCCAGGGTTTTGCCAAGAACCAGGGGGTGGCGGTGGGCGATCTCGTGGAAGTGGACACTCCCCGGGGCATCTATCTGGCGGTGAGCAAGCGCACTGCCGGCCGGTCCACCCGGGAGCGGCTCCCGGAGATTTTGCCCTCTTTTATCCTGGGCCTCAGCTTCCCCAAGTCCATGCGTTGGGGCGCAGAAACCGTCACCTTCGCCCGGCCCATCCATTGGGTCCTGGCCCGGTTGGGGGGTGAGGTGCTGCATTTCACCGTGGGGGACGTGACCAGCGCCGGCATGACCTACGGCCACCGTTTTCTGGCCCCCCAGGCCGTGGAAGTGGAGGATGCCGAGGATTATGCCGCGGCCCTGGAAAAGGCCCGGGTGATCGTCGATCCCCAAACCCGGCGGGCGCAACTGGAAAAGGAATTGGCCCAGGCCGCGGCCCGGGTGGGGGGCGAAGTGGTCCCCAACCCCGGCCTCCTGGAGGAGAACTCTTTTTTGGTGGAATACCCTTCCGTGGTCTGCGGCAATTTTGAGGACAGGTTTCTGGCCCTGCCCGACGAGGTGCTCATCACCTCCATGCGGGAGCACCAGCGCTATTTTTCCCTGCGGGGTAAAGACGGCAAGCTGCTGCCCCATTTCCTGGCGGTGAACAACACTTTGACCCGGGACCCGGAGGTGGTGCGCAAAGGCCACGAACGGGTGCTCCGGGCCCGGCTCAGTGACGCCATGTTTTTCTACCAGGAAGATGCCAAGACGCCCCTGGAGAAACGGGGGGAAGCCCTGAAAGGGGTGGTGTTCCATTCCCTCCTGGGCACCTCTTATGAAAAGATGGAGCGGTTCCGGGAGTTAGCCGCGTTCCTGGCCGGGCGTCTGGCCCCGGACCTCACGGACGGGGTACGCCGGGCCGCGTATCTGTGCAAGGCCGACATCGTCACGGAAATGGTGGGGGAATTTCCCAGCCTCCAAGGGGTGATGGGCCGCCAGTACGCCCGGCTCTCCGGGGAGCCTCCGGCGGTGGCGGAGGCCATCTTCACCCATTATCTGCCCCGGCATGCCGGGGATCTTCTGCCTGGGGACCTGACCGGCGCGCTGGTGGGCCTGGCCGACCGGTTGGACACCATCTGCGGCTGCTTCGGGGTGGGCCTGATCCCCACCGGGGCCGCGGACCCTTACGGCCTGAGGCGCCACGCCCTGGCCATCATCCATATCCTCCGGGATCAGGGCCTGCATCTCAACCTGCCGGAGGCCGTAGGGGCCGCCCTGTCCCTCCTGCAGGGCAAAATCTCCCGCTCCCCCGCAGAGACCGGCCTGGAAGTGTTGGACTTCTTCCAGACCCGGCTGCAGCACCTCCTTTTGGGAGAGGGTCTGGATAATGAGACCGTGGCCGCGGTCCTGGCCGCCGGCGGCGAGGACGTGGTGGACGCCGCGGACAAGGCCCGGGCCCTGGAAGAGGTGCGGCGGAGCCCGGATTTTCCGGTGCTGGCGGTGGCCTTTAAAAGGGTGATCAACATCGCCCGGGGCGCGGAGCCGGCCGCGGTGACCCCCATGCTTTTTGAGCACCCGGAAGAAAAGATGCTCTTCGAGGCCGCGGCCCTGATGGAGGAGGAAGTGGGCCAGGCCCTGGAGAAGCGGGATTATCCCGGGGCCTGCCGGGCCCTGGCCAAACTCAAGGGGCCGGTGGACGCGTTCTTCGATAAGGTCCTGGTGATGGCCGAAGACGAGAACCTGCGGCGCAACCGCCTGGCCCTGCTGGTGGGCATCAGCAACACTTTCTTGCAGATGGCCGATTTTTCCCGGATTTCCACCTGAGAATCGCATTTTAGATGGTGATCCAGACTGCCACCCCCTCTCACCCCGCCTGCGGGGGGAGAGGGGGTTATAAGTTTCTTTGCCTCTCCCATTAATAAATTTGCCGGTAAAATATATCTAATAGGGTTAGAGTACTGAGTCATATGCGCCGCTGGTTTCGCCGCCATAAGGAAGAGGAGCCGCAACCCGAGTCTGCATCCCCGCCCCCTGACGCGGGCGCAGCCGCGGCCGGGATCGAGCCGGAAGCTGCTGCTCCCGGGGAAGCCCCTACGGCAGAAATTCCGGATACCATCTCAGAACCTGAGGTGGAAGCCCCAGACCTGGTCTCTCCTGAAGAAGAGGAGCCCCGCAAGGGCCTGTTCCGCCGCTTCCGGGAGCGCCTGAGTCGCAGCCGGGAGGCCCTGGCCGGCGGTCTGGATCGCGTTTTCCTGGGCCGCGGGGAAGTGGACGCCGAGACTCTGGAGGAATTGGAAGAAATTCTAATTACCGCGGACCTGGGGATGGACACCACCCTGCATCTGGTCCGGGCCCTGGAAGAGCGGCTAAAGCGCCGGGAACTGGCGGACGTGGAGCGTCTCAAAGCGGCCCTGGGGGAGGAGATGTTAAACCTTCTCCAGGGTCCGCCTCCGTCGGAGAGAAACGCCCGGCCCTGGGTGGTGCTCTTGGTGGGGGTCAATGGTGTGGGCAAGACCACCACCATCGCCAAACTGGCCCATCAGGAGCGCCTTCAGGGCCGCGCCCCCCTGCTCATTGCCGGAGATACCTTCCGGGCGGCAGCAGTGGAGCAATTGGAGATTTGGGGGGAACGGGTGGGGGCCCCGGTCATTAAACAAAAAGCCGGGGCCGATCCCGCGGCCGTGGTCTTTGACGGCCTGGCCGCGGCCCTGGCCCGGGACGTGGATACGGTCTTTATCGACACCGCGGGGCGGCTCCATACCAAAGTCAACCTGATGGAGGAACTGAAAAAGATCTTCCGCACCGCGGCCAAGAAACTCCCCGGCGCGCCCCACGAAGTGCTGCTGGTCCTGGACGCCACCACCGGCCAGAACGCCCTGAGCCAGGCCCGCATCTTCCATGAAGCCGTAGGCATTAGCGGCATTGTTCTCACGAAAATGGACGGCACCGCCAAGGGGGGGGTGGCCCTGGCCTTGGCCCAGGAAACCGGTCTGCCTTTGCGCTATATCGGCTTGGGCGAGGGTCTGGAAGACCTCCGTCCTTTTGACGCCGCGGCGTTTGTGGCCGCGATCCTGGGAGGAAATGAGGCGGGGTAAAAAGCTATCAGCAATCAGTTGTCAGCTTTCAGCAAATAAGGAATCCTGGCTGAAAGCAAAGGGCATAGGGCGGGAAAGCGCAGCGCCTGCCGCCTTGCTTTAGCTTCGCGCCCACTCAAATAATCTATTAAAATGACCTACTTAAAATCCCCAGCAGTCCGGCAATTCTGCTTATATTGGCTGCCGCCGTTAGCAGTCACTGCCGGTATTATTATCTTTTCCGGTGAGCTGGGATCAACCGCCAACACCAGGCCGTGGGTAATTTGGTTGCTTACTTGGCTACCTTTTCTGAGCTTCGAGGACTTCGCAGAGGGGCAGGGCTATCTTCGCAAAGCCGGACATGTTACGGCTTATGCCACTTTATCTATTTTTTGGTTCCGGGCCTGTCTCTGGCGTTTTTCCCTTCGCCGGGGGGCGGCGATGCTTTGCGCCTTGGCTCTCTGCCTCTTGATTGCCCTGGTTGATGAAGGCCACCAGGCCCTGGTGCCATCCCGCACCGGGTCCCTAAAGGATGTGGCCCTGGATTTCGGCGCGGCCCTGCTGGCGGCCCTTGCATTCTCTTTTAAGAGAATATAGCTTTAAACGATGCGGCGGAATTTTAAGGATATCGGGAAAATCCCGTTCATAAAGATGATAAAAGCCAGGTTTTTTAACGCCTTGAAAAAGAATCCCCGGTTCCGGCACCGGGTCGGGAGAGATCCGCGGCCCCCGGTGCCCTTCATGGCTATGGCCTGCCTCCTGCTGTGGGCAATTTTCTCCGCTCCCGGCGCGGCTGCAGGTCCGGACCTCTTTGACCGGGTGGTGGAGCATCAATTAAAAAACGGCCTGAAGGTGCTGCTGCTGCAGGAACCCCGGGCCCCCATCGTCAGCCTCATGGTGTGGTACCGGGTGGGTTCCCGGAACGAAGAATTGGGAAAGACCGGGATCTCCCATCTCAGTGAGCACCTGATGTTTAAGGGCACGGAGAAGTATGGGCCCAAGGACTTCTCCCGCCTGGTGCAAAAGGCCGGCGGCAATGACAATGCCTTTACCAGCCGGGATTACACCGCGTACTTCGAAAACGGCCCCAAGACGGAATTGCCCCGTTGGCTGGAGATGGAAGCCGACCGTATGCGCGGCCTGAAGGTGAGCCAGGAGGACTTCGACACCGAGAAGAAGGTGGTGTTGGAAGAGAGGCGCCTGCGTACGGAAGACGACCCGGTGAACTTCCTCATGGAAGAAGTCATGGCCGCGGCCTTCAAAGCCCATCCTTATCAATGGCCGGTCATCGGCTGGTTCCATGACATCGAGAGCATCACCCGGGATGACTTCCTCCAGTACTACCGGCGTTATTATGAGCCCAATAACTGCACGGTGGTGGTGGTGGGCGATATCGACCCCCAGGAGACCCTGAAACAGATAGATTCCACCTTTGGGGCCCTGCCTCCGGGGCCGCCGGCCCCGCAAGTCACGGCCCTGGAGCCCCGCCAATGGGGGGAACGCCGGGTGGTGGTGCACCGGGAGGCGCAGCTCCCCTTTCTCATCATGGCTTACCATACCCCGAATTGGCAGGACCCCGACGCCTATCCCCTGGAGATGTTGGCCCGGGTCCTGTCCCAGGGGCGCAGCTCCCGGCTCTACCATAACCTGGTCTACCAACAGAAATTGGCTCTGGATGTGGGAGCGGACTACAATTTCGACAGCATCGACCCCTCGGTCTTCACCCTTTACGGCCAGCCTTTACCGGGAAAAACCGTGGCCCAACTGGAGGGCGCCCTGGAAGCGGAAGTGAAACGCTTGCAGACTGAATTAGTGGGCGAAAAAGAACTGCAAAAGGCTAAAAACCAGACGGTGGCCGGTTTTTATATGAAACTGGATTCCCTCTTTTACCGGGGGATGATCCTGGGCCGGCTGGAGACCGTGGCCAAATGGAGTTTGATCAAGGAGTTTGTCCCTAAAATTTTGCAGGTGACCGCGGAGGAGGTGCGGCGGGTGGCGAAGAAGTACCTGGTGGCCAATAACCGCAATGTGGGCCTTCTCTCCCCCATTAAGACCGACAAACCCAGAATGGAGCGCTTTAGCCCCGGTGGACAGATTAAGTAAATCCCTTTCCTGTTGGCTGCTTATCGCCCTGGTATGGAGCGGCGCGGCCCTGGCCGCCCCGGCCTCCCAGGTCCTGGGGGTGCGGGAGAAACTCCCCAACGGCCTGGTCTGGCTCTTCTCGGAGCAGTCCGGACTGCCCCTGGTGACCCTCAAGCTCCTGGTTAAGGCCGGCACCCTGCAAGACCCCCCGGGGCAAGAAGGGCTGGCCAACCTCACTGCCACCCTCCTTCTGAGCGGCACCAAAAAGCGGAGCGCCACCCAGATCGCCCAGGAACTGGACTTTCTGGGGGCCAGGCTCGGGGCGGCAGGAGGGGATGATTTCGCTGAGGTGAGCCTCACGATCCTGAAAAAGGACCTGGCCGCAGGTCTGGACCTTTTCCAGGACATCCTGCTGCATCCGGCCTTCGCCCCCCAGGAGATGCGCCGCAAGGTGGCGGAAATCAAGGCGGCTCTAAAGAGCGATGAAGATGAACCCATGGTGGTGGCTTCCCGCACTTTTAATAAGGATCTCTTCGGGGCCTTTCCCTACGGCCATCCCATCCGGGGCACCCAGGAAGGCCTGACAGCCATCACTCCTAAGGCCCTACAGGAGTTCCACCGCCGTTATTACCGGCCCAACAACGCCATCCTCAGTGTGGCGGGCGACCTTTCCCCGGGTGAGGCCCGGAAATGGGTGACCAAAATTTACGGGTCCTGGCCGGCCGGGGAAATTCCCTCGCCCCAACTTCCCCCCATCCCCCGTCTTCAGGAAGACCGGGTGGTGGTAATCAATAAGGATATCAGCCAGGCCAACATCATCTTGGGGAATTTGGGGATTTCCCGGGCCAACCCGGATTTTTACGCCCTGCAGGTGATGAATTACATCCTGGGAGGGGGCGGCTTCGCCTCCCGCCTGATGGACAATATCCGGGTGAACCGGGGGCTGGCTTACAGCGTCAATAGCGGTTTCAGCCCGGGACTGGAACCGGGCCCCCTGGCCGTGACCCTGGAAACCAAAAACTCCAGCAGCGCCGAAGCCGTGCAACAGGTGCTGGCGGAGATGCGGCGTATCCGGCAGGAGCCGGTCACGCCCGCAGAACTGAGTGATGCCAAGTCCTATCTGATTGGCAGCTTTCCCCGGAAGATGGATTCCCTGGCCAAGAGGGCCTGGCTCATGGGCTATGCCGAATTTTACGGGTTAGGGCTGGATTACCCTTGGCGTTATCCGGACCTGATCCGCAATCTCACCCCTGCGGATATTCAGAAAGCAGCGGAGAAATATTTAGACCCGGAGAAATATCTCCTGGTAGTGGTAGGAAAAAAATCAGCAATGCCTCCTCCGTTCGGGGTTGCTCCCCGTCCGGGGGGAGAGGAGAAGAAAGATGGTCAAAAGAAGACTCATCCTTAGCTTGGCGGCTTGCGCCTTTCTGGCTTTGGGAGCCATGACCGCCGGGGTGGTGGTTGGCTCTCCGGCCCAGGCCGCTTTGGCGCCGGAGACCTTCGCGGATCTGGCCCAAAAAGCCTCCCCCGCGGTGGTCAATATCAGTACGGAAAAGACGGTGAAGAGTGACAAGAATACAGGCCGTATGAAGGAATTCTTCGGCCGGGGGCCTTCCCCCTTTGGTCCGGATGACCCGTTTAAGGATTTTTTTGAGAAATTTTTCGGGGAGATGCCCAAGAGCTTCAAGCATCGCAGCCTGGGATCGGGCTTCATCATTGACCCGGAAGGCCACATCATCACCAACAACCACGTGGTGGAAGGCTCGGACAAGATCAAGGTCAAACTGGTGGGCGGCAAAGAATACCAGGCCACCATCAAAGGCCGGGACTCCAAAACCGATCTGGCCCTGATCCAGATCACCAACCCTCCCAAAGACCTGCCGTCCCTGGTCCTGGGAGACTCTGAGACCATCCGGGTGGGTGACTGGGTGCTGGCCGTGGGCAATCCCTTCGGCCTCAGCCATACCGTGACCCAGGGTATTATCAGCGCCAAGGGCCGGGTCATCGGCGCCGGTCCTTATGATAATTTTCTCCAAACCGACGCCTCCATCAACCCGGGAAACAGCGGCGGGCCACTCCTCAATCTCAAAGGCGAGGTTGTGGGCATCAATACCGCCATCCTGGCCAGCGGCCAGGGGATCGGCTTTGCCACTCCCAGTAACCTGGCCAAAAGCATCATTCCCCAACTGCAGAGCAAGGGCAAAGTGGTGCGGGGCATGATCGGCGTCCAGGTGCAGATGGTGACCCCGGAGTTGGCCAAATCCTTCGGCATGCCGGAACCCAAGGGCGCGTTGGTGGCGGAGGTCAACCCCGGCACCCCCGGGGAGAAGGCCGGCTTGCAGCGGGAGGACATTATCGTCGAATTTAACGGGCACCCCATTCACGAGATGAACGAATTGCCCCGCATGGTGGCGGAGACTGCCCCCGGCACCGCGGTGACCCTGAAGGTGCTGCGCCAGGGCCAGGAAAAGACCTTTAACCTGACCATCACCGAGTTGAAGGAAGAACGCCAGGCCAAGGCGGCCGGGGGAGAGGAGGGGGAGAGCAGCCCCCTGGGGTTGGTGGTGAAAACCCTGGACCAGACCCTGGCCCAACGCCTGCGCCTCAAGGAAACCCGGGGAGTGGTGGTGATGCAGGTGGAACCGGGCAGCCCGGCTGCGGACGCGGGCTTCCGCCCCGGAGACCTGATCGAGGAGATCAACGGTCAGGCCGTGGGCAATATGAAGGATTACCAAAAGATCATTAAGCAATTGAAGAAAGGCGCCATAGCCCGGTTTTACGTCAAACGTGCGGGCCACAAACAATACCTGACCTTAGAGATTCCCAAGGGGTAGGAGGAGGGGAAACAACTGCGGGGAATGTGGAGCAGGCGCCCTCGCCTGCTGCAGAACAGCCGGGGTGGCTGTTCCACCTAACCTCCATACCCCTATCAAAGATATATCCGTTGCCAAAAGTTTTTTCCGCCCCCCCTCACCCTAACCCTCTCCCCCCCTGGGGGGAGAGGGGATAAGAGGAAAAACCTTTTGGCAACGAGTATAACTCTATGAATTCCCACTATATTTAACCGAAAACGGAAAACCGGAAACCGAAAACGGCATTACTCCCGCCTGCCAAAGATGGCGGTGCCGATGCGGACCAGGGTGGCTCCTTCCTCGATGGCCGCCTCGAAGTCGCCGGACATGCCCATGGAGAGTTCGGGGAGAGGACAGATCTGCAGTTGGAGCAGCCGCTCCCGCAGTTCCCTTAATCCCCGGAAGTAAGGGCGCACGGCTTCCGGATCGGTAAACCAGGGAGGCATGGTCATCAGGCCCGCCACCCGCAGGCGGGGCAGGCGGGCGATTTCCCGGAGCAGTGCCGGCGCCGCGTCCGGGGGGACGCCGGATTTGGTCTCTTCCCCTCCCAGGTTTACCTGGATGAGAATCTCCTGAACCTTGCCCGCCTGGGCCGCGGCCGTGTCCAGAGCCCGGGCCAGTTTCAAGCTGTCCACCCCATGGATCAGCTCGAAAAGGGCCACCGCCGCTTTGGCCTTGTTGCTTTGCAGGTGGCCGATAAAGTGCCAGCTTGCGGCTTCGCCCAGGGCCTCGATTTTCCCCCGGGCCTCCTGGAGATAATTCTCCCCGAAGATTTTTTGCCCTGCGTCCCGGGCTTCTTTAATCCGCTCCAGGTCCACGGTCTTGCTCACCGCCACCAGCTTGACCAGGGCCGGGTCCCGGCCGGTCTTCCGGGCCGCGGCGGCGATGCGGCCTCTCACTGCCTCCAGGTTCCGGGCGATTGAGGTCATAGTTGATGTAGGGTGGGCACCGCCCACCAATAGAAGGCCATTGATTAATCCCTGGCGGGCAGTGCCCGCCCTACATCCCCAAAAATGTCCTTTTCCTCCAGCCCAAAGGCCCTGAGGCTGTTCTCCCAGGTGGCCCGGGCCGCGTCTTCCAGGCTGAGGCCCCGGACCTCCGCCAGTTGCCGGGCGGTGGCCGTCACGTAGGCCGGTTCGTTGCGTTTACCCCGCCAGGGTTGGGGGGTAAGATAGGGGCAGTCGGTTTCCAGGAGGATGCGGTCCAGGGGAACTTTTCGGGCGACTTCCCGGAGGGCCCCGGCCTTAGGGTAAGTAAGGGGGCCGGCAAAGGAGAGATAAAAACCCAGATCCAGGAAGGAGCAGGCTTCCTGCCAACTGCCCCCGAAGCAGTGCATCACCCCGCCGCACAAATGGGAGCGGGAGTCCTGGAGGATTTTCAGGGTGGCGGCGGTGGCCTCCCGGGTGTGGATGACCACGATCTTTTTGAGCGCCCCGGCCCACTCCAATTGCCTCCGGAACCATTGTTTCTGCGTCTCTTCCGGGGAGCGGCGGCGGTAGAAATCCAGGCCGATCTCCCCCACGGCCACCACCAGGGGATCCGCGGCCAGGGGGGTCAGGGCCTCCAAATCTCCGTCTTTAAGCGAGGCAGCGGCGTGGGGGTGGACGCCGACGGTGGCCCGGAGCCCGGGGTAGCGGCGGGCGGTGGCCAGCACCTGGCGGGAGTTCTCCAGGCCGATGCCCACGTTGATGATCAACTCCACCCCGGCTTCCCGGGCGCGGTGGAGGACCGCGTCCCGGTCGGGTGCAATTTCCGGCAGGTCCAGGTGGGCGTGGGTATCGGCCAGGCGGATGGTCATCTCTTATGCTTATAGACGAATATGGGTTTGCATGGTAAAATATCTGAAATTTTGCCGGGCTGCAAGGAGAGGCAGTGGCTACCAGGATTTTGGTCTTGAGTTGGATCTGCTGGGCATGGCTGGGAACGCCGCTTCTTGCAGGGGAATGGTCCAATAGCCCCCCCCAATGGCGCGCCTTGGGGCGGGGGCTCAATTTTGCCGAAATCCAGGTTTTCCGGAATAACGAACTGGTGGAAACTTTGGCGGTAGTCAAGGTGGACCCGGCCAATAACGCTTTCCGGGTCCAGCATCACCAGCCCCAGAGCATTACCGACTGGCAGCAGGAGTTGGGAGCGCCGGTAGTCTTTAACGCCAGTTATTATTGCCGCAATGCCCAGCCGTGCGGTCTCATCCTCAGCAACGGCAAGCCCATCGGCCCCCGGCGCAACTCCCGCATGCGGGGGATGTTTGTGGCGGAGCCCAAGGGTTTGTCACCGGATATACCCCGGGCCACCATCCTGGATCTGACCGCCGCCCCCATCAGCGTTAAGAACCTCCCCTGGACCCAGGGGGTGCAGTCCTACCCCCTGTTAGTGGATTACCAGGGCCTCGTCCGGGTGCGGAACAGCCAGAAAGCCGCGCAGCGTACAGTAATCGCCATTGATCGGAACGGCTATATTTTGATAATGAATACCAACGCGGCCTATTTCACCCTTCATGATTTCGCCCAATTTCTGAAAGCCAGCACCCTGGAGGTCGACTCGGCCCTCAACCTGGACGGCGGCAGCGAGGCGCAGCTTTATATCAAAACCAAGGACTTCGAGAAGTTTTCTCCCTCCTCCTGGGAGAGCCGCCTGGGCAATCTGTTAGATCAGGAGAAATTCTGGCTGCCCACGGTGGTGGCCGTTTCCCCGCGCCAGGATTAAGGAGAATGGCGCATTACCTGATCCTGGGGGCAGGGAAATTCGGGCGTTTGGCTCTGGAGCGCTTAAGGGCCCAGGATGAACAGGCCCAGTTTCTAGTGGCGGATTGGAACGCCCGGGTGCTCAGGGCCCAAGGTTTGGATGTCTCCGGGGTGCAAGGGGTGGAGGCGGAGGCCGTGGCTTTCCTGGCAGAGAGCCTGAGAGAGGGTGCGGCCGGGGACTGGATTATCCCCGCCATCCCGGAACATGTGGCCTTTTCCTGGCTGCGGCAGGGACCCCTGGCGGGGACGGGTTGGGAGGTGCTGGAGGTTCCCGCAGAACCGGCAACCCTTACGCCGGTGGCGGTCCGGGGCCGGGAGGGCGAACTTTATCTGAGCCGGGCCCGCCACCTCTGTCCGGACGATTGCTCTGAGCCTCCAGTCTGCCCGGTCACCGGGGAGCCCCGGGAAACTCCATTATATGAGGAGTTGGCCGCTCTGGAAGTGCCGGGTTTTAAGACCGCGGTCATCCCCAGCCTGCAGTTGGCCCCAGGAGTGGGCGGCTTTCCTCCCGGACGGCTGCTGGCTTTGGCCCAAAACCTGGCCGGTCTGCGGGGGAAGGTGTTGGTCGCCACCGCCTGCCGCTGCCATGGGGTAGTGCATGCCCTGGAGCGGCGAAGCAGGGGATAAATTGGCTTTCCATTTTCCCGGAGTCGTGGGGACCTCCCCCAGCATCCAGGAGTTAATGCGTCTCCTGGAACTGGTGGCGCCTACGGACACCACGGTGCTGCTGCTGGGAGAGACCGGGACCGGCAAGGAGCTGGTGGCCCGGGCCATCCATGACAACAGCTCCCGCGGCGGCGGGCCCCTGGTGGTGGTCAATTGCGCGGCCCTGCCGGAAACGCTCCTGGAAAGCGAGCTTTTCGGACATGAGAAAGGGGCCTACACCGGGGCCGCGGTCCGGAGGAAGGGGCGTTTCCTGCTGGGCCACCAGGGGACCATGTTCCTGGACGAGGTGGGGGAACTCACCCTGGCGACCCAGGCCAAGATTCTCAGGGTCCTCCAAACCCAGGAGTTTGAACCTCTGGGCAGCAGCCGCACCTTGACGGTGGATGTGCGCATCATTGCCGCCACCAACCGGGATTTGGAAAAAGCGGTGCGGGAAAGGAGCTTTAGGGAAGACCTCTTTTATCGCCTCAATGTCTTTCCCCTGACGGTGCCGCCGCTTAGGGAGAGACGGGAGGACTTGCCTTTGCTGGCCGCCCATTTCCTGAAGCTCTATGGAGAAAAAAACCGCAAAGAAATTAAAGTCTTGACCCCGGAGGTAATGCGTTCTTTGCAGCGCTATGGGTGGCCCGGAAATATCCGGGAGTTGGAAAATGTCCTGGAGCGGGGGGTAATCCTCTGCCAGTCGGACACCCTGACCATCCAAGAGTTGCCCCAGGCTTTGCAGGGTTATGCTTTCTGGCCCGGCCCGGAAGAAGCCGGGGAGCCGGAATGGCCGGATCTGCAACGGGAGCTGATCAGCCGGACTCTACAAAAGGTGGCTGGTGACCGCCGCCAGGCCGGGGACATCCTGGGCATCTCCCAGGATGAGCTGGATTCGAAAATCCGGGCCTATGGCCTGGATTACTAAAAGAGGCATGTATGTTTTTCCCACCGCTGATTTTCTTGCTGATGCTGGTCTTTTTATTAATAGCCCTGATTCTGCTCCCTTTCTTGTTGGTGGGGATGATCGGCGGGGCTTTCATCAAACTGGGCCTGCCCCCCGGGATGATGTTCTGGCTGCTGGTGCTGACCCTGGTGGGCAGCATGATCAATATTCCCATCCATCAACTGGAGAGCCAGAACCTGGTAAAAGACCAGATGGTTTCCTATTTCGGCATGCGCTACCGGGCCCCCGTGCTGCGCACCCAAAAAACGGTGCTGGCCATCAACGTGGGCGGGGCTATTATCCCCGCCCTCCTTTCCTTGTACCTGCTGACCCATATGGAATTGACCCTGGGCGTGCCGCTGGTGGTGGGGCTGGTAACCTTGGTGGCCAACCGCCTGGCGCGGCCGGTGCGGGGATTGGGCATTGCCATACCGGGACTGATTCCCCCCGTGGTCGCGGCCTTGGGGGCTTACCTTCTTTGCCCCCCGGAATTAAGGGCGCCCACTGCCTATATTGCCGGCACCATGGGTATCCTCCTGGGTGCCGATATCCTCAACTTAAAGGAAATCGGCAAATTGGGGGCCCCGGTGGCCTCCATCGGCGGCGCCGGCACCTTTGACGCCATCTTTTTAAGCGGCATCATTGCCGTCTTGTTGAGTTAAAATGAGAAGCAGGGGGGACGGAGGAATTCATCCCCCCCAAGTTGGACAGGAGGGAAGGAAATGCCTGAAGAAAGCGTCAACCGGCGTTCCCGGAAAGTTGAATTTAGGAAGCCCCTGTTGCGTTGTGGGGCCGTGCTTGTGGGAGTGATGCTGCTCCCTTTGATCCTGGGGGCCTGGCGGAGCATGAC
This sequence comes from Thermodesulfobacteriota bacterium, assembly GCA_040757175.1. GTDB lineage: Bacteria > Desulfobacterota > Desulfobaccia > Desulfobaccales > 0-14-0-80-60-11 > SURF-52. The sequence continues at coordinate 131,094 of JBFLXM010000084.1, forward strand.
CGGCTACACCATCAACCCCCACTATGTGGAGCGCATCAAGAACGGCCAGACCACCAAACACGAGATCCTGCTCTACTTCGGAGACCCCCAGGAAATCCAGCGGACGGCCGACGGCGCGGTGTACGTTTATAAGAGCTTCAAGGATGCTCCGGCCATGCCGTATAGACCCGAAAACCGCAAACCCAACCCGCAATCAGAGTCGCTTATGGTCATTGACGATAACAAACAGATAAAAAAAGCGCCCCTTAAGACCGAGGGCAAGATCTTGCGCAGCACCCTGACTGTCCGCTTCAAACCCGACGGGGAGACGGTGATGAGCCATGAATATAAAGAATATAAGGATAAAGAAAAGTAACTGGAGAGCTTGATGGCGGCCTTTAACGATCTGGCCCAGGCCACGGCCTGGGTCTTTGATTTGCAGAAATTCGGCATCAAGTTCGGGTTATCTTCCACCCTCAACCTCCTGGAGCGTCTGGGCCTGCCCTACCACCAAGGGCAGTACCTGCATATTGCCGGCACCAACGGCAAGGGCTCGGTGGCGGCCATGCTCTCCGCGGTCCTGACCCGGGCCGGATATCCGGTGGGCATGTATACCTCCCCCCACCTGGTGCATTTCCAGGAGCGTTACCGTCTGGGGGACCGGGAGATTTCCGGGGCCCGGCTTTTGGACCTGATCAACCGGGTGCGGGAGGCGGTGGAAGACGCCGAGCCCCCCACTTTCTTTGAGTTCGCCACCGCCATGGCCTTTCTCTATTTTTTCCAGGAAAAAGCCCACCCGGTCATCCTGGAGACCGGCATGGGCGGGCGGTTGGACGCCACCAACATTGTTGAGCCCCTGGTGGCGGTGATCACCAACATCTCCCTGGACCACCAGGAGCACCTGGGGGAGGGACTGAAAAGCATCGCCGGAGAGAAGGCCGGGGTCATCAAGCCCGGGGCGCCCCTGGTCACCGGGGCCTGGCAAAAGGGGGTGCTGGACCTCTTTGGACGGCGCTGCCGGGAGTTGCAGGCCCCCATATACGTGCGGGGCCGTGATTTCCGGGCCCGGGGCAGGCTTAGGGGACGGTTTGACTACCGGGGCCTGTTTGGGGAGATGCCTAACCTCTCCTTGAATCTGGTGGGGCGCCATCAGTACGGCAATGCCGCCCTGGCCCTGGCCGTCATCGAGCTTCTGAAAAAGGCAGGTTTGGGGATCGAGGAGGCCGCCATCCGGGAGGGGTTACTGGAGACGCGCTGGCCGGGACGTTTGGAACGGGTCCCCCAGGACCCCCGGGTCCTCCTGGACGGGGCCCACAACCCGGCCGCGGCCCGGATTCTGGCCCAGACCTTGAAACAATCTCCGGGAAACGGCCGCCTGATTCTGGTCTTGGGGATCATGGCCGATAAGGATATGGACAGCATCCTGGCCCGTCTTCTGCCCCTGGCCCAAACGGTGGTCTTTACCCGGCCCCAATACTTCCGGGCCGCGGACCCCGGGGACCTGGCCGCCCGGGCCCGCTCCTATAACCTGGAGATTATCAAGGCCCCCCAGGTGGCCGGGGCCATCCGCCGGGCCCAGGATCTGGCCGGACCCCAGGACCGCATTGTGGTCAGCGGCTCGTTGTACACCGTGGGGGAGGCCAAGGAGTATTTCCAGGGAACTGTGGGGGAGGGGGTTAAGGTTTGAAAAAGTGAGCAGTAAGCAGTGAGCAGTAAGCAGTAAAAAAAGGGCCTGATAGGTCTGTTTTTTCCTGCTCACTGCTCACCGCTCACTGTTCACTTCAAATAACCGGAGGCACAATGCGCATCTTCGTATCCGGCTCTCTGGCCTACGACCGGATCATGGATTTTCCCGGGCGGTTTCAGGACCACATCCTGCCGGAGAAGATTCATATCCTGAACGTCTGTTTCATGGTCAACGGTTTGATCGAGCGTTTCGGGGGCACCGCGGGGAATATTGCTTACAATCTGGCCCTGTTGGGGGAAAAGCCCGTAATCCTGGCCACCGGGGGCAAGGATTTCGGCCCCTATGAAGACTGGCTGCTCAACCTGGGGCTGCCGCTTCAGGGTATCCGCCCCATTCCCCAGGAATTTACCGCGGGCGCGTACATCACCACGGATAAAGGGGATAACCAGATCACCGGCTTCAATCCCGGGGCCATGAAGTATCCTTCGGAGTTTAGCTTTGACGGCATCAATCCCCAAGACACCCTGGCCATCATCGCCCCGGGCAACCTGGAGGACATGCTGGTCTACAGCCGGGCTTATAAGACCAAGGGGGTGCCCTATATCTTTGACCCGGGCCAGTCCATTCCCGCCTGGGATGGCCCGGATTTGACAGAAATGGCTGACGGCGCCCTGGCTCTGATCGTCAACGATTATGAGCTGGAGATGTACCGGCAAAAGACGGGCCTGGATGAGACCGGCATTTTGGCCTTAACCGGAGCCCTGGTGACCACCAAAGCGGAACAAGGTTCGGTAATCTTGACCAATCAGGGCGAAGAGGCCATCCCCGCGGTCCCGCCCATGCAGGTCTCGGACCCCACCGGCGCGGGGGACGCATATCGGGCCGGCTTGCTGAAAGGGTTGCTTCTGGGGCTGCCCTGGCCGCAAGCAGCCCGCATGGGCGCGGTCCTGGCCAGCTTCGCGGTGGAGCAGCAAGGCACCCAGGAGCACCAATTGGAGTTGCCGGATTTCTGGGAGAGGTACCGGGAAAATTTCGGCCCGCCTCCGGTATCAAAATAGGCAGGCGTTCGAAATTTAAAAGACTTTTTTCTGAAAATTATTGGCTCAGGACGTAATTCCCCCCCTTTTCTATAGGGGGGGTAGGGTGATTATATAAGCGCTTGATAATCCCCCTAAATCCCCCTTTAGAAAAGGGGAACTTAAAAAAAAGACCACTCCGGAATCATGGCGATAGAATGAATTTGCAGAGCCTCTCCCTGGATACCCCGGCCCCCGAACTCCTGGCCCGGTTACAGCATATCTTCCGGGACATGGACTTGTTCGACAAGCCGCTAACCCTCTCTCACCAGGGCCAGGAATACCTGGCCCTCTGTGACGACCGCAGTTTCGCCATCTACCGCCTGAATCCCCACTGCCACGTCCCCCCGGGCACACCAGGCTGGCCGGTGTGCCTGGTCACCGGGGAAATGGCCGTGGACGAGGCCTGCGCCTCCCACCTGGAAGAAGACGAATTCGCGGCCGGCCTCACCCTCCAGGACTGGCTGGATCTGATCAAAAAGACGTTTGGGAAATGAAGATTTGGGGGAGATAGGTCGGCGTGTATCGGCGTGCATCTGCGGCCAATATTCAACCGCCGATAAACACAGATGAACGCCGCTGAGTTTAACGCGGCTAGTCCCAAACAATACCTTCTCGAGCCGAGGAGCTGCCGGACAGGCGCTTCAGATTGAGTTTAGCCGCGGTATAATGGGGATAACGGCCCAAAGCGGCCCGATAATATTCTTCGGCTTCCCGCCGGTTCCCCGTGGATTCAGCTATACCCCCCAGAAGATTAAGAGCCTCCGGCTTGTCGGGGTTGAGAAAAACGGCCTTTTGGGCATAGACCCCGGCAACCTCGAAGTAACCTTCTTTAATCCGTTCTTTGGCCAGGGCCAGATAGTCCCAATACCCGTGCTTCTCTCCTTCTTTTTCCAGGATGCGGCGCACCACTTCCCGGACTTGCCCGGCATCGAAGGGTTTTTGCAGGAAGTCCACCGCGCCCAGCTTCATGGCCTCCACAGCCAGGTCAATGGAGCCGTAGGCGGTGATAATGATGACCTTGAGGTCCGGCAGTTGCTGGGAAACCCGGCGCAGCACTTCCATGCCGTCGAGGCCGGGCATGCGCAGGTCCAGGAGCATTAGCTCATAGCTCTCTTGGGCCAGCTTTTCCAGGGCCTCTTCGCCGCTGGCCGCGGTCTCCACCGGGAGCTCCAGCTTTTCCAGGGACATGCTTAGTGCCAGGCGAATATTTTTTTCGTCGTCAACGATTAATATCGGTTTGGAACTCATTCGCAACTCCTTGCCGCCTCAATCCGCGGTGGGAATGGTGAACGTAAAGGTGCTGCCCTGGCCCGGCGCCGACTCCAGCCAGATGGTGCCCCGGTGGGCCCGCACTACTTCCTTGCAGATGGCCAGCCCCAGGCCGCTGCCCCCTGGGGCCCCGTCCCGTTTTACCTGGACGAACTTGTCGAAGATGCGGGATTGGATGTCGTAGGGCACCCCTTCGCCGTCATCGGCCACGGAGATATGCACCTGGCCGCCGAGGTGTTCCCCTTTGACCCGGATATGTCCCCCTTCCGGGGTGTGCCGCACCGCATTGGCCAACAGGTTGACGATCACCCAGACGATCTTGTTGGCATCGGCCTTCACCGGGGGCAAGTCCGGCGGGGCTGCGAGCTTAAGTTCCAGGTTTTTGGCCTCCGTTTGCGGTTTCACCACCGCCAGGGCCTGGTCAAAGAGGAACGCGGGCTCAACCCGTTCACAGGCCAGCTCCAGTTTGCCGGCCTCAATCCTGGAGAGGTCCAACAGGTCGTTGACCAGGGCCCGCAGGCGCTGCACGTCTTCATGACAGGCCGCCAGCAACTCTTTTTCCTTGTCGGTCAATTTGGCCGCGGCCGACTCCAGGAGTAAATCCACGGCCATGCTCACGCTGGTGAGCGGAGTGCGCAACTCGTGGGACGCAGTCAGGACGAATTCGCTTTTTAACCGGTCCAACTCCCGCAAGCGGGTGATATCCCGCAGCAGTAAAACCACGCCCTGAATGGCATGGGATGAGGAGCGCATGGGCATGATGGAGAACTGATAATGCTGGCTGCCGCCTTCAGAGGTGAGGGTGAAAATTTCCTCCCCCTCCTTGAGGTGGGGAGCCTCACCGGACTCCACGGATTGCTTGAGCAGTTGAAAAAGCCGTTCGTCCCGCACTGCTTCAAAGAAATGCCGGCCCAACAGGCTATCCTTATGCACCCCAAAGATCAACGCGGCTTTGGGATTGATATTATTGATTACCAGCGTTTCATCGACCACGATAATGCCGTCATCCACGCTTTGAATAACGGCTTCGCTTTTGAGTTTCTCGGCGATGATCTTGCCGATGTTCATTTCATGATATTTTTTCAATTTCTCGGCCATTTGATTGAACTGCCCGGCCAGGAGGGCCAATTCCGCAGAACCGCTCACCGGCACCTGCACCTCATAGTTGCCTTCCGCGATTTGCAGGGCGGCTTCCTTGAGTTCGGTCACCGGCCGGGAAATGAGCCGGGAGAGAAAAAGGCTGAAGATGACGCCGATGATTACCGATACGGAGCCGATCACCGCCATGGAGAGCACTGCCTGGAGGGACAACCGGCCCGCGTGGTTACTGGCGGCGTACATGGTTTCGTGGTTGATCTCCCGCAGTTTCACACAGGTATCTCTGGTGGATCTGAATAAGGGCAAAATCGATTCGTGATAGAGATTGACCGCGCCTGGTTGGCCAGACGCGCCCTGAAGATGGAGATTGGCTACTTCTCCCAGGTACCGGGTGTAATTTTGCTCAATGGAGTCGACGATCTCCTTTTCCCCGGGGATGGTGATATTATCCCTGGCCCGGCCCAGCCACTGGAGGAACGCGGTCTCATTTTCCCGAAACTCTTTGAGGCCCTGTTGGCGATATCCCAATAAATATAGAAGGACCGCGGAATCCTGCCGTTCAATGGCGTCGATCATGTGCTCCGCGGCCTGGATGGACCGGTAGTTCTCCCGCAAGATCGACTCGGAGGCCCGGCCCAGCCTGAGTATCATGAACATGGCCCAGGCCAGGATGAGCACCATTAAAACCAGGCTGGCCCCGTAGCCGATGAAGATTTTTTGGCGGAAGGTGCGCACGGACGGCTCTTCTTTTTAAAGCTCCACCTGGCTGCCCAATTCCACCACCCGGTTGGGGGGGATGCCGAAAAAGGTGGTGACGTTCCAGGCGTTCCGGGAGAGGAAGGCGAACAGCTCTTTGCGCCAGGGTGCCATCTCCGCTTTCCCGGAGCTCAGGAGGGTTTCCCGGTTCACGTAAAAAGTAGTGGAAAAGATGTCCATCTCCAGACCCTTCTCCGTGGCGATGTCTATGATTTCCGGCACGTTGGGGGTTTCCATGAAGCCATAAGTGGCTATCACCCGGTGGAAACCATGGCCCAGATCGGTGATGGCCAGCCGTTCTTCCCGGTCGACAAAGGGAGTGTTGGCGGAGACGATGGACATCAGGACCACCTTCTGGGGCAGGGCTTCGGTGTGTTTGAGAAGATGCAGCAGGGTGATGGGCGTGCCCGCGGGGGAGACGGAGAGAAACGCGCCGGTTCCCGGGGTGCGCACCAGTTTGTATTTTTGGATGTCCTTTAAGATAACCTCCACGGGCAGCCGGGAGACCTCGACGCGCTTGGCCAGCAAGGCCCGGCCATCCCGCCAGGTGACCATGACCAGGGTCAGAACCACGGCCACGCTTATCGCGAACCAGCCGCCGTCCACGAACTTCAGGAGATTGGCGCCGAAATAGGAGAGATCGAAGAAGAGAAAGACCGCCACGGGCAATATGGCCTTCCAGAAAGGCCAGCCCCAATTATAGCGGGTGACATAGTAGTAAATGAGGGAAGTGATGGCCATGGTGCCGGTTACGGCAATACCATAGGCCGCGGCCAGACGGCTGGACTCCTTAAAGGCCAGGGCCAGCCCCAGACAGCCGATCATCATCGCGGCATTCACCCAGGGCATATAAATCTGGCCCTTGGTTTCCCCGGAAGTATGCACGATCTTAAGCCGGGGGCAATAGCCGATCTGGATGGCCTGCTGGGTAAGGGAGTACACCCCGGAGATCATGGCCTGGGAGGCGATGACCGTGGCCGTGGTGGCCAGGGCCACCATGGGATAGAGGAGGGCCCGGGGCACCAGTTCATAAAAGGGGTGGGCCGTGGCCTGGGGGTTTTCCAGGAGCAGGGCGCATTGGCCGAAATAATTGAGCAACAGCGCAGGAAAGACCAGGGTGAGCCAGGACAGGCGGATGGGGCCCCGGCCGAAATGCCCCAGGTCGGCGTAAAGGGCCTCGCCCCCGGTGATGCAGAGCACCACCGCGCCCAGGACCACTATGCCGTGCAGACGGTTGACGGCGAAAAAGGACACCGCGTAGCGGGGGTCCAAGGCCGCCAGGATTTCGGGTCTTCGGAGTATTTGGGCCAGGCCCAAGGCGGCGATGGAGGTGAACCAGAACAGCATGATGAGTCCGAAGACCTTGCCGATGCGCTCGGTACCCTGGCTCTGGAAGAGAAAGAGACCGAAGAGGACGGCGCAGGAAAGGGGCAGCACGAAGGGCTCCGCGGCGCTGGTGGCCACGTTGAGGCCCTCCACCGCGGAGAGCACGGAGATGACCGGGGTGATAATGCCGTCGCCATAGAGCAGCGCGGCCCCGAAGATCCCCAACAGGACGAGATATTTTACCGTCCTTTCGGAAACCTGCTTGGCCCCTTTCCCCAAAAAGAGGGCGGCCAGGGCGTAAATCCCGCCTTCCCCCTCGTTGTCGGCCTTGATGATAAAGATCACGTACTTGATCAGTACCACCATGGTCAGGGACCAGAAGATGAGGGACATGACGCCCAGAAGGTTGGCCGGGGTCAGGGCGATGGCGTGGGTGCCGTGGAAACATTCCTTGACGGTATACAAGGGGCTGGTGCCGATGTCCCCATACACCACCCCTAAGGCGCCGATGGCCAGGGCCAAGGTTCTCTTCAGGTCTTTGCCGGCGGGGGGAGAGTGGCCGGCGCCGCCGGGTTCGGCGGGGTCTGAACCGGGCCGGGACGGACCCAATCCGTCTGGCGAAGAATCAGTGCTCATGGGTATCTTCCGAACCATTATTCCGGGAGGACACGCCTCCGGACAAACGGTCCGGAAGGTTTCTTCCCATCGACGCCTATGAGGTTAGCTGACGGGCTCGGACCGATGGTTGTCCTACGCCGGATGGCGATACGCCCCAAAGTTCCCGGGTCCCCCATTCTCGCTTAGAACAGCGAGACTCAGCGATCCCTAGTATATACCGTTAACTGGCTAAGCCCTGCAAGCACTTTCTATTTCGGCCGCAGCGCGGGCTGGCGGTACCGGATATCGAACTCGAAGTTGGGGAACAGCCGGGGCAGGCGCATCAGATTAAAAACCATGACGCCCACGGCCATGCGGTCCCACCAGGAAGACATGGGCCAGCCTAAATGCACCGTCACCCGGCGGTCGGAAAACTCGTATGCCACTACCCTAAGCAGGCTCAGCAGGCGGTGAAAGAGGCTGATCTTGGTGAGGGGAAAGCGGAAGTGATTGGCCGCGGTCTTCGGGGGAATGCCGGCCCGGGGTGAGTAGAAGGTGATATAGGCCTCGTTCTTCTTGGCCGCGGCCAGTTCCGGCTCCTCGGAGCGGCGGAAATAGAGGTGCAGCTCCGGGTCCTCGGTTTCCGCCAGGGAGAGGATCATTTCCATTTCCGAGTCCGCCTGGGCGATCTCTTTGATCTCCGGGGCCCGCTTCCTGGCCACCAGGAACCCTCCCAAGAGCATCAGGGCCGTAACCCCACCCCAGAGCATGGTGGCATAATGCTTATCGTAGGCCAGAAAGAGGAAGGAACTGGCGAGAATAATCCATAAAACCAGGGTCCCCCCGCGGCTGGTATAATATTTAACCCCCTTGGTGCCCATGAAATAGCGGTAGATAATGAGAGCGCCGGTGTTGATGGCGAAGCTGGCCAGAATACCCAGGGCGTACATATCCGCCAACAGAGATTGGCTGCCCGCGGTGAGAAGGATGATGCCGGAGAAAAAGATGGCGTTCAAGAGGTGGATGCGATAAAGGGATTGCCGCCGGTTGGTGGCGATGAGCCAGAAAAAGCCGTAGCGGTGGGCCACCCGTTCCATCAATTCGCTGGAGGCCACGAACGCGGTGTTGATGGCCATACTCAGGGTGAAACTGGCCAGGGCGGCCACCGCTACTCCAAAGGGCACACCGTTCAACATGGAGGCGTAATAGGTGATTAAATCGCCTTCGTGGGCCTTGAAGTCAATGGGCGCGGACAACACCAGAGCTGCCACCAGGGGAGTGACCACCCCCACCGTCAGGCCCAGGAAGAGGTAAGACCTGCGGATTTCCTGCCAATTCCGGGCCAGGCCCGCGGTCTGCAGCACCGATTCCACCCCGGAATAGGCCAGGATACAGAAGGCGATATGGGAGATAAACTTGGAATAGCCGTCGATCAAGGAGCCGGCCTGTAATTGGTCAGTGGTAATTTTGGCCGACTGGAAGATCTGCCCCAAGGCGCGTTGATCCAGGGCCAGGACCCCGGAAACGATCAGGTTCAGCATGACGAACGCGGCTGCGATGAAGATCATAAAAGTGAACCGGGCGTTTTCCCTGATTCCCAGGATATTCAAGCCCGCTACCGCCCAGATGATCCCCAAGACCAGGGCCATGGTCACCGGCGTTGGTAAAGGGTAAAAAGAAGTGGCGTTGGCCACCGCGCTCACCGCGGAGATGCAGGCGGTGAGGATGTAGTCCACCATGATGGAGGCCACGGCCACAAAGGAGACCATGGGCCCCAGGACCAGGTAGGAAAAGGAATAGACCCCGCCGCCGATAAGGCCGTGGTGCTCCAGGATCTCGGCGATTTCCGTCAAGCGGGTGGTAAAAATGCGGATGAGCACGCTGGTGACGGCGATAAAGACGATGGCGCTGAGGCCGATGAAGCGGAAGGCCTCCGCGGGCACATAAAAGATGGAGGTGAACTCGTCCATCAGGGTGATGACGCCGATGGCCAGCCAGGTGAGCCACCAGCGGCCCTGATGATGATAAGAGAGTAGTTCCCGCTTGCGCAGCAGGTAGATAAACAGGAGAACCAGGCCCACATTGAGCACGGTCAGGACGACGGTCTTCACTTCGGTCATTCCTTATAAGAAGTTGGGATAGCTCGCCAAATAGCCGGAATGGGCCAAACCAAAAGGTAATCCCCGGAGCAAGTCGAAGCCCACCCCAAGGGAGCGCCACTCCCGAAGTACAGAAATACCTCGGGCGGCCTCAATCAGTTTGGGGCTAAACGCTGGGTTTTATGGCGAATGGGATTCCGGCATGGGTAGCCTGGCAAGGATGGCGCTGGGGATGAAGACCTGGGAAGCGGATAATTGATTTATCCGGAGAAGGGAAAGGATTGCAGGGCTAAAGCATCTGGGGGCACGCCCCCAAGAATGCGCCTCGGGCGCAAAAATGCCGCGGTATAACATATCCTCCTCCTGCCTACGGGGTTAGCTGCCGGGCTCGGACAGGAGGTTTCTTGCCCTTCCGCTTTTGGCGGATTCGCCCCAACGAATCGGGTCCCCCGCTTCTCCGGCTGGGCGCCGGAGAACTCGGCGTTTGGCCCGGTGTTACCGGGCCAACTTTTGTCTATTTACTCCTTTTGCCAGGGATGTCAACAGGAAAAAATGAATTCACCCCCCCAATTCCCCCAGGGCGTTCCTGGCAAATTCCAGGGAAGAATCCAGTTCCAGGGCCTGCTTCAGGACGAATGCGGCCTCCTGGCGGTGGCCCAGGCGGGAGAGGTTGATGCCCAGGTTGGCGTAGTCGATGGCGGAGCCGTGGTCGATCTCGATGGCCTTCTCAAAGCAGGCCACGGCTTGCTGGTATTGCTCCAGCTTGAAATAGCAGAAGCCCAGGAGGTGGTGGGCTTCGTATAGTGCGGGGTCCAGTTCCAACGCGGTTTGGAAGGCGGCGGCGGCCCCGGGGTAGTCGGCCAGGTCTTTGTAACAAGACCCCAGGTGCACGTGGATGCTGGGGATCTCATGGGCCGGCGGATGAAGCGCCAAAGATTTCCGGAAATGCCCCAGGGCCGCGGCCGGCTGGCCCAGGTTCTCCAGGGTCAGACCCAGGAAGAAGTTCACTTCAAAGCGGTCCGGGAAGGCGGCATCGAGTCTTTGGAGCGCGGCCAGGGCCTCCGGGGCCGGAGCATAGAGGGAAGCTACCTTGGCCAGATGGAAGATGACGTTGGTATTGCGGGTACGGTCCAAAAAATGGGTGCCGGGGATGAGGACATAGACCGCGGGAATGCCGATCTCAGGATGGGTCACGTCCACCACCAGCACTTCCAGGTCCAGCTTCTGCAATGCGGCCAGGCAACCTCGAATCTCTTCCTTGAGGTTGGGGTGGGCCAGGTTGGGCAGGCTGGACAGGGGCTGCAAAGGCCCGGGGGCCATCAGGTAGGCCGCGTCCTCCAGGGTTTCATATTTGGGAAGGGTGGGCCGGTAACTGGTGCGGCGGTGGAAGTCCCCGGCCAGTTGGGCCACCTCGGTCAAGGCCCGGATCAGGGATTTTTCCGGGTCCGTGGTGGTGCCCGCAGCAAAAACGATCTCGCTTTCCGCCGGGAAGGTAGCCGGATCGTACGCCAGGGCCGCCACCGTGGGGATGCCGGTATTTAAGGAAAAATCCCGGAGAAAGACCTTAATGCCGTTTTTCTGGAATTTGGCCAGCAGTTCCCGGGCCGCGGGGTCCCGGACCGAATCCGGGTCAATGGCCGGGGTGGCCAGGCGCTCATGGCTGATGACCGAGCCCACGTGGCGCTCCACCACTTCGCACAGCGCCTGGAGGATGGCCTCCTCCAGGCAGTTGCCCGCGGCCGGGCCGTTATATTCCTCGATGAGATAGAACCAATGGAAGGGCAGATAGACCGCCTGGCCGGTGGTCAAATTGGTGGCCGGAGCCAGGAAGAGTGGCCAATCCTGATAGATTTGCCCGGCTGCGGCCGGATCAGATGAGGCGTCGAAGAGGGAGCGGGCCAGATAAGCAAAGTCCAGGGACTGCTCCTGGAGTTCCCGAGGCCGGGCATAATGTAAGGGGCCGTCCTCCAGGTAGGAAAAAAAGCTGAAGCGCTCCACCAATTCCATCAGGGCGCTGGCTTCGGACTGCACCGGGGTGGCCCCTTTGCCCATCTGCTTCTGGGTGGGCACCACCCGCCGGGCGTCCACCCCCAGGAGGCTGATGAAGACCGGAATATCCAGGCGGCCGGAGTCGATGCGCAGGGTCTCCTTGAGGATCTCCAGGTCCAGCCGGGCCAGGCGCTCCCGGACCCGGGAGATGGTTTGCTCCGGGGTCAGGACCTTGTCCTGGTCGTAGGTATAGCTTTTAAAGGCGTCGGTGAGCCGCAAAAGTGGCAACATAAGTCATCTTCTCCCGGCAAGATTATCCCCTGATTGGTGAATTTATGCAATCCGGTGGGGGACAGAGGAAGGGCGCAGTTGGGATTGGAAAAAACCGGGGGGCAATGGCGGGTCGCCCGGCCCCCCATTCATGGGCAGCAAAGCGCAGAAGCGGCTTTCCAGGATTACCTCACCGCCTTCATCGGCTTACCACAGGGGCACTTGCCGGGCTGCTGACTGATTTTTACGCATTTACAGTTGGGGCCGCAGTCACAGAAGTATTTGCCCACGGTCTTAAAGGGCCGGGGATTTCTCCAGCCCTGGGCCTGCAGGTAGGCCACGCCCCCTTCCGCCTTCACCACTTTGGCCTTCACCAGAATACTGCCGCAGACGCATCTCCCCGGAGCCCGGGATAGAGTTTGACAGGGGCAGCCTTCGCCGCAGTTACAGGCGTAAATTTCTTCACCCACCTTCAGATTCATGGTCCTGGCGCCGGCCCAGGCGCCAGTTGCCAACACCAGGCTTAAAAGCAAGATTAAATTGAGATGCAAAAAGCGTTTCATGGACTCCTTTACTCCTCGGAGGAAGTTGGGTTCTTCAACCTGCCCGGAAGATTAAAATAAAAGGTCAATAACAAAAGATGGAGTTCCTCCGGTATCTCATTCCTGTGGGGGCGCACCCTGTGTGCGCCCCTACTTGAAAAACCCTGGGAATCTACGGATTCGGCGCTTAATACAAAAAATACTTGGAAGTGATTGGGAAAGGCGGTTTCTGGGGGGTAATGGCAGGGGTTATACCATGTTCGCTTTGAAATGAAACAAACTAACATGCTAACATATTGATATCACTTGTAGGGGCGGGTTTAAAACCCGCCCCTACAATGCGAACATGGTATTAAATCTCAGCGGTATCTCCCAGATAGGCGTCCTGGAGATGAGGATGGGCCAGCAGTTCCCCGCCGGTGCCGGCCAGGGCCAGGCGGCCGTTTTCCAGCACATAGCCGTAGTGGGCGATTTCCAGGGCCGCGGCCGCGTTCTGCTCCACCAGGAGGATGGTGACCCCCTGCTCATTGAGTTGGCGGATAATACGAAACACCTCCTGCACCAAGAGGGGCGCCAGGCCCAGGGAAGGCTCATCCAGGAGGAGCAGCCGGGGCCGGGACATCAGGGCCCGGCCCAGGGCCAGCATCTGCTGTTCACCGCCGCTCAAGGTCCCCGCGCCCTGGTCCCGGCGCTCCTCCAGGCGGGGAAAAAGCTCGTACACCCTTTTCAGGTCCGGGAGCCAGGCCTCTTTTTTCCGGAAATAGGCCCCCAGGAGCAAGTTCTCCAGCACCGTGAGGTTGGCGAAGATGCGGCGGCCTTCGGGCACCACGGCCAGACCCCGGCGGATGATGGCATGGGTCTCTATCCCCTGGATTTCCTTCCCGGCCAACAAAATCCGTCCGGCCCGGGGGGGCACCAGGCCGCTGACGGCCCGGATGGCGGTGGTCTTGCCCGCGCCGTTGGCCCCCAGCAGGGCCACAATTTGTCCTCCGGGAACCGTAAAACTGATCCCGTCCAGGGCCTTGATGGCGCCGTAGGACACCTGTAAATCGAGAATCTCCAGCATAAGAAACTTCACCACAGAGGCACAGAGGGCACAGAGATACACAAAGATAATAATTTTGTGCCTGTGCGCAGCACAGGCACAAATCTTTTCTCTGTGTTCCTTTGTGTTCTTTGTGTCTCTGTGGTTAGGTTTTTCATTCTTTCTTATTTCCCCAAGTACGCCCGGATCACCCGGGGGTGGCGGCGCACCTCCACCGGGGTGCCGGCGGCGATGGTGAGGCCGTGGTCCAGGACCGTGAGGTGCTGGCAGAGGCCCATGACCAGGCGCAGGTTATGTTCGATCACCAGGATGGTGAGGTGGTGCTCCTGGTGGATGGTCCGGAGGAAGTCCATCAGTTCCTGGGTCTCCTGGGGATTAAGCCCGGCCGCGGGTTCGTCCAGGAGCAAGAGTCGGGGTTGGGTGGCCAAGGCCCGGGCGATCTCCAGGCGGCGTTGGTGGCCGTAGGGGAGTTGCCCGGCCAGATCGTCCGCGGCCGCGGCCAGGCCCACTTCTTCCAGCAAGGCCCGGCTCCGGGCCAGATATTCCCGTTCTTCCCGAAGGTAGCCGGGGCAGCGCAGGGCCGCCTGCCACCAGGCAGCCCGGCCCCGGCCCTGGCAGCCCACCAGGACGTTGTCCAGGACGCTGAGCTCCTCAAAGAGGCGGATATTTTGAAAGGTGCGGGCCATGCCCAGGAGGGTGATTCCCTGGGGGGGGAGGCCGGTGATATTTACACCCCGGAAAAATATTTCCCCCTGGCTGGGTTTCAGAAAACCGCTCAAGAGATTGAAGACCGTGGTTTTGCCGGCGCCGTTGGGGCCGATGAGGCCGTAGAGGCCACGCTCGGGGATGTGCAGACGAAGATCTTCCAAAGCCAGGAGGCCCCCGAAGGTCTTGCCTAAATTACGGGTTTCAAGTAGCATCATCGGGCAAAAATACGGCTGCAGAAGCGGTTAAGATTGTCCCAGGTGAACTCCCGGCGGCCCAGTAACCCTCTCCGGAAATAAATGATCACCAGGAGAAGCAGCAAAGAAAAAAGGACCATGCGCATGCCGGGAATGCCGGGGATGTGCAGGCCCAGGATAACCAGGGGTTCCTCCACCACCCGCAGCCATTCCCCGGCCAGGGTGAAGATCACCGCGGCGATGACTGCGCCGGTGGTGGACCCCAGCCCCCCCACTACAATGATGATCAAAAGATTGAAGGTGAAAAAGAAAGTGAAGAGGGAAGGGGAGATAGTGGTGATCAGGTGGGCCAGGAGGCCGCCCCCCACCCCGAAGAAAAAGGCGCTCAAGATATAAGCCAGCAGCAGGTGGCGGAAGGTATTCAGGCCCATGGCCCGGGCCGCGGTCTCGTCATCCCGGATGGCCTTCAGGGCCCGCCCGTAACCGGAATTTACCAAGGCGGTGATCAAGGCCACGGTGGCCACCGCCACCCCCCAGGACCACCAGAGATTGGTGTAGGGGTAGAGACCTTTCAACCCCAGGGGACCGTTGGTCAGCCCCTGGAGATTATTGGCCATCACCCGCACCACCTCCCCGAAACCCAGGGTGACGATGGCCAGGTAATCCCCCCGGACCCGGAAGACGGGAAAACCGGTGAGAAAACCGCAGGCCGCGGCCACCAGCCCTCCGGCCAGCAGGGCCAGGGGGAAGGGCAGGGTGATCTGGCTCAAGGGCCAAAACAGGGGGGCGATGAGAAAATTAACCGCCTTCTCCGCAGGCGTCATGGTCAGGAGCGCGGCCGTGTAAGCCCCCAGGGTGATGAAGGCATTGGGCCCCAGATGGAGCTGGCCGCAAACCCCGTTGATCAAATTGTAGCTCACCGCCAGGGTGATGAACACCGCCACGTTGTTCAGCAGCCGCACCTGATACTCATCAAGCCACCGCCCCGCGCCCCATAAGGACAGGAACAGCAGCCCCACTACCCCCAGATTGAGCCAGTGTTTGGTGGTCATAAATGTATGGTGGGCGGGGGAGGGGGCAAAGGGCACAGGCTGGAAAGCCTGTGCCACCGGTCCTTACCTCCCCCTATCTCTTTTTCAAGGGGTCAGGGGTTAGGGGCCAGGGACCAGGGGCCAGTTGATAACAGGTTCTTGAAAAGATATCTTCCATTGAGAATTTCAACGTCCAAATGAAAAGCAGAGGTCTTTAAAGTCCCCCTTTGAAAAAGGGGGATTTAGGGGGATTTCGGGCGCTTACAAATCCCCCCTAACCCCCCTTTTTCAAAGGGGGGGATAAGAAGTGTTTGTTATCCGGCCCCGCATGTTTTAAAAAAAAGCCTCTTGGTTGTCAAATCTAGCCTCTAATCGTAAGGGCAGCTATGATTCGCATAAATCCTCCGGCGCAGGCTGAAGCCTGCGGCTACCAATACCTCCCTAACCCCTGGCCCCTGCTTTAAAGCTTTTCCTCCCCCAGCTTCTCTCCCAGGAGGCCGGTGGGGCGGGCCAGGAGGAGGATGATGAGCAGGCCGAAGGCCAGGGCGTCCCGGTAGCCGCTCCAGGCCGGGAAAAAGGCGACGATGAGGATCTCCAGGAGTCCCAGAAGCAGGCCGCCCACCACTGCCCCCGCCAGGTTGCCGATGCCCCCCAGCACCGCGGCGATAAAGGCCTTGAGTCCCGGCAGGATGCCCATGAAGGGGTTGACCTGGGGGTATTTCAGGGCCCAGAGCAACCCCCCCGCCCCGGCCAGGAGCGACCCCACCAGGAAGGTAAAGGCGATGACCCGGTTGACGTTAATGCCCAGGAGCGAGGTGGTTTCCAGGCTCCAGGAGACGGCCCGCATGGCCCGGCCGGTGCTGGTGCGGTAAACGATGAAAAAGAGGACCAGCAACAGCCCGGCGGTGATCAGGGGAATGATCAGGCTGAGGCGGGGGATGAACAGCCCGCCCCAGTTAAAGACGCCGCTAAAGAACGGAGGCACGGGAAAGGGCTTGGACCGGCCCCCGGCCACCACCAGGGCCAGGTTTTCCAGGAGAAAGGAGGCGGCGATGGCGGAAATCAGGAGCGAGATGCGGGGGGCCCGGCGCAGGGGCCGGTACGCGCCCCTTTCCAAAAGCACCCCCAGGAGGCCGGTGAGGCCCACTGCCAGGGCGAAGGCCACCGGCCAGGGCCAGCTAAAGAGGCCCACCCCCATGACGCCGACATAGGCCGCCACCATCAGCAGGTCCCCGTGGGCGAAATTGATGAGCCGCAAGATGCCGTAGACCATGGTGTAGCCGATGGCGATGAGGGCATAGAGCGAGCCCAGGGAGAGGCCGTTGATGATCTGCTGGAGGAAGGTGGTGGCGTCCATGGAATTTGTGAGGCGATTGGGGGGAGGGTTGTAAAGGATAGGAAAGTAATCAGTGATCAGTAGATAATATCGGCTTCCATGAATCCTCGGTCAAAACTGATAACTGATAACTGGCCACTGATCACTGGTTTCCCGGCTCCCCCTAAAAAAACCTTAATCTCCAATCAGCTTCGATAATCCCAATAAGTTAATAATCTCCGGCATCACTTGTAGTCCCGTGAGGCGGCCCATGCCGCCCCGGGCGCAGGCGCGTTCCCCGAACGCGGTGACCTGGTCCGTGCGCACCAGGCCGTCGCCCACCATCATCAGGGGCACCGGGTCCCCGGAGTGGCGTTTCAGGGCGCAGGGCGTGGAGTGGTCGGCAGTGACGGCCAGGAGGAAGGGCGCGTCCAGGAGGAGCCCGGCCGCGGCGTCGATGCGCTCGATGAACGCCTTTTTGCCTTGGAAATCCCCATCCTCCCCATAGGTGTCCGTGGCCTTGACGTGGACGAAGGCGAAGTCGTAGGTCCCTTGCAGGGCGTGGAGCGCGGCCTGGAATTTGGCGGCGATATCGGTATTGGGCAGGCCCGTGGCCCCGGTGACCTTAAAGACATCCATGCCGGTGAACGCGCCGATGCCTTTATATAAACCGCCCCCGGCGATGGCGCAGGCCCGGAGGCCGTAACGCTCCTCAAAAGGCTCGATCTTCTTGTAATAGCCCGCACCCCGGGCCAGGAGATAATTGGCCGCAGGCTTGCCCTGCTTGACCCGCTCCGTATTGAGGGGATTATTTTTTAAGATGCGGTGGGCCTCCATCAGGAAATGGTTGAGCACCCTGGCGGTGAACGCGGCCTCTTGAGATTCGTCTAGGGGATGCGCCTCGTGGACCTTGACGCCCACTTCATGGGGGTCGTTGTCGCTGATGCGGCTGCTCAGCCCCGGGCCCCGGAGGATGACGCCCACCCGGTGGCCGGTGCCGGGCTGGGCATGGAGGGTGATTCCCTGGTAGCGGAGTCCGTCCAGGTCCTGGACAAAGGGGCCGGTGTCGCTGATGCGCCCGGCCCGGCGGTCGGTGACCACTAGATTTTCATCCACCGTGCCCAGGTTGCCCCGGAAGGCCACGTCCCCCTCCTCCAGGGGCATTCCCAAGCCCGCCACTTCGATGGTGCCCCGGCCGGTGTAGTATTTTTCCAGGTCATAACCCAGGATGGCCAGGTGGCTGGTATCGCTGCCCGGCCGCATTCCTAAGCCGATGGCGTTCTGGAGCCCGCAGACACCCCGGGCGGCCAGGGCGTCCAAGTTGGGAGTGTGGGCCGCTTCCAGGGGGGTCAACCATCCCAATTCCTTAAGGGGCCGGTCGCCCAAACCGTCCATGACCAAAAGCATGGCTTTGTTCATAATCACTCCTTTGCAAGTAAAGAGCGAATTAACCGTAATTCATCAAATAGTTATATTTTTATAGCCTTCTGAGGTGATCGTGGCGTAATAATACGGCGGCCCCACCTCTTCCTTGATCTGCGCCTGCTTCTCCAGAAATTCTTTGCTCATTTCCAGAAGTTGGTCCAGGGGTAAACCGGACGCTAGGGCTTTAAAGAGCCGCATCTCCATGCCCAGGTGCCGGGGCATGACCACCAGATTGGTCACCGGCAGCAGGCGCAGGGGCAGTTCGTTTTCTTCGCTTCCCAGCAAAAAGAGTTGGAAGCCCGGCGCCGGCTTCTCCGGTCCATAGCCCGCCAGGATGAAATAGAGCCGCCGGAAGCCTTCGGGTTCAGGGCCGTTCCGGCGCAGGTGGATTTCATAACCCCGGGAGAGCAGGGGAATGGCGAATTCGGCGATCTCCTCCAGGTCTTCCAAACCCCGGCGGCGCTCGATTTCCCGGTGCAGGGCCAGGGCCAGGGGCACGCTGACGCCCGCGCCGCCACTCAGAATAGCGCAGTTTCGCCCCAGGGGAAACAATTTCCGCACATTAAAAAAATCCGGCTGCCCCCGGGGGTCAAACCGGGTGGCCCGGCTGTCCGTAGCCAGGAAAAGGCCGTGCGCGTTGTATCCGGCCAGGGCTTGGGTCACTGGGGGCTCCTTTGGCTTTGGTTTTGGGGGGGAGGGCCGGGATGAATGTGAGCAGTGAGCAGTAAGCAGTGAGCAGTAAAAAGACAGGACCTATCAGGTTTTTTCTTTTACTGCTCACTGCTCACAGCTTACTGCTTACTATCCCAGGCCCCCTCCATTAAATATCCTCTCATCTCTGCTCCGGCAGGGGTGGCGCCTCGGGGTTGTAAAAAAGCCGCATCCGGGACGGCAGCAGGGGAAAATCCATGGTTTTTTGCAGCTTCAGGGGCACCATGTCCGGGGTCAGGTCCTGCCAGGCCCGGCGGGGTTTTCCCAAGAAGGCCGCCAGATCAGGAATAACCGCGGTCTCCACCTCCCGGGTGGCATTAATCACCGCCAGGACCCGGCCCCGCTGTTTTCTCCGGGATTTGAGGAGCAGGACCACCGGCTCTCCTTCTGGATTGACCCGGATCATGGGCCCTTCCTCCAGGAGCACGGGGCAGCCCTTTTTCATGCGGTTTACCCCGGTGATATAATTGCGCAAATCATAGGTGGGGGTCTCCCAATCCTGGGGCCGGGTACGCACCACGTGGAGGTGTTTCTGGAAGCCGTACTCGTAACCCATGGGCATCATCAAGCCGGTGGAGAAGAACGCGGCAAAGAGATAACGCTGCCGCACCACCTCCATGGCCCCGTCAGCCTCCGCGGCCAGGCGCGGGGTGTCATGGGTTTCGGGAAAGCTGATGGAGGGGGCCAGGTGACGGAATCTATTATACTGCTCCAGACACCAATCTGCCTGAAAATCCCACCACTTGGAGCTGTTATAGAGAAAATCGAAGCCGGAGGAGGACAGTTGGGCGCACTCCTCCAGGCGGCAGCCCAGGGTCTCGGCAAAGAACTGCACCCGGGGTTCCAGACTGCGGGCTTCAGTAATCAAGCGGGACCAGATGTCCCCGGGAATCTTGTAGGCCGCGTCGGCCCGGAAACCCAAGAACCCCAGGCGCAAATAATGGGATATAACTGTATCCCAGAAATGGAGCAACCCCTCCGGGTCCGGGGGCGGCCAGTACTCCAGCTCCGCCAGATCGCCCCAGATAGTCACCTTGGTGGCGTCCGCGGGGTCGATGGCCCCGGGATTCTTTATATTGCCCTGTTCATCATGGGCGTACCATTCCGGGTGCTGCGTGACCAGGGGGGAGTCTATGGCCGTGTGATTGATCACCAGGTCCAGCATCACCTTCAGGCCCCGGCGCGCCGCGGCCTGGAGAAAGTGGGCCAGGGCCTTTTCCGGGTCCTTGCCTCCTTCGGGAGAAAATAGCGGGTTGATGCCGAAATAATCCTTGACCGCGTACAGGCTCCCGGAGAGACCCGGGGTGTGGATGGGATTCAGATAGATCCAGGTGAAACCCATGGCGGCAATGCGCTCCAGATGTTTCTCCCAACGGGGGATGGGCCCCACCAGGGGGGGAAAGAGGTTGTAAATCAACGTCGGTTCAGGCATGATTCACCTCGATATATAAGTTCCAAGTTCCAAGTTCCAAGTTCCAGGTTCAAGGTTCAAAGAATATCAGATTGTCGCAAAATAGCCTGGAAGCCGGAATAGAGAAATTCTTATCCCCCCCTTTGAAAAAGGGGGGTGAGGGGGGATTTTATAAGCGCTGGAAATCCCCACTAAATCCCCCTTTTTCAAAGGGGGGCTTTAAACTGACCACTGCTCACTGCTTACTGCTCACCGCTCGCTCCTGTCGCAGCCTGGCCGCCAGGCGGGCGGCTGCGGGATTCCGGCGCATCTCTTTCAGGGTCAAGGGCAGTTTCCGCCGCCAGTTGGGGTACTGGGTGGTAGTGCCGGGCAGGTTCTGTTGATACGGCACCCCGAAGATCTCTTCCAGGCGCACTTCCAAGAGGGCGGCCCTGCTTTTTGCCAGGTATTCCAGGACCCCGAACCGCACTTCCTCAGGGCAGGCTTCTCCTGGAGCATCCCCCGCATAATCCTCGTGCGGGGTTGAGAGTGGGGGCTCAACCGAGGGGGGGGCAGGCGGTGGCACAGGCTTTCCAGCCTGTGCGGAGCCCTGGCCCCCTTCCCTAAAATCTTTCCCTACTATCCCCAAAGTCCCAAGCAACCGGTCCCGGTCCCGGTCCCTGGCCGCGGTGTCCGCGTCCGCCAGGTGGGCTTCGGGATAAAGGTCCAAGGCGCGTTTGAGCCTGATGTCTTCACCCTGCCAGTAACCCGCCAGGGTGGGCAGATCGTGGGTGGTCACCGCGGCCATGGCCTGGCGGGGGTAATCTGCCGGGGCCTTAAAGCCTTGGTCCCCGGTGCGTTCAAAGTAAAAAACCCGGTAGGACAAGATACCCCGGCGGGCCAGTTCCCGGCGGATGCGGGGCGCCACCGTGCCCAGGTCTTCGCCGATGATCAGGGTGCGGCGCCGCTGGCTCTCCAGGTTGAGGATGGCCAGCATCTCCCGGCTGGGATAGTGGACATAGGCCCCTTCTGCGGCCCCTCGGCCCTGGGGAATCCAAAAGAGGCGGAAGAGCCCCATGACGTGGTCTAAACGCAACAAGCCGTCACGGGGCAGATTGGCCCGGAGGGTGTCGATGAACAGCCGGTAGCCTTCCCGGCGCAGGCGCTCGGGAATCAGGGGCGGCAGGCCCCAGTTCTGCCCCTGGGGGTTGAACGCGTCCGGAGGGGCCCCCAGGGACGCCCCCCGGGCGAAGAGTTGGGGGTGGGCCCAGGTTTCCGCGCCCCCGGGGTGCGCGCCCAGGGCCAGGTCCTGATAAAGGGTGAAGGGCAGTCCCTGTTTCCGGGCCCGGGTTTGCGCCTCCTCCAATTGAGAGGCCACCAGCCATTGCAGATATTGCTGGAGAAGGATTTCCTCCCGGTTTTCCTGGGTAAAAGCGGCTACCCCCGGGTTTTCCGGGTGTTGATAGGCCCGGGGCCAATCGTGCCAGTGGTTGCGGCCCAAGGCCTCCGCCAGGGCGCAATACTGCCCGAACCTGAGGAGGGGGAGCCCCCCCTCGTCGAGAAAGCCGCGGAATTCCCGGCCCCGGGCGGTCCGGGGATGCTCCGGGGAGCCGTGCCGCTCCTGAAATTCTTGGTACAGCAGCCCCAAAATCCGCCTTTTCAGGCGGTAGACCGCCGGATAATCCACCAATGGCGCAGCCTGGACCCGGCTCCGGAGGGCCTGGGTCTCCGGGCTGCGAACCAGGGCTTGGGCCGCCTGGCTGTCCTTAAACTCGGGCACCGCTTCCGGGTCCAGATACAAAAAATCCCGGAAAACCCGGCTGCTGGGGGAATAAGGGCTGGGGTCGATTTTATCTCCGGGTGAACGGGCATGCAGGGGATTCACTCCCACAAACGCGGCCCCCAGCTCTCCGGCCCAGTCAGTCACCTCCTGAAGATCGGTAAAATCCCCCAGGCCCCAATGACCTTCACTTTTCAGGGCATAGAGGGGCAGGCTCAGACCCCAGAGCCGTTGCCCCTGGGTCAAACAGGGGGGGGAATAAGCCCCAGGGGGAGCCACAATCAGGCGCGTCTCCCGTCTTTCCCCCCCTTCCACTTCCAGGCTCAGGTCATAGTATCCGGGCGGGAGTTCGGGAGGCAGAGACATCTCCAGCCGGGTCCGGAACCCCCTTCCCCAAAGATGGTCATCGACGGCCTTTTGCGCCAGGGGCGGAGAACTTGGCAGTATGATTTCCCAGGCGGATTCCTGGCCGGCCTCGTTTTTGATCACGGCCTGTACCAGTAGCGGGGGCAGTTCCGGTGTCCGCGTCCAGGGAGAAATGACCAGACTGGGGGGGGTGGAGTCAGCCAAGACCACGGTTAAAGAATCCACCAACCCCGCCCAGGGCCGGACGCGGCGCCGGGCAATCTCCCGGGACGCCTGCTCCGGGTCCTCCCAGGGAATCTCCATGGCCGTGAGCAGGGCCTGATAGGTGGCCGGGGAGGTGGGCCGCCTCACCCCGAAGTTGTCCACATACTCCGGGGCAATGCCGCACAAGCGGCCGAGGGTGGCTATTTTAATAGGTAAATCCATAAGTTGTGTTGATGTTGCGAAGACGGGTTTTTAGTAATCAGTAATCGGTAACCAGCAGCCAGTTGTCAGTAGTTGATCACTGATCACTTCCTTATTCCTACTTGGGTTCTGTGGCCGCTTCATTCACGACCTGGTCTTCAGCGTCATCTTCCCCGTTAGTGGCCGGCAAGGCGAGAATCTCCAAGGCTTCCGCTTCCGGCAGCTTCTCCACGGACCGGAGCTTTCGCTCTATGGCCCGGCTCCGCACCCCGGTCTTCTCAATGGTCTGGCCGGCCAGGTCGAGATGGCGCTTGACCTTGTCCAGGACCTCGCCGAACTTGCCGAATTCGGTTTTTATCGCGGCCAGGACTCTCCACACCTCTGCCGCCCGCTGCTCGATGGCCAGGGTCTGGAAGCCCATACGCAGGCTGCTTAAAATTGCGGCCAGGGTAGTGGGGCCGGCCACCACCACCCGGTAGCGGTGCTGGAGGTCTTCCACCAAGGCCGGCTGCCGCAGCACCTCCGCATACAAGCCCTCCGTGGCCAGGAACATGATGGCAAAATCGGTGGTGCCGGGCGGGCTGATATATTTATCATGGATGTCCTTGGCCGCCGCGCGCACGGTGCGCGCCAGAGCCTCCGCAGCCGCCAGGACTGCCGCGGGATCGGCTTTTTCCGCGGCCTCATGCAGGCGCAGGTAATCCTCTTGGGGGAACTTCGAGTCAATGGGAAGCCAAACGCAGACTTCAGGCTCGTCCTTGGGGCCTGGCAGCCGTACCGCATACTCCACGGTCTCCAACGAGTCGGCCTTCACCCGGACGTTCTTGGCGAATTGCTCCGGGGTGAGGATTTGCTCCAGGATCGCGCCGAGCTGCACCTCGGCCCAGGTGCCCCGGGCCTTGACGTTGACCAGGACCCGTTTGAGGTCGCCCACGCCCGTGGCCAGATGCTGCATCTCCCCCAGGCCCTGGTGTACGGCCTCCAACCTCTCGCTCACCAGTTTGAAGGACTCGCCGAGCCGCTTTTCCAGGGTATCGTGCAGTTTCTCATCCACCGTTTTGCGCATCTCCTCAAGCTTCCTCTCATTGCCCTCCTGCAGTTCCTTCACCCGGGAGTCGAAGGTGAGGCGAACGCGGTCCAAGGCCGCCTGGTTGGAATTAATAAGTTCAGTCAATTGTTTCGTCATCCCTTCCAGTTGCGTCTGCTGGAGCTTGCCCAGGCTCTCCAGGGTCTGGGACAGGACTTCGTTGGTGGATTTCAGCCCGCCTGACACTTCTTCACGGAGCTCCCGTCCGGCGCTCCGGGCTTCTTCCCGGCTGAGGCGCAGCTCATCTCGCACTTCCCGGCCCACGCCTTCAGAAACTTTTGCCGCCCGGATCAAGGAGACGACGACCAGGATCGCGGTGGCCGCGGCAATAAACAGGATTATCCACAGGAGAACTTCATTCATGGTTCGCTCCCAGCCACATTACCATAATTGGTTTGCTGCATATATTCAAAGGCCTCCCCGGGGAGAGAACGGCGCCCGGTACTGGTCCCGGTTCTTGATTTCTTCAACCAAGGGGGTGACTTTGACCTCCGCTGGGAACCGCGTCTCCGGGCCGCGGCATATTTTGCGGGGCAAACAGGCTCAGGATGTTGTGTTGCTGGTGATACCTGAACAAGGCTTCGGTCACCTCGGGATCAAAAAAGATTCCCTTGTGTTGGGAAATCTCCTCCAGGACCTCATTGATCCCAAAGGCAGGCCGGTACGGGCGGTGAGTGGCCATGGCTTCCACTACGTCAGCCACCCCCAGGATTCTGGCTTCCAGGAGAATTTCCTCCCCCGCCAATCCCCGGGGATACCCGGAGCCGTCCCATTTTTCGTGATGCTGATAGATCATTTGCGCCACCGGCCACGGGAAATCAATACCTTTCATGATTTCATAGCCGAAATAGGGATGATCCTTAATAACCTCCCATTCATGATTCCTTAACTTGCCGGGTTTGCTCAGGAACTCCGCGGGCACCACTATCTTCCCCAGATCGTGCAGGAGTCCGGCCAACCGCAGGCCCCTGATCCGGTCCTCCGGCAGGCCCATCTCCCGAGCCAGGGCGCAAGCCAGCAAGGTTACCCGTTGTTGATGGCCTGCGGTATAGGGATCGCGCATCTCAATGGCCAGGGCCATGGCCTGCACCGCCTGGTCATTGGCCCGGAGCAGATTCGCCAGCCGGGTGGCGGTGATGTCATTGCCGATACAGAGGACCTCGGTGAGAACGCCCTGGGCATCGAAGATGCCTTTGTTGGTCCAGGCCACCCAGACCCGTTCGCCGCTGTGCCGCAGGTTTTCGTTTTCGTTGTTGAGATAGCGCTCCGGATGTTCCCCCAGATCTGCGATCATGGCCGCCAGATCGCGGCCCGAGGACTCCACCTCCGGCACCATGGTCCCTACCACGTTTTTGCCGAGGATTTCCTCTTTGGAGTAACCGAAGAACTGCTGGGCGAATTCATTAATAAAGGTGATATTTCCGTGGGGGTCCAGGCGCAGGATCAGGCTGTTGCTCCTCTCCACCAGTTCCCGGTAATTGGCTTCGCTCTCTTCCAGGGCCTTTTCCACCTGGCGGCGTTTCTTTTCCCTCTCCCCGGATTCCAGGGCAAAGGAGAGAATGGCGGACACGGACTTAAGCATCTGGACATTTTCCCGGTCGAAGAAATCCGGCTCCTGGGCATAGAAAGCGATGACCCCAATAGCCGCCAAGTCCACGGTCAACGGGAAGGCCCCCAGGCTGCGGAAACCCCGGCTCAAGGCCTTTAGGCGCCAGGACGTCTGGCCCGGGTCCTGCTCAATATCTTCGCAAATGCAAGGCCTAACCTCCCGGATGGCCATTCCCACCGGTCCTTGCCCCTCGGGAATTTCGGCCAGGGAGAGGCGAATCTCCTCCAGGTGTCCCTCCTCGATCCCCCAAAAGGCCGCAGGCTTCACGGTCAAGGTGTCCGGTTGCACCAGGCCGACCCAGGCCATTTTCAAGAGGCCGTCTTCCACGGCAATCCGGCAGGCCCGCTGCAGAAGTTGCTTCGGCTCCTGCAGGTGGATCGCGGCCTCATGAATCTTACTCAACACCCGGTACAGACGGGTAAGGACGGCAATCTTCGCTTCCATCGCCCAGTTTTGGGCGGCTTCGGCTCGCAACCGGGCGATTTCCCGGCGGAGCTCCTCCACTTCCCTGGCAAGGTGCTCTTGAGGAGTGTCTGTATCTACCATTCCGTCTTTACCTCTGGCTGATCCGGGGGTCTTTGGCTTCGGGACCAGGGCCCCACACCTTTGTTGCGGTTTTAATAAGAAAGCTTGGGAAAAAAGGTTAGCCCAACTTGGCTAACCCTGCCGGCAACCCCTGGGGTTGGGGACGGGACTTGAACCCGCGACCGCCGGGGCCATAACCCGGAGAACTTCATTTACCATCTTATCCCAGCCGGTCATCAATCACGTTAAAATCTCTAATAAACCCGTCTTCCCATTTCTATTGACTTATCCAATTTTACCCCTAGATCGAGAAAAAGTGTGGGGAATAGTGTGGGGAGGAAACAGACGCCGGGGAGCGGGGAAGATGGCCAACCGCTCCCCCCCAAAAAAGCGGGAAACCGAGATCATGCCAGGTTTAACGCGTATAAAACCAACTATCCGGAAGTATTCTATATTGAGGGAAGTGCAAACGCAATCGGGAAGCCCGAGAAGATTTTCCAGATCAGGTATTCCGATGACCTCAACTCTAACTTAAGTTCTGGTATAATTCATCGGGGCAGGCCAGCGTGGCATTATCCATGGAGATTCAGATTTTCTGAAGATTTTGAAAGTTTTCCCCTTTAGAAAAATGAGATTATTTCAAAATGGGCTTATATTTCCTCCCGGAGAAGAAGTTATCCTAAAGACCTGGATTGGACCCCATGAGCCTGGTTTCTTTCCTTAATCCCCAAGAAGCGGCCCCGATGCGGGTCTTGGTGGTTGACGATGAAAAGAATATCCGGGTTGCTCTGGCGGCCTGTCTGGAGGGCCTGGGTTGCCAGGTCACTGCGGTGGCCGCGGCCTCCGAGGCTCTGGCGGCCCTGGAGCGCCAGATGTTTGACCTGGCCTTCCTGGACCTGCGTCTCAAGGAAATTAGCGGCCTGGACCTGCTTCCCAAACTTCTGGCTCTCAGTCCCCATCTTCCCATAGTCATGATTACGGCCTATGCCACCATCGAGACCGCGGTGCAGGCCATCAAGCGGGGGGCCCGGGATTACCTGCCCAAACCCTTCACTCCCGCCCAAATCCGGCATTTGGTTTCCGGACTGGCCGAGCGCCTCAGCCTGTCCCGGAAGGTGCACGAGTTGCAGGCGCGCCTTAGAGAAGCCGTCCCCGAAGTCGTCCTGGATACTGCATCCCCCAAGATGCGGGCCACCCTGGAGCTGGCGGATAGGGTCGCACCCACGGAGGCCACGGTGCTGCTCCTGGGAGAAAACGGCACCGGCAAGGGGGTTATGGCCCATTGGCTGCACACCCGGAGTTCTCGAGGCAGCGGCCCCTTCGTGGTGGTCAGTTGTCCCACTCTGTCCGAGGAGCTTCTGGCCAGCGAACTCTTCGGCCACGTCAAGGGGGCCTTCACCGGCGCGCTCCAGGATCGGGAAGGCCGGCTGGACGCAGCCCACGGCGGCACCTTGTTCCTGGACGAAATTTCCGAGATTTCACCGGCTCTCCAGGCCAAGCTTTTGCGGTTTCTCCAGGAAAAGCAGTTCGAGCGGGTGGGAGAGAATCGTACCCGCCGGGCGGATGTCCGGGTGCTGGCCGCCACCAACCGCAATCTGGCAGAGGAGGTCAAATCCAGGCGTTTCCGGGAAGACCTCTTCTTTCGCCTCAACGTGGTGCAGATTCTCCTGCCCCCTTTAAGAGAGCGCCAGGAGGATATTCCCTTGCTGGCCGGGCGGTTTCTGGATTTCTTCGCCCGGCAACTGCGGCGGCCCGCGCCGGAGCTGGCGCCGGCAGCGCTTGAGGCCCTGCGGGCCTATTCCTGGCCGGGGAATATCCGGGAGTTGCGCAACGTCCTGGAGCGGGCCGTGATCCTCTGGCCCTCCCAGGTCATCGAGCCGGAGGCCCTGCCCGACCAAGTGGCCTCCCGGGCGTCGGCCCTGCCCGTTTTGGGCGGGGACTATTCCGTGGAGCAGGTGGAGCGGGAGCATATCCTCCGGGTCCTGGCCAGAACTGCGACCATTGAGGAGGCGGCCCAGGTCCTGGGCCTCGATCCCTCCACCCTCTGGCGCAAGCGCAAGAAGTACGAAGAGGAGGGATAAGCCGAAGGTGAAACGATAATTATAGGTTTTGCCCCCCCTTTTATGGTGCGTGAGACGCACCCTACAGTCCACCCATCATCCCTGCATTTTGCACGATGATTCTTCCGACAATCTTGCGTTTTGCAAGACAGCCCTTCCTGCTAACTTTATAACTATCTTATTTCATATAGTTTTTAACCTATTCTCTTTGGCCTAACCTTTGCTCATCTTATCGGGGATATAAATTCCTTTAAAAACCGGTCCCAACCCTGGCCTGGCAGCCGGATAGGATTATCTTAAATCTATTGGAAAATCAGGGGCGGACCCACGTGTCCGCCCCTGGGCGGTCGCGCAAACGAGGGCCCCAGGGCGCACATACGGGTGCGCCCCTACAATTCCTTGTCGTTTGACTGCGACTTGGTATGAGGAGGAAAAGCTATGTGGGACATGATTCTTGTGGGCGCTCTATTAGTATTTTTCATTCTTTCCTGGGCTTACGTGGCGGGCGCTGGAAGGTTGTAAGGAGGAAAACATGTCCTGGGAATATGCCCTCACCGGGGTAATTTCTCTGCTGCTCCTGGGGTACCTGGTCTACGCCCTGCTGTGGCCGGAGCGGTTCTAAGGAGATAAGCCATGACCTTCAACGGCTGGCTGCAGATTTTGATTTATAGCGCAACAATACTGACGGTGACCAAGCCCCTGGGGGTTTATCTGCACCGGGTCTTCGAAGGCCCGGCCCGGCCTCTGCCCCGGGTCTTCGGGCCCTTGGAGCGGTGGAGCTTCCGGCTCTGCGGCGTGGAGCCGGAAGCGGAGCAGACCTGGAAGGAATTTGCCCTGGCCCTGCTTCTCTTCAGCCTGGTGGGGCTGCTGGTGACCTACCTCATTTTAAGGGTGCAACATCTCTTACCCTTCAATCCCCAAGCGTTTGGAGCCGTAGCCCCGGACCTGGCCTTCAACACCGCGGTGAGTTTCACCACCAACACCAACTGGCAGGCTTATGGCGGCGAGAGCACCATGAGCTATTTGTCACAGATGGCGGCCCTGGCCTGGCATAACTTCATCTCCGCCGGGGCGGGCCTGGGCGTGGCCCTGGCCCTGGCCCGGGGGCTCACCCGCCGGGCTGCCAAGGGCGGGGAAGCCCCCCGCACCCTGGGCAACTTTTGGGCCGACCTGATCAGATCCATCAATTATGTCTTTTTGCCCATCTGCGTGGTCGCGGCCCTGGCCCTGGTATCCCAGGGGGTGATTCAGACCTTGCAGCCCTATGAAACCGTGAAGCTGATGGATCCTTACACCGCGCAGGTGTCCAAAAAGGACGCTAGCGGTCAAACGATGAAAGACGACAAAGACAATCCGGTGCTGGAGGAGGTCAGGGTGGAGACCCAGACCATTCCCCTGGGGCCGGTGGCCTCCCAGGAGGTCATCAAGGAATTCGGCATCAATGGTGGCGGCTTTTTCAACGCCAACAGCGCCCACCCCTTTGAGAACCCTACTCCGCTCACCAACTTCCTGGAAATGCTACTCATTTTTGCGCTCCCCGCGGCCCTGACCTATACCTATGGCCGCATGGCCGGGGACCAGAAAGAGGGCTGGGTGATATTCGGGGCCATGGCGCTGCTGTTTCTGGTGGGGGTGGGAGTAACGTATTGGGCCGAGGCCCGGCCCAACGCCGCCCTGGCCGGCCTGGCAGTGGATCAAAGCGCGGGCAACCTGGAAGGCAAGGAGATGCGTTTCGGGGTTGCCAATTCGTCGCTGTTTGCCACCATCACCACCGGCGCCTCCTGCGGCGCGGTCAACAGCATGCATGACAGCTTCACCCCCCTGGGCGGCCTGGTGCCCCTGGTGAATATCCAACTGGGGGAGGTGATCTTCGGGGGCGTGGGCGCGGGGCTCTACGGCATGCTGGTCTTTGTCATCCTGGCGGTCTTCATCGCCGGGCTGATGGTGGGCCGCACCCCGGAATACCTGGGGAAAAAGATCGAGTCCCGGGAGATCAAATTCGCCATGCTCTACGTGCTCATCTTCCCCCTGATCATCCTGGGGTTCGCGGCCTGGGCCGCGGTGTCCTCTTATGCCCTGCCGTCCCTGAATAATGGCGGGCCTCACGGCCTGAGTGAAATTCTCTACGCCTTCTCCAGCGCTGCGGGCAACAACGGCTCGGCGTTTGCCGGCCTGAACGCCAATACCCCCTGGTGGAATATCACCCTGGGCCTGGCCATGCTGGCCGGGCGCTTCTGGATGATGATCCCGGTTTTGGCCATTGCCGGGGCCATGGTGGGTAAAAAGACCGTCCCCCCCACCCTGGGGACCTTTCCCACCAACGGGCCGCTGTTTCTGGGCCTACTGGTGGGAGTGATCATCATCGTCGGGGCCTTGACCTTCTTCCCGGTCCTGTCCCTGGGCCCGGTGCTGGAAGAATTCCTCGCCCGCGGCGGCAAGTTTTTCTAAGTATGGTGCTTCATAATTACCACGACATTCAGATAACTGATTTCTTCCCCCCCTTTTCTAAAGGGGGCTAGGGGGGATTATCAAAGCGTCTAATAATCCCCCTAAATCCCCCTTTATGGGAGGGGGACTTTAAAAACAGCAGTGCCAAATTTGATGACCTAGTCATCCGATTTATGAAGCGCTTTATCAAGGAGCAATAATGGCTGTTCATCCGCGACCCGAAATTTCCCTATTCAGTAAGGCGATCTTAGGCCCCGCGGCCTGGGCGAGCCTGAAAAAGTTATCACCCCATTTGGTTATGAAAAACCCGGTGATGTTCGTGGTGGAAGTGGGTGCGGTACTCACCACCATTCTCTGGTTCCGGGATTTTTTGTCCACCCCCGCTGAGCCTTTATGGTTCACCGGCCAGGTGAGCCTGTGGCTCTGGTTCACGGTGGTCTTCGCCAACTTCGCGGAAGCAGTGGCCGAGGGCCGGGGCAAGGCCCAGGCCGCGGAACTGAAGAAGATGCGCCGGGAGATTATGGCCCGGAAACTGGAGGAGGGCAAAGAAGTCCAGGTCCCGGCCTCCCAGCTCCGCCGGGGCGATGTCGTCGTGGCGGAGGCCGGGGATTATATTCCCGGCGACGGCGACGTCATTGAAGGCATCGCTTCGGTGGACGAATCCGCGGTGACCGGGGAATCCGCGCCGGTCATCCGGGAAGCAGGCGGCGACCGTTCCGCAGTCACCGGCGGCACCCGGGTGCTCTCCGACCGCATTGTGATCAGAATTACCTCGGACCCCGGGGCTTCCTTCCTGGACAAGATGATTGCCCTGGTGGAAGGCGCGGTGCGGCACAAAACCCCTAACGAGATCGCTCTGCACATCCTTTTGGTCGGCCTGACCATCATCTTTCTCATCGCCTGCGTCACCTTGGTGCCGGTGGCCGCGTATTCCAAAGTCACCCTGTCCGCCACGGTGATTGCGGCGTTGCTGGTCTGCCTGATTCCCACCACCATCGGCGGGCTGCTCTCCGCCATCGGCATCGCCGGCATGGACCGGTTGATCCGTAAAAATGTCCTGGCCATGAGCGGCCGGGCGGTGGAGGCCGCGGGGGACGTGGACACCTTGCTCCTGGACAAAACCGGTACTATCACCCTGGGAAACCGCATGGCTTCGGAGCTGATCCCGGCGCCGGGAGTCCCGGTCGCGGAGTTGGCCAGAGCCGCGGCCATGGCCAGTTTTGCCGATGAAACCCCCGAGGGCCGCTCCATTGTGGAATTCGTCAAAACCCACCATGGCCTGACCGATGCCGACGTAGCTTGTCCCGGCGGCCAGTTCATCCCCTT
Organism: Thermodesulfobacteriota bacterium; assembly: GCA_040757175.1. Taxonomy (GTDB): domain Bacteria; phylum Desulfobacterota; class Desulfobaccia; order Desulfobaccales; family 0-14-0-80-60-11; genus SURF-52. Next base: position 163,210 of record JBFLXM010000084.1, read on the forward strand.
CAGCGCCCATACCCGCATGAGCGGCTGCGACGCGGGCGGCCTGAGCGTCCGCAAAGGCGCGGTGGATGCCATTGTCAGCCAGGTCCAATCCCTGGGGGGAGACATTCCCGGGGAACTGGCGGGGTTCGTGGACCGCATCGGCGACGCCGGCGGCACGCCCCTGGTGGTCTCCCAGGGGGATAAGGTCATGGGCGTCATCCACCTCAAGGACATTGTCAAGCAGGATATCCGGGAGCGCTTCGACCGTTTCCGGGCCATGGGCATCAAGACGGTGATGGTCACCGGCGACAACCCCCGAACCGCGGCCACCATCGCCAGGGAAGCGGGGGTGGACGACTTCCTGGCCGAGGCCACGCCGGAGCGGAAAATGCGCCTCATCAAAGAGGAGCAGGCCAAAGGCAAGATGGTGGCCATGACCGGGGACGGCACCAACGACGCGCCGGCCCTGGCCCAGGCCGACGTGGGCATGGCCATGAACACCGGCACCCAGGCGGCCAAAGAGGCGGGCAACATGATCGACCTGGACTCCAATCCCACCAAGCTCCTGGAGGTGGTGGAAGTGGGCAAGCAGTTGCTCATGACCCGGGGGGCCTTGACCACCTTTTCCGTGGCCAACGACGTGGCCAAATATTTCGCCATCCTCCCGGCCATGTTCGTCATGGTTTATCCGGAGATCGCGCCGCTAAATCTCATGGGGCTGGCCTCGCCCCAGAGCGCGATTTTGTCCGCGGTCATTTTCAACGCCCTGATCATCGTGCTGCTCATCCCCCTGGCCTTAAAAGGGGTGCGCTACCGCCCCCTGGGCGCGGGCGCGCTGCTGCGGCGGTTGCTGCTGGTCTATGGCGTGGGGGGGCTCATCGCCCCCTTTGCGGGGATCAAGCTCATTGACGTGATGTTGGCGGGACTGGGGTTTTAACCCGGCCCGAAAGGAAATATCTCACGCAAAGACGCAAAGTCGCAAAGGAAGAGACGCAAAAATGTTGAGCACTTTCATTATTGCTTGTCGGGCTGCCCTTTTCACCATGATCCTCACCGGGGTGGCTTATCCCCTTCTGGTCACCGGCCTGTCCCAGATACTCTTTCCGGACCAGGCCAACGGCAGCCTGGTCAAGGATGACCGGGGCCAGGTGGTGGGGTCCGAACTCATCGGCCAGCGGTTCTCTCATCCGGCTTATTTTCAATCCCGGCCTTCCGCGGCGGGGGAAAAGACCTATGACGCCCTGGCTTCCGGGGGGTCGAATTACGGGGTCACCTCCCGGAAACTGCGGGATCGTGTTATAAGTGATTTGGAAAGCTTGAAAAAACAAAATCCGGAGGCTGCCGCGCTTATTCCGGCGGAACTCTTGACCGCGTCGGCCAGCGGCCTGGATCCCCATCTTTCTCCCGGCGGAGTACGGTGGCAGGTGGCCCGGGTGGCCGCAGCCCGGAAGGTAGCCCCGGAAAGGATCGAGGCCGTGGTCCGGGGCTATATCCAAGGCCGGGAACTGGGCTTTTTGGGAGAGTCCAGGGTGAACGTGCTGCTGCTGAATTTGGCTTTGGACCGGCAGTTTGGGCGGCCCTGAGAAGTGAGCAGTGAGCAGTGAGCAGATTTTCTCGCTCCCATGCTGAGCTTGGGAACGGGGGATGTAGGGTGCGTTTCACGCACCGTTTGGGACGCATTAGTCGCACCCTTAGATTATTTTCATTTTCAAGCTGAGCCAGGGAGCGGGCGTGCCGCCAAGCTCAGCTTGGCTAAAATTCTCGTTCCCAAGTGCAACTTGGGAACGAGAAGAGAGAAAACATCCGCAAAGAAAAAAACTGACTGACGTATGGCTGCCGATACTACCCGAGCCCAGGATTTTCTTGATTTATTGGAGCGCGCCAAGCGCGGGCGGCTGAAGATCTACCTGGGCTTTGCCGCGGGCGTGGGCAAGACCGTGCGCATGCTCAAGGAGGCCCATGCCCTGCAAAGCCGGGGGGTGGACGTGGTCCTGGCCTTTATTGAGACCCATGGCCGGGCCGAGACCGCGGAACTGATCGGGGGCCTGGAGGTCATTCCCCGGAAGCAATTCGCCTACCGGGGCATCACCGTGGAAGAAATGGACCTGGACGCGGTCCTGGCCCGGCGTCCGGCCATCGCCATCGTCGACGAAGTGGCCCACACCAACGTGCCTCTCTGCCGCAACCGCAAACGCTATCAGGATATCCTGGAGATCATCAATGCCGGCATCAACGTTATCTGCGCCTTCAATATCCAGCATCTGGAAAGCTTGAACGACCTCATCCAGCGGGTTACGGGGGTGGTGGTCCGGGAGACCATTCCGGACACCTTTGTCAAAGAGGCCGATCAGGTGGTCACCGTGGACCTGTCGGTGGAAGACCTGATGGAGCGATTGAAGGGCGGCAAGATTTATGCTCAGGAAAAGATTCCTTGGGCCCTGGAGCATTTTTTCAAGATCGCCAATCTTTCCACCTTGCGGGAACTGTCCCTCCTGGAGGTGGCGGAAAGCCTGGAGCGGGGGCAACCTTCCGGGTCCGCAGAACCTGGAGAGCCGGGGAAGCCGCCGTCCAAGGCCCGGGGCCGGGTGATGGTCTGCATGGCCTCGGGCTCGCCCCGGGCCAACACCCTGTTGCGAAAGGGCTCCCGCATGGCGGGCCGCCTGAATACCCATTGGTTCGTGGTTTACGTGGAAACCCCGGGGGAGGCCCCCACCAAAATCGACGCCGAGACCCAGCGCCACCTCCTGGAAAACATCCAGAAGGCCAGGGAACTGGGCGCAGAGGTCGTCCGCCTCAAGGCCAGCGATCCGGTGCACGCTCTCCTGGATTTTGCCCGCTCCCACGGGGTGGGGCATATCCTTATCGGGCGCTCGCAGCAGCCCTGGTGGCGCAAGCTCCTGGGCCGTTCAGTGACCCACCGTTTGATCGAAGAAGCCGCGGGCTTCGACGTGCACAGCGTCTCCTTTGAAGAGGAGGAGTAAGGGGATGCGGCTTAATACGAAGATCCTCCTCGCCCAAGCGCCCCTGGCCCTGGCCCTCATCCTCCTGGGAGTGATCGCGGTCACCACCCTGGAGAGGCTGGGGTCCGCGTCGGAGAAGATTCTCAAGGACAATTACCGCAGCGTCCTGGCGGCCCAGCGGATGAAAGAGGCCATTGAAAGAATGGATTCCGCCGCCCTCTTCATGGCCTTGGGCCGGTCGGAAGAAGGACAAAAAATGGCCTTGCCCAACCGGAAACTTTTCGAAGCGGAATTGGAGGTCCAGACGAACAATATTACCGAACCCGGGGAACAGGAGGCCACCGCGACCCTTAGGGCTACCTGGCAGGGTTACACGACGCTGTATGAGGAATTTCAAGGGGAGACCTCCAGGGAGGCTTTAACGAAATTTTACTTCTCCCTCCTTTATCCCCAGTTTCTGGCAGTTAAGGAGGGGGCCGAAGTCATTCTGGCCATGAACCAGGACGCGATGGTGCGGAAAAGCGACGAGGTGCGCCGGTTTTCCCGGCGCCTGGACACCCTGATCACCCTCTCGGCAATAGTTGCGGCCCTGGCCGGGATTATCGCCTCCATGGTTCTAACCGGCAAGATCGTGCGCCCTTTGGCGGTTCTGACCCAGACCGCGCGGCGCATCAAAGAGGGGGACCTGGGGGTCCGGGCCCAGGTGTCCGGGACGGACGAGATTGCCGTGTTAGCCCAGGAATTCAACACCATGACCGACAGCCTGGAGCGTTACCGCGCCAGTTCCCTGGGGGAACTTCTCCTCCTCCAACAAACCTCCCAGGCGGCCATGGACAGCCTGCCCGACCCCGTGGTGTCCCTGGATCTCGAGGGCAGGGTCTTAAGTATGAACCGGGCTGCAGAAGCTTTGCTCGGACCCACTGTGACCGGCTCCCTCATGGATCATCTGCACACTCTCCATCCGGACCTGGCAGAGGCGGTGGAAAAAGTCCGAGGGCATGTGATCTCCGGGAGAGGTCCTTATATCCCCGAGGTCATCGGGGAAGCCGCGCAGACCACCCTGGCCGGCGCGGAACGCTATTTGCTCCCCCAGGCCGCGCCCCTCTTTGACGACCTGGGGAACCTGACCAGCATCACCATGGTCCTCAGGGACGTGACCTTGATGAGCAAACTCGACGAAATGAGCCGGAACCTGGTGGGGACCCTGGCCCATGAGTTTCGCACTCCCCTGACTTCCCTGCATATGGCCGTGCACATCCTCCTGGAGCAACTGGGAGGGACCCTCACCGAGAAGCAGCTCGATCTGCTCTATGCGGCCCGGGAGGATTGCGAGCGCCTGCAGAACCTGGTGGACGACACCCTCAATATCATGCGCATCCAGGCCGGCAAGATCGAGCTGCAGCGGGTCAACGTGCGCATCCTGCCTCTGGTGGAAAACATCCTCAATCAGCACCGTTTGCTGGCTGAGGAACGGGGGCTCACCCTGTCCCAGAAATTATCGCCCTTGGTCGATGAAGTTTTTGCCGACCCGGAGCACCTGGAACTGGTGTTTGCCAACCTGATCATCAATGCCATCCGGCACACCCAGGAGGGCGGCGCCATCGAAATCCGCACCCTGCCCCTGGATGGTTTGGTCAGGTTCGAAGTGGCGGACACCGGGGAGGGGATACCCGAAGAATATAAGTCCCAAATATTTAACAAGTATTTTCGGGTTCCCGGCAGTATCCGGGAGGGGACGGGCCTGGGACTGGCCATCGCCAAAAACATCATCGAAGCCCACGGAGGCGAGATTGGGGTGGAAAGCTCTCCAGGGCAGGGAAGCATATTCTGGTTTACTCTCCCCATTCCCGCCCTTGTTTCCAGTTAGCTGCCCTTGATCAATTCCTGACGATTTGAAAACCAAACTTTGATATTGCTATCATAGCCGCCTCTCAGACTCTCTTAGCATTCTAAAGTACCGTACAGATACTATTGAATAGGGGGGAGGAGTCCTGTCCCGGGTTTGCCTCCCGGGCCGGGAAGAGGGGGACGTACGTCAGGGGCCGGGACGTGGCCAGCGGGCGGGGGGTGTGTTGGGGTGGTATTTCTGGGGTGAGCGACGGGACTTGAACCCGCGACCTCCGGGGCCACAACCCGGTGCTCCACCGACTGAGCTACGCCCACCATTTCCTATTTCCTTACCATAATTCCCCGGCCGGGGCAAGGGATGGGGCCGGGCAACCAGGGCAATCGCATGTAGCCTTGGTATGGAATATGCGGTATTGGTCGTTTTCTTCGCTTTAAAATGATTCAGTCCCAGCGGCGCATTAGTTGAAGAATAACCTCTTGAAATAGATAGATAATTCTA
>JBFLXM010000085.1:0-15186 GCA_040757175.1 Thermodesulfobacteriota bacterium
CCTCAACAGAGTCAGAGAATTACGCATTAACATCCAAAATGAAGCTCGGATTCTGCATAATCACCCCCCAGAGTCTCAGCCTCTGAGGGATTACGCTTTTGCAAAAACCTAACCGGACAGTGCTGGGTTCAGGGAGATATTTGAGACCAAAAACGAAAAACCAAAAACGGAAAACCGTCTTTTAACTAGGATTCTCCACCGCCGGGGCCCGGGGGAAGGAGCCCAGGAGCTGAAAATGGGCGCTCAGGGCTTCGATCTCCGTCAGGGCCGAACGCACCTGCTGGTCCTCCTGGTGGCCGTCGATGTCCACAAAAAAGAGGTAGCGCCAGGCCTCGGTTTTGGCCGGCCGGGAGACGATGCGGGTCATGTTGATGCCCCGGCCGGCTATGGGCTGCAAGGTTTTGTAGAGCGCGCCGGGGATGTTGTCCACCGCGAAGATGATGGAGGTCTTGTCCCTGCCGGTGGGGCCGGGAGATTCCGGGCCGATGACAAAGAAGTGGGTGACGTTCCCCGGATGGTCTTCAATGCGCCGCTCCACTACCCGCAGATCATACAGGGACGCGGCCGTGGCGCTGGCAATGGCCGCGGCGTTGGCATTCTTGGCGGCTTTTTGGGCCGCCACCCCGGTGGAGGCCACCTCGATGATGGGGACGTCCGGGAGATGGGCGGCCAGCCAGCGGCGGCATTGGCCGTAGGCCTGGGGATGGGAGTAGATCACCTCGATATCCTGCCCCTGTCCGGACTTGGACACCAGATCGTGGGAAACCTCCAGAAAGGTTTCCCCGCAGATCTTCAGGGAGGTCTCCACAAAGTGGTCCAGGGTGTCGTTGACCACCCCTTCCGTGGAATTCTCGATGGGCACCACCCCGTAATCGTAATTGCCTTTCTCCACTTCGGCAAAGACCTCATGGATGCTGAGCAGCGGCCCGAAGCGGGTGGAGCCCCCGAATTTTTTCAGGGCCGCCAGGTGGGAGAAAGTGGCCTCCGGCCCCAGGAAGGCCACGCTCAGGGGGCTCTGAATCTGCCGGGACGCGGAGATGATCTCCCGGAAGATATTTTTCAGGGCCGCATGGCTCAAAGGGCCCGGGTTGAGACGCAGCAGGTTGGCCAGGACCTCTTCTTCCCGCTGGAAATCCAGGGTGCGCTGGCCCTGGCGGTTTTTGATGCGGCCGATGGCTTGGGCCAAGGTCTGGCGGCGGTTGAGCAGGGAGAGCAGTTCCTGATCCAGGTCGTTGATCTGCTGGCGCAATTCCTCTTTTTCCGTCATAGCTCATTTCTCCAGGATGGTTTCCTGGACCTTGTGGCCGAAGTGGCGGCCGGATTCTTCCAGGGCCGCCAAGACTTCGTCCCCAGGCTGCAGGGTGACGATGGATGCCGCTTCCCCATTGGGGCGGGTGAGACGGATGGTCTCGGCGTTTTGCAGGATGGCGGTGATCTCCTGGCCGGCCGCGCTTGCTGCCACCAGCATCAGGGGGCGTCGTTCCACCTTCACCCGGCCCACCACCCCGGGCCAGGTGTGGCCCTGGTGGTTGACCACGAGCACTTCGTCCCCCGCGGCCAGCTCCCCCAGGTAACGGGTCTTGCCCCCGGGCACCCGGATATAGGCGTGCACCGGCCCGGCGTTGACCCTAAAGGGCCGGGGCGCCACATAGGGATTCTCCAGGGATTCGGCGTGCACCAGGAAGAGCCCGCCGGAGGAGTTGCCCACCAGCATGCCTTCCCCCAGCCCCATGTTGGCGCAGGTGTCCACGCAGACCCGGTCCCCCATGCCTAAGGCCTTCAGGCCGGTGATGCGGGCTACTGTCAGCTCCGCGGGCGGCGAGGCCTCCTTCACCAGGCGGGCGATCTTTTTGATCACCCCGGGGTCCCGGCTGGTGACCACTAAACCGTCCACACCCTTCTCCAGCACCCCCAAAAAAGTGCGGGCCGCGTCCGGGTCCCCGGTTTCCACCCAGAGGTTGCCGCCCTGGGCCACCAGGTTTTCCAGGGGGATGACGGTCCAGTCCGGGGTGCGCACCACCACCGGGCCCTGGCGGCTGAGGCGGATTATTTCCTCCTCCTGGCCCATGCCGGTGATGGCCACTTCCTGGACGTCCTTCCCGGGGACCAGGTCGCCGTCCGGGGCCACCACCCGGATGAGCCCCAGGGCCTTGACCTCCTGCACCCGCCCCTCGGGCACCCAGAGAGCGTCCGCGCCGGATTCCAGCGCGGTGGTGACCAGCTCCTTATCCCAGGGGTCCACTTTGACCCATAGCTGTTTCATATTTTTTCCTTCGGGAAGCCTCTTGTAGGGTGCGTTCCACGCACCATCAACGGCTTCGCAAAAGCTATCAGCCGTCAGCTTTCAGCTTTCAGCTTGTTACCAGGTGGCACAGGCTAAAGCCTGCTCTTTTAACTAAAAACTAAAAACCGTCCCTTAAACCGCCTGCAAAAACGACAGCGCCTCATCCACGCTGCTGTTCTCATGGACCAATAAACTAATGGCCCCCACCATGCGGCTGGGGTCCCGGTGCTGGAAGACGTTGCGGCCGATGGACACCCCCGCGCCCCCGGCCTCGATGGCCCCTTTCACCATCTCCAGGATTTCCCGGTCGGAGCTCATCTTCGGACCCCCGGCGATGACCACCGGCACCGGACAGCCCCGCACCACCTTGCGGAAGGATTCCACCGAGCCGGTATAGGAGACCTTGACGATGTCCGCGCCCAGTTCCGCGCCCAGACGGGCCACGTGCATGATGACGCCCGCGTCGTATTCGTCTTTGATCTTCTCCCCCCGGGGGTACATCATGGTGAACAGGGGCATGCCCCATTCCCGGCACTCCCGGGCCACCCAGCCCAGGTCCGCCAGCATCTCCCCCTCCGAGCCGTTGCCGATGTTGACGTGGATGGAGACCCCGTCCGCGCCCAGCTTGATGGCCTCTTCCACCGTGCACACCAGGGTCTTGGCGTTGGGATAGGGCGACAGGGCCGTGGATCCGGACAGGTGGATGATGAGCCCCACGTCCTTGCCCCGGCGGCGGTGGCCGCCCTCCACCAGGCCCTTGTGAATGACAATGGCGTTGGCCCCGCCGCTGGCCACCGCGTTGACGGTGGTCTTCATGTCAATGAGGCCCTCGATGGGACCCACCGTTACCCCGTGATCCATGGGCACGATCACCGCGCGGCCGGTCTCCCGGTTCAAAATACGCTCCAGGCGAATGCTTTTGCCGATCACTGCTTCCTCCTTGTCCGCGGCGGGACCCTGGTCCGGGAGACGCCCACCGCCAAAAAAAAAGCCGTGGTCGCCTCGCCTGCGCCACGGCTTTTAAAAGATTTTCTGGGTTGTTTAGGGTCTTTTAAAAGTCGAGGCGCACTCCGGCCCGGTAAAATAATAATAGCTAAAATAAAAGTACCGGCGCCAGCTTGACTGCAACATTTGCTGTCCTCGACTCCCTATCCTTTTCAATTAAAATATCCTCCCCTCCATGTCAAGGAAAAAATATGCTATATAATCAAAAACATCAGGGCCCAGGGGCCAGGGATCAGGGGTCAGTGAAGAAATAACCTTTTTTACTGACCCCTGACCCCTGATCCCTGACCCCTTAAAATAGGAGTCCCCATGCCTCGCATCGACGATTATAAAGCGGCCATCGCCCTGGCCGCGGCGGAGTTGCAAAAAGTCAATCCCCAGCGTCTTTCCGGCCTGAGCCGCTGTGAATATGGTTATGAAGACACCCGGGAGTGGCTCATCGTCCCCTTTTTCGGCCAGCCCCGCCTGGTCTCCTGGCCGGAGGTGCGGGTCACCCCCCCGGAGGGCCAGGGGGAGCTGCCGCTCACCGAGCAGATCCTCATCCTCCACTATCTGCTCCATACCACCGGCGAACCCCTGAGCGGCCGGGAGATCGACTTCCGCAGCGTGCCCGAGGGCGGTTTTTACTGGTCCGCGTTCGTCTCCCGGGCCAAGAAACCCCTGCTGGAGACCTTCGGCCACGACCTGGACCTCTACCTCCAGGTGGCCGCGGCCTCGGGGGGCGCCATCGGCACCCAGGGGGACGCCTCCGCTACCTACCAGGCCTTCCCCCTGGTGCCCGTGACCCACGTCCTCTGGCGGGGGGACGAGGAGTTTCCCCCGGAGGCCAATATCCTCTTCGACGAGACCATTCCCCGGCACCTGCCCACGGAAGATATCGCCGCCCTGGCCGGCTCCTCCGTCTACCGCCTCATGGCCGCGGCCTACAAAATGCGTAAGAGTCATTGAGGGGGAAAAGATTTGAGGGGAGGGCCAGTAGCACAGGCGTCTCGCCTGCGGACCTCAGCATACCTGCCTCTTCCCCAACCCGCATATTTTGTAGCGAACCTGGTGTTCGCCCTCAGTGCTCCGTGCAGCGGGACAGGCGTCTCGCCCGACTTTAGACCCTGGTCCCTTCCCCCGACCACCATTTCCCAAGCGGCTAAAGTTTCGCCCCTGGAAGCCGATAAGCATCTTGCAAAAGTAAGCAAAAATCCTTATAATTTAATCAAGGGGGCGTAACGGCTTCGACGTAGATAGAGAACTGCCGGTTGCATGCCGAGGTCCTGTCCGCTCGTTAAACGGGTAGGAAAACCATAAGTGCCGACAACTACGGCTACGCTCTAGCCGCTTAAGGCTAGCGCCTGGGGTTCTTAGGCCGGGAGAAGACCCCAGGTGACCGTTTCCTGGCAAAGCTGTCGGGTTCGCCTGTGGCCCGGCGGACGAAAATTTCAGCAGGTTAGCTTCTGGGAATTCTGTCGATGGAAGTCTTTAGGGGCGAAAATAAAACATCGACTAAGCATGTAGACGCTCTCAGGGACTGTTTGCGGACGCGGGTTCGACTCCCGCCGCCTCCACCAATTTATTATAGGGAAATCAGATAGTTGTAATTTTATTGGTGTGCAAGAAATAGGGTCAGAACAGGGTCAGGCTCTTCAGAGTTTGGCCCCATTTTTTCGATGATTGTTCCTTTTGAAATCATTGAAAGAGATGTTCAAAGAATGAGGCCGCGGCCTGATCCCAGTAATGCTCGTTTCAATCCTCACCCGGCTCTGAAGCCGGGTGCTTCTTGGTGGGGGTGCGCGCGGGATGGTCGGTGTCAAAGTTTCAATCCTCACCCGGCTCTGAAGCCGGGTGCTTCTGAGTCTGCCCGGCCAGTTTCTGTTGTTCGGCCTTGTTTCAATCCTCACCCGGCTCTGAAGCCGGGTGCTTCTGGAGTACATGCGGGCTCCTAACGGCCAACTCCTGTTTCAATCCTCACCCGGCTCTGAAGCCGGGTGCTTCCAGCTTGATGGCGCGGTAGTGACAAGCACTTCTTTGTTTCAATCCTCACCCGGCTCTGAAGCCGGGTGCTTCAAAATCGCCCTTGCTACCCGCCATAGCCTTTTACCGTTTCAATCCTCACCCGGCTCTGAAGCCGGGTGCTTCGCTCCGGTTTAGCCGCAGCTTTTTCCGGTTTGGCGTTTCAATCCTCACCCGGCTCTGAAGCCGGGTGCTTCGCGAGTCCATGCAGGGCTCCACCACCACCTTCAAGTTTCAATCCTCACCCGGCTCTGAAGCCGGGTGCTTCCGGCGTTGCTGGAGCCGCCCTTCCCTTCCATCGCGTTTCAATCCTCACCCGGCTCTGAAGCCGGGTGCTTCAACTCAGGGTGAATTCCCACTTGGGCTGGTTCCAGTTTCAATCCTCACCCGGCTCTGAAGCCGGGTGCTTCCCGATCACCCATTTACTTTCCCTCCATGCCCTGATTGTTTCAATCCTCACCCGGCTCTGAAGCCGGGTGCTTCGGCTAATGCCAAGCTCAGGGAGATGGGGAGATTGTTTGTTTCAATCCTCACCCGGCTCTGAAGCCGGGTGCTTCGCAAGGTGGAGTCGGGTTTTAAGGACCTGAAAAAGGTTTCAATCCTCACCCGGCTCTGAAGCCGGGTGCTTCGCATACAGCAGGGGTGTTACTATTACGAGGAATATGTTTCAATCCTCACCCGGCTCTGAAGCCGGGTGCTTCGTCTGTTTCAGTGGGGATGATGATTTTCAAATTCGTTTCAATCCTCACCCGGCTCTGAAGCCGGGTGCTTCCCTGGCCTTTTCCGGCCAGGTTTTACAGGGCTTTTAGCCCTGTTTCGGGCGAACCAGGCTTAAACTTGGCCGCAAATCACCATGGGAAAGTATGACTTTGGCCGATCCTGCCGAATTCCCTTGTAATTATCCTGGTGCGAACCCCCAAGGTTTTCACCCCCGCTAGCGGTTCGCCCTCAGACCAGAAGGGGTTGGCTAAAGTCCACTTTTTTGTCCCAGCCGAAGACCCGGACATTCTTTTCCAGGGGCTCCGTCAGGCGGTAAATCCTGAGACTGTCCTCCTCCTTATCCATGATTTTCACCAAAGTTCGAACCAGGCGCTCAAACTGCATTTCATCCACTTCGCATTCGAAAACGCTCTTTTGCACCCGCTGGCCGAAGTTTTTGCATTGCTGCGCCATCCGTTGCAGGCGGCGCCTTCCCGCCGCGTCTTCCGTGGAAACATCGTAAGTCACCAGGACGGTCATCATCAGTTGTTCCTCACCTGTGGAGATAAGGAGGATAGGCCGCCAGCTCCCCTCGCAGGTGGCGGGCGAGCAGCCGGGCCTGAATATGGGGTACCAGCCCCAGGGGCATCTTTTGCTGCGCCCCGTGGTGAAGAATCTCCTCTTGCTTGCGTTCCTGATAGGCCACCACTACCTTTTTACGGCCCGCGTCATTCAAAAGGACTGCACCGCCGGTGCGCCGGTCGAAGTCTTGGGCACTCAACTGGCGGCGGTTGATGAGGGTGAGGGCCAGCCGGTCGGCCAGGATGGGGCGGAGTTCTTCCATGAGGTCCAATCCCAGGGAGGGCCGCCCGGGCCGCAGGCTGTGGAGGAAACCCATCTGGGGATCAAGGCCGACGCCTTGCGCCCCCGCGACACAGTCGCTTAACAGCAGGGCATAGAGAAAGGAGAGCAGGGCATTAGCGGGGTCCAGGGGCGGCCGGCGGGTGCGGGCATTAATGGCGAAAGTCTCCCGGTCGGCCAGAAGCATGCTGCTGAACCCGGCGAAATAATGCCGGGCCGCATCCCCTTCCATGCCCCGGAGGGTATCCAGGTCCGAGACTGCGGGCAATTGCAATAGGGTTTCCGCCAGGAGTTGGGCGGTATGACTTAAGAGTTCGTGATCCTGAGAGTCTTCGGTTTCCCGGGCGCTGCGCATGATGACGCTCCGCTGGTTCTTGAGCTTGCCGGCCACCAGGTTCCGGGCAATCTCCAGGGTTCTGTGGGAAGAGTCAAGGGCCTCGTGTTGGGCCCGGCGCAGCAATACGTTGCCGGAAACCGGTCCTTCCAGGCGGCCGAGATAGCGTCCGGTGCGGCTGAGCCAGATAATGGACCTGCCGTCTTGGGCACAACGCCCCAAAAGGCCTGGGGAAACCATCACCTCCCCGAACAACACCAGGCCGCCCAGATGGTGTAACGGCACCTGCAGCCGCACCTCTTTTTCAATTTCCACTTTAAGGGTCTCATGATCCAGGCGCAGATAGGCCCCGGAAGTCTGGACATAGAGGGTGTTCAACAGGGTCTTCATCCGTCTTCCTCCACGCGGAACAGGGCTGAGGTCAGCCGGGATATGCGCCTGGCATCAGCCACCACCGTGGGCAAGCAGGAGGATTTCAAGGAGCATTGGCGGCAACGTTTATCATTGGGAGCCGGAGGCAGGCTGCGGCGGTGCAAAATTTTCCGTAGCTGCACCACCGCCTCTTGCAGGCGGCGGCGCAAAGCCGCATCGAAGAGCACCTCCCGCCGGTGCTGGGAGGAGGCGTGAAAAATGGCCCCCCGGGGCACTTCCCGGCCGGTCATCTCCTCCAGACACACCGCCTGGGCGCATAACTGTAAGTCGTCGTGCTCCCGCCGCCGCCGGGGGCCGTGCTTGTAATCCACCGGGTAAGGGGTATCCCCATGAAACTCTACAATATCGGCCTTGCCCACCAGTCCCCAGCGGCGGGACCAGAGAGGCAGACTGCGTTCTACCCGGACTTCCCCCAGAATATCCGAGCCGGGTTGATCCACGATTTCATGGACAAACCTGCCCCGCTGGGTATAGAGGTTCTCATCCCAGACCATCTCCACGTGGATCAGGGCTGCCTGTCGGGGGCAGTAAGCATAGTGCTCCAGGGCGGAAATGGGGATAAAGTCTTGCTCGTCGAATGCCGCTGCTGGTCCGTCCAGTTCGTCCATCATGGCCTTCACCTCCCTTTTTCAGGTCTTGCGTCAGCCTTCCAGGACGGTAAGGGTGACCCCTGCGGGCAGGTCTTTTTGCTCCGGCACAGTGATCTCATAGTCGCCGAAGCGGCGAGGCGGGGTCTGGGAGTCCCGGCGGTCTACCCGTATCAGGTCGAAGAGCTTATGGGCCGGAGCCTTACCCAGCTTGCTGTCATGGGTGAAGACGTACAGTCCCCGACAGGCCATGCGGCCCCGGGAAGCGGAGCGGTCCAGGTCCCACATGCGGGTTAAGGCTTCCCAAAAGAGGGCCAGGTCCTCCTGGGAGAAGCCGGTCTGCTCGGCAAAGTGAGGGTTGATAAAACCATAGCCTAGGTAAAGGCCATAGGGGACCAGGGCCTTGCGGCCCATTTCGGTGACTTTGCCGCCTTCCATACCCGTTTCGGTCTCCACGAACTCTACTTGCTGCTCTTTGGTGACGGCCACTCTGGTGATACTCAGGTCCAGGGGGATGATGGGGTTCACGGAGCGGGCGAAGGTGAGCTGCACCGGCCCCCGCACCTGTCCGCAATTGACTTCCGTGGTCATCACTGCGCCGAAAGTGCGGATGTCATAGAAGTTGCGACACATCCAGGCGCGGGTCTGCTCTACCTCCGGGCGTTTCTGCTTGACGCCGGTGGGTTTGATCTTCAAGTCTTCATAGGCCCGGCGGTGCAGGGCGTTGAGGGCGAATCCCTTGTTCTGAACATAGATTTTAAAATTAGCTTCGGTACCGCGAGTGGCGTCCACCCAATCCCGTACCTTGCGCTTCAGGCAGACGTCGGTCACAAGGCCCTGCATGGTCTCCGGGTCCACCCGGGGCAGGTTGCCGGCGTCCGGGTCGCCGTTGGGGTTGCCGTCGGTTACCTCAAAGATCAGGACAAAGTCGTGACGCCGGGTCGGGTCGTAATAAACGGGGGATTCCATATCTTGTGCCTCCTTCTTTATTCTTCTTCGTCATTAGGGGGTTCTTCGACAACCGCTTCCTCACCGGAGACCTGTTTCTCTTTTCTGGCTTTGGCCTGAGCCCGATCCCAGGCTCGCTGGTGGTAATAGCCCAGGCTGAACCAGCCTTGTTCTTCCAACGTGAGAATCTTGGGAAAGCCGGAGAGGTTGCCCATCACGGACTCCAGGCGACCTTGCAAGGCGGTGTAGGCCCCGAATTTTTCCTTCCGGAGCTTTCCCAAGTGGGCCTGGGCTCCGCGCACCAACCGGGGAAACACCGATCCCGGGGCGGTGGAGGCGGTGCCAAAAAATCGGTCGATGAGGGTAGCTTTGGGACTTACGGCCTGGAACTGCACCTGCTCCAGCACGGCTAAAAGGCGGCCGCAGAGATAGGCCGGGTTAAGATTATCTTCAGCCAAACGCACCATGGCATCCTCCTGAATATTTATCTTTTGAGAAAGTAGGACCATTTTGATAATGGCGGCCCGGGGCCGGGTGAGTTGTTGCTCAGCGCGGTTTCGTTTGATTGCCTGGAATAATAACCAGGCAGGCAAAGGGCTTCCCTGGAGTGCCCCTTTAAGCAAGGCCTTGGGAACGTTGGGGGGCAAGTCCTGGCGGGGGTCCCGGACCAAGCTGGTGGTCAGGGGATATAATCCGTATGGGGAACCCTCAGAACCGTCCCAATCAACCAGGCGTTGTAGCCTAAACCAGCGGGCCAAATGCTCTTTGACCTCTCCCACGGTGGTTTCCAGCCAGTCCCGCACCACCACCCGGCCGCCGCTGGCAGTGAGGGCGGTGGCATAGAAGGCCTGGGTATCCAGAGAAGTGCGGGGACGACCCTTGCGGGCGGATTGAATCAGGGCCTTCACCTCTTCCGGCTGGGGTTGGGAGAAGAGGGTGGCGATGTTGAAGTTCGTGGATTCCCGGGTCCAGAAGAGGTAGACCAGGGGGCCGACGACCAGGTGCGAGTCTTTTTTTTCCCGCAAGGCATTGGCGGCCTTGGCATAGCGCTCAGCGCAGTCCCGGCAAATCGGAGAAATGAGGGATGCCTTGAGTCCATAAGATAAAAAGGCGTCGGCATTGGCGGACACCAAGGTCATGCCAGCCTTCTGGCCGCCGGGAATACCTTTAATCTTGATGGGATGTCGAAGAGTAGGGGAGCAACTCGTGCCGCAGGTCAAACATTGGCTGAAGGCTCCGAGTGACTCAGAAGTTTGTTCCCCGCCCTGGAGTCGGCCCCAATAGGTACGCACATCATTTAGGTCAATCGGCATGATGCTCTCAACCTGAAATGAGAGATTCATAGCAGGATTAAAGTCCTCGGGTAACTGCAAGCTTTGCAGGTCTAAAGATTTTAAGAAGCCAAGAACAGCTTGGACTTGGGGATTTTGTGTTGTGCTTGCGCAGTCTTGCACTTGGTCCACAAAGGCCAGATGGCGGTCTTGAACTTTTTTCTCTTCGACGTCTGGACGAGCTATTCCCAGGACATATTCGCCATTACCAACTAACAAGCTGGCAATAACTTTTGATGATCTTAAAACCGAGGGGGCAAAAAACACCTTCCCCCGGTCATTCTTCCTGCCGCTGCTGGTGGATACTATCCCCAAGAAATTGCCCTCTGCGTCAAGGTTGATAAGCCAGCGAATCGTTGTCTTGTCATAGCCAAAAGGGGCCAAATCCTCCAGGCGTTGCGAATATTCGCAGAGTTTTTCCAGAAGCATGTTTTCCTCCCTTACCCATAGAGAGAATGGTCTACTCGAAGCACCCCCTGTTCCAGCCGGGCCGGGAAGAAGCGGGGCTTGCCCCGGACGCCCCGGCCCTGGTCATCATGCTCATAATCCAGATCGAAGAGCATCAAGCCCAAATCCGAGGTCACTGAGAGGGGTCGATCTCCCTCCACGGGATCCCCGAAGCTGGCGGCGAATTCCCGGCAGCCCAGGCAAGGGGTGTGGTGATATTGGCCCCGGGTCACCCGCCGGCGGAACTGGTCCCGGTACTTGGCCGGGTCGGCGTCCGCATGGGGCTTGAGGGCAACGTCGGCCTTGATGATGTAAGCCACGTCCCGTAGGGCCAGGGTATGGCGCTGGGCCCGGTCCTCGTCGGCGAAATAGCCGCCCCCCTTTTCCCGCCAGCCTTTGGCGGAGCCGGGAGAGGCCACCTGGTTCACTTCATTCCGGAGAACCGAAAAAAACCGGATGGGCTTGAGCACCAAGATTTCCCGCACCTGCCAAGAGAACTCCGGTTTCCAAAAGATGGCCTCTAGTACCCCCCGGGCCGCCGACGGGGTCATGACCGGGTAAGAGACCCGCTCCACCTTCATTTCCGGCCGAGTGAAACAGGCCCAGTCTCCCCAGACCTTTACCTGCAAATAACCATGATTCATTTACGCACCTCCTTTCGGCTAAATTACCAGAGGTTCCGGATCGAGGACCGCATCGTGGAGACCTCGCACCGGATGATAATCCCCCAACCATTCCCATAGTCCCAAGGGCAACTCCTTGACCAGGCCCGATTTCTGATAACGAGCCAACAGGCCGTGGCGCACATTAACCAGATAGGGTTGCAGCCGCCTAAGAAGCAGACGCGCCTTACCGCTCGGAAGCGCTCCAGGGTTCTGTAAGCGCCGCAGCAGTTCATCAGTCGGGGAACTATCCTTGGGATAGCGAACTACCAGAGGCGCGGTAACGCCTTCAATGAGCTTGAACCGGGCAGCTACTTCGGGAAAATCCAGGCATTGACGCAATTCGTTAATACCGTGCTTATCGGTGTTCACCGCCTGGTAAAGTTGATGGAAGTAACTTTCATAAATTCCGGGGGAGTGGAGATCGATACTTGGCCGATTAAGCATGGCACGGGCAATATCATGACCGGCGCGGTAATCTCCAGGAGGGACTTGCCCCTCAGCCGGCTGGAAGATAACCATACGCCCCTGGGAAAGCCGCCCTTCCCGGTTACAGCGCCCCGCGGCCTGGACAATGCGATCCAGAGGACCCATGGCCCGGAGGACCACCGGGAAGTCCAGGTCCACCCCGGCCTCCACTACCTGGGTGGCCACTACCCGGCAAGGTTGGCCGCTAGTCAAACGAAGCTTAATTCCCTCCATTACTTTGCGGCGATGGGCCATGCACAATTGGGTCGAAAGATGGAGGACTTCAGGATCATCCAGAGCATCGAGGAGGGCGAGGGCATCCTTTTTGGTGTTTACCACTGTCAGGCATTGCGGCGCCGCAGCCATCTCCTGGGCTACCCGCTCCCAAGGCCAGGGTTCCCTGGGGTGGTCATAGGACACCCGCTTAAGGGCCTGAAAATACCGGGCCGGGTCTGGCACGATCTCCCTGATTTCTCCACGCAAACCTTTCAGGTACGGCGATCCGGAATCAACCAGGGAGGGTTGGGTGGCGGTGGATAGGACCACAGTCACCCCATAATGGTCCACCAACTGTTGCACAACTTCCAAAATCGGCGACAGCAGACCGGTGGGCAAGATCTGGACTTCGTCCAGGATGATAATGCTTTGGGCCACATTGTGAAGTTTGCGGCAGGCAGCCGGGCGGTTGGAGAAGAGACTTTCAAAAAGTTGGACCGTGGTGGTGACTACAATGGGAGCGTCCCAATTTTCCGCGGCCAGCCTGGCCCATTGATGGCGTAGATAATCTTCCTCTGTGTCCGGGACGGCGAGAGCGCTATGGTGCTCCAGAACTGCTTCCTCTCCAAAAATCGACCGATAAATCTGCGCTGTCTGATCGATGATGCTGGTGTAAGGGATGGCGACGATAATCCGCTCTTTTTGATACTTCAAGGCATGCCGCAGGGCAAAGGCCATTCCGGAGAGGGTCTTGCCGCCGCCGGTGGGGACGGTGAGACGAAAGACCCCAGGTTCCCATGCCGCCGCGGCCAGGCATGCCTGGTAGATTTGATGGCGGGCAAGGTTCACTTGGTTTTGGTCATGACCGGATAATTTATCCTGCTCCTTCCAGAAGCGTTCAGCTAAAACTGCCAGGTCAAAAGACCGGTACCGCAATCGAGATCTCCCGGGATCGAAGTGGGCCTCTGTATCCAAATAATCTGCATCAACCAAAGTTGAGAAAAGAAGTCGCAGGAAAAGTTCTGCTTGGGAAGGAGATTTCAGGGCGGGGTAGGACGGACGTTCAGGCAAGGTCAGAATTTCTTCCGCATGTGACAGAACATCCATTATTGCCGAATCGCTGGATTTTCTCTCAATACGGCTTTTTAGGTCGGCATGGCTGGGCAGCCCTCCATGGTGCCCTGCCAGTAAGCAGGCCAAACCCTCCCAGTATTGCTGCCAAGCCAACACTGCTCCGGCACTGCTATGGTCAGGGCCCCGTATCTTCTTCTCGGGGTGGTTTTGACACTGCTCTAAATAAACCTGAAAACCCGGCTGGCTCTTGCCCAAATCGTGTAACAACCCAGCCAGATATCCCCAAGATTCGGCTTGAAAAGATTCGGCTTGAAACTTTTTCGCTAAATCAGCCGCCAGGCGGGCCACCGCTTCCAAATGTTCTTTAAGCTTGTGTCGCCTACCTTCCACATTCTTGGAGTGGGCATACATGGAACAACTCCCTGGGAGTTAAGTTTTCTATTTAAAATATGAAGAAATGAGCGGATTATCCTCCCGATTCGCTAAAATCGCCGGTGAAAAAAGTGGCCCCCACGGTGCGAAAAGATCATACCATAGAGTGGATCAATGGCACAGATAGGAGATTACCAACTTTTTTATTATGATTGTATCCAGTTAAGGCTGTCGGTAGGAATTATAGCGTTTGCCGAAAATTCTTTCCTCAATGAGGGTGAGTGGGTATCACGTGAATCGTTCCAGGGAGCAAGTTCTTTGATTGTCGCCGCCCCGATTCATGACCCATAAAAGGGCCTGGTCAATGCGCTCAAGCAATTGTTGGCGAGTTTTGGCGAAGAAATCTGTGAACCATTCGGCCTTGATGAGCAGCCATAAACGTTCAATGGGGTTTAAGTCCGGAGAATAGGGCGGCAAAAACACCGGCTCAAAGGCGCCCCATTGCAAAGATTTCTTTTTATGCCAGGTGGCGTTATCGCAAATAAGAATATTTCTTGGCCTTTCGAGTTTTACATCTTGATTGGCATGGTTCAAAAACACTTGGAAAACTTCGCTGTCGCTGTGAGTGAATTCCAATGCATAAAATTGGCCGAGTCGGGGACCTACCATGCCGGTGACATTCATGCGGAGATGCTCTCCGTAATAGGGGATCCGAATCTTGGCCCCTTTCTGGGCCCAGCGTCGCCGGGGGCGGGGATCGCCTTCAATACCCATCTCATCCAAGTACCAGATATCCACAGTCTCATCCTGGAGATAGGCTTTGAGTCGCTCTAAAAAAAGCTGCCGTTGTTTTTCATCCTGGCGGTCCGGCCAGGGCTGCGGCACCTTCAGGCGAAAATTATTGTCATGCAGCCAGCGCACCACGGTGCGATAACCGATTTCATGCTGGAGTTCTTGCCGGAGATAACCATGAAATTTCACTGCCGTCCAATGGAGTTGGTCGGCTAATTCCGGCTGTTCGATGAGTTGGCGGTAATGGGCGCTTTGCTCCGGGGTGATCTTGGCCGGACGTCCGGTGCGCTCTCCTTCAATCAGGCCGTCTATGCCTTGTTGATTGAAGCGGTTGATCCAGTTGTTCAAACTGCGCAACGAGACGCTGTATAAAGCGGCCACCTGCTCTTGGGGGATGTTCAAGGTCAAGGCCCTGATCGCCATCAGACGATTATGGCTCCGCTGGGAAGGAGCGGCTTTGGCGGCCACTTCCAGTTCCGCCGGAGAACAATTCTCCAGGTTGGGGGCGACTCGTCTGGGCACGAATCCAGGAAAGCATATTTTTCACCAGCACTGTCCGGTTAGGTTTTTGCAAAAGCGTAATCCCTCAGAGGCTGAGACTCTGGGGGGTGATTATGCAGAATCCGAGCTTCATTTTGGATGTTAATGCGTAATTCTCTGACTCTGTTGAGGC